>NZ_JBPPLZ010000001.1:0-511910 GCF_051535235.1 Nitrobacter sp.
CCGCAAATGCCGATCCACTCGCGGCTGCCGCCGCTACTCCAAACGCCAATCCCAGAAACCGGCGGCCAAACCGGCGGCCAATCAGGCCATTCGACATCTTCATGCCGCTCGCGCTCCTTGTCATAAACCCCGCACCAGCACCTGGCGGCCATCGATACGGGCCCAACAAGCGCGTTACGTACCGGCCGTTTTCTTAAAGGAGTATATTTTAAGATGCAAGCGCCGTTCATGCTGCTATGCGGCAATGACGAAAGCAATGTCATGACGAAGATTGATTGCATCTCCGCGGAAGCATCAAGCGTCTTGCCAAGATTTTTAAGTCAATACGTGAAAGCGTGCGTTGATAAGCAGTCTAGGATTAGTTTCGAGCGCAATCGGCGACCGAAATCTTCTTACTCTTTCTTGACCATGTACCGAATTCCGCTCGCCGGCGATGGCCAATCATCAGCAACACAGTCGCGGCGATGAAGATCGCGCAGATCCGCGCGGCGGAAAAAAGCAGTTTACGACGTCCCATTGTATAAAGAGCCGTTTGCTGAAGCGCAAACACGGCGCCTATCGTGGCGTGACTTGAAGACCTTAAGACAGGATTATCCGCACAAGCTCGCGCACTCACATTTTCATACTGCGCAGATCGCATGCCTCCACTGCACATTCGACATTGCAATGCGCGGTCGACGGCACAACGTGAATTCAGGCAGCAGGGTTCCCTCCCTCATCTGCGCAAGCGGGCATGAAGAGGAATTGAGGCTCGCGACGAGACCCAAATTTTTCCTTGGCGAAGCGCTCGACGCTGAACGGCGTCATTGACGCTCACGGGAGGCATTCGGCAGAATGACCGACACTCGAGCTACGGTCCGCGCTCCGAGCGGCAATGAGAAAGCATGCCGGCACACCATCGCAGACTCAAATCATCCCGCACCCGGCAGTCCCACATGACGATTTGCATGCAATCAGTAGGTACGGTGCGCAGCCCGTACAGAAACAAGGCCACGGGAATCTCCCGCCGCGACATCGTCGCCGAAATCGTTGTGCGCGAGGATCTCGAGCGCACCCTCACCGGCATCGAGGAATGGTCCCATTTATTCATCTTGTTCTGGATGGATCAGTCCACCTGGACGCCCGATCAGCTCACCGTCCATCCGCGGCATCGCGAAGATCTGCCGGAAGTCGGTGTGTTCAGCGCCCGCGGTCGGGAGCGGCCCAATCCGATCGGACTTGCCGTCGTCGAACTGCTGAAACGCGACAAGAACGTTCTGACCGTGAAAGCGCTGGACGCCTATGACGGCACGCCCGTCCTCGATATCAAACCCTACGATGCCTATGACGCCGTCACCGGACTCCAGGCGCCCGAATGGTGGCTGATGGCGACCGGCCGTCTGAAACCGTAACAGCCGCTTCGGTTCGGCGCATACCGTCAGCCAACGCCGACGACACGTCGCTTCGCACGTTTGATGTTTGAACGATCAACGCAAGGGCCGGCGCGTCGGCGCGGACTGCCGCCATTGCCGCGATAGGCTTATCAGCCGATCGCGCGAAATCGTCCCGCCGTGATAGACGGCGCGCGACACCGCTCCCGCACCCAGCACCGCATCTCCGAATTCGTGCCGCCGCAGGAACGGATGATGCGGCAGATAGGTTCGGACCATTTCCCTGTATTTTTCCATTTCCGCAGGAGGCAGCCTGACACGGCCGGCGCCCTCGAGCGGCTTCGACTCGATATACTGCGCAAGCAGCGACAACTGCTCCTCGACATCATAAACCGCATTTGGCAGCGCGGACTCGCATTGGTCGCTCAGCCGATCCCGCAACTTGTCCTGTTCGCGGCCCAGTATCTCGTACAGAACCGCCTCGACCATTCCCCAGGCTTCGCGGCCGCCGTTTGCGCTGAGGTTTCTGGCGACGTTTGCGAAATTATCGATCACGGCCAGGATGGATCCCACCGCCGCAAGAACCGGAGCGTATCCGGCGAACACCTTGCCTCGTTCGTTCTGCCAAAGCTCTCCCGCCGGCAGACCCAGCGCTGCTTCGATCGCGTCAAAATAAACGGTGATGAAATCCTGCGCTTGTTCCGGGTGCTGCAGATAGTGCGAGCCGGGCCTCGCGGCTGATGCGGCATAGGCGTGGATCAGTTGGCGCGCTCCCTCCTTGTCGAAAAACTCGACGTTCGCCGTGACGTGCGTAATGCCGTGCACGGCGAGCTTGAGTTGCTGCCGCGCCAATTCGATCGACTCGAACCGCCCCAGCAAGACCAGCTTGGGTCGCGAGGTAACGCGTCGGTCGCTTTGCAGGAATTCGGCGATGGATGCGAGAAACTGCTCGATCCCCGTTTCGCCCGACAGCAGCCTTCCTTCATCGATAGCGTCCACAATGAGCGGAATCTTCCCCTCGTGAAATGCGTCGAGCGGATCGCTTTTGTCGGCGGCTTCCAGACCAGCCAGCATCGCCCGGAGAGAGCCGGCCGAAACGGCGACTTCGGCCAGATCGAGAATCGGCACCTTGAGCGTCGCGGACAACTGCCTTGCCAAGGTGCTCTTGCCGATCGCTGCCGACGCCTCGATGAAAACGATCTCCTTCTCCAAGGCCGATGCGTCGCTCTCCTCGATTTCCAGCCTTGGCGCCACGAATGGCGTTGGCGCCTCCCCGACGACGAGACATCCGGCCTGATCGGACTTCGGGAAATGGACGGGGCGATTCAACACGCGAACGAGTACGCTTAGCGCAGTTTCCGGCATCAGATGACCTCTTCGAACGCCGCACGTTTACAATCGCGAAACCTCCGGTTCAATGGATAACGGCGTGCGGGCGACACGCGTCAACGGTGGTGAACGGGACGCACGAGCAGATTCGACGCGTGTTTCCAAAGGGGCTGCCTATCCGCTTGCGGCCAATGCGACTCGCTGCGTTGCCTCGGAGGGAAGATCGGCAGCCAGCGGGTTTGCGCACGGAACGGATGTCCGATGTTGCACCGCAATGGACTTGAGCAACGCCTGCCCATGAGAATTTCGTCGTTCTTGAGACCAAAGCCGCGGGGGCAAGGCGGCGCGGAACGAGCAACGATCATCAAATCGCATATGTACGCGGGTAAAAATCCATGCCATAGGAAAAGCCATGCTAAAAGGTTGGAAAATCAGTTCCGTAAGACCCGGCAGAGGGGCCAGTGGCGCCTTGCGCCACGAATTCATCCTTGTCGCCATCGCCGACCAGGCCGAGGCTCTACGAGCCGTCAAGGAGTGCCTTCCTGACGCAGAAATCACGGTCGATTCCGAAGCTACTCCGGAGCTTTTGGCCGAATATCAGGTCATCGACGGCGAAATGGTCGTTCTCGCCGATTGACCCGCATTCGCGCGGAAGGGCGCGCTTCCGTCAAACTGGTCCGTTGCGCCTATGGCGATGCGCGCGCCCCGACACGATCTTCACCATGGTTGCGGACGATGCCCGACCCGCAGGGTCCTCGCGAAGCAGCCGTTGCGACGTCATATTTTCAGTCGACAGGGTCGGAATTTCTTCATAGCAACGGCTGCAGTTATCGTCGGTTGCGGCGGGCGAGGCATCGGGAACCGGCCGGATTGGCAGCAACAAAATCCGGCGCTAATCAGGTCACCGTGCATACCCTGATCGCCCATGAACAAGCGGTAGCCCGAATGCTGGAGACGCAGAGACTGCGGCCTTAAGGAGAGAATAACCAATGCGATACCGTACCAACCAGGGGCTGTTGATCGAGGCCGCCTCATCGGCCGAAGCAATCACCCGTCTGCGCGAGTCGAGCTGGAATGAACAGAACCTCAGCGATCATGCCTATATGGAAGCGGTTGCCGATCGCATGTTCCAGGAAGGCATTCACGTCTCGACCATGAGCCCGGACATTTTCATCGCCGGATTATTGGGCGCCGGCCTGCTGACGCGGGAGGCGGACGACGCCCAGCCGGATGCGGCGAAACAGGAAACCGGACGATAGCGATAACAAGGTCAGGCGGCTGCGAAGCAAGCGACAGCCGGCAAGTCCGACGCCGGGGACTAGTCCTCGCGGCAATTGATGCAAAACAGCTGGATGCCTATATAGCTGGACCAGCGGAGGAACCAAATGACTGATAAAATCCCGGTCACCGTACTGACCGGCTATCTCGGCGCCGGCAAGACCACACTGCTTAATCGCATCCTCTCGGAGGAGCACGGCAGGAAATACGCCGTCATCGTCAACGAATTCGGCGAGATCGGCATCGATAACGATCTTGTCGTCGGCGCCGACGAGGAAGTGTTCGAGATGAACAACGGTTGCATCTGCTGCACCGTGCGCGGCGACCTGATGCGCATCCTCGCCGATCTGATGAAAAAGAACGGCAAGTTCGACGCCATCATCGTGGAGACGACGGGGCTCGCTGATCCGGCGCCGGTGGCACAGACCTTTTTCGTCGATGAGAACGTTGGAAGTAAAACCAAGCTCGACGCGGTCGTCACCGTCACCGACGCCAAGTGGCTCAACGACAGGCTCAAGGATGCTCCCGAAGCCAAGAACCAGATCGCCTTCGCCGATGTGATTTTGATCAACAAGACCGATCTGGTATCTGCAGCCGAACTCAGCGAGATCGAAGCGCGCATCCGCGGTATCAATCCTTACGCGAAACTGCACCGGACCCAACGGGCGCAGATCCCGCTCAACGAGATTCTGGAGCGCAACGCCTTCGACCTCGAGCGCATTCTCGATTTCGAACCGGCTTTCCTCCAAGCCGAAGATCACAGCCACGACCATGGCCATGATCATCACCACGATCACGGCGATGGCCACCATCATGACCATGATCACGATCATGACCATCACGATCACAAGCACGAAGAACACAACGGCGGCCTCAAGCACTACCACGACGAGGAGATGCAATCGCTTTCGTTCCGGACCGACAAGCCGCTGGACGCGGATAAATTTTTTGCCTGGATCGAGGATCTGGTGCAGGTCGAAGGTCCGAACATTTTGCGAAGCAAGGGCATCCTTGCTTTCAAGGACGAGGAGCGGCGCTTCGTATTTCAGGGCGTGCATATGATTCTGGACGGCGACCATCAGCGCCCTTGGAAAGAGGACGAAAAGCGCGAAAGCCGCATGGTGTTCATAGGCCGCAACCTGCCGGAAGAGAAGATCGCCGAAGGGTTCCAGAGCTGCATCGCCTGATACCCATAGCGTGCTGATATTGTGAACAGACGAGAGCTTCACGGTTTTACGGAAACCGTGAAGCTTTCGGTTTTGATTTGACGCATTCTTCGCGCGCGGCGGTTATCCATTCATCCTCAAGCCGAGCATTTGCCTGGCTCGAAAACGCTGTAATGGATTTCACTCGACGACAGGTCCGGGCATCGGCGATACAGCCAATCCGATCTCGCATTCCGGGAAGATGCTCCAGGCAGCGCCACAACCACATACGCCGCGAGCCATCTGAACGGCAATAAGGCGGCTAAAGGCTCAGCTCAAAGAGCTGGCGGCGGAGCCTCGACAAGCTTTTCCGACCCACGACGAGACTGCTGACCACCGACGCAATCAGATTGCTCGAACAAGCGCAGCTCCATTCAAGGAAGATGATGCGCTCGCCTTCGCGTTGCTCGGCGAAGACTCTGTTTGACCGTCAGCCACTATCGGATTTCAGCATCTCGAACAGCGCTTGATCGCGCACCGCGACCGTAAGCATTCTCAAGAAAGTTCGGCATTCGCGTTCAGCCGCAGATGTGGCTGGCGTGCTTATGGGTAGCTATCCCGGGCCTTTCCGGGATTGGCGGGTGTGCACCTACCTGTAACGGTCTTCAGGCACGGACACCGCACGAGTAACGACGACAGTGGGCCATCGCCGGAAGGACGATGGCGGATGCCATCGACCTGCCTGCGCGACGTTCCAAGTTCTACGGCTCCTCAGAGGGCCGCGAGAAGATGATGAGCAAAAAGCCGACCACGGCCATCCCCGCGCCGTAATAGACCCATTCGGTATGCCTGACGAGGATGCTATCGGCGGGAAGGTTGTAAAACCGGAAGCCCTGTCCCATGAAGCCCAGTCCGGCGACCAGGGTAATAACCCCGACGATTCTCAATAGAGCATGCATTCTAAGGCGTTTTCCCGGATGTTGATGTTATTGAATGAGGCCAAGCAGTGAGTTCGCTATACTATGCGTCCTCGGGTTTCGCTTCAACTCCATTTGCGCGTCTCGCGATATTCATCATCGACTATACGGCAAGTCTGCACTGAGAACGAAAGCAACTTCGTCCGTTTTTCAATCGGCGCGACCTGCTCGCATCAATGGCGCGACTGACCCGCAGATCTTTCCGCGCTGCAGCTTGCTTTTCGCGGCGCGGCAGACAATCGATAATTGGTCGATAATTGGTGAGTCGGGCGATTGGCGGACGATGCCAGCCAGGACGCGCCGAGGACACTTTCCACTTCTGATCGAAACAAAGCGGAAAACGATGGATTTTGGTTTGGGCGCGTCCCCGTGAGCCGGCATCCCGCCTCGAGTCAAACCTCGAGGACATGCTGTGTTCGACAGCGCAATAGCCGAAAATTGGATTGACCCGGAGATCAAGGCGCCCGCGCGCGCATCCCCTCAACTCCCGGACCTTGATGAGACGCTGGCATGGGCAGCAAGACCTCGCTTCTGTTCGGCTGGACGATCCCGGTCTGAGACGCTGGAGGCGTGCACCCCGGCACGGCAGGCGGTCGGGCGAACGCCCCTTTGGCGTTCGCCCACGTACGACTTTCACTGATTTGTTTTGTGAGTTGCCGCTCGGGTCGTACCGGGCCGATTCCGGGGGACTCAGGTTTGCACCCATAGCGTTTTCGAGCGAAGCAGGTTCTCGGGCTTGACCCGAGCATGGATTACCGGCTCGCGCCAAGAAACGCACCAAAACAACGACCTAGAACTTCGCTTCTGATCCGAACCGAAAATGTTCTGGGTTCATCGTCATGTTCGCAGAAGGAGCTTCGTCTGCCGCAGAAGGAACCCTCGCCCGCGAGCGGCAAAGGTCCTGATTTGATTTACGCGAGTGTTCACGTGTTCACGCAAAACACGACTACGCCCTTGAGTCCGAAGGCGCACCGCATCCAAACGTGACAGATTTATAATTCCTGGATTTTATAATTACTGGAGCCAAAAACGCGTCGACCGCGGAACGCGCTGCCCTCGTTTCCGAGATTGGCGCGTTTGGCCGCGGTCGTCGACGAATAAGCAGCTTAGCTTAAGCTAGGCAGCAGAGGCAGACTTGGCCTTGACTTTGCCTTCCGGCTTCTGCGCGGGAGGCGTCTTTACAGTCGGCACACCGTCCTGGAAGCTTACCTCGGTGCCCATACCGGCAGCCAATTCAGCTTCAAGAATAGAGGGCTGCTTGGGAGCAGTGAACCGCTGGAACGATTCCGCAAGGGCCATTGACAGGTCAATAGCCGTGCCGCGGAACGAATCCCACAACATCACCGCGCCTTGGTTCGGCACGAACATTCCCTGCTTGCTCGAACTGCGGTTCAGAGCGAGACGCGAATCGCGAGCGCGCCGATGTCCGGCATGCGCGTGATCGTGCTCGTCATCCTGCGGAGCATTGGCGGGCAACTGCAACACGGTGGCGGTCTGACCACTTACGAGCTGCGTAATCTTCAGAACCTGCCCGTTCGGAAACTCCAGCGCATCGTGCTGAACGTGCGGATTGTCCACATCCACCTTCCGGAAGCTCGCGACCTTGTGATCGACACGAGCCTTGCCCGAGAACTTTATGCCAAGGAAGCTCCGGGGGCATTCGTACTGAACGTTCTCGTCAAAGGCGAGTTCCGTTCCGGGAAGCAGGCAGACCGCCAACTCGGGCGGGCTGTCATGAATCACAAGCTTGGGGCCGAGCTCGCCAACGGCCGCAAAGCCGCGCACGTTTGATTTTGCAAGCTCCATCGTAACCAGCTTATCGGCGACCTTGGCAGGCCGCGACGCTACGTGATGCAGACTGTAGTCGCACATGAAGGGCTCCTCTGGTTGGGACTACGCACTCCCCACATCAATAACAATACCCGCGATGCGAACTCGTTCCGCCGATTTCTCACTCATGAAAGGCGGTTGCGTATCTTAGTCCAACGATCCAACCATGCTAAATTGGTGTAGTCAGAATCTACCACGGTAACAACGATCGCGTCAACTCCATTCCGAGCAGGCAGTTGGGGACGGGAGCGGCAATTCGCCCTGAAAACGGGCCAAAATTCGCCACATGAGAGCGGAACGCGCTTCGGAAAACCATGTCCCGCTAGAATTACTCAAACCGGTAAGTCCTGGCTGATCGAAACTTTCCGATCGTCTCCGGGAACTTACCGCATCAACCCACATAGATAATCGCGGGTCAGATCCAGAAGCACGCGGTGCACCTCGGTCGCGTGCGCGTCTCAGGGCCAATCTGTCTCAGGGCCAATCCAGGCGTCCTTCGGTTGACCCTGTTGACGCTTGGAGAAGGCCTGCAATTGCGCTATGTAAAGCAAGACGCTGCCTAAAACCGAAGGCTGCATTGGCGAACGCTTGACGACGTTCGAGCGGAAGACAAATCAGAATCCGCACTCATACAGACCACACGGGCCAACCTGAGTGCGGCCCGTTCGCCAAAGCGCAGGAGTATTGGTATGACCGACGAGGCGAACCTAGCTGGAGCCGTAAGCATTCCCTCGGATAGCGCGGACGCCGCCGACGCGACAGATTCGTCGTCGAGCGTCCCGGCGGACGAAATGGCGCGCATGGGAGAGGATATCGTTGGCGCGCTCAAGACCGTCTACGATCCGGAAATTCCGGCCGACCTCTACGAACTCGGTCTGATTTACAAAATCGTGATCGACGACGACCGTACGGTCAATATCGAGATGACGCTGACGTCACCAAATTGCCCGTCGGCGGCGGAACTGCCTGGCCAGATAGAGAACGCGGTCAAAAGCGTATCTGGCGTGCAGGGCGCCAAGGTCGCGATCGTATGGGAGCCAGCGTGGGACCCCAGCCGCATGTCCGACGAGGCGCGCACCGTGCTCAACATGTGGTGATGGTCAGACCATCCTTTCACATCAATTCGGGATGACGCGGGCCGCCTCCGTCGGCCGCTACAGAGATTCGAGCGGAAACGCCGGCTTGCCGGTCCACGGCTGGTGACCTCCCCCGCGCATTCAACGATTGCCGCCCATCCGGCCCAGCGTCAGCCAGCGAAGGCCTCTGGATCCAACCGACACATCTGGCCTGGCGGAATGAGGCCGCGCGGCAGAGCCGATTGAAGCGGTCGGTTCGTTAGGGATGGGAACTTCTCTTGCTTGCAGTGCAGCAAAAGCAGGCCGACCACATCGCCCGCGCTAACGTAACCACAGAGGCGTCCGATGGCATCCGAATGGCAAGGCCATACGACAGGTCATGTGGACAGTTGCTGGACGCCGTTACGCCCGCCGGGCGAATGCCGCTCGGAAACAGGGCGATGAGACGTTCGCAGTGGTCCGACGATAGCACCGCTGAAATGCAGGTCGGCGCAGGGGACCGAACAGACGCGGCCATTCACAGAGCGGTCGACCAATCGTCGCGGATCGCGAGGCAACCATTCGCGGTGAACAGTTCGCGCGATAAACGGCTCGCCGGGTGAACGGCCTGGCCGCCGCTCTGGCTCTTTGGCCGATCCTGAACCGGAGTGCCCCATGGGGCGAACGCGAGCGGATGCTCGCGAGCGCCATGGGTTCGTGACACAATCGAATGCAGCAAGACGTTCCTGCTGTAGGCATCAGCTTCCTTTCGGAGGCCTATGCCTTCTTACTTCGGCAGCGGCGCCGGGCTCTTTGAGAGCGTATTGAGATAGGCAACCAGATCAGCGCGCTTGCTCTCGCTCTTCAAGCCGGCGAAGCTCATCGACGTGCCCTTAACGTAGGCACGCGGATCTTCTATCCATTTGTCGAGTTCGGCGAAGGTCCAATTACCACCCTTGGCCTTCAAGGCGGCGGAGTAGTTGAAGCCCGGCATCGAAGCGACCGGCCGATTCACCACACCATAGAGATCAGGACCGATCTTGGGCCCCTTGCCTTCCTCGGTGTTGTGGCAGATCTGGCACTGCTTGACGAGGCCGGCACCACGCTCGGCGGAAGCGCTGGCGAGCAACTTATTGAACGCCGCCGGATCGGCAGCGGCGGCTGCCGGCGCGGCGGCCGCTTCCTTCACGTTCGCTTTTTGGGCAGCCTCAGCGTGCGGTTTCTCCGGCCCGCTGAACGACTCGTCGATGATGCGGACCGTTTGAACAAACAACAACGTTCCCAGCAGCGCGCCGAGAATGGCGTTGGTCCGGTTTGAATGCACTGTATCACTCCCAGAGGTCATTACTGAAGTACTCCCAGCGGTAGAGGAGCCAAAGAAACCCGGGAATACCCCGGACGAACTGTAAGGATCGATGGCGGCGGCACCCCCCAGATCATCGATCCTGGAACAGCCCCACTATAGCCCGTTTTGCGTGCCTAAGGGGAGCGGCGGGCACACCCATATCAAATAGATGTTTGTCGTGCAACGGTTCAACCCGGCAACAGACGCGCCGGATTTTGCATTGCGAATGCGACTTTTCATAGTGCAGCGCACTGAGCCGCAGATGGTGAACACGGCACCTGAAGGGGGCGATCACAGCCAAGGCGCGACCGCATCCATCGCAATCAGTTGCTCGACCTCGATGCGCGGGCGGACCACCGCATACTGGTCGTCCTTGACCAGCACCTCGGGGATCAGCGCGCGGGTATTGTAGGTCCCCGATTGCACCGCACCGTACGCGCCGGCGGTCATGATCGCGAAAAGATCGCCGGCTTGCGGCTCCGGCAGGTTGCGCTCGAGCGCCAGGAAGTCGCCTGTCTCGCAGACCGGACCCACGACGTCGGCAACCATCACCGCGGCGTCTTTCGACGCCGCGCGCACCGGCATGATCTGGTGATAGGCCTCATACAATGTCGGACGGATCAGGTCATTCATGGCGGCGTCGATGATGACGAAATTCCGCGCGCCACCGCGCTTCACGTAGATCACGCGCGTCACCAGAATGCCCGCGTTGCCGACGATCATGCGGCCCGGCTCGAACACCAGCGTGCAGCCGAGATTGCGCGTCACGCGCCTGACCATGTCGGCATAGGCGCGCGGCTCGGGCGGAGCGGCACGGTCCTCGTAATAGGGGATGCCGAGACCACCGCCGAAATCGACGTGGCTGATCGTGTGGCCGTCGGCGCGCAACGCAACGACGAAATCCGCGAGCAGACGGAAGGCCGCCTCCATCGGGCCAAGGTCGGTGATCTGGCTGCCGATATGCATGTCGACGCCGGTGATCGCGATGCCCGGCAGCTTTGCCGCTCGGGCATAGACCGCGCGCGCCTGTACGATCGGAATGCCGAACTTGTTCTCCGACTTGCCGGTCGAAATCTTGGCATGCGTGCCGGAGTCGACGTCGGGATTGACACGCAGCGAGATGCGCGCCGTACGCCCGGTTTCGGATGCAAGCCTGGACAGCAGTTCGAGTTCGGGCTCGGATTCCACGTTGATGCAGAGAAGGTCTGCATCAAGCGCCGCGCGCAATTCGGCTTCGGTCTTGCCGACGCCCGAGAACAGGATCTTGCCTGGCGGAATTCCTGCCGCCAGCGCGCGCTTGAGTTCGCCGCCGGACACTACATCCGCCCCTGCCCCGAGCTTCGCCAGCGTCCGCAGCACCGACTGATTGGAGTTTGCCTTCATGGCATAGCAGATCAGGTGGTCGACGCCTGCGAAGGCATCGGCAAACACGCGGTAGTGCCGCTCCAGCGTTGCGGTCGAATAACAATAGAACGGCGTGCCGACGGCGTCAGCCAGCGTCGATAGGTTGACGCCCTCGGCGTGCAGCACGCCGTCGCGGTAATCAAAGTGGCGCATGGAACGAGCGTCCCGAATCCGAAGTTCGCCTCATTATGCAGCACCCTTCGTAGCGAACTTCGGATTCGAAAGGACACTCGCAAATTATTTCTAGTGGTCCTTCGATTCTGACATTTTTGCAAAGACGTTCTCTGCAACGGGACGCAAATGTCAGAATCGGGCCACCAGCCGTCTCAGTGGCTGTCGAGCAGCGGATCGAGAATGAAGGATTTCCTGGTGCCCTTGGAAGCCGCCGGACCATTGTTCATGCCGTAGGAAGGATCGAACAGGCTGCCCTTGGCCGCCGCCTCGCGCGCGCTGTCATCGGCTGCCGCCGTGGCACGCGACTGTTCCGACGCCGTCGGCGGCAGATCGAGACCGCCCTTGCGCCCGCAACCGGCCAGCGCCAGCGTCGCTGCCGTCAGGAAAATCAGCGCCCATCTCGTGGACACCGAGCTTGAAGTGCTGTTCACGGCGATATCCCCAATCGGCGGCACCATACAAAGAATGCCCGGCTCTGGCGAGACCCGGATGTCCGGAAAATTCAAGCGAATGTTTCAGATCAGCCCGATTTCCGCTCTTTTTCCAGCCGCTTGAGCCAGGCCTTTGCCTGCGCGCTGACGTTTTTCGGCGCGGTCCCGCCATAGCTCGTGCGGCTTTTCACCGACGCTTCGACGGACAGCATCGCAAGCGCATCGCGCGTGATGCGCGGCTCGATCGCCTGCATCGCGGACAGCGGCAGCTCATGCAGCGCCAGGCCCTGCTTCGAGGCAGCCGCGACGATGCGGCCGGTGACATGATGCGCATCGCGGAATGGCATCTTCAGCGTCCGCACCAGCCAGTCCGCGAGATCGGTCGCTGTGGCATAACCATCACCGGCGGCGGTTTTCATCCGCGCTTCATCCGGCACGAGGTCGGCGACCATGCCGGTCATGGCGCGGATCGCGAGCGAAAGCGCGCCGAACGCTTCCATCGCGCCCTGCTTGTCCTCCTGCATGTCCTTTTGATAGGCCAGCGGCAGTCCCTTCATCACGATCAGCAGCGCCGTGAGCGCCCCGACGACACGGCCGGTCTTGGCGCGCACCAGTTCGGCGGCGTCCGGATTGCGCTTCTGCGGCATGATCGAGGAGCCCGTGGTGAACTTGTCCGACAGTCGCACAAGGCCGACCAGCGGCGAAGTCCAGATCACGATCTCCTCGGCGAAGCGCGACAGATGGGTCGACGCGATCGCCGCGGCCGAGAGCGTCTCCAGCACGAAGTCGCGATCGGACACCGCATCGAGCGAATTTGCCATCGGGCGATCGAAACCGAGTCCCTTCGCGGTGGCGCCGCGATCGATCGGAAAGGATGTGCCCGCCAGCGCCGCCGCCCCGAGCGGGCTCTCGTTCAGGCGTTTGCGGGCATCTGCAAGGCGGCCGCGGTCACGCGCCGCCATCTCCACATAGGCCATCAGATGATGGCCGAAGGTCACCGGCTGCGCGGTCTGCAAGTGCGTGAAGCCCGGCATCACCGTTGCGGCATGCTCCAGCGCGCGCGTCGCCAGAACGTACTGAAAGGCCGCGAGCGCCGCGTCGGTCTCGTCGATGACATCGCGGACGTAGAGACGGAAATCGGTCGCAACCTGATCGTTGCGCGAACGCGCCGTGTGCAACCGCCCGGCGGCGGCGCCGATCAATTCTGCAAGCCGCCCCTCGACATTCATGTGAATGTCCTCAAGAGCCCGTTTGAAGTCAAACGAGCCCTTGCGAATCTCTGACAAAATCGTGTCTAGACCCCTGCCTATGTTTTTTGCATCATCCGCCGTGATGATGCCTTGAGCGGCAAGCATGGCAGCATGGACCTTGGACGCGGCGATGTCCTGGGCGTAAAGATGGCGATCGACGTCAATCGAGACGTTGATTTCTTCCATGATCGCGTCGGGACCTTCGCCGAACCGGCCGCCCCACATCTTGTTGCTCATGTTGTTTCTCAATGCCGCGCCGCTCATTTCATGCCTGCCGGACGACCGATCCACCCGGTTCGTTCCAGCGATCTGGGTTCTTTCACCCTTTCACCGAAACGGTGAAAGAATCCAGGTTCTTGATTTGACGCGTTCTCTTCACGCGAACTGGAGTCCGCTTCGCTGGAAAACGCTATAAAGCCGAAGCCTGCATACCCGCATCTTGTACAGGATGACAAACGATATGACTGGAACCACCCCGCCGTCCCGCCGCACCCAGAGCAGGCTCCCCGTGGGCCCGCTGGTCGCGGTCGCCCTCGTTGCCGGAGTCACGGCCACGCTTCTGGGAGCCGGGCACCTGAAATACGCGAGATCTGTGGCAAGCGCTGGCATGCCGTGTGGCGCCTCCCTGGAACTGTCCAGGAAGCTCTCCCACCGCGCCATCGGCGAAGTGGCCGCCCTGACGATGGCGTCGAAGCCGCGCCAGATACCAGACCTGGCCTTCACGGACGGCAACGGTCAGCCCAAGAAGCTTTCGGACTGGAAGGGAAAAACCGTTCTCCTGAACCTGTGGGCGACCTGGTGCGTGCCCTGCCGCAAGGAGATGCCCGCACTGGACAAGCTCGAAGGCAAGCTCGGCAGCGATAAATTCGCCGTCGTCGCCATCAACATCGACACCCGCGACGCCGACAAGCCGAAGGCGTTTCTGAGAGACGCCAACCTGACCCGTCTCGGCAATTTCCACGACGATAAGGCAGAAGCATTTCAACAACTTAAAGGAATCGGCCTAGCGGTGGGCATGCCCACTTCGGTGCTGATCGACGGCCAGGGATGCGAAATCGGCAACATGTCCGGGCCGGCGGAATGGGACAGCCCTGACGCGATCGAACTGATTCAGGCGTCGTTGGCGCACTAAGCGCAAGGCGATACCGTCGAACGCATCGCTATAGCGTTTTCGAGCGAAGCATGTCCTCGGGCTTGGCCCGAGGATGGAGATCGGCTCGCGTGAAGAACACGCGCAAAAAACGAAGCCATCAAGATCAGCGCCGAAAAGCCAGTTGTTTCCCCTCAATGCCGGGGGCTAAACACCTAGAGCAGGCGAAACGCGATCACAAACCCGAGGACGATCACGGCCGCGCCGAGCGCCACCCACAGGCCGAGCCGCTTCTCGATCTCACGCCGGATGACGTCGCCGTAGCGATTGAGCAGAACCGCGACGATAAAAAAGCGGCCGCCGCGGGCGACGATCGAACACAGGATAAACAGCCACAGATTGTATCCAGCGAAGCCTGAGGTGATGGTAACGAGCTTGTAGGGGATCGGCGTCAGGCCCTTGCCGATGATGATCCAGGCTCCCCATTGCGCATACGACTCGCGGAATGCCTCCACCTTGTCGCCCAGGCCATAGAGTTGAATGAGCCACTGCCCCAGCGAGTCGTAAAGCAGCGCGCCGATCGCATAGCCGAGCACGCCGCCGGCAACCGAGGCGACGGTGCAGAGCGTCGCGAACAGCCAGGCGCGTTGCGGCCGCGCCAGCGACATCGGCAGCAGCATGATGTCGGGCGGCACGGGAAAGAACGAGCTTTCGGCGAAAGCCACGGCTCCCAGTATCCATAACGCGTAAGGCTTGTCGGCGGCGGCAATGCACCAGTCATAGGTCTGTCTCAGCATGGCGCGATCAACCACTGCGCAGTGGATTTGTCCATGGTCGGGCCGAGGATTTCAGCGGCGTTTGCGCAACCGATGGGCCTCGAGCGCGACAACCCGCTCCCTCGCCGATCTGGCGGAAGGCTTGAGCGGTTTAGCCGCGGTTTTCGGCAGCTTCTCGGCGATACCGAATAACCGCTCGCGGCGGTCCATCTCGGCCCACACGTCTTCAGGACGGATTCCGGTCGCGGCCCACAGCACGGCGAGATTATAGAACAGATCAGCGCTTTCGCGGATCACCGCATCGGGTTTGCCACCGACCGCATCGATCGCAACTTCGACGGCCTCCTCCGCGACTTTCTTGGCCATCTTGGCGGGACCGCGCTGAAACAGCCGTGCGGTTCGCGAGGTGGCGGGATCGAAATCCCGCGCCGCGATCACCGCCTGATAAAGCCGCTCCAGCGAATCACTCATGCCGGCCACGCTAGCGGACACACATGGCCGCTATATTAACGCCGGGAATCAAAACGACGCCGGCCGCGATCGCAGCCGGCGTCCGTCGTGTTCTCTTGATATCTCGCCTAAATCCTCAATAGGGGACGTAGTATCGGGGTCCGCCGTAGTAATAGCCGCGCGGCGGGCCATAGTATCGGGGGCCATAATACCCCGGGCCGTAGTCATAATAGGCGTCACGACGCGCCTGGCTGGCGGCGATGGCGCCGACGGTGCCGATGATGCCGGCGAACGCAGCCGCCGCCGCAGCATCTCCGCCGCGCCGATAATGCCGATGGTGGCGGCGCGCCGCGCTGAAATCCGTCACTTCGCTGGAGGATCCGGTCGCCGAGATTCCGCTGGAAACCGGAGCGGTGGACCCGGCGAAAGATGGGCCGGCCGCCGTCAGAGCCATCGCCGCAACCGTCGCCAAAACGACGCCTCGGCCGCTCGATTTGAAGTTTCTGCGCGTCAACATCTGGCTATCCCTCTGCTGATATTCCTGGCCTGTTAAGGCCATTCTGGAGTTAACTTCCCGATTCACATCGAGTTCCAGAGTCCAAATGCAAGTCTGACGGGCTGCGGCAAATTGCGCGGTCATCGCGTATTCAGATTATCTCTGCTAGACTCTTTGCTTCGAAACCTGCGGGCGTTTGCGCAAACCTCCGCAATCCGGCCGATTGCTCCAACGCCCATGCAAGCCCGTTCGCTGCGCCCTCTCTGGTTTGTCCTGCTGTTGCTCCTGAGCACGGTCGGTGTCGCGCGCTCCGGCATCGCGGAAGACCGCGCCCAAGCCGTCGCGCCCACCCAGATCGAGTTGTCGCTCGATCGCCCGATCGACGCCGCCGTCGCCCCGATCGTGCTGGCAACGACCCGAGGCCTGTTCCGCGCCGAAGGCCTGAATGTCACGACGACCGCCGCCACCGACACGGCCGACGCCATTGCGCGCGTCGCGGTCGGCACGAGTCAACTGGCGCTTGCCGACATCAATGCACTGATCCGTTTTCGCGACGAGCCCGGCGCGCCGCCGGTGAAGGCGGTGTTCGTCCTGTTCGACAAGGCGGGCTATGCCTTCATCGCGCGCAAAAGCCGGGGCATCGACAAGCTTGCCGATGTCGAGGGCAAGACGATCGGCGTCGCCGACGGCGACCTGTCGATAAGGCTGTGGCCCGCGCTCGCCCGGCGAAACAAATTGCCGCTCAAAACGGTGAAACTGGCTCAGGTCGGTCCCGCCGTTCGCGAGCCCATGCTCTCGGCAGGCCAGCTCGACGCCATATCCGGACTGTCGTACCTCTCGGCGGTCGACCTGCGCAATCGCGGTATTCCGGCCGACGATCTGTCCGTGCTGCGATTTGCCGACTATGGCTGCGCCGCCTACGGCAAGGTTCTGATCGTCAATCCGGAATTCGCCGCCGAGAAGCCGAAAGCGGTCAGGGCGTTCGTGCGCGCGGTGATTGCCGGTTTGCGTCTCACCATCAAGGCGCCCGAGCAGGCGGTCGACGATGTGCTGACCCAGATGGACAACGGATCACGCGCGGTCGAACTGGAGCGGCTGAACGCGGTGCTGAGCGACAACGTTCTGACCAGCGAGGTCAAGCACAGCGGCATCGGGGCGATCGACCCGGTCCGGTTCGAGACCTCGCTCGGCCAGATCGCCGAAGATTTCAAATTCCGCCATCGTCCGACGGCCGCGGATATCTTCGACGACAGTTTTCTGCCGCCAGCCGGCGACCGCAAGATCACGCAGGCCGAATAACACCGGCAGAAGCCGCTATATCCCACCCCCGATCCCTGATTAGAATGCCGCGGTCTCTTCCCTCCGGCGCATCCCCCTTCGCGTTGCCGGGTGCCGCGTTGCAATCCGCCAGAGCATTGTCCGATGTCGATGGTCCGCCTTTATACGCGCGTTCTTGAATCGCTCGGCAAGGAAGCGCGGCTTGGCTGGATCCTTGCCGCGGCCAATCTTCTTTTGGCCGGCGCGCAGTTCGCCGAACCGGTGCTGTTCGGCCGCATCGTCGACGTCCTTTCCGGCAATCCCGCCGCCGGCCCTTTCGGAACGACTTCGACGTCGCCGTGGCCGCTGCTGGCGGTTTGGGTGGCGTTCGGCCTGTTCACCATCCTGTGCGGGGTGATCGTGGCCTTGCAGGCCGACCGTCTTTCGCATCGTCAGCGGCAGGCCGTGCTGACGGACTATTTCGAGCACATCCTGCAGTTGCCGCTGACCTATCATGCCGGCACTCATTCCGGCCGGCTGATGAAGGTGATGCTGCAGGGCACCGACGCGCTGTGGCGGCTGTGGCTCGGATTTTTCCGCGAGCATTTCGCCGCGATCATGTCGCTGGTGGTGCTGCTGCCGCTGTCCCTCACCATCAACTGGCGGATGGCGATCGTCTTGTTTGCGCTCTGCATCGTGTTCACGATGCTGACGACGCTGGTGGTTCGCAGAACCTTCGACATGCAGAACGAGGTAGAGACGCATTTCAGCGATCTCTCCGCGCGCGCTTCAGACGCGCTCGGCAATGTCGCGCTGGTGCAGAGCTTCGTGCGCGTCGATGCCGAGGTCCAGGGCCTGCGCTTCGTCGCCGACAAATTGCTGGCGGCGCAGATGCCGGTGCTGTCGTGGTGGGCCATCGTCACCGTGATGACGCGCGCCTCGACCACGATCACCATCCTGGCGATCTTCGCCGTCGGCATCGTGCTGAACCAGCGAGGAATGACGTCGGTCGGCGAGATCGTGATGTTCGTCAGCTTCGCCACCATGCTGATCCAGCGGCTCGAACAGGTCGTTTCCTTCATCAACAGCGTTTTCATGGAAGCACCGCGGCTGAAGGAGTTCTTCGACGTGCTCGACGCCGTTCCGGCGGTGCGCGACCATCCCGACGCCGTCGACGCCGGACGATTGCAGGGGCTCGTCGAATTCGACGACGTGTCGTTTTCCTATGATGGCAAGCGGCCCGCGGTGGAGCACCTGTCCTTTGTTGCATTGCCGGGCCAGACCATTGCGCTGGTCGGCCCGACAGGCGCAGGCAAGTCGACCGCCGTCGCTCTGCTGCATCGCGCTTTCGATCCGCAATCCGGCGTCATCAAGATCGACGGCATGGACATTCGCCGCCTCACGCTGGCCGCGTTGCGCCGAAATATCGGCGTGGTGTTTCAGGAGCCGCTATTGTTCGACCGCTCGATCGCGGAGAACCTGCGCGTCGGCAAGCCGGATGCGTCCGAACAGGACATGCGGTTAGCTGCCGAACGCGCGCAGGCGCTGGAGTTCATCGAACGCGGCGAGAAAAAATTCGACACCCATGCGGGAGAGCGCGGACGCATGCTGTCCGGCGGCGAGCGGCAGCGGCTGTCGATCGCCCGCGCGCTGCTCAAGGATCCGCCGATCCTGATCCTCGACGAGGCGACCTCCGCGCTGGACGCCGTGACCGAGGCCAAGGTCAATGCCGCGCTCGACGAGGTGATGAAGGGCCGCACCACCTTCGTCATCGCGCACCGGCTGTCCACCATCCGCAACGCCACGCGCATTCTGGTTTTCGAGAACGGACGCGTGATCGAAAACGGAACCTTTGAAGAACTCGTGGCGAGCGGCGGCCATTTCGCCCAGCTCGCGAAAGCACAATTCATGATTCCGGACGGTTCCCCGAGCGTCGAAATTCGGCCCCTTTCGTCGGGGAATTAGGCAGGGGCCACTGTTCTGGCTCGCTGAGCCGGTATAGGTTGGAGAGCCGCAATCGACGGCGCCGGACATGCTTGAAACCCAGCGCGTATTCCGCAAAAGTGGATACCGGTTTTGCGATCAGAATACGCGCAGTTACTAATGAGAGCATTTTCTTACGGCTAACCACGCCACTTAGCCGGAAAATGCTCGAAGCAGGCCTCCTTGCCAAAGGCGGGTCTCAAAGGACCGGAACGACCGTGCATTTTCTCATCCTCCTGCTTCGCAAATCCATCGCCCGAGCTCGCACATCGTTGCCGGTCTGGATGATGCTTGTGAGCGGATTGATCATCACGGTCGCGCCGGTGCGCGCGGCGCACGCCACCGAAGCGCATCTGTTGATCGAAGCCGATACCGGAAAAGTGCTGGAGGCGGAGAACGCGACCTACCCCTGGTATCCGGCCTCCCTCACCAAGCTTATGACTGCCTATGTCACGCTGATGGCGGTCAAGCAGGGACGCATCACCCTCGATACGCTGTTCACGGTATCGCCGACCGCGGCCGCCCAGTCCCCTTCGAAGATGGGCTTCCGGCCTGGCACGCAGGTGACCGTCGACAACGCGCTGAAGATGATGCTGGTGAAATCGGCGAACGACATGGCCGTGGTGCTGGCGGAAGGCGTCGGCGGTTCGATCGACGGTTTCTCGGCCGAAATGAACGCCGCGGCGCAGCGGCTCGGCATGACTCAGACGAGTTATGTGAACCCGAACGGGCTGCCGGCAGACGGCCAGATCACCTCGGCCCGCGATCTCGCCATTCTCGCGCGCGCGATCATTCACGATCTTCCGGAGTACGAATATTTCGTTCACATTCCCTCGATCCGCTACGGCCACAGGGTGACGCAAAATTTCAACAAGCTGATCGGACGCTTTCCTGGCGCCGACGGCTTCAAGACCGGCTTTATCTGCGCGTCCGGCTACAATCTGGTCGGCTCGGCCACGCAGAATGGCAAACGCCTGATCGCGGTGGTGCTCGGCGCGTCGTCCGGCACGATGCGTGCGGTGCGCGCCGCGCAGATGCTGGAGCGCGGCTTCGCCAACAATACGCTGTCTTGGCTGCGTCCGGCGCTCGGCACGGTCGACAATCTGGCGCCGATCGCGGCGACGCCTCCGAATCTGCGCGACGAGATGTGCGGCCCCAAGCGCAAGCATCCCGCCAGCGACGAGGACGACGATGTTGCGGCCAACACGACGACAACGGGCGCCTCCGTGATGTCGTTTTTGGCGACCGGCGTGCAGCCGCCGGCGTTGCGTCCGGCGGACATGATAGCTGCTGCGCCTGCCCCGTCAGACCCGATCATCGTCTATACCGGACCGACACGGACCGGCGCGGCGATCGCCGCAGCCGCGGAAGCCGATGCCGCGCGCGACGCTCCGCCGAAAGCCGCCAAGCGCAGCAAGATCGCCCACGGCAAGCCCAACGGCTCACCTGCGGCCAAATCCGAAGCCGGTACTGATCCAAAATCCAAACACCGTGTCTCGGTGACGATCAAACCCGGCGCCGCCGCGAAGCCATCCGCAGCCGAGGGGGACGGCGCCAAAGCCGCGAACGCCAAAAAACCGAACGCCAAAAGTGCCCGCGCCAAGCAGGCTGCGGCCGGTGCAGCCGCCAAGTCGAAGCCGGCGGAAAACGCCAAGGGCGAATCCAGGCAATAGCGCGCGGCGGCACAGTCGCTTGCCTTGGACAACCGCCTTGCTCAATACTCCCTGAACAAGACCTTCCTCGCTTGAAAGCGGGATGACCCGGGGAGTCGCATGGATCGCATCTGGCTCAGCCAATATCCCGCAGGCGTGCCTGCCGACATCGACGCGTCGCAATACGCCTCGCTGATCGAACTGCTTGAGGAGAGCTTCGCCAAATTTCGCGATCGCAAGGCGTTCATCTGCATGGACAAGGCGATCAGCTATCGCGAACTCGATGAGGCGTCACTGGCGCTCGGCGCCTGGCTGCAAGGCAGGGGACTGAAAAAGGGCGCGCGCGTCGCGCTGATGATGCCGAACGTGCTGCAATATCCGGTCTCGACGGTGGCCGTGCTGCGCGCCGGTTATGCCGTGGTCAACGTCAACCCGCTTTACACGCCGCACGAGCTCGAGCATCAGCTCAAGGATTCCGGCGCGGAAGCGATCATCGTGCTGGAGAATTTCGCACAGACGGTGCAGCAGGCGATCGGCAAAACCGCCGTCAGGCACGTCATCGTCGGCAGCCTGGGCGACATGCTGGGCCTCAAGGGCGTGATCGTCAATTTCGTGGTGCGCCACGTCAAGAAGATGGTGCCGCCGTCATCGATCCCGGGTGCGGTCAGGTTCAACGACGCCCTCGCCGCAGGACGCGGCATGACGCTGGCCAAACCGAACCTCGTGCCCGACGACGTCGCCTTCCTGCAATATACCGGCGGCACCACCGGCGTTTCGAAAGGCGCGACGCTGCTTCATCGCAACATTCTCGCCAACATGCTGCAGAACGACGCCTGGCTGCAACCGGCGCTGAAGAAGCCGCCGGTGGTCGATCAGCTCTTCATCGTCTGCGCGCTGCCGCTCTATCACATTTTCGCGCTGACGGCGTGCTTCATGCTCGCGATGCGCGCAGGGGGCGTCAATCTGCTGATTCCAAATCCCCGCGACGTGCCCGGCACGGTCAAGGAACTGATGAAGTATCAGATCAACTGCTTCCCGGCGGTGAACACGCTTTACAACGCCCTTCTCAACGCGCCCGGTTTCGACAAGGTCGATTTCTCAAAGCTCAAAGCCTCGATCGGCGGCGGCATGGCGGTCCAGAAGACAGTCGCGGAGAGGTGGCTGACAATGACTGGATGCCCGTTGCTGGAAGGCTACGGCCTTTCGGAAACCTCGCCGACGTTGACATGCAACCCCGCCGACCGCGACAAGTTCACTGGCTCGATCGGTCTACCCATGCCCTCGACATGCATCTCCATCCGCGACGACGAGGGCCGCGAGGTGCCGCTCGGCGAGGCCGGCGAAATCTGCGCCAGGGGTCCGCAGGTGATGCCAGGGTACTGGAACAGGCCGGACGAGACCGCGAATGTGATGACGGCGGACGGCTTCTTCCGCACCGGCGACATCGGCGTGATGTCACCGGATGGCTACACAAAAATCGTCGACCGCAAGAAGGACATGATCCTGGTCTCCGGCTTCAACGTCTATCCGAACGAGGTCGAGGAGGTGATCGCGAGCCATCCGGGCGTGCTGGAATGCGCCGTGGTCGGCGTCAAGGACAGGAAGTCGGGCGAGGCGGTGAAGGCTTTCGTGGTCCGGAAGGACCCGAATCTCACATCCGATGACATCATCAAGTTCGTGCGCACGGAACTGACGAGCTACAAGGTGCCGAGGCAAATCGAATTTCGCGACTCGCTGCCGAAGACCAATGTCGGCAAGATTCTCCGCCGCGAACTGCGCGAGGAGAGCAAAACGGCAGCGTGATGCCTCTCCTGAATTGGTCCAGGCCAGGTTCGGTTCGCACGCGAGGCGGGCCCCATGCGACGGGATTCTGATTTCGGTTGATGACGTCGACCCCTTTCATCTCCATCGACGACAAGGGTTATGGATCCCCATACGCGGGGACGGCGATAGAAAGTATTGTGTGATGAATTCCGGTAATCGGCCCGCTTCCATCCCCTCTCCCGCCGACGTCCTCGCCTTCTGGCGTACGGCCGGCATGGCCAAATGGTACACCAAGGACGAGGCGTTCGACGCCGAGGTGCGTCGCCGCTTTCTGAAGCTTTGGGAGGCGGCACGCGCCGGCGAACTCGCCGCGTGGGAGGCGACCGACGACGGCGCGCTGGCGCTCGTCATCGTGCTCGATCAGTTTCCGCGCAACATGTTCCGCGGCGACGCCAGAACCTTTTCGACGGACGATCAGGCGCTGGCCGTCGCCGCGCGCGCCATCGGTCGCGGAGCCGACGCGCGCATCGCGCCGGACCTCATCGAATTCCTGTATATGCCGTTCATGCATTCCGAACGACTTGCCGACCAGGACCGCTGCGTCGCGCTGTTTCGCAGCCGCGGCCGGCCGGAAAATCTCAAATTCGCGGAAGTGCATGCCGACATCATCCGCCGGTTCGGCCGCTTCCCCCATCGCAACGCGTTGCTTGGGCGCATGACGAGCGCTGAGGAACAGTCCTTTCTCGACGCGGGCGGGTTCGCCGGATAGCTGCTTTGTTTTGTCGCGCGTTCTGCTTCGCCCGAAAACGCGTTAATGACGCTACGTTGAACGGCCCCCCATTGCCGTTTCGCATCCGCGTCATATTGTGCCGATGCCCTCCCGGTCTACATACATGCTACATTCCAAGGAGATACGACGATGACCATCAAAGTTGGCGACCGCCTGCCCGAGGCGACGTTCCGCATCATGACCGAGGACGGGGTTCAGACCAAAACCACCGCCGATATCTTCAAGGGTAAAAAGGTGGCGTTGTTCGCGGTGCCCGGCGCCTATACCGGCACCTGCCACAAGCAGCATCTTCCGAGCATTTTCGCCAGCGCCCGCGCCATCAAGGACAAGGGCGTGGACAATATCGCCATCGTCTCCGTCAACGACGTGTTCGTCCTGAACGCCTGGAAGCGCGACACCGACCAGCGCAACGAGGCGGTATTTCTCGCCGACGGCAACGCCGAGTTCGCCAGGGCGCTCGACATGACGTTCGACGGCTCCGAGAAGGGTCTCGGCATCCGCTCGAAACGCTATTCCATGCTGGTCGAGGATGGCGTGGTGAAAAAGCTGAACGTTGAGGACTCGCCCGGCAAGGTCGAGGTCTCCGGCGGTGACACGCTGTTGGGGCAGCTTTGAGCCGATTGACGCTGATGGCCGAGCGCTCTTTCCCTCTCCCCGTGCGGGAGAGGGTGCCTGAGCGAAGCGGAGGTAGGTAAGAGGCGCATTCGTCCTCACCCTCCCCTCACCCGGCTCACATCTCACAATGCTCGCCACCCTCTCCCGCAAGGGGAGAGGGAAAGTCACTTCAGCCGCGCCATCGCCACGCCTTCGCGCGCGAGTTGATCAGCGCGCTCGTTCTCGTCATGGCCGGCGTGACCCTTGATCCAGTGCCAGCGCACGTCATGAGGCTTCAGCGCGTCGTCGAGCCGCTGCCACAGGTCAGCGTTCTTCACCGGCTTTTTGTCGGCGGTTCGCCAGCCATTGCGCTTCCAGTTGTGAATCCAGCTCGTGATGCCTTGCCGCACATACTGGCTGTCGGTGGTGAGATCGACCAGCGCCGGGCGCTTCAACGCCTCCAGCGCCGAGATAGCCGCCAACAGCTCCATCCGGTTGTTGGTGGTGTGCGGCTCGCCGCCCTTCAATTCCTTCTCGACGTCGCCGAACCGCAGGATCGCGCCCCAGCCGCCGGGACCGGGGTTACCCGAGCAGGCGCCGTCCGTGAAAATCGTGACATGGGGAAGCGTGGACGAATTCACGCCACCGTCCCCGGTGCCACGACACCGTAGTCGCGAATGCTGCCGATACTTTGCTGAAAGCGCAGCTTGCGGACGTATTCGAGCGGATTCTTCGGCTTCACCAGCGCGCCGGCGGGCACGTTGAGATAATCGACCAGCCGCGTCAGCAGAAACCGCAGCGCGGCGCCGCGCGCCAGCAGTGGCAACGCCGCCTGTTCGGCATCGGACAGCACGCGTTCGCGATTGTAGGCGCCGAGCAGCGCCCGCGCCTTGGTGACGTTGAAGGAATGATCCGGCTCGAAACACCAGGCGTTGAGGCAGATCGCAATGTCGTAGGCGAAAAAGTCATTGCACGCGAAATAGAAGTCGATCAGCCCCGACAGCCTGTCGCCAAGAAACAAAACGTTGTCCGGAAACAGGTCGGCATGGATGACGCCGGCCGGCAGATTGTCCGGCCAATGCCGTTCGAGATGATCGAGCTCGGCCTCGAGAAAATCGTGCAGACCGTGCTGCACGGTATCGACGCACGGCGCGGCCTGGTCGAACAGCGGCCGCCAGTCCCGCACCGACAGCGCGTTGGCGCGCGTCATGGTAAAATCGCGGCCGGCAAGGTGCAACTTCGCCAGCGCCTCGCCGGTAGCGGCGCAATGGGTGACGGTCGGCTTGCGCGGCCACACCCCCTCGAGGAAATCGATGATGGCGGCAGGTCGTCCGGCGAGACGGCCGAGCGTTTCGCCGCCGCGCGTCTTGACCGGCTGCGGGCATACGATGCCGTGCGTGGCGAGATGACCCATCAGGCCGAGAAAAAACGGCAGGTCGCCGACCGCGACGCGCTTTTCATACAGCGTCAGGAAGAACGATCCGGCGGTGGTGTGCAGCAGATAGTTGGAATTCTCGACGCCCTCGGCGATGCCCTTGTAGGACAGCACTTCCCCGATATCGTAGGCCTTCAGGAAATCCGCAAGCTCGTCGGCGGCGACGTCGGTATAGACCGCCATCTGGTGTCCCCATTTCGGACTTCGCAGTCTAAAGCGTTTTCGAGCGAAGTGGATACCGGTTCGCGTCAAGAAAACGCGTCAGATCCAAATTCTAGAGCCCGCTTCCGATTCTCAGAAGCGAAAGTGCTCTAGGCCGCATCGGGCCGCAACGAGCGCGGCAGCGGGAAAAACTCGTTCTCTTCCGCAGCCGAAACCGTCTCCACATCGAGATCGTAGCGGGCCGCGAATGCCCCCATGATCTCCTCGACGATCACTTCCGGCGCGGAGGCGCCTGCGGTGATGCCGAGGCTCCTGATCCCCCCAAACATGCTCCAGTCGAGGTCGCTGGCGCGCTGCGCCAGCACCGACACCTTGCAGCCCTCGCGCTCGGCGACCTCGCGCAGCCGCTGCGAGTTTGAGGAATTCGGCGCGCCGACCACGATCAGCGCGTCGACCACCGGCGCGACCTTCTTGACCGCGAGCTGGCGGTTGGTGGTGGCGTAACAGATGTCTTCCTTGTGCGGGCCGTTGATACTCGGGAAGCGCCGCTTCAGCACCGCGACGATTTCGGCGGTGTCGTCGATCGAGAGCGTCGTCTGGGTGACGAAGGCGAGGTTGCCGGTATCCTTCGGTGTGAAGGCTTCGGCATCCTCGGCGGTCTCGATCAAGGTTACCGCTCCCGCCGGAAGCTGGCCCACAGTGCCGACGACTTCCGGATGATGGGAATGCCCGATCAGCAGGATCTCGCGCCCGCGCTTGAAATGGATCGCCGCCTCGCGGTGAACCTTGGTCACCAGCGGACAGGTGGCGTCCAGTGAGAAGAAGTTGCGCCGCTGCGCGTCAGCGGGGACCGATTTCGGCACGCCATGGGCGGAAAATACCACCGGCGCCCTGGTGTCGTCCGGGATTTCCTCCAGCTCCTCGACGAAGATCGCGCCCTTGGCGCGAAGGCTGTCGACCACGTAGCGATTATGCACGATCTCGTGACGCACATAGACCGGCGCGCCATACAGCGTCAGCGCACGCTCCACGGTATCGATCGCCCTGACGACGCCTGCGCAGAAGCCACGGGGCGAACAAAGCACGATTTTAAGTTTCGGTTTGGCATTCATGGGGCGATCCGGGACCGAATCACCCCACACCGGCGGGGCGGGAACGGCCAATATGAGGAACGACTTTGGACGGCTTTCGGGCGCTGTCAAGGCTGTTCCGTTAAGCCACGGGGCGGCAACAGCAAACCATTGCGCACCCGACCCTTGGGGGCTTATATAGGCCAATTCCCGTCATCGTCGATGACCAAAAGGCTCTGCCCCTGAGGGGTGGGCGGAGCGCAAAGGAGATTTGCCATGAGCAATGCACCGCTGATGCCGAAGGCGACTGCCGTGTGGCTCGTCGACAATACCGCCTTGTCGTTTGACCAGGTCGCCGATTTCACCAAAATGCACCCTCTGGAGGTTCGCGCCATCGCCGACGGCGACGCCGCCCAGGGCATCAAGGGCATGGACCCGATCTCCACCGGCCAGTTGACCCGCGACGAGATCGAAAAGGGCGAGAAGGATCCGGACTACCGCCTCAAGCTCAGCGAGAGCAAGGTCGTGCTGCCCCCCGCCGCCAAGAAGAAGGGGCCCCGCTATACCCCGGTATCGCGTCGTCACGAGCGGCCGAGCGCGATCCTCTGGCTGGTGCGCAACCACCCAGAGTTGAAGGATGCGCAGATCATGCGGCTGGTCGGCACCACCAAGACGACGATCGCCGCGGTTCGCGACCGCACCCATTGGAACGCCTCGACGCTGACGCCGATGGACCCGGTGACGCTCGGCCTCTGCTCCCAGATCGAACTCGACTTCGAGGTGCAGCGCGCGGCCAAGGAGAAGCCTACCGATCAGCAGTATGGCGGCGCCACCCTGCTGCCGGCGTCAGAGACCACGCGAAAGGACGCCGAATTGGAGCCGACCGAAAAGCAGCGCGAGGATCTCAACGTCGACGCCGTGTTCGCCAAATTGAAGACAATCGGCGGCAAGAAGCAGGACGACGAGGACGAGTAAGGTCGCATTCCCTCCCACCGTGCCGTCGCCTCCGGCGCGAGTTGCTGGCGCTGCCGCCGTCGTCCCCGCGAAAGCGGGGACCGGTATTTCGAAGCGTCAGTGACCATCGCGACGTCCTGGATAACCAGCTTTCCCCGTCTGACAGCCAATTGCGCCGCGAATGCCCGACGACGTATCGGAAGCATAACCCCTCGCTGCTCGTCGTGGCCGGGCCTGCCCCCGGTCATCCACGTCTTGCCCACCGCAAAATAAGTAAGACGTGGATCACCGGGACGCCTGGTGATGACCGCGATACTATTGCAGCTCTTCGAGTCCAATCTCATGCAATTGTCAGACGGCCCCCGCGCCGCCTACTGCCCGTTCAGCATCCGCTCGGCGAGATCGCGGTGGGTGCGCTCCATCCGGTCCGACCGGGTGACGGCGACGTCGCGATCCTTGCGGCAAGCGACATAGGCCGCGGAGCCTTGCGGCCCGCCGTGCGCCTGGCAATAGGCATCGTCATCGGCCTGCGAGACTGCGCTCGCATTGTGCCGCTCAAGATTGGCGCAGCCGCCGAGCGACGCAATCAGTACAAAAGCGGCGATTCGCTTCGATGACTTCAGTCGCATGATGGTTCCCGGGTTACCACGGCTTTATAGCGTTTTCGAGCGAAGGATGTCCTCGGGCTTGACCGAGGACGGATACCGGTTCGCGTGAAGAAAACGCGTCATCAAAAAATGGCGTCCAGCTTCTGATTCCATCAGGGCGAAAAAGCCCTGTTCGGACAAAATTGCGGGAATTGTAAGTCCATCGAATATCCGAAGCAGCAATTCACGGCCGCTTTTTCAGCGCGGTCTCGATCTCGTCGAGCACCTTGGGATCCTCGATGGTGGCGGGCATCGTCCATTGATCACCATCCGCGATTTTCTTGATGGTGCCGCGCAGGATCTTGCCTGAGCGCGTCTTCGGCAACCGGTTCACCGTGATCGCGCGCTTGAATGCCGCGACCGGACCGAGCTTCTCACGCACCAGCGCCACCACGTCCTTCTCGATCTCGGCGGGATCGCGGCTCACGCCCGCTTTCAGCACCAGAAGGCCGCAGGGCACCTCGCCCTTGATCGTATCCTTGACGCCGAGCACCGCGCATTCCGCGACGTCGGGATGCGATGCGAGAATCTCCTCCATGCCGCCGGTGGACAGCCGGTGACCGGCGACGTTGATGATGTCGTCGGTGCGGCCCATGACGAAGATGTAACCGTCCTCGTCCTTGTAGCCGGCGTCCGAGGTCTTGTAGTAGCCCGGAAATTCACTGAGATAGGCTTCCCGGCAACGCTCGTCCTGCTCCCACAGCGTCGGCAGGCAGCCCGGCGGCAGCGGCAGCTTGATGACGATGGAGCCCATCGCATTGGCCGGCAGCGGTTTCGCCGCGTCATCCACGATATCGACCTGGTAGCCCGGCATGGCCACCGTCGGCGAGCCGTGCTTCACCGGCAGCATGCCCAGCCCGACCGGATTGCCGGCGACGCACCAGCCGGTTTCGGTCTGCCACCAGTGATCGATGACAGGGCGATTCAAATGCTTTTCCGCCCATTCCACCGTCGGCGGATCGGCGCGCTCGCCAGCCAGGAACAGCGTGCGGAAAGCGGACAGATCGTATTTGCGGATGAAGGCGCCATCGGGGTCTTCTTTCTTGATGGCGCGGAACGCGGTCGGCGCAGTGAAGAATGCCACCGCCTTGTGCTGGGAGATCACGCGCCAGAACGCCCCGGCATCGGGCGTGCCGATCGGCTTGCCCTCGTACATGATCGTGGTGGCGCCGTGGATCAGCGGGCCGTAGACGATGTAGCTGTGACCGACCACCCAGCCGATGTCGGAGCCGCACCACCAGACCTCTCCCGGCTTGACCCCGTAGAGGTTGAACATCGACCATTTCAGCGCGACCAGATGACCGCCATTGTCTCGCACGACGCCTTTCGGCACCCCGGTCGTGCCGGATGTGTAAAGAATGTAGAGCGGATCGGTGGCGAGCACCGGGATACAGGACGCGGACTTCCCGGCCGCCATCGCGGCTACGCGCAGCGCCGCCCAGTCGTGATCGCGGCCCGCGATCAGATCGCAGCGCTGCTGCGGCCGCTGCAGGACGATGCAGGCGGGAACCTTGTGCGCGGCGAGTTTGATCGCCTCGTCGAGCAGCGGCTTGTATTGCACGATGCGGCCCGGCTCCAGGCCGCAACTCGCTGAAAACACCAGCTTCGGCTTGGCGTCATCGATCCGGGTCGCAAGCTCCTTGGCGGCGAAGCCGCCGAACACCACCGAATGCACCGCGCCGATCCGCGCGCAGGCCAGCATCGCAACCACGGCCTCCGGCACCATCGGCATGTAAAGAACAACGCGATCGCCTTTGGCGACACCGAAGTCCTGCAACACGGCGGCGAGCGTCGCTACTTCCTTGAGCAACTCGGCGTAGGTGAAAGTGGTGATGACGCTCGGGCCGCCCGGATCAGCCAGCGGCGAATCATGGATCAGCGCGACCTGGTCGGCCCGGCCGCCGGCGACATGGCGATCCAGCGCGTTGTAGCAGGTGTTGACGACGGCGCCGGCAAACCATCGGCCATAAAGCCCCATCGACGGATCGAAGATCTTTTTCGCCGGCTCGATCCAGTCGATGTCGCGCGCAGCGTCAGCCCAGAACCCCTCGGGATCGTCGAGCGAGCGGCCGTAAATCTCGCGGTAGCGGCTTTTTTCCTGAATATTCATGGCACAACTCCCGTTCATTCATTGTCACGGGATGCGGTGCTCATTTCAAGGGCGGCGGCCTTGTTCTTACGGAGCATTCCTCCTTCGAGGGAGCCGCGCTCCGGTTCCGCAACGGCGAACGGTCTCGCCTCGTGCCGCCTCGACCGACAGCCGAGGCGGTATCACGATCTACTTCCGCTTCTCTTTCAGATGCTCGATGTCAAATCCGCCGCCTGCTCCGCAAACATGCGGCTGGCAAGAACGCCGGACGCCACCCATCGACTGACGTCTTGGCGGTCGCGACAAGACGGTGGGCCCCACGCAAACGCATACGATCAAGCGCATGCGGATCGAGCGCGCGCGATCACGAGCAGTTCGTCGATGTAATGGGCGATGCGCGAGCGGAAACCCGGATTACTGGAAAAGGATTTTTCCATGCTGTCGGCACGGCTGGCGGATTCATCACCAGATCCTCTCGAATGTCTTGCACCCAAGGGGCCTGACAACCTCGGTCCGGAGCTTTTTGAAACACTGCCCGGAGAAAAACTGCCGCCCGGCAGAAAGGGCTCCGTCGCCATGCAAGACGACGGAGCAGTGCATCCGGCGCTGGACGATCGGGAGGATGAATCGTTCCAGTTGAGCCGGATGGAATCAGTTCAGGACGAGTAACGCTCACCCTCGGGACGTGGCTCCCGCGTAGGAGATCGCGGTGGACCGGATGTTGCGGTTGGCTAGAGCGGGAAGCCTGGCTCGTCCTTCAACCCGTTGAGGATGAACGACAGCAACCGACTCCCAGCCGTGACTGGAACCGAACGCCGACACCCGAACATACCAGTCGCCGCCGAGGCCTTCGATCGGATCGACGCCATCCTGCGGCGACATGCCCGGATCGAATTTTACTCCGCCGCGACGGCCCTATCGCCGATGCGCGGATCGAGCTTGCCCGCCCGATAGAGCTTGGCCATCTCGGATAACGGAAGCACCTTGATCTTCGAGGCGTTTCCGGCGGTACCGAACTGTTCGAAGCGCTCGCGGCAGAGGTCGCGCATCGCATCCATCGCGGGCTTGAGGAACTTGCGCGGATCGAATTCGCTTCGGCTGTTGGTCGCGACTTTCCGGAATACCGAGGTCATGGCCAGACGGCAGTCGGTGTCGATGTTGACCTTGCGGACGCCGTGCTTGATGCCGCGGACGATCTCCTCGACCGGCACGCCCCAGGTCTGCGGCATCTCGCCGCCGAACTTGTTGAACTCATCCTGCAGATGTTGCGGCACCGAGGAGGAGCCGTGCATCACCAGATGCGTATTCGGCAGGCGGCGGTGAATCTCCTCGACCACCTTCATGGCGAGAATGTCACCGTCCGGCTTGCGCGAGAACTTGTAGGCGCCGTGCGAGGTGCCCATCGCAATCGCCAGCGCGTCGACCTTGGTGGCGCGAACGAAATCGACCGCCTGATCGGGATCGGTCAGCAGTTGATCGTGGCTGACGGGGCCTTCGATGCCGTGGCCATCTTCCTGTTCGCCGCCGCCGTGCTCGAGCGAGCCGAGCACGCCCAGTTCGCCCTCCACCGAAGCGCCGACCCAGTGCGCCATGTCGACGACGCGGCGGGTGATGTCGACGTTGTACTCGTAGTCGGCCGCGGTCTTGGCGTCGGCCTTGAGCGAGCCGTCCATCATGACCGAGGTGAAGCCGTACTTGATCGCGGTGGCGCAGGTCGCTTCTTCGTTGCCGTGATCCTGATGCATGCACAGCGGAATATGCGGATACATCTGATCCAGCGCGTCGATCATGTTCGCCAGCATGATGTCGTTGGCGTAGGAGCGGGCGCCGCGCGAAGCCTGCATGATGACCGGCGCGTCGACGGCAGCCGCCGCCTCCATGATGGCGAGCCCCTGCTCCATGTTATTGATATTGAATGCCGGTACGCCGTAGCCGTGCTCGGCCGCATGGTCCAGCAGTTGCCTCAGTGTAATACGAGCCATTTTTTCCTCACCCTTGGGATGTGATGATAGCAGTCACGCCGGGGATTATACGCCCCTTGCCCGTGCACCGATCAACTACTTCGATGTCGCGGTTCCAGCCGTCATTGCGGCGGCTCCGCTCGACTTTACTCACCGTCATCAATTCGCCGGTCATGCGCGCCTCTTTCGCTCGATGAGCTGAAGGATCAGCGGCGTCAGGATCAACTGCATCGCGAGATCCAGCTTGGATCCGTGGATGACAATCGAGTTCGCGCGCGACATGAAGCTGTTCGGAATCATCGACAGCAGGTACGGGAAATCGATACCGCGCGGATTCTTCATCCGGATCACGACCATCGACTCGTCGGGGGTCGGAATCCACCGAGAAATGAATGGATTCGACGTATCCACCGTCGGCACGCGCTGGAAATTGATGTCCGTCTCGGCGAATTGGGGACAGATGTAGTTGACGTAATCCGGCATGCGCCGAAGGATGGTGTCGGTGACCGCCTCGGTGGAATAACCCCGCGCGCTGCGATCGCGATGCAGCTTCTGGATCCATTCGAGATTGATCACGGGAACGACGCCGATCTTGAGATCCGCATATTGGGCGACATTGACCTTGTCGGTCACGACCGCGCCGTGCAGACCTTCGTAAAACAACAGGTCCGAGTTCTCGGGCAGTTTCTGCCAGTCGGTGAACGTCCCGGGAGGGACCTTATGCAACGCGGCTTCCGCGTCGTCATGGACATAGTAGCGCGTGTTGCCGGTTCCGGTTTCGCTATAGCTGCGGAACACGGACTCCAGCTCGGCGAACAGATTGGTCTCCGGGCTGAAGTGACTGAAATGCTTGTTGCCCTTGTCCGACTCCTCGGCCATGCGGGTACGCATTTCGGCGCGATTGTAACGGTGGAACGCGTCTCCCTCGATGTAGGCGGCCACCACGTTTTCGCGGCGGAAGATCTGCTCGAAGGTGCGCTTGACGGATGTCGTGCCGGCGCCCGACGAACCCGTGATCGAAATGATAGGATGCTTTCTGGACACGATTGCGACAGCCCCTCAATCAAACGCGAAACAAGCCGCGATGCCCGAATAACGGAGCATTCGTTTCCAAGGCGACGTCGGGTGCCGTGTGCATGTGCTCAAGCCGCTGGACGTTCTTGATCGAACCCATGATCAGCGGAACGCGCTGATGGAGGGTGCGGGGGACGAGGTCCAGAACGCGTTGACGGCCGGTGGTGGCGCCGCCGCCCGCCTGCTCGATGATGAATGCCATCGGGTGCGCCTCGTAAACCAGGCGCAGGCGGCCTTCTTCATAACCGTCCCGAGCGTCTCCGGGATAAAGGAAAATGCCGCCGCGAATGAGGATGCGGAAGGCTTCGGCGACCAGCGAACCGATCCAGCGCATGTTGAAATCCTTGCCGCCCATCCCGTCGGCGCCCATCAGGCACTCGTCGATATAGGCGCGAACCGGCAGATCCCAGTGCCGCCTGTTCGAAGCGTTGATCGCGAATTCCGTTGCGTTCGGCGGAATCTGCACCGTCGATCCCGTGAGCTTGAACACCCGCTCCACGCGATCGAGCGTAAAGATGTCGACACCCTGGCCGAGGGTGAGGACGAGAGAGGTTTGCGGACCGTAGACAACGAAGCCGGCCGCAAGCTGCGCGCTTCCCGGCTGCGCGAAGGCGGCGCTCGCATCGGACGGGGTCGGCATGATCGAAAAGATCGTGCCTACCGACATGTTCGTGTTGATGTTCGACGATCCGTCCAGCGGATCGAACGCGACACTGATCGGCGCGCCCGGATTCAAAATCTCCAGTTCCGCCATTTCTTCCGAAGCCAGCACTGCGACCGGCAGAGCGCCGAGGGCTTCGCGGATGATTTGATCGGCGCGAACATCGAGATCCTTCTGAACATCCCCGTCGGTGTTGCGTCCTTGCGCCTTCCCGGTGATCCCCGCCAACGCACCGCGGCACGTCAGATCGGAAATATCGATTGCAGCTTGCGCAAGCGCAGCGACCGCTTCCTTCACTGCCCGGCGAAGCGGATCCGATCCTCCTTCACCGTCCATCCTTTGCTGCAGTGTTAGCTCTTGGCTCATTCAGTTTCCCCTTCGGCCGCAATGTCCAAACAGCCGATCTGCCGCTTTCCAGAGCATTGCGAGACATTGACTCGTGGCATGTAATAAGTACAATTTCAATATCCTTCATTGAACCAAAATTCTTCTTATATGATCTCGAAGCTTCGCGACGTCACCATTCGGCAGCTTCGTGCTTTGGCATCGGTTGCGGCTGGAGGAAGCGTCACTGCAGCCGCAAACAAGCTTCATTTGACTCAACCTGCAGTCACGCTGCAATTGCGGAACCTGCAACAGCTCTGCGGACTGCCTCTGCTTCAGCGCACCAGCGACGGCATGGTGCTCACGGCGGCAGGACAAGAACTGTACACGCTTTTCGAGCGTGTCGAAGCTGCGATCGAAAGCTGCGCGACCTCGCTCGACATGATAGCCGGTCGGACCGGGGGACGCATATCGATCGGCGCGGTCAGCACGGCAAAATACTTTGTCCCCTTTGCGATTTCCGCCTTCTCGAAGCTCCATCCAGGGATGGACATCAGCCTGACGATTGTCAATCGCCAGGAGATACGTCAGGCCTTGCGCGGCTACACGCTCGATTTTGCAATCATGGGCCACCCGCCTCCAGACATCGAACTGGATACCCATCTGATCGGCGACCATCCGCATGTTGTTATCGCGCCGAAAGAACACCGGCTTGCCAACGCGTCCGGACTTGCGGCGGTCGATCTGGCGCAGGAAACCTTCGTCTCCCGCGAGCCGGGCTCCGGCACGAGATTCCTGATGGAGCAGTTTTTCGAGAACAATAATCTTGAACCTCAGATCGGCATGGAGATGAGCAGCAACGAGACCATCAAGCAGGCGGTCATTGCCGGTCTCGGGATTGCTTTCATCTCGGCGCATACGGTGGCGGTCGAACTCAGGGAAGGCCGGATGATCACGCTTGATGTCGCCGGTCTTCCGATTGTGCGGCAATGGTTCGTCGTCAGGAGGAAAGACAAGGTCCTGCTTCCTCCGGCTCAGGAAATGCTCGACTTTCTGGTCGTCAACGGCAAGCAGTTCCTGCCGCAAGCGCCCAGTGCCACCGATCGGCCCGACCCGAAGCGCAGGTGAAGCGGACATCTGGCGACGTGACCGGCGAATTCGCCGCGCGCTGCGTTGCGCGGCCGAGGCATCGAAACTATAAGTCATTGAAATAATGGTCGGAGTGGCAGGATTTGAACCTGCGACCCCTGCGTCCCGAACGCAGTGCTCTACCGGGCTGAGCCACACTCCGACAAGACGCGGCTTATAGCCTCGGGTTTCGCGCACCGCAAGAAGCTGGATCGAGAACTGAAATTCCCATGCCCGTGGAGCTGACAACGCAGATCAGACCGGCCGGCGCAACCGCGACGTCAGAAGCCGCCCGGACGCTCCGCGACGGCGGCCTGGTCGCGTTCCCGACCGAGACGGTCTACGGGCTCGGCGCCGATGCCGCCAACGCGGAAGCGGTCGCGCGGCTCTACCGCGCCAAGGGCAGGCCCGCCTTCAATCCGCTGATCGTCCATGTCGGCGATCTCAAAGCCGCACAACGGATCGGCTGTTTCGATGCCACGGCCGTTGCGCTCGCCGCCGCGTTCTGGCCGGGCCCGCTGACGCTGGTGCTGCCGAAGGCTTCGCGCTGCCCGGTGGCTAGACTTGCCACCGCGAGCCTCGACACCATCGCAATCCGCATTCCCGCCCACCCGGTGGCGCGCGACATCCTGCGCGAGTTCGGTGGCGCGGTGGTGGCGCCCTCCGCCAACCTGTCCGGCCATGTCTCGCCTACGACAGCGGCCCATGTACAAAGCGACCTTTCGGGCCGGATCGACCTGATCGTCGACGGGGGGCCGGTCGAGGTCGGCGTCGAATCCGCCATCGTCGGCTGTTTCGCGTCCCCGACATTGCTGCGTCCCGGCGGGATTCCGCGCGACGAGATCGAGCGCGTGCTCGGCAGCCCTCTGGCGCAGCTCGATTCCGGCGCGATCGAGGGACGACCGCCGGCGTCCGGGATGCTGGCCTCGCACTACGCACCGCGCGCCAGGGTCCGCCTCGATGCCACCAGCCTTTCACGCGGCGAGGCGCTGCTGGCCTTCGGTCCGGCCGCTCTCGCGGGCAGCGAGACCGCGACTGCGGTGAGGAACCTGTCCGAGCGCGGCGATCTCACGGAGGCCGCCGCCAATCTTTTCGGCTATCTTCGCGCCCTCGACGCCAGCGGCGCGCGGACCATCGCGGTAATGCCCGTCCCCGACCATGGACTCGGGGAAGCCATCAACGACCGGCTGCGCCGCGCCGCCGCACCGCAAGGCTAAAGCCTTTCCGCTTCTGATGGAATCAGAAGCGGGGCTCTATGTTTTGTTTTGACGCGTTTTCTTTACGCGAACCGGTAGCCACTTCGCTCGAAAACGCTCTAATGGGCACATCGTCCAATACATCGGACACCTGACGCGCCATGACCATCACTCCGCCAAGATCCGCATTGCCGCCGCTGTCACCCGATCTGATCGCGCGCTTTGCATCGATCGTCGGCGACAAATATGCGGTGACCGACACCGACGAACTGGCGTCCTACCTCACCGAGCAGCGCAACCTGTTTCACGGCCGCTCTCCGCTGGTGCTGCGTCCGGCATCGACGGCGGAGGTGTCCGCGATCTGCAGGCTGGCGACCGAGCACAGGATCGCAATGGTGCCGCAGGGCGGCAATACCGGCCTTGTCGGCGGACAGACGCCGCACCATGGCGAGGTGGTGGTCTCGACCCGGCGGATGGATAAAATCCGCGAGATCGACACCGCCTCCAACACCATGACGGTCGAGGCCGGCGCGGTGCTGCAGACCGTCCAGCAGCGCGCCAGCGAGGTCGACCGCCTGTTTCCGCTGTCGCTCGGCGCGGAAGGAAGCTGCACCATCGGCGGCAATCTCTCGACCAATGCGGGCGGCACCGGCGCGCTGGCCTTCGGCGTGGCGCGCGACATGGCGCTCGGCCTCGAGGTGGTGCTCGCCGACGGGCGCATCCTCAACGGTCTGTCAAAGCTGAAAAAGGACAATACCGGCTACGACCTGCGCAACCTGTTCATCGGCGCCGAAGGCACGCTCGGCATCGTCACCGCCGCGGTCCTGAAGCTGTTTCCGCGACCGCGCGCGGTGGCGACCGCTTTCGTCGGCCTGACTTCGCCGGCCGATGCCTTGGGACTGCTGGCCATTTCGCAAGCCGAAGCCGCCGGCGGTCTGACCAGCTTCGAACTGCTTGCCGAGATCTGCGTCGACATCTGCGTCAGGCATGGCCCTGACATCCGCGATCCGCTCGGCAAGCGCCATCCCTGGTACGTGTTGATGGAAATCTCGTCGTCGCGCGACGACGCGGCCGCGACCCTTGAAGCCATTCTAGGGCGGGGCATGGCGGATGGAACCATCAAGGATGCGGCGATCGCGGCCAGTCTCCAGCAGCGCGCGGCGCTGTGGAAACTGCGCGAGGTGATCCCGATGGCGCAGAAGCCGGAGGGCGGCTCGATCAAGCATGACATCTCGGTGCCTGTCGCGGCCGTGCCCGCCTTCATCGCCGAGGCGGATGCCGCCGTGGTGAAACTAATCCCCGGCGCGCGCCCGGTCGCCTTCGGCCATCTCGGCGACGGCAACATCCACTACAACGTCAGCCAGCCGGTGACCGGAACGACGGCGCAGGAATTTCTCGGTCGCTGGCACGAGGTCAATGCCGTGGTCTTCGCCATCGCGCTGCGGATGGGCGGCTCGATCTCCGCCGAGCACGGCATCGGCGTGCTGAAGCGCGACGACCTGCCCCGCGTGAAGGACAAGACGGCAATCGAATTGATGCGCGGCATCAAGGCGCTGCTCGATCCGCTCGGCATCATGAATCCGGGCAAGGTGCTGTGAGCGCCTGCGCGAGCCGGCGCGCGCGAGGCCCCATGGTCGCACATCAAAACAGCGAACCCTGGCCGTCATCGCCGGAGACGGCGGGCGCAGCTTTGCGAACCGCGGCTGGCTTCATCGCCTTCGTCGCCTCGGCCTCCGCCTGCTCCGCCGAGATCGGCAGCATCAGTTGATCGTCGTCGTTGGCGACGCGGTTCACGCGGGTCGAGACTTCATGCCAGACGAATTCGCCGTCGTCCGCTGTGCGCAGCAGCGGCGCGGCCTCTTGGGCATCAGCAACGTCGCCGTCGAGCCAGCGTGCATAATCCGCAGGCGCGATCGTCACCGGCACCCGCGGATGCAGGGCAGCGAGTTCGCCATGCGATGCCGTTGTGACGATGGCCACCGTATCGAGTTCCTCGCCGTTCGGCCCGGCCCAGGTCTCGGAAAGCCCTGCGAAGGCGATCAATCCGCCGTTGCGCGGCCGGATGAAGAGCGGCCGCTTGCGTCCCTCCGATTGATGCCATTCGTAATATCCGTCGGCCGGAAGCAGGCAGCGCCGCCGTTTCATTGCGTTTTTGAAAGCCGGCTTGTCCCGCACGGTCTCGGCGCGGGCGTTGATGAGAAGCGCGAACTGCCGAGGGTCCTTGACCCAGACCGGAATCAGGCCCCATCGCATCAGGCGAAAATGCCGGCCGCCGTTCGCGAGGATAACAACAGGGATCGGTTGAGTCGGCGCAATATTATACCGGGGCGGAAAATTCGGCTGTTCGGCGTAGCCAAAAGCCTGACGCATCGCCTCCGGCGGCGACAGGATGACGTAGCGTCCACACATTTCCTCATCCAAACAGGTGCGACATTCAGTCCGTTTTAATCCCGGTGTCTAACACTGCAACCAATGACAATGGCGTCCAGCAAACCATCCCTCCTTCCAGTTGCGAAGCAGACCGATCCGAACGGATCCGGTCGGGAAGCCGAGTTGTCGGCCGCCAACATCAACCCGCGAACCGGTCTTGCGACCGACTATCTCAATCATTTCAACGAAGCCATCATGCTGCTCGAAATGATCCCCGACATGCCGGACTGCGCCGCGGACTTCATGGAATGGCAGCCCCTGAGCTATCCGGAGCATTTCATGGCCTCGAACTTCAAGGCTCGCGATCTCGCGATCGAGGCTTATGAACAGGCCGACCCTGACATTCGCGCCAGATTCGACAACGTGACCGGCGATATGACGACCATCCTGACCGCCGTGGCGTCGGCGATGAAAGGCGTCCGCCAGGACAAGACCCGCGCGGTCCTCGCCATTCAGGCCACGGGCTGGGTCAAGCCGCTGGTCACGCTGGCCGGCGGCATCATCAATGGAGAGCGGGGCGAAACCGACGTCGATTACATCATGAACCACTGATGCCGTCGCCCGAGCCTTTCCAGACTCCCCGGCTCGCCGTCAGCGCCGCGATCTTTCGCGACGGCAGGGTTTTGCTGGTGCGGCGTGCCCGGCCGCCCGGCAAGGGTTTGCATTCGCTGCCCGGCGGCCGCGTCGAATTCGGTGAAACCATGGCCCACGCGCTGCATCGCGAGGTGGCGGAAGAAGTCGGACTGAGGATCGAGATCGTCGGTCCCGCGGGCTGGCGCGAGGTGATCTCGGCCGAACCCGGCCACGGGCATTTCGTGGTGATGGCGTTCGCGGCGCGCTGGCTCGACGGTGAGCCCGTCTTAAGCGACGAACTCGACGGCTTCAGTTGGCTGGCCCCGGACCTGCCGGACGATCTGCAGGTCACCGAGGGGCTGCAAGACATCATCGAGTCGGCGCGGCGGCTCGTCGGAGTCTAGATCGCGGAGGTGAATGCCCGCGGTGAACCGCCCGGCCTTGCTTCCATCGCATCGAAAAGGCATATCACGACGGAGCCGGACCCCCTTGATGCGCAAATCGGTTTTTGCCGTTGTTGTTCTGACCGCGATCTGTAGCGCGTTGCCCGCGCGCGGGCAGGAAGGGGCTGCGCCGTTCGATGCCGACCTGCAGCGGCTGGCCGAGATCCTCGGCACGCTGCACTATCTGCGAGGCATTTGCGGCGCCCATGAGGGCGCCAAATGGCGCAATGAAATGCAGGCTCTGATCGACGCCGAAACGCCATCCGGCGAGCGCCGCGCCAGGATGATCGCGGGCTTCAACCGCGGCTATAACGGGTTCCAGCAAACCTACAGGGTATGCACTCCGGCAGCCAATGTCGCGATCCGCCGCTATATCGAGGAAGGCGCGAAGATTGCCCGCGATCTGACCGCCAGATACGCAAACTGATTTCCCGGGATCGTTTCGGCGTCAAAATAGACCCAGCGCGTTAACCTTTCTTAAAGAACCGGCTGTCCGGAACGGATTCGCATGCTAAACCAAGGCCGTTGTTAAGGGGTTCCTTTCGTCAGACGACCGGATTTTTCATGCGCCCGCCATTTACCTTCAGCCCGGCCTGCGATTCGCTGCCCGATCAGGAGCAGAAACAGGCCGCTCTGAGTTACCTCAACGAAGCGTGGGCCGAGGCACGGCACGACGGCGTCGACGGCGATTGTCTGGCGCAGGCCAGCCTGTTCGCGGCCTTCGCGGAACTCGTCAGCACTTATGGAGAGGACGCGGTGGCGAACTTCGTCGAAGGTCTCGCAGGCCGCATCCGCAACGGCGAATTCTCGATCGGCCTCGCGAAGCAGTAGTTGGTTCCAGCCCTCGCTATGCTTTCAGCGTCTCCAGAAAGCGCACCGGCTCGCCCGCGGCTGGCGTCGTCAATTCGCCCTGCCACATCACACGGCGGCCGCGCACGAAGGTGCCGACCGGCCAGCCCGTCACCTCGACGCCGTCATAGGGCGTCCAGCCCGCGCGCGAGGCCACCCACTTGTTGGTGATGGTCTCGCTCCGCTTGAGATCGACCACCGTGAAGTCGGCATCAAAGCCGGCCGCGATCCGGCCCTTGCAGGCGATGTTGAACAGCCGCGCCGGCCCGGCGCTGGTGAGATCGACGAAGCGCGCCAGCGACAGCCGGTCCGCGTTGACGTGATCCAGCATCACGGGCACCAGCGTCTGCACGCCGGTCATGCCCGAGGGCGAGGCGGGATAGGCCTTCTGCTTCTCCTCCAGCGTGTGTGGCGCGTGATCGGAGCCGAGCACGTCGACGATGCCCTGCTTGATGCCGTTCCAGATGCCTGCGCGATGCGCGGCATTGCGCACCGGCGGATTCATCTGCGCCAGCGTGCCGAGCCGCTCGTAGCAGGCGGGCGCGACCATCGTGAGATGGTGCGGCGTCGCCTCGCAGGACGCGACGTCCTTGTGGTCGCGCAGGTACTCGATCTCCTCTTTGGTCGAGATATGCAGCACGTGAATGCGCTTCCCCGTCTCGCGGGCGAGATTGACGAGCCGCTGCGTCGCCTTTAGCGCCGCGGTCTCGTCGCGCCACACCGGATGCGAGCGCGGATCGCCTTCGATGCGCAGATTCTTGCGCTCGTTGAGACGATACTCGTCTTCGGCGTGGAACGCCGCGCGGCGGCGAATCACGTTGAAGATTTTTCGCAGACTGTCGTCATCCTCGACCAGCAGCGCGCCGGTGGACGATCCGACGAACACCTTGACCCCGGCGCAGCCCGGCGCGCGTTCCAGTTCGGGCAGGTCCTGCACGTTGTCACGGGTGCCGCCGATGAAGAAGGCGAAATCGCAATGCATGCGATGGTGCGCGGCCTTCATCTTCGCGGCGAACGTTTCCGCCGTCACCGTTAGCGGATTGGTATTCGGCATCTCGAACACCGCGGTGACGCCGCCCATCACGGCGCTGCGCGAGCCGGTTTCGAGGTCTTCCTTGTGGGTGAGCCCCGGCTCGCGGAAATGCACCTGGGTATCGATGACGCCGGGCAGGATATGCAATCCCCTGCAGTCGATCACCTCGCCCGCGTCGGCGTGGCCAAGTCCGCCGATGGCGGCGATGCGACCGTCCGATACCGCGATGTCGCCGACCCCCTCGCCGTCCTGATTGACGATGGTGCCTGCTCTGAGAATCACGTCAAATGTCTTGGTCATTTGTCCTGATCATCGTCTCCGACAGCTTTTTCCGCATGCGGCTCCGCCACGCGGACCCTTGTTGCGAACACCTTAGCGGCTTACGTTCGGAAGCGAAATCCGGCACGCAGGTTTCCCCGGGGTACTGCGCAGGACCCGCCAAGACAACAATGCCCGGCCAAGAGATAGTGTCATGAAAGCAGCGTTTCTTCCCGACCGGGGGGTGGTCAAGGTCAGCGGCGACGACGCACGCAATTTTCTCAATGGTCTCGTGACCACTGATGTGACCAAGGTCCAGCCGGGGTCCGGCCGGTTCGGCGCGCTGCTGACGCCGCAGGGCAAGATCACGTTCGATTTTCTCATCACCGAAGCGCAGCCCGGCCACGGCGGCGGCTTCCTGATCGACTGCCCGTTGCCGCTGGCGCAGCCGCTTGCGACCAAGCTCGGCTTCTACAAGCTGCGCGCCAAGGTCACGGTCGAAAACCTTTCGGGCACGCTCGGCGTGCTGGCGGCCTGGGACGGCGAGCCCGCCATGCACCCCGACCTGACCTTCGCCGATCCGCGCAGCGACAAGCTCGGCTGGCGCATTCTCGCGCCGCAGGACCTCGCCGCCCGGGCGGCTACCGTGATCGGCGCCGAACTGGTCGAAAGCGCCGATTACGAGGCCCACCGGATCGCAACCGGTGTGCCGAACGGCGGTGCCGATTTCGCATTCGGCGACGCCTTCCCGCATGAAGCCAACATGGACCGGCTGCACGGCGTCGATTTTGACAAGGGCTGCTATGTCGGTCAGGAAGTGGTTTCGCGCATCGAGCATCGCGGCACCGCGCGCAGCCGGATCGTGCGCGTGCTGCTGGACGACGGCGTACCGGAGGCCGGCGCGGCCATCGTCGCCGCGGACAAGCCGGTCGGCACCATGGGGTCGTCGGCCGCAGGCCAGGGTCTTGCGCTGCTGCGGCTCGATCGCGCCGCCGACGCGATCGAGGCCGGGATTGCGTTGACGGCGGGTGCCGTGACGATCCGTATCGCCGATCCTGATGACCTCAAGCTCGCGGCGAAGAAGACGGTCGCATGACGCAATCCGCGCGCCTGCATGCCGACGGCCTGACCCGCTGTCCGTGGCCCGGCGACGATCCGCTCTATCTCGCCTATCACGACACCGAATGGGGCATGCCCGAATACGACGACCGCGCGCTGTTCGAAAAGCTGATCCTCGACGGCTTTCAGGCGGGCCTGTCGTGGATCACGATCCTGCGCAAACGCGACAACTTCCGCGCCGCCTTCGACGACTTCAACCCGGAAAAGATCGCGCGCTATGGCGACAAAAAAATCCACGCGCTGATGAACGATGCCGGCATCGTGCGCAACCGGGCGAAGATCGAGGGCGCCGTCGCAAGCGCGAAATCCTATCTGGCAATCATGGAGCAGGGTCCTGGCTTTTCCGCACTGCTGTGGGACTTCATGGACGGCAGGCCGAAGGTCAATCGCTTCAAGACCACCGCGACCGTACCGGCCTCGACGCCCCTCTCGATCAAAATCTCGAAGGAACTGGCCTCGCGCGGGTTCAAGTTCGTCGGCCCCACGATCGTCTATGCCTTCATGCAGGCGACCGGCATGGTCAACGACCATCTGGTGACGTGCCATTGCCACGAGACCTGCAGCCGGCAGACGCGCAAGCCGCGCCTTGCGACGACATGACGGCAAAAGCGGCTCCGAAAATCTCGTCGCGCGCATGGCAGCGGATGCTGTCCGGCCGGCGGCTCGACCTGCTCGATCCCTCCCCGCTCGATATCGAGATCGCGGATATCGCGCATGGCCTCGCCCGGGTGGCGCGATGGAACGGCCAGACCCGCGGCGCGCATATTTTCTCGGTCGCGCAGCACACGCTGCTGGTCGAAGCCGTGATGCGCGAGCATACCCCGCGCGTCGATATCGGCGTGCGGCTGGCGGCGCTGCTGCATGACGCGCCGGAATATGTCATCGGCGACATGATCTCGCCGTTCAAGGCGGTGATCGGCGGTTCCTACAAGACGGTGGAGAAGCGGCTGTTGTCGGCGATCCACGTCCGCTTCGGCCTGCAACCGGCCCTGCCCGCCGATATCGAGCGGCAGATCAAGGATGCCGATATGGGCGCGGCCTATCTCGAGGCGACGCATCTTGCGGGCTTCTCCGGGCCCGAGGCGAAGCGCCTGTTCGGCAGCGATCCCGGCCTGCCGGCGACGCTGATCGACGACTACCTGACGCCATGGCCTGCGGGCAAGGCCGAGAAGCGGTTCCTGGCGCGGTTCCAGAGCCTGCAGGCTTGATGGCCTGGAGCCTTTTCGAGCGACGAAGAAATGGTATCCGGTCCGCGTGAAGAAAACGCGTCTAGCTAGGCGGTTCCAGGCGGCAGACCGTCTTTCGCCCCCGCGCGCGCGAGCCTATATTTCGGAAAAACCGGGAATACCATGATCCACGTCTGCTCGCTTGCCTTGCTGGCCGATACCGTCAGAACCACGGGCGCCAGCCATATCCTCACCGTGATGGCGAACGTCGCCCAGGTGCAGCGGCCGCAGTCCGTTCTCGAAGCCAATCACCTGAAGGTGTCGATGGACGACATCAGCGAGCCCGCGGACGGCTTCGTCGCACCGAACGACAGCCATATCATCCAGCTTCTCACCTTCGTGCGCGGCTGGGATCGCAGGGCGCCGCTGGTGGTGCATTGCTACGCCGGGATCAGCCGCTCGAGCGCGAGCGCCTTCACCGCCGCCTGCGCGCTCAATCCGCATCGCGACGAGATTTCCATCGCACGGCAGATTCGCGCGGCGTCGCCGATCGCGCAGCCGAACCGTCTGATCGTGGCATTGGCGGACAAGGCGCTCGGCCGCGAGGGGCGGATGCTGCGCGCGCTCGACGAGATAGGGCCCGGCAACATGGCGATCGAAGGCCGGCCGTTCCGCGTCGATCTGGAATAGGCGAGCCACCCTCGCACACTTCATCCGCCATCGCGGCCGCGGATCGCAATCAGGCCGCGCGCCGCCGCACTTGCAGCGCCTCGCCGAATGCTTCGAACAGCGTCCGGTTGACCGGATTGCATTGCGGATCGTATTCGGCGTGCCATTGCACGGCGAGAGCAAAGGCCGGCGCATCGGCGATGCGGATCGCCTCGATGGTGCCATCCTCGGCCACGCCCTCGACAACGACACGCTCGCCGGGTTCGAGGATACCCTGACCGTGCAGCGAATTGACACGGATGGTCTCGCGCCCGAGCAATCGCGCGAACACCCCGCCCTGAACCAGGCGGACATCGTGGCGATCGCCGAACACCACGTTCAGGTCCGGATGAATCTCGCCGTTCTCAAGCCGCGGCATCCGGTGATTCAGGCGGCCCGGCAATTCGCAAATTTCCGGATGCAGCGAGCCGCCGAATGCGACGTTGATCTCCTGCAGTCCGCGACAGATGCCAAAGATCGGGACGCGGCGGGCGACGCAGGCCTGAGCCAGTGACAATGCAAGATCGTCGCGGTTGACGTCGTAAGGCTCATGCCGGGGATCCGGCTCGGCGCGAAAACGGCTCGGATGCACGTTGGCACGCGCGCCCACCAGCACAACGCCGTCGACCGCATCGAGCAGCGCTCCGATCTCGGTAACCTCCGGGCAGCCTGCGAACATCAGGGGCAGCGCGCCTGCGACCTCGGCAACCGCCCGCAGGTTCTGCTCGCTGACCATCTGCATTTCAAATCGGTTCTCGAGGCGGTGCGAACTGCCGATCACGCCGACCACCGGCTTTTTCATCGCCAGACACCCATCTCAATCAGCGGGTCATTGGTCCGGATATACATCTTAAGGTCTTCGCGGAGGGACGACTCGCGGCAAATGGTTCAACGATCATGCCTCTCGACCGAAGCCGGATCAACAGTTCAACACCGCGAGCCAACCATGCTCATGCAGCGCATGAGAGCCTCGCGCTGCCCGTGGCCGGCGCGCCGGGTGACCAACGGTACGGTCGCGGCGGACCAGATCAATCGGTGGAACGGCGAAGCTCAAGGGCGCCTTCGACCTTGGCCGGCTTCGCTTCCGGCTTGACGGGGTCGAGCCTGGCGCTTTCGACCCGCGGGGTCTCGACACGCGCGGTCACCTCGGTCTTCGATGCATCGGCCGTGCGCGGACCATGCCCACGGCTGCGCGGGCGTGCTGCGGCGCGCGCCAGCAGCATCTGCCTTCCACCCTGGTGGTTGAAATCGCAATAGGCAAAGCCCATGCCGGAAACCGAACCACGGAAGCTGCGATCGCTCTGCTTGTCGAGGTTGAAGCACGGCTCGAACGGCAGCCCCTTGAGCGAGGCGCAGACCGCCTGCCCACGCACCTGAAGCGTATTGCCCGGCAGCCTCATGTGGCGGACCGGACCCGAGCCGCTGAACTGCACCGCGCCGGCCGCGCCGCCGTCCTCGAACACCCGGCCGGCGCCGCGCGTGCCGTCGAAGCAGGTGAAGGCGAAAACCTTGCCGGCCACGAACCGCCTGGCCTCGTCGGCATTCATGATGTGGCCGGCCATTGCCGGTGCCGCGATCGCACCTGCAACCAGGGCTCCTGACACGAAACGCGCGAGCATGACTGCAACTCCAACGAACTTGAACGGGTCGACCGCGAAGGGCCGACGCCTTTACCCACTGCTTACCATACCAACCGTGGCAACATTGGAGCAGCTTGGTTGGTAAAGTCTGAACATCCCTAGAGAATTTTTACCACGATGCGCCCGCGCACCCCGCCGGCAAGAATCCGGGCGCCGGCCTCGATGACCTCGTCCAGGCCGATTTCATGAGTGATTTCAGTCAGCTTGGATCGATCCAGATCAGTCGCGAGCCGGCTCCATGCGGTTTTGCGAAGCTCGATCGGGCACATCACGGAATCGATGCCGAGCAGACACACCCCGCGCAAAATGAATGGCGCCACCGACGACGGCAGGTCCATGCCGCCGGCCAGCCCGCAGGCGGCGATGGCGCCCCGGTATTTCGTCATCGACAACAGATTGGCGAGCGTGGTGGATCCGACGCTGTCGATGCCCCCCGCCCAGCGTTCCTTCGCCAGCGGTTTGGCCGGTCCCGACAACTCGTTGCGGTCGATCACCTCAGCCGCGCCGAGATCCTTGAGGTAACCGGTTTCCGATAGACGGCCCGTGGAGGCGATGACGTGGTAACCGAGCCTGGAGAGCACGGCTATCGCCACCGATCCGACGCCGCCGGCGGCCCCGGTCACGATCACCGGCCCATCCTTCGGCGTCAGACCGTGTCTTTCGAGCGCCAGCACCGACAGCATCGCGGTGTAGCCCGCGGTGCCGATCGCCATGGCGTCGCGCGCCGTCAGGCCTTCGGGCAGCGCCACCAGCCAGTCGCCCTTGACGCGGGCCTTTTCCGCATAGGCCCCGAGGTGGGTTTCGCCCATGCCCCAGCCGTTGCAGATGACCTCGTCGCCGACCTTCCAGGAGGGATGCGACGACTGCTCGACCGTGCCTGCGAAATCGATTCCCGCGATCATGGGAAAGCGCCGCACCACAGGCGCCTTGCCGGTGACAGCCAGGCCATCCTTGTAGTTCAGCGTCGACCATTCGACGCGCACGGTGACGTCGCCGTCCATCAATTCAGCTTCGTCGAATTGAGTCAGCGCCGCCGTCGTGCCCTTCTCGGCCTTGTCGATCCGGATCGCCGTGAATGTCGCCATCGCTGTCGCTCCCGGATGTCTGGACGAGCCTTTCGGGAGATTGAACCCATTACGCAGGCTGCGCAACCGGCCGCCGGACCGGCGCTTCGACGATCGGCAGGTTGATCAATGCGGACAGCACGCCGAACAGCACCGACAGCCACCAGACCGCGGTGTAGGAACCGAAATGGTCGAACGCCAAGCCGCCCAGCAGCGCGCCGAGGAATCCGCCGACCTGATGGCTGAAGAACGCGAAGCCGTAGAGCGTCGCCAGCCAGCGGGTGCCGAACATCAGCGCCACGAGGCTCGTGGTGGGCGGCACCGTGGACAGCCAGGTCAGGCCGGTGATGACGCCGAACGCGATCGCGGAGAACGTCGTCATCGGGACTGAAATGAATGCGACGATCGACAGCGCGCGGATGAAATAGATCGCCGACAGGATGTAGCGCTTCGGCATCCTGGTCGAGAGCCAACCGACGCCGAGCGATCCGATGATGTTGAACAGGCCGATCGCCGCAAGCACCCAGCCGCCGGCCTGGACCGACAGCCCGCGATCCACCAGATAGGCCGGCAGATGCGCGGTGATGAAGGCGAGCTGGAAGCCACAGGTGAAGAAGCCGAGCACCAGCAGCACGTAAGAGCGGTGACCGAAGGCTTCCGCCAGCGCACTCTTGAAAGACTGTTCCGACGCCGCGGCGGCAGCGCCGCCGGCATCGCTGGGCGGTGTCGACAACACCAGCGCGAACGGCACCACGAACAGCATCAGCACCGCGAACACCGTCAGCGCCGGCTGCCAGCCGAAATTGTCGATCAGCGCAACGCTGAACGGCGCGAACACGAATTGCCCGAACGAGCCTGCCGCGGTGCCGGCGCCCAGCGCGAGACCGCGCCACTGCAACGGCAACAGCTTGCCGAAGGCCGACAGCACCAGGTTGAACGAACATCCGGACAGGCCGAAACCGATCAAAAATCCGGCCCCGATATTGAGCGACACCGGCGTATCGGCATAGCGCATCACCAGAAGGCCGGCGGCATACATCAGCGCGCCTGCGGAAATCACGCGCACGCTGCCGAACCTGTCGGCAATCGCACCGGCGAAGGGCTGGCCGATGCCCCACAAAAGGTTCTGAACCGCGAAGGCGAGCGCGAAGACATCGCGGCCCCACGAGAACTCGCTGCTCATGGGCTGCATGAAAAAGCCGATGGCCGAACGAGGTCCGAACGTCAGCATTCCGATCAGGCAGCCGCAAACGATGATCACCAGCGGCGTGCGCCAGCCGGTTTCGCGCCCGGTCTGCGGACCGCTCTCTTGGGTTGTCGCCATCGGGACTGTCCATTGCCGGTGCAAATGTGGACGGAACATCGGCACCTTCCGGCCGGCAGGGCCGAGGCCTGCAAGTTAATGCGCCTGCATGAAAATGCCAACTCGCCGGGATAATAAAATCGACCTGTAACTCACGCGATACGTGAGAGACGAAGCGATTACCTGCGACTTACCGCCGGGCGCGCAGTTCGGCCGAACTGTGCGCAGCCTCCGCCAGCCTGGCCGTGATCTCGGCGGTCTGGGCCGTCGTGCCCCAGCTCGGCGCATCGCTGCCGTCGCCCCAGGCGCGCGGTCGATAGAAAGTGTGGACGCCGGTGCGGTACATCTTCTTCATTTCGCGCACCCAGGAGGGATGCACCCAATAGGCGTGATAGTGCGTCGACTTGCCGACTTCCGGCAGCCACAGCCGCCCGTCGAGCGTGGCCCTCGCGATCCTGCGGGCGCGATCCCACATGTCCGGCTCGGTGACCACGTCGCGAATGCCGTCGCAGGCGAAGGTGAACTGGCACGCCAGATGACGGTTCGCATTCTGATAGACCACGCCGCACACCGTGGTCGGGTAGTAGCCGGAGAACACACGGTTCATCACCACCTGCGCGACCGCGATCTGGCCGCGGATCGCCTCGCCCCGCGCTTCGAAGTAGACCGCCTCGGCAAGACATTTTTCCTGCCTGGCGCGTTTCTTCTGGTCGAGCAGACCGAGCCGCTCGGCCGGCGTTTCGACCTCGCCTTTGCCGACCACGGTTTCGCCAGCCTTCCCGGTGTCCTGTTGCGGCGGCATGGCCGCCTTCATATCGGGATCCGCCGGCAGGCCCGGAGTCACGATCATCGGTTCCTCGCCGGGCTGCCAGCGCTCCAGGCTCTCGCTCGCGACGCCCAGCGAACCGCCGAAATACAGGCTTGCCGTCTTGAAGGAAAATCCGTCGGCGGACGATTGCGGCTCGATGGCCGCATCGTCGGCTTCACGATTCCGCTTGAGATTGTCGAGCGGCTGAGCTTCGAGCGAACGCGAAACATCATATTGCGGCAGCGGCGGCGCTTTCAGCGCTTCCGCCAATTCGGGATCGAGCGCCGCCGGCTCGGCGGTATGCGTGGCCGCTGCGGTCTTGGCTCCCATCACCGATGTATTTGATGTCGGAGACTCCTGCGGCGGCGCGCTCGCCGGCGCAGCCGGTTGCGTCTCCGGCGTCACGATGGTCAGACGATCGCCTTTCAGCGTCCGATCGACCTTGGGAAAATCGGAGGCCTGATAGCGAGGCGGCGGCCGCAGCAGCGGGTTACGCGCAGCGACGCCGACATCGTGACCGTCGAGACTGGCAAGCAACAGCGTGGCCGCACGCGGCGCGGCGGTGCCGACGGGGCGGCCGAAGCTGAAGGTCGCGACCTGAATGGAACTGACGGCGGAGGCGAACACGCGCTTCTGCCATCGTTCGGCAACGCCGGGCTGATGCGCAAGCAGCGCGGCGATATCCTGATAGCCGGTTTCATTCGGGATCAATGCGAAGAAGCAGAGACCGAAACCGAAGAGTGCAAAACGCGCACTCTTCGGTTGGTTACGCAACACAAACATCGATACGCTCACGCAACGCCACACATGCGATCGATCCGCACGTTCGGTGCAATTCGATCGATTGCGGTAATATCCAATTAAAGTTGCGAGGGCGTTAATCGGCGATGCGCGCGCACCACAGGCAAGAGCGCAGTCGCGGTCGCGCGCGGATGTTGCAAAGGTTGGTAAACAACCGCTCCGGCCGAACGGTAAAGATCAGGTCAACGCCGTAGCGTTTTCGAGGCAAGCATGTCCTCGGGCTTGACCCGAGGATGGAGACCGGTTCGCGTGAAGAAGCGCGTCAAAACAATAATCTGGAGCTGCGCTTCTGATTCGATCAGAAGCGAAAATGCTCTGGGCGAAAAGCGCGCGCCTCAGACCCGGTAGCCCGGCATGATGATCTGCTGATTTCGTCTCAAGCAAACAGCGCACCCGAAAAAAGCGCGGCTGCAATGTCCCAAAACAGGACGGGCGATTACGCCTGGCTCGCAGCCGTCTTGCGGAGCGCGGCTTGCGCGGCGGCAAGGCGCGCGATCGGCACCCGGTAGGGTGAGCACGACACGTAATTCAATCCGATCTCGTGACAGAACGCCACCGACACCGGATCGCCGCCGTGTTCGCCGCAGATGCCGACCTTGAGATTCGGCCGGGTCTTGCGGCCGCGGGCGACGCCGATCTTCACCAGTTCCCCGACGCCGCTGCGATCCATCGAGATGAACGGATCGATTTCCAGAATGCCCTTCGCGATATAGGTACCGAGGAAGCTCGCGGCGTCGTCGCGGCTGATGCCGAAGGTCGTCTGCGTCAAATCGTTGGTGCCGAACGAGAAGAACTCCGCGCTTTCCGCGATCTCGCCCGCCACAAGACAGGCGCGCGGCAATTCGATCATGGTGCCGACCTGATAGCTCAGTTTGGCGCCGGTCTCGCGCATCACCGACTGCGCGGTCACATCGATCCGCGCCTTGATCAGATCGAATTCCGCTTTGGTTGCGATCAACGGCACCATGACCTCAGCCGCGACGACCTCGCCAGTGCGCTTGCCGGCTTCGACCGCGGCCTCGAAAATCGCGCGCGCCTGCATCTCGGCGATCTCCGGATAGACGATCGCGAGACGGCAGCCGCGAAAGCCGAGCATTGGATTGAACTCGGCCAGACTGCGGGCGCGGTCAGCCAGCCGCCGCGGATCGGTATTCATCGCGCGCGCGACTTCCTCGATCTCGGCTTGCGTATGCGGCAGGAACTCGTGCAGCGGCGGATCGAGCAGCCGGATCGTGACCGGCAAGCCCTTCATGATCTCGAACAGCTCGACGAAGTCCGCGCGCTGCATCGGCAGCAGTTTCGAAAGCGCGGCGCGGCGCGCCTGCTCGTCTTCGGCCAGGATCATCTCGCGCACGGTGCGGATGCGGGTCTCTTCGAAGAACATGTGCTCGGTGCGGCACAGGCCGATGCCCTCGGCGCCGAATTTCACCGCCGTGCGGGCGTCGGCCGGCGTGTCGCCGTTGACGCGGATGCGGAGCTTGCGAACCTCGTCGGCCCAGCCCATCAGCGTGCCGAACTCGCCCGACAACTCCGGCTCGATCATCGGCATCTGTCCCGCCAGCACCTGGCCGAGCGATCCATCGATGGTGATGACGTCGCCAACCTTGAAGACGCGGTCGCCGACGCTCATGGTGCCGCTTCCATAATCGACGCGGATGCTGCCGCAGCCCGACACGCAGGGTTTGCCCATGCCGCGCGCGACCACGGCCGCGTGAGAGGTCATGCCGCCGCGCGTGGTCAGGATGCCCTCGGCGGCGTGCATGCCGTGGATGTCTTCCGGACTGGTCTCCATCCGCACCAGGATGACCCTGCGGCCGTCGGCCTGCAGCTTGGCCGCGTCATCGGGGGAAAACACGATCTCGCCGGCCGCGGCGCCCGGCGACGCCGGCAGGCCGGTGGCGATCACCTCACGCGTCGCGTTGGGATCGATGGTCGGATGGAGCAACTGATCGAGCGAGGCCGGATCGATGCGGGCAACCGCATCCTTCTTCGAGATCACGCCCTCATTGGCGAGTTCGACTGCGATGCGCAACGCGGCGCGCGCGGTGCGCTTGCCGCTGCGGGTCTGCAGCATCCAGAGCTTGCCGTCCTCGACGGTGAACTCCATGTCCTGCATGTCACGATAGTGCCTTTCGAGCAGGATGTAGATGCGCGTCAGTTCCTTGAAGGCTTCGGGCATCGCCACTTCCATCGACGGCTTGTCGGAACCGGATTCCTGGCGCGCCGCCTCGGTGATGTCCTGCGGCGTGCGGATGCCGGCCACAACGTCCTCACCCTGGGCGTTGATGAGAAACTCGCCGTAAAGCCTGCTCTCGCCGGTGGACGGATTGCGCGTGAACGCCACGCCGGTCGCCGACGTCTCGCCGAGATTGCCGAACACCATGGCCTGCACGTTGACGGCAGTGCCCCATGATTCCGGAATATTGTGCAGGCGGCGATAGGTGACCGCCCGCGCGTTCATCCAGGACGAGAACACCGCGCCGATCGCGCCCCACAATTGCTCATAGGGATCCTGCGGGAATTCGTTGCCGGTCTCGCGTGCGACGGCTGTCTTGTACTTGCCCACCATCTCGATCCAGTCTTCGCCGGTCAGATCGGTGTCGAGCGAGTAGCCCTTGGTGTCCTTGAACGTATCCAGAATGTCTTCGAAATGATGATGCGCGAAGCCGAGCACGACATCCGAGTACATGGTGATGAAGCGTCGATAGCTGTCATAGGCAAATCGCCGGTCGCCGGACATCGCGGCCAGCGCCTCGACGGTCTTGTCGTTGAGGCCGAGATTGAGCACGGTGTCCATCATGCCGGGCATCGAAGCACGCGCGCCCGAACGCACCGAGACCAGCAGCGGATTCGTCGCGTCGCCGAACATCTTTCCGGTGATCTTTGCGACCTGCTGCAGCGCCTTTTCGACTTGCGGCTTCAGTTCCTTCGGAAAGGATTTGTCATGCGCGTAGAAAAACGCGCAGACCGAGGTCGGAATCGTGAAGCCGGGAGGCACAGGCAAACCGAGATTGGCCATCTCGGCGAGATTGGCGCCCTTGCCGCCGAGCAGGTCCTTCAGCTCCGCCTTGCCTTCCGCCTTGCCGCCGCCGAAGGTATAGACCCACTTGCTCCTCGCAGGCGCCGCCGCCTTTGTCGGCTTGCTCGCCGCCTTGCGCGCGCCGCCGGAACTTGCGGCCTTCGCCCGAGGTGTCGCGGATGACTTTGATTTCGCAGCGGGCTTTTTGGACTTCGAGGCGGCTTTGGCCATGCGATGAAACCATTCCACGTGAAGGAAAGCGTGTTCGCCTTACACCACGTTTTGACGACTCCACGCAAGCTGCGCGAACCATCGTTTCCTCGGCCAAATGCTTTGCGCGCATTTCCGCGCGCCGCGCGATTTCGCCCTCGCGGCGTCATGACAACCGTGAAAAATAGTCCAATTACGAAAACAGCCCGGCTTACGCCAGGCTGTTTTCTCTCGTCTGCAGCTCGTCGATCAGCGTCCGCCGAGTGACCTCAGGCCTGCGGCTGCGGCTCGAGACCCGGATCGGGGTCCGGGCGCGGATGGGCCTTTCCGGACGGCGGAACCGCCGAGGTGCGCGGGGTCGTGGGCTCCAGCACCGATTCCCGATTCGGTTTCTTGCCGTTCAGCAGATCGGTGATCTCGTCACCGGTCAGCGTTTCGAATTCAAGCAGACCCTTGGCGAGCGTCTCAAGATCGGCCCGTTTCTCGGCGAGAATGCGGGTCGCGTCCTTGTAGCCGGCTTCGACCAGGCGCCTGACTTCGGTATCGATCTTCTGTGCGGTCGCCTCCGACACGTTCTGCTGGCGGTTGACCTGCATGCCGAGGAACACCTCGTCATTGTTCTCGCCGTAGGACACTGTGCCGAGTTCTTTCGACAGGCCCCAGCGCGTCACCATCATGCGCGCAAGACGCGTCGCCTGATCGATGTCGGACGCGGCGCCCGAGGTCACCTTCTCGTGGCCGAAGATCATTTCCTCCGCTACGCGCCCGCCCATCATGATGGCGAGCCGCGAGGTCATCTGCTCCAGCGACATTGACAGCTTATCGCGCTCGGGAAGCTGCATCACCATGCCCAGCGCCCGACCGCGCGGAATGATGGTCGCCTTGTGGATCGGATCGGTGGCGACGACGTTAAGGCCGACAATGGCGTGACCACCCTCGTGATAGGCCGTCAGCATCTTCTCTTCCTCGGTCATGACAAGCGACTTGCGCTCGGCGCCCATCATCACCTTGTCCTTGGCTTCCTCGAACTCGGCCTGCGTCACCATACGCTTGTTGCGGCGGGCGGCCGTCAGCGCCGCCTCGTTGACGAGGTTCATCAGGTCGGCGCCGGAGAAACCGGGCGTGCCGCGGGCAATGGTCTTGATGTTGACATCGGGCGCCAGCGGCACCTTGCGGATATGCACCTTCAGAATCTGCTCGCGACCGACGACGTCGGGGTTAGGCACCACGACCTGACGGTCGAAGCGGCCCGGACGCAGCAGCGCGGGATCGAGCACGTCGGGGCGGTTGGTCGCGGCAATCAGGATCACGCCCTCATTGGCCTCGAAGCCGTCCATCTCGACCAGCAACTGGTTCAGCGTCTGCTCGCGCTCGTCATTGCCGCCGCCGAGACCGGCGCCACGGTGACGGCCGACCGCGTCGATTTCGTCGATGAAGATGATGCACGGCGCGTTCTTCTTGGCCTGCTCGAACATGTCGCGGACACGGCTCGCGCCGACGCCGACGAACATCTCGACGAAGTCGGAACCCGAAATGGTGAAGAACGGCACATTGGCTTCGCCCGCGACGGCACGCGCGATCAGCGTCTTGCCGGTGCCGGGCGGGCCGACCAGCAGCACGCCGCGCGGAATGCGTCCGCCGAGCCGCTGGAACTTGCCGGGGTCGCGCAGGAACTCGACGATCTCCTGCAGGTCCTGCTTGGCCTCATCGACGCCCGCCACATCCTCGAAGGTGACGCGGCCGTGGGCCTCCGTCAGCATCTTGGCGCGCGACTTGCCGAATCCCATCGCCTTGCCGGCGCCGCCCTGCATCTGGCGGGACAGGAAAATCCACACGCCGATCAGCGCGATGAATGGCAACCACGAGACCAGCAGCGACACGAACCACGGCACGCTGTCGCCTGGCGGCTTCGCCGTGATCTGCACCTTGGCGTCATAGAGCTTTTTCACCAGCCCCGGATCGGTCGGCGCATAGGTCTGGAAGTTGGAGCCGTTGGTGAAGGTGCCGTGAATCTCCTGCCCCTGGATCACGACATCGCGAACATTGTTCTGATCGACCTCCGTCAGCAACTGCGAGAAGGAGATGTCCTGCGCCGTCGCGTGATGGCCGGGATTCTGGAACAGCGTGAACAGCGCCAACAGGAGCAAGACGATGATGACCCAGAGGGCGAAGTTGCGCATATTGGCGTTCATCGATTTTCCTTAGGGGCTGCGCGGATCGCAGCCGGACGTCCCTTGCATCGACTCAACAGATAAGGGTTGCCGACACAGATACAATCTAGGCGCGGAGGTTGCCGCTGCCAAGGGAACCGCGCGGGAGTCTTAATAAATTAAACCTATCGGACCGGAACAAGTTGACACAAGGCCGCGTCTCGATGCGTGAGGACCCCGGCTTTTCTACTCCATCACCCCGTTGATCCGCTTTGCCTTTCAAGAGCGAGGCCGGGGCGAGAGCCGGGCAGCGCCACCGGCCTCACACTGACATATCAGCTCATGATGGAACCAGAGGCGTGGACGGAGCCCATTCCGGCTCACATGGCGCGGTGTTTTTCCGCTCAACGGTTAACGCCTGCCATAATGCATCAGCGGGTTCGCCGTGACGGCGCCCGCTCGACGCTGATCCGCTCGGCGGTGAGCGTCACCAGCGCCCCGGCCAGCGTCCTTCTCAGCAGAATACGGCGGCCGTGAACGCCGCCGTTCGCGGCCGCGCGGTCGAGCGCCAGCAGCAGGGTCTCGACCTTGCCCAGTTCGGCCGGTCCCTCGCAGCCGACGCGATCGATCGCCCGCAGCAGCAATCGGACCTTGATCTCCTCCGACAAGGACGCAAAAGCCCTGGCCGGAAAGCCGGGGTGCTGCGCGCCGCGATTCTGCAGCGCCAGAGAGCGCTCGGCACCGTCGGCGAAGAGTTCCAGCGCGGCGTTGGCCCGCGCCAGACGCGAGGCCAGCCGCGCCAGATTCCGGGCATCGCATCCTTCCTTCGCCAGCGCCGGCATCAGAGCGCGCAGGCGCGGGCGCGTGAAGCCGACGTCGCGATTGGTCGGATCCTCGGCATAGCCGATTCCGGCCTTGTCCAGCGTCGCGATCAGCCGCGACTTCGGTACATGCAGGAGTGGCCGGACCAGGATGAAGCCGCCGCGCATCGTTTCGCGCGCTATCGCGGACAGGCCGGCGATGCCGCTGCCGCGCGATATCCGCATCAAGACCGTCTCGGCCTGATCGTCCAAAGTATGCGCGGTCAGGACGTGGCTCGCGCCATGGGACCGCGCGGCCTTGAACAGCAGCGCGTATCGCGCCTCGCGCGCGGCTGCGGGCAGGCCGGTTGCCGGCTTCTTGCCGGTCCAGCGCAAGGTGCGATGGGTCAGGCCGAGAGACCTGGCGAGTTGCTTCACATTGCGCGCCTCGCTTGCCGCTTCGCGCCGCAGTCCATGATCGACGGTGACCGCGATCAGATCGGGACCATGCGTCATGGCACGCCGCCAGCGCGCCGCGAGCCACATCAGCGCCATGGAATCGGGGCCGCCGGACACGGCGAGGACCAGCGCGCGCGCGGCTTTCCAGTTCGCGAAGAACGGTTTGGCTTCCGTTGCCGAGATCGGCGAGACGTCGTTCTCGATCATGCCGCAATGTTTAGAGCCTTTCCGCCTGCGATGGAATCGGAAGCGAAAAGGGCCCAGAGGCGTTGATGGATAAGCCGGAGTTGGAATAGAGAGGCGGGAGACCACACTTCCTACGAACAAGACGACCTTTCAGCTCGGGAGCAAAGAGGACCAACATGATGACGACAAACGACGAGCTGGAGAAATTCAGGCAAGCCAGGGCGCTGGCGTTCAGACTCGGGCTGGTTGTTCGCCATGCCGATGATCCGGAGGGTCCCAAACGTTACACGCTGGTTCGCCAGGCCGTGGAAACGGAGTACGCGACCATCGATGAGGTGCTGGCGGAGCTCAAACGGATCAAGTGACGGGTTGTTCTGGCGTGATCCAGCCGCAAACTCCGCTGAAAAGCGGATCCGAATGCCGACATCGGCCCCGCCCCACCCGCACCGGTGGACCGGAGGGTTCCCGAATTAACCGTCCATTAACCATAATTGAGGCACCTTCATCTCGGGCCGGTATGTATTTGCTGCGAGCGGCGTCAGATTCCGGCCGGAACGGGCATAAAGCGATGGATTGCGACATCGCGCCGGAAAAAATACCGGCGACCATCAACGAACTGCAGGCTCGCGTGGCCGCCGCCTTCGGCAGGCATCCGCTGTGCCGGGAGGTGCGGTTCGACGTCGTCAGCACGCCGAAGACCCGCAGCGGCGCCAACTGGACCGTCAGCATGAGCGCGATTCCGCCCGACGCGATCTGGGAGGCGTCAGAACTCGTCGCCGACATTCAGAACGCCTACATTCTGGCGGCCTGACGCCCGATCCGCCAAACCTGAGCGGTTTTGGCGAAAAATCATGAGCCTGCTCAATGTTTAGGCGTGAGCCGCCGTCTTGTGCGGGCAAGCCTTAATTCGTATCGATTTGTGATGACAATCGGCGGCCGTTCGTCGGCTGACCCGGAGATCTTTTTTGACGCGGACGATGACGGTCCTGGCGCTTGCGTGCTGCGTCGTCACCGGGGTGACGTTGGCGGGGGTCTTCGGACGCGGCAACGTTCTGATGGTCCGGTTTTCCGCAGCGCCGCCACCCGCCGAAGCCGAACCGGCCGACGTCGAACCGGCCGCCAACCGCGCGCGAAAGACCGACCGGCTTCAGGTCGCGACGCAGGTGCAGACCGCCGCCCGCGACGCCGGCGAGGATTCGGCGTTGCTCGAACCGCCCGCGCAGGAGGTTACGACGGACGTTCCTGTCGATGCCGAGATTTTGCCGCCGGCCGCGCCGGTCGACGGGCCGCCGCTGCCGCGTCCGCGGCCCAGGCTTGCCAACCAGCTCGTTCAGAAAAATTATTCGCTGCTCAGCGACATGCAGATCGCCGCGCTGAAAGAGCGGCTGCAATTGACGGCAGCGCAACAGCCCTACTGGCCGGCCGTCGAAAGCGCGTTGCGCGACGTCGCCCGGAAAATCCATGAGCGGCGGGTGCCGGGACGACAGGCTGCTTTCACTCCGGCCGATATCGAGCAGATCAAGGCTGCGGCCCAACCGCTGTTGTCGAGGCTGCGCGAGGAGCAGAAGCGCGAGGCGCGCGCGCTCGCGCGCATCATCGGACTGGAGGCAGTGGCTTCGCTGATCTAGAGGCTTCGCGCCAGAGAAGGCTGGTTGGTTTGAACGAGATCGACTTCGGGAGTGGTGCCCCTGGCCGGAATCGAACCAGCACTCCTTGCGGAACTCGATTTTGAGTCGAGCGCGTCTACCAGTTCCGCCACAGGGGCATTCGCGAGCCGTGCCGAAAGGGCAAGCCGCGAAGCGGGCGGACTATAGCGGGCGTTCCCTTCCGGTCAACCCGGCGTGCGCGTCGCTCACACCGCGGACAGCCGAGACCACGCGGTATGACGACCGTCCCGCTCGACAGAGTCGAGGTGCGAGGTTACGACGTCCTGAGCGTGATGAGCAAAAGTGTAGTGCGGTTTTCCTCCTGCACCCCGCTCGAGAATTTGGAATCGATCACCTCATGATTTTGGATCGATCATCGTGATGAGCGCAAGCGAAGCAGCCAGCCGGAGCCCCGCTATGAACCCCGACGCCGCCGCGACATCCACCCCTGCGGCCCGCGGGAAGAAAACCGCCTTCGTCGCGTCGCTGGCGGTGGCCATTATCGCAGGGGCGACGATCGCGGGAGCATGGTTCTTCCAACTCGTGCTGGACATCCTGCCGTGCCCGCTCTGCCTCGAGCAGCGTTATGCCTACTATCTTGCGATTCCGCTCAGTCTGTTCGTGGCGTTTCTCGCAGCGAAGGGCGCACCGCGTTGCCTGATCATGCCGGGTCTCGTCATTCTCGCGCTGGCCGCGCTCGGCAATGCCGGACTCGGCGCCTATCACGCTGGCGTCGAATGGGGCTATTGGCCGGGACCGACCGATTGCACCGGGCCGGTGCTCGATCTTGGCAGCGGCGGCCTGCTCGATAACCTCGACAAGGTCAGGATCGTGCGTTGCGACGAGGTGCAGTGGCGCTTTCTCGGCCTGTCGCTTGCCGGATACAACGCGCTGATATCGCTGTTGATGGCGGCGCTCGCCGGATGGGGCGTCGCAGCACTGGCAGGTAAGGTCAGATAATCTTTTGATTGGGCCTTACAGCATTTTTCGAGCGAAGCATGTTCTTGGGCTTGACCGGATGGATACCGGTTCGCGTCAAGAAACGCGTCAAACAAAATCATGGAGCCTCGCTTCTGATCCCGTCAGAAGAAAAGGCTCCAGCGGCGCTCGCAGGAACGGCAGGCCCGGCGGTGTCAGCGGTCGGACGACCGGCCGACACCGCCTGATTCGCGCCATCAGTTCGGCTTGGCCGCCTTGGCCTTGCATTCAGAGCGGAATTTCTTGCGCTCCTTGCCATGCAGGCCTTTGGCGTCGGCTTCCTTCGAGCATTCGAGCGAGGCCGCGGTGTGCGGCTTTTGGGCTTTCTTGGCGGCGGGCGCCATTGCCGAGCCCGGCGCGGACGTGGCGGGCGCAGTCGTTTGCGCGAAGGCCGTTCCGCCTAGCAACAGCGACGCGGCGACGATCGCGATGAAACGGGAAGACAGGGTCATGTGAGTCCTCGGGTTGGTGAGGACGCCACCGTCGCCGAGCCCGGCTGAACGGTGAATGAATGGCACCGGCGTTACCTGAAACATACAGCCACATTTTTTTGATCGCGGATTGAGGCGCGCCATTGAAACGACTGGTCGCCCCGTCCGAATATTGGGAATGCGCATGATCTTTTTCGCCAAACCGCTCACACTTCGGTGGATCATGCGCTAGGATATTGGTCCCACCTCGATGTCCCGGGAGGACAGACATGACACGTCATTTGAAGTTGCTCGGTGCGTTGACAGCGTCCGGCCTGCTTGCGCTTTCGGCGATGCCCGCCAGCGCGCTGACCGCGCAGGAATGCAGCGCGAAATATCAGGCCGCGAAATCCGCCGGCACGCTCAACGGCCAGAAGTGGAACGCCTTCCGCAAAGCCGAGTGCGGAGCGGGAGCCACCGCCGCCACTGCCACAACACCTGCTGCGGCTCCGGCGGCGGCACCTGCGGCCAGGCCTGCGCCTGCCCCGAAGACCGCGGCGGCACCTGCCGCGCCGGTCGGCAATGCGGTCTTCCCGTCGGCGGTATCGCCGAAGTATGCAAACGAGTCCGCGGGCAAGGCGCGCGAGCACACCTGCCTCGATCAATACAGAATCAACAAGACCAACAATACCAATGGCGGATTGAAGTGGATCATGAAGGGCGGCGGCTACTACAGCGAATGCACCAAGCGATTGAAGGGCGTCTGATCCGAGATGCTTGACATGCGAGGTGGCGCCGGCATCCGGACCAGCAGGCGCCGGATGCTCGGCGCTTTCGGCTTTGGCGCGGCGATGGCGGGCCTGGGACTCGCTCCCGCGCGCGCCATCACCTCCGACGAGGTTCTGACCGAGACCGCGGTATTGCGCGATCCGGAGATTCCGCCGGCGGGCAATGCGCAGGGCGACGTCACCATCGTCGAGTTTTTCGATTACAATTGTCCGTACTGCCGCAAGCTCGCGCCGGAGCTTGCGCAGGTGGTTTATGACGATGGCAAGGTCCGGATGATTTTCAAGGACTGGCCGATCCTCGGGCCGGTCTCGGTCTATGCGTCGCGTCTGGCGCTGGCCTCGAAGTACCAGGGCAAGTTCGCCGCCGCGCACGAAGCGCTGATGAGCACCAGTTCGCGGTTGACGGAGCCTCGCATTCGCGAGTTGCTCGGCGGTGCGAGGATCGACGTCGACCGCGCGCTCAAGGATATGGCCGCCAACGCCGGCACGATCGATGACATCCTGAAGCGCAACAACGCTCAGGCGACCGCTTTCGGATTCAACGGGACGCCGTCGTTCATTATCGGAAAATTCCGCGTTCCCGGCGCATTGACCATGGCCCAGTTCGATCAGGCCATCGCGGACGCGCGCAAGGCGGCGATCCGTCACGACAAGAAGTGACGCGGCGTCAGCTCAATCCGGCGGATGGCTGCGGCGGCCACGGCCGGTCGGGCCGATAGAACACCGCGATTTTCAGGCTTTCGGCGATGCGCTCGGCCTTTTCCAAGAAAGCCGCGCGGATCGGCTCCTCGCATAGCTCGCGGCAGGTCTCGTCGAACAGCGAGAGCCACTGGGTGAACAGCTCCGGCCTCAGGCCGGGGATCACCATGTGCTTCATCATGGGATTGCCCTTGTAGCGGCCAGTGGTCAGCATCACCGACGACCAGAACGCGTACATCTTCTCCAGATGGTGGGGCCAGTTGTCCCTGATCTTGTTTTCGAAGATCGGCCCAAGCTCCGGATCGACACGCACCTTCGTATAGAAGGCGTCGACTAGCCGGACGATGCCTTCCTCGGACACATGATCCATTCTTTGCGGCGCGCTGTTCATGCGAGAAAAGCCATAACGATGACCCCGGCCACAGTCCAGATCAACGAATTGACCAACATCCGGACCAGGTTGGAGTAATCCCCAGGGTTATCGCCGTGGATTCCGAGGACGTTGCAGACAATGGTTCCCGGCAGCAGAAAGGGTTTCGCGATGCTATCACTGATCGTGGCGTGACTCGAACTCATGGAGCCCTCCGTTCAAAAAGGATGGCATCGCTATACATCCGCGGTTGCCTAAAAGCAATATTTAAAATATAGCTTTTACGTGACTGCCTGCAGGAGACATGCATGCGCCTCACCACCTATTCGGACTATGCATTGCGGGTGCTGATGTACCTCGCCCTGAAATCCGACGGGCTGTCGACCATCGCCGCGATCGCCGAAAGCTACGATATTTCCGAGGCTCACCTGATGAAGGTGGTCCATCAGCTGGGCGTGGCCGGATACGTCGAGACGGTGCGCGGCCGGGGCGGCGGGGTGCGCCTCGCCAGGCCGGTCGAGGCGATCAGCCTTGCCGAGGTCATTCGCACCACCGAACCCGACATGGCGATCGTGTCGTGCCTGAAGCCGATTAACGCGTCCTGCACGATCAACCCGAGTTGCGTGCTCAAGCGCGCGCTGCAACGGGCGCAGGATGCGTTCATGGAGGTGCTCGAAGGATATACGCTCGCCGACCTCGTGGCGCCCCGCGCGCGTCTTGCGGGTCTGCTTGGCATTTCGCCGGGCGCGTCGCCGCAATAAAGGACTCTCGCGACGATTGGGTTCGTCGCGACGTTTTATTGGAAACGCGGCTTCTTCAGCATCCGGTCGCGGTCGATCGACGCCACCACCACGTCGAAGATGTCTCCCTCGCGATAGAGCGTCAGCGGCACGTCGACGCCCGCGGGACCGAGCGCCCATAGCTTCCGGTAGAACTGCGCCGGCTCGGCCACCTTCTCTCCGTTCACAGCGAGGATCACATCGCCGGTGCGGAGTTCGGCGCGGGCCGCCGGTCCCTTCGGCGCAATCCCGACCGCGACGACCTTGTCTTCGATCTCGGTGGCATAGATGCCGAGCCAGGGGCGGGCCGGCTTGTTGACCCGCCCGAATTTCCGCAAGTCATCGAGCGCGGGCTTCAGCAGATCGATCGGCACGTTCATGTTGAGATGTTCGGTCTGGCCGCCGTTCTCGCGTTCGAGTTGCAGCGAGCCCATCCCGATCAGGTCGCCGGCGGCGGAAATCACCCCGGCCCCGCCCCAGTTGGGATGGGCCGGGTGAGTGAAGATGGCGTCGTCGATCAGATATTCCCAGTAGCCGGCGAATTCCTGCTTCGCGGCGATGCGGCCAGCGAGCGAGCGGCTCCGGCCGCCAACGCCGCCCACCACGACCCTGTCGTTCACCCCGGCCGCGGCGGACGAACCCAGCGGCAGCGGTTCGAGATCGAGCGTGCCAAGCGCCTGCAACAGACCGAAGCCGCTCTCGCGGTCGATGCCGACCATGTCGGCCTGCACGACGCGGCCGTCGGCGAGGTGAAGCCACACGCTGTCCGCTTCGGTGATGAGGTATCCGATAGTCAGAACGAGGCCGTCGTCGATGACGACGCCGTTGCCCGCACGCTCCTCGCCGAGGGTGTGCGCGGTGAAGGCATCGGCCGGAATGATCGAATGCAATCCCACCACGGCGGACAATGCGCGGTCCAGATCGAATTCGTAGTCGTCCTGGCGCGGCTGCGCGGAGGCCGGCACCTTCCATTCGGTCAACGAGGCCATGCGCATTCTCCGTTCGACACGAATACGTCGGCGGTCTGTGCTGGACAGACGTCACGGCGCGACGATCCTAGACCTCAAACGTTCGCCATGAAAGGGGCGGGAATCCGGCACCGCATGGTGCGCCGCTCTCTCATCCGCAGCACAGGTCCTATGGATCGAGCTCGGTATCCCAATAGAGATAGTCCAACCAGCTATCGTGCAGATAGTTCGGCGGAAACAGCCTGCCGTTGCGATGCAATTGATGCACGGTGGGCGCGAACGGCGCCTGACGGGGGAACATTCCCGCCTGCTGCGGCGTCAGATTTCCCTTGCGCAGATTGCATGGCGAGCAGGCGGCGACGACGTTCTCCCACGTGGTCTGGCCGCCTTTGCTGCGCGGGATGATGTGGTCGAAGGTGAGATCCTCGCTGGCCGTGCAGTACTGGCACATGAACCTGTCGCGCAGGAACACGTTGAAGCGGGTGAAGGCGGGATGGGTCGACGGCTTGACGAAGGATTTTAGCGATACCACGCTCGGAAGCTGAATTTCGAACGAAGGGCTGCGCACCGCGCGGTCGTAATGTTCGACGATATTGACGCGGTCGAGGAACACCGCCTTGATCGCGTCCTGCCACGACCAGAGAGACAGCGGATAGTAACTCAGCGGCCGGAAGTCCGCGTTCAGGACCAGCACCGGCCAGCCGCCTTGCGAGACATGCGCGTTCAAGCAGCGCCTCCAGAGCATTTTCCGGCAAAGGTGAACGCCGGTTTGCCGCCGAAAATGCATCCAATTATGACTTGCACGCAACTCTGATCGCAAAACCGGCGTCTTCTGCGACCTGCGCCCGAACTCCCCTAGCACGCCGCGCTTTGAGGCGGCTTGCGCCGGCATACTACAAGTAGCGTGATGGAATTGTGAAGGGCACAATCGCGCTTTTTGACCGGAGGTGGATACCGGTTCGCGTCAAGAAATCCCCTCAAAACAAAATCATGGAGCCTCGCTTCTGATTCCATCAGAAGCGAAAAGGCTCTAAACCGCCTCAGGCTGACCGTCTCCCGCCTGACCTCGTCCGGACCTGACGAATGGTTGCTGATTTCCGTTTCATTGAAGCGCCGCAGCGGCTCCGCGCCTTCGTGCGCGCGCATGAAACCAGCCTCATCCTGCTCGCGGCGGTGATTGGAACTATTGGCGGACTGGTGGTTGCGGCAATGGGTGCTGCCGTCCTCAAGATGCATGAGGTGCTGTTCGCCATTCCGGCCGGAGAGCATCTGTCCAGTCAGGAGAGGATCGATCCGCTGCGCGCCGTGCTGGTGCCGGGCATCGGGGGATTGCTGCTTGGCGGCGCCTTTCTGCTGCTGCTGCGCTGGCGGCCGGCGCGCGAGGTCGACCCGATCGAGGCCAACGCGCTGCATGGCGGACGAATGTCGTTTCGCGGCAGCGTCATCGTTGCGTTGCAGACGATCTGGTCGAGCGGCGTCGGCGCATCGGTCGGCCTCGAGGCGGGCTATACCCAGCTTGCAAGCGGCATCGGCGCCTCGATCGGGCGCGGCTTCCATCTGCGCCGCGCCGATCAACGCATCATGGTTGGCTGCGGCGCGGCTGCTGCGATCGCGGGGGCGTTCGGCGCGCCGCTGGCCGGCGCGTTCTATGCGTTCGAACTGGTGATCGGCGGCTACACGCCAGCCAGTCTGACGCCGGTCGGAGTCGCGGCCGTCATCGGCTATCTCGTCGCCCACAACTTCCTGCCGCTGTCGCTCGGGGTCAGTGTCGGGCCTTTCGGCGTGATCTTCAGCCACGATCTCGCCATCGCCGCGCTGATCGGCATGTTCGCTGCGCTGACCGGCATCAGCATCATGCGCGGCGTCGCGTTGTGCGAGGCGGCGCTGACCGGCATCGGGATCGGGCCGCCGGCGCGCTTGGCGATCGGCGGGCTCTGCGTCGGATTGCTGGCGCTTGTGACGCCGCAGGTGATGTCGTCGGGACACGGAGCGCTGTTCTATTCCGGCATCGTGATCATGCCGCTGAAGATGACCGCGATCGTGTTCGTCCTGAAATCGCTGTCGTCGATTATTTCGCTCGGCAGCGGCTTTCGCGGGGGCCTGTTCTTTGCGACGCTGTTTCTTGGCGCGATCGGCGGCCGACTGTTCGCCGCCGGATTCGACGCGGCGTGGCCGGGTCTCGATCTCGATCCGGACATCTACGCGGTGATCGGAATGAGCGCGCTCTCGGCGTCGGTGATCGGCGGCCCATTGACGATGTCGTTCATCGCCCTGGAATCAACCGGCAATCTCTGGCTGACCTCGGCTGTTCTGATCGCGGTCATCATCTCGACGCTGATCACCCGGGAATTGTTCGGCTATTCGTTTGCGACCTGGCGCATGCATCTGCGCGGCGAAACGATACGGAGCGCCGCTGACGTCGGATGGATCCGTGATCTCACTGTCAAGAGCATGATGCGGCACGAGACCGTGACCGTGGCTTCGACCATGCCGATCAAGGAATTCCGCGAGAAATTTCCCCTCGGCTCCAAAACCCAGGTGATCGCGGTGGACGCGGAAGGCCACTATGCCGGGCTGGCGCCGGTCGCCGAGGCGCATACGCCGGAAGCCGGCGAGATCACTCATATCGAGAGCATCCTGCATTACAAGGATGTGGTCCTGCACCCTGCGATGAACATCCAGCAGGCGATCGCCGTGTTCGACGCGGCGGAAGCTGAAACGCTCGCGGTGGTCGAGGCCGACGACGACAAGCGGCCGATCGGGGTCCTCACCGAAGCGCACGCCATGCGCCGCTATGCCGAAGAATCCGAACGCCGCCGCCGCGAGGTTGTGGGTGACGTCTGAGGCCAGTACCGACGTATGAGCGGTTCCGGTATAAGGCGTCATTCTGACCGGCCGCCACGTTGTGGGCCGCGGGTCCCTGCTCGAGAGCCGCCCGATGACCGACGACGAGATCGCGAGCCGCAAACCCGAAAATCTCCGCTTTCGCTGGCTGATGATGGGATCTCTCATCCTGTTGTTGCTGGCGGCGCTGCCACTCGCGGTGTGGCTGGATCTCAGCAATCTCGGCGAGGCCGGACTGCGCCGGCAGGCCGCGGACCTCAATTCGGTCATCTCAAGCGTGCGAGCCTATTACGGCAGCAATGTCGTCGGACGCGTGCTGGCGGCGCGCGGGACGGCGACCGAGGTTGTCCACAATTATGAGGATATTCCCGGGGCGATCCCGATCCCCGCGACGCTGTCGCTCGAACTCGGCAAGGTGATCAGCGAGCAGCAGCATAACATCACCTATCGCTTCGTCTCGGACTATCCGTTCAAGAACCGCGCGCCGCATCCGCTCGACGCCTTCGAGAAGCAGGCGCTGCAATCCCTTCGCGCCAATCCCAATCAGAAAATTGTTCAGACCAGGCGATCGCTGTTCAGCGACGACGTCCGCCTGGTCGTACCGATCATGATGGGAGCGGCCTGCGTGAGCTGTCACAACTCCCATCCCGAGAGCCAGAAACGGAACTGGAAGGTCGGTGACGTTCGCGGCATTCAGGAGGTCGAGATCGTCCAGCCGATTGCCGCCAACCTGTTCTCGTTCAAGTTCCTGCTCGCCTATTTCGCGCTGGCTGCGATCAGCGGCTTATCGTTTCTGGCGGTGCAACGCCATCAGGCCCGTCAGATCTCGGGCATGAATCGCGAACTGGAATCGGCCAACGAGTTCCTCGCCAGTCTCTCCATGAAGATTTCGCGCTACATCTCGCCGCAGATCTACAAGAGCATCTTCAGCGGGCAGCGCGACGTCTCGATCCACACCGAGCGCAAGAAGCTGACGATATTCTTTTCGGACATCCAGAATTTCACCGCGACCACGGAACGGCTGCAGCCCGAACAGATCACCCAGCTTCTGAACGAATATTTCACCGAAATGTCGGCGATCGCACAGCAATATGGCGGCACCATCGACAAGTTTATCGGCGACGCCATGCTGATCTTCTTCGGCGATCCCGAAACGAAAGGCGAAAAGGCCGACGCGCAGGCCTGCGTCCACATGGCCTGGGACATGCAGCGCCGTCTGGTTGAACTGAATGCGAAATGGCGCGCCGCCGGCATCGAGCAGCCGTTCCGCGCCCGTATTGGCATCAATTCCGGCTACTGCAATGTAGGCAATTTCGGCAGCACCGACCGCATGGACTATACGATCATCGGGGCCGAGGCCAATCTCGCCGCGCGGCTGCAATCGGTCGCCGAACCCGGCGGCATCGTACTGAGCTTCGAGACCTTTGCGCTGGTGCGCGACGTCGTCGAGGCCAATCCGCTGCCGCCGATCACGATGAAGGGCATCAGCCGGGATGTGGTGCCTTATTCGGTCGCGCGGGTGCTCGATGCGTCCGCCGCCAAGGATGGCGTCGTGATCGAACGCATGGCGGGGCTGGACATCTTTCTCGATCCGGCCATGGTCGATTCGCGGGATACGGATCGCGTGCGGTCGGTGCTCAGCGGCGCCCTCGCCGCGCTCGATCAGCGCCTGCCGCGCGCGGCGACGTAAGCTGGCACTTGTTTCGAAATGTAACCTTGGGCAAGCGGACTTCCTTCGTGATCCGAATCACAGATGCGGGAAGTGACTTCTGGGAAAGTCCCCTCATGGCGCATGCGAGCCAATCCGGTTCGCGGGCCGACAGATGAGGAGACAGACATGACCCGGATTTCCGATTTCGAAGGCAGTGATCTGCGCGCGCTGAACGACGTGGAACTGGAGCAGGTTTCCGGCGGCATCTATAATGACGGCGGCTGCATCCGCCTTCCGACCATGGGCCCGTTCCAGCCGCCGGCTCCGCCGTGGACTTTCAAGGACGTGTTCGCGAAGCACACGATCGGCTGAGCTATAGCGTTTTCGAGCGAAGCGGATATCGGTTCGCGGGAAGGAACGCGTTAAATCCAAATCAGCCTCGCTTCCGGTTCCAAGCGGTTTAAGGCGACTCCAATCCGAAGGGCTGGCGCTCCGCGCCGGCTCTTTTTGTTTTAGGCCGGCATTATGGTACGCGCGTGCAAAGAAGCGTCGATCATGTCCGCCTCCGCACTGTGTGAGCCGTATCACGGCGCTTCACCCCTTTTCCGGCAAAGCTGGCCGCGGCGGCGATGGATGAGCCAGACGCTGCATCAACCGCGAGGAGAAGTATCATGAGCGAACACGAAACCGGCAGCGCGATCCGCGCCCTGTCGGCAAACGAACTCGATCTCGTATCGGGTGGCGCCGAAGCCCACATCGGGCCGGTGAGCATCTACACCTTCGAGAAGGGTTTCAGCGTCCAGGTCGGCAACGCCGGCATCTGGGTCGGTCCGGCCGGGGTTTCCTGGTGGGCCGGAAGCTCGGGCGGTCATACCTGATCGAACATAAGCTGCCGGCTTCGAGTGCGAAGCCGTGCTGTTTCCGAGAACCCGTCGGCTTGTCCGGCGGGTTTTTCTTGCGCTCGACCTGCGCTGCCGAGAATGATCTCAACCTCACTGGCACAGCTTGGCGAGCGCCTGGCTGAGTTCGTGAATGGCGTAAGGTTTCCGGAGGATCGGGAATTCGTTTTGACCGCAGGCGAGCGCCTCGCTGTAGCCCGTTGTCAACAATATGGGCAGATCGGGACGCCTGGCGCGAAGAGCTTTGGCGAGACCGAGGCCATCCATCTTTCCGGGCATGACGATATCGCTGAAAACCAGGTCGATGCCCTCGCTCTCGATCTCCTTCAGCGCGGTCTCGGCATTGCTGGTGATGCGAACGCGATAGCCGAGCTCTTCGAGCAAGCCAGCGCTTGCAGTTGCAACGTCCGGATTGTCTTCGACGAGGAGGATGGTGTCGCTGGCGTCATCGAGCCGGCTTTGGGAGCGGTTCTCGACGTTCAACGTCCGGGCGCGCGGAAGATAGATCGTCACCACGGCGCCGCGACCGAGTTCGCTTTCGATGTCGATGCGGCCACCGGCCTGATGAGCGAAGCCGTGGACTTGCGACAGCCCGAGGCCGGTGCCCTTGCCGACCGGCTTGGTTGTGAAAAACGGATCGAACACCTTCGCCAGAATGTCGTTGGGAATGCCCTGGCCGGTATCCTCGACCGAAATCGCAACGGCGTGGCCTGTTTCCGGGTCGCATACGTTTTGCGCGCTGACGGTGACCCGCCCGCCCTCCGCCATGGCGTCGCGCGCGTTGATGACAAGGTTGAGCAGAGCTGTTTCGAATTCGGTCGTATCGACCGTAACCGGCCACACCTCGCCGGGCATGTCTATGTCCAGGACGATCGCGCCGCCGAGGCCGCTCCTGAGAACGTCGGCGATCGAACGGATGCGGGCAGGAATATCGGTCGGCAAAGGGTTGAGGCTTTGGCGGCGGGAAAATGTCAGAAGCTGCCGCGTCAGAGCGGCCCCCCGCTGCATTGCCGTCTCGATGGCCTGAACCGCGCGCTGCGCCTTCGGGTCGCCTTCCACGCGCGATTTCAGCGTCTGGATGTTTCCGCTCACGATCATCAGGAGGTTGTTGAAGTCGTGTGCGATGCCGCCGGTGAGTTGGCCGAGTGCGTCCATCTTCTGCGATTCCGCGAGCTGCCGCTGCACGCGCTCCAGCGTCTGCTGGGCCTCGCGCCGCTCGGTGATGTCGCGTGTGATCTTGGCGAAGCCGATAAGGCGTCCGGTATCGTCGCGGATTGCATCGATGACGACGCTCGCCCAGAAGAAAGATCCGTCCTTGCGGACCCGCCAGCCTTCCTCGTCGTAGTGGCCCGTGGTGCTGGCAATGCGTAGCGCGCGGGCAGGCCGTCCGGCCGCACGGTCCGGTTCGGTGTAAAATTGCGAGAAATGCTGACCGATGATTTCATCGGGGCGGTAACCCTTGATGCGTTCGCCGCCGATGTTCCAGTTGGTGACGATGCCTTCCGGATTGAGCATGAACAGCGCGTAGTCGCTTACGCCGCCGACGAGAAGGCGAAACTGATTTTCGCTCTCGGCCAGCGCGCTTTCGGCCTGGTTGCGCTGCGTGATGTCGCGGGTGATTTTCGCAAAACCGATGAGGTCGCCATGTTGGTAAATGGCGTCGATGACGACCGATGCCATAAACTTTGTGCCGTCTTTGCGAACCAGCCAGCCTTCGGTGTCGAACTTGCCTGTTTGTCTCGCCGTTTCGAGCGCTTTCGCGGGAACGCCGGCGTCCCGCTCCTCGTGAGTATAGAGGTTGCTGAAATGCCGGCCGACGGCCTCTTCAGCCTTATAGCCGGTGATGCGTTCCGCACCCGCGTTCCAGTTGGAAATGGTCCCGCCGGGATCGAGCATGTAGATCGCGTAGTCGATTACGCCTTCTACCAGAAGTCGGAACCCGCGCTCGCTTTCCAACAACGGTCCTGTGTTGTTGGCGCCTTTTGTCGTGTCCAGCATTGAAACCCCGGGGTCCTCAGGAAAACATAACCGTCATCCCGACGTTAGGTTCCGGCCGGCCCGGACGTATCAAATGTTAATATGCCTGAGGCGAATTCGTTCACCTTGTTCCGGTGATGACGCCCTCGCGGCTCTTGATGACCTTGTAGTACGCCCACCATAGGTGCGCCGCCGCGCCGCGCAGGGGTCGCCACGGTTCTCCGAGCGGAACCATCTGTTTCGGCGTGGGTCGCGCCGTCAGGCCGAGGCCGATCCTGATCGCCTCCTGAAGCGCGACGTCGCCGGCGGGCCAGGCATCGCCGTGGCCGAGGCAGAACAGCAGATAGACGTCCGCGGTCCAGGGCCCGATGCCGCGATGCCGGACCAGCGTGGCATGGGCGGCGTCGGCATCCTCCTCGGCCAGCACGTCGAGGTTGAGGCGCCCCACCGCGATCTCGCTGGCAAGCAGTTTCAGCGTGGCGATCTTCGCCGCCGACAGCCCCAGCCGGCCGAGACGGTCGGTGCGGGCTTTGCGGATGGCGTCGTGATGGAACGGCGCGTAGGCCGCACTGAGCCGACCCCAGATCGCGCCGGCGCTCGCGGTGGACAGTTGCTGGCCGCAGACGATCGCGGCGAGACCTTCGAAACCCGGCTCGCGCCGCCGCAGTACGGGAAGCCCGGTGCGGTCCAGAATGGGCGTCAGCCGCGGATCCTGCTTCACCAGCGCGATGATTGCCTCATTGAGATCGGACTGGGTTTGCAGGTGAACGGTCATGGTTCGTCTTGATGGTGCGTCATGGCCGGGCTTGTCCCGGCCGTCCACGTTTTGCAACATATCCGTTCGTCGAGCGATGCGGCCGTGACGAATAACGTGTTGAGCAAAGCCAGAACATGTCGCCACCCGTTTTCCGTTTTGCGCCGTCACCGAACGGCTTTCTGCATCTCGGGCACGCCTGTTCGGCGCTGCTGAATTTCGATGCCGCGCAACGGGTCGGGGGACGGTTTCTGCTGCGGATCGAGGACATCGACCCGACCCGCTGCCGGGCCGAATTCGAAGCGGCGATCCATGAGGACCTCGGCTGGCTCGGGATAACCTGGGAGACGCCGGTTCGGCGGCAGTCGGACCATCTTGCCGACTATCGGACGGCGCTCGACCGGCTGGCCGCGCTCGGGTTGCTCTATCCGAGTTTTGAGAGCCGCGGCGAGATTGCAGCCCTGGTGAAGGTGCGCGAGGCGGAGGGGATTTGGCCGCGCGATCCCGACGGCGCGCCGCTCTATCCGGGCGCGGCAAAGTCGCTTCCCGCCGGCGAGCGGGAACGGCGGCTGCGAGCCGGCGCGCCGTTCGCGCTGCGGCTGGACATGGACGCGGCCTGCCGGCTTGCCGGCGATCTCACATGGACCGAGCACGGCTCCGGTCCCGCTGGCGAGACCGGCGAGATCGTTGCGTCGCCAAAGGTCTGGGGCGACGTCATCCTCGCGCGCAAGGACACGCCGACCAGCTATCATTTGTCGGTGGTGATCGACGACGCCCTGCAGGGCGTCACCAACGTCGTGCGCGGGCAGGACCTGTTCCAGTCCACCGCCGTGCACCGGCTGCTGCAAAGGATCCTCGACCTGCCGCAGCCGGTCTATCGCCATCATGATCTGATCCGCGACAGCGCGGGGAAGAAACTGTCCAAATCGTCCCGGGCGATCGGCCTGCGGGAATTGCGCGCCGGGGGCATGACGGCCGATGGCGTCAGGAGACTCATCGGCCTGCTCTGAAATTGCCGCAACGCCGCAATACTTGCTTGGATTCAAAACGCCCGCCCGCGTGACTCCAGCGCCCGGGCCGTGGCATGCTGGCGTGGGCGGGGGAGGACATCATGGCGCCGACATCGCGCGCGTCGCGCAAGCTCAAGTCGCGCAAGCCTGAAAAACGGCCGGCAAAAACACGCGATCCGAAGAAGGCTTTGAGCCCCGCGAAGGCGAAGCAACCGTCTGCGCAATCGTCCCATATCGTCGAGACCGCGCTGGCGGCGTTCGCACATGAGGTGCGCACGCCGCTCACCGGAATCCTCGCCGTCAGCGATCTGCTCGCCACCTCCGATCTCGGCGAGCGCGAACGGCGCTGGGTCGAGACCATCAAGGCCAGCGCTGATCATCTCGCCAGTCTGGCGACGCTGTTCGTCGATGCTGCGCGAAGCCGTCAGTCCGCGCCGGGAGGGCGGCAGGACTTCTTCGACCTGCGCGCGCTGGCGCGCAATGCCGGCGATTCGCTCGCCGGCCGCGCCACCGCCAAGGGCTTGCGTTCGGCGGTCGAGATTTCCGACGACCTGCCGGCGTTCGTGACCGGCGATCCGGTTCGCCTGCGCGCGGCGCTGGAGAATCTGATCGACAATGCCGTCAAGTTCACCGAGCAGGGCGATGTCGTGCTCAAGGCCACGGCGTCGCAGCATCCCAAGGGAAAAATCGGGGTGACCTTTGTCGTGTCCGATAGCGGCATCGGCCTGTCGCTCGCCGAGATCAAACGGTTGTTTCGGCCGTTCTCGCAGGCCAACGTCTCCATTGCGTCGCGTTTCGGCGGCGCCGGCCTCGGGCTCTCCTCGGTGAAGCAACTGGCCCGCGCGATGGGCGGAGACGTAACAGTGACGCAACGGCGCGGCGGCGGCACCACGTTCACGTTCACGGTACTGCTGACGCCGGCGAAGGAGCCGGCGACGATCCACTCCGGCGACGATCCCGATACGGCATTGGTTCCTTCGGACGGACTGCGAATTCTCGGCGTCGAGGACAATCCGTTCGGCCGCGTGGTGCTCAACGCAATCCTCACCGAACTCGGCCATCAGGCCGAATTCGTGGGACGAGGGGAGGACGCGGTCGGGCGCATCGCGCAAGGGGGCTTCGATGCGGTGCTGATGGACATGGTGCTGCCCGGCATCAGCGGGATCGAATCGATCAGGCGCATCCGGGCCCTTGATGCGCCGCCGGGGCGCGTCGCCATCATCGGCGTCTCGGGCAGAAGCGACGACGAGGCGGCGTCGCGCGCGGCCGGTGGTGACGCGTTTCTTGTCAAACCTGTTTCTCCGCGGGCCCTAGCGACTGCGCTGCTTGAAGCGAAACGCCGCGCGGTAGCCGCGACTTGATGATCGCCGCGTTCAATTCGCCGCCGAACACGAAGATCGCGGCGATGAAGTAGAGAAACACCAGCGCGATGACGACCGAGGCCAGGCCCGCATACATCGTCACGTAGTTGTTGGCGAAGCGCGCAAGGTAAAGGCCGAAGCCGACGCCCGACACCAGCGACGCCAGCATGGTGAAGACGATGCCGGGGATGATCTGAAGGAAGGACCGTCGGCCCGCCGGCAACCACGCGTGCAGGATCACGAGCGCGATGAACATCGCAAGCACGGTGATGCCGTAGCGGGCGATGTTGAGCAGGCTTTCATTCGATTCGACGATCAGCGGGACATGACGCTTGGCGGCGGCGATGATCAGTGGACCAAGCACGATCAGGAACGCGGTCGCCAGCGCCGCCACCGCGGCGACCAGCGTGTAGCCGATCGATTCCAGCCGCAGCCAGTACCAGCGGCGCTGCTCGATCACCGCATAGGCGCGGTTGAGCGCCACTCTCAGGCTTTCGACGCCGTTCGACGCGAAATAGACCGCCAATACGGCGCCCACCGTCAACGCGTCGCCGCGCGTCGTCGTCAGCACGTCATGGATTTCGCCGGACAATGCATTGGCGACCTGATCCGGCCAGATCTGGAGCATCAATTCCGCCGCCTGGTCGGCAAGCTCCTTGGATCCGAAGAAGCCCGCCAGCGACGTCAGGACGATCAGAAACGGAAACAGCGCCATCAGCGCGGATAGCGCGATATGGCTTGCGATCGCCCAGCCGTCGTCGGCAAGAAACGTGTAGAAGGCGTCCATTCCGATCCTGTAGGCGTAGCGGATTTGTCTCACGTTTCACCTGGTCAAGGTCGGACGGCGCTTCGTCGACACCGGTTACTATCTGATATCAATACATAAAAAGCCAGAACGTTGCGCCGGCGCCGAATTCTTCGCGAGGCAATGGCGCAGCCGCGGTCGCGGTGTTATGTATACGTCATGACGATATTCCTGAGCATGGTTTTGGTGCCGGTAGCGGTGGCCTCGGTCGCCGCCGTATTGCTGATGGGCCTGGTCAACATGATGCGCGGCGGCAGTCCCAACCGCTCGCAGAAACTGATGCGGATGCGGGTTTTCCTGCAGTTCGTTGCGATCGTCATCACCATGGTGACGATCTGGGTGATGGGACAGTGACGGATTGATAGCCCGCAAGGGCAGGATCGATGGTCGTTCTCAATCGCATCTACACCCGTACCGGCGACGACGGCACCACCGCACTCGGCACCGGTGAGCGCCGCCCGAAATACGATCTCCGCGTCGGCGCCTACGGAACCGTCGATGAAACCAACGCCGCCATCGGCGTGGTCCGACTTCATCTTGCCGGCGCACCCGATCTGGACGGGATGCTGGGACGCATCCAGAACGATCTCTTCGACCTGGGTGCCGACCTTGCAGTGCCCCAGCGCGAGGGCAAGGCGGAACGGCTTCGCGTGGTGTCCAGCCAGGTGGTGCGTCTGGAGAATGATATCGACAACCTCAATGCCGGCCTTGCCGAACTGACGTCGTTCGTGCTGCCGGGAGGGACCTCGGCCGCGGCCTATCTGCATCTGGCGCGAACCATTTGCCGTCGCGCCGAACGCATCATGGTGGAACTCGCATCGCAGCCCGGCGAGCCGGTCAACGATGCCGCGGTCCAATACATGAACCGGTTGTCGGATTTTCTGTTCGTGGCCAGCCGGTTTATGAATGACAAGGGCGCGCGCGACGTGCTCTGGGTGCCCGGTCAAAACAGATAACTTTATTGTGGTGACGCGAGGCGGATCGATCCCCTCGTCAAGTCCGAGAACGTGCTTCGCGCGAAAACGTTACAGGGACTGCGATTTTTGGCCTTCCTGCGTTGACCGCCGGAAACGGGACCTTTAGGTTCCGCGCCGAAGCTCACACTCCCAGTTGATCCAGCCAAAGCTCGGTTCGAGAGAGGGTCGATGAAGATTCTGGTGCCGGTCAAGCGGGTTGTCGATTTCAACGTGCAGATCCGGGTCAAAAGCGACGGGTCTGGCGTCGACATAGCCAAAGCCAAGATGTCGATGAATCCGTTCGACGAAATCGCGATCGAGGAAGCTCTGCGCCTTCAAGAAGCCGGCAAGGCGAGCGAGGTCGTGCTGGTGTCGATCGGGCCCGCTCAAGCCGCGGAAACGATCCGTACCGGTCTCTCCATGGGCGCCGACCGCGGCATCCTGGTCAGATCCGAGGCGCCGGTCGAACCGCTGGCGGTTGCAAAGATTCTCAGGGCCGTTGTTGAAGAGGAAGGCCCCGGTCTGATCATTCTCGGCAAGCAGGCCATCGATGACGATTCAAACCAGACCGGCCAGATGCTGGCGGGGCTGCTCGGATGGGCGCAGGCGACCTTCGCGTCGAAGCTTGAAGTCGAAGGGGCCTATTTCAAGGTGACGCGCGAAGTCGACGGCGGTCTGCAGACGGTCCGCCTCAAAGCGCCGGCGATCGTGACCACGGACCTGCGGCTCAACGAGCCGCGCTATGCCAGCCTTCCGAACATCATGAAGGCGAAGAAGAAGCCGATCGTGGAGAGGGCCGCCGAACTGTACGGCGTCGATCTCGCGCCGCGCCTCGAAGTCCTCAGGACAACCGAACCTCCGGGCCGCAAGGCGGGCGTCAAGGTCAAGGACGTCGCCGAACTGGTGTCCAGGCTCAGGAACGAAGCCGGGGTGATCTGATGACCACGTTGCTGCTTGCCGAACACGACCACGCTTCGCTGAAGGATGTGACCAACAAGGCGCTGACCGCGGCCGCCGAGCTTGGCGCGCCGGTCGACGTGCTCGTCGCCGGTGAAAACGCCAGGGGCGCCGCCGAGGCGGCCGCGAAACTGAGCGGGGTCGCGAAAGTGCTGCTCGCGGACGACCCGGCCTACGCCCACGATCTCGCCGAGCCGCTCGCCGCGCTGATCCGCACGCTGGCGCCGGGCTACGATGCGTTCGTCGCGCCGGCGACGTCGCGCTTCAAGAACGTGATGCCGCGCGTTGCGGCGCTGCTCGACGTGATGCAGATTTCCGAAATCATCAAGGTGGTCGCGCCCGATACGTTCGAGCGGCCGATCTATGCCGGCAACGCGATCCAGACGGTCAGGTCCAGGGACGCCAAGAAGGTCATCACGGTTCGGAGCTCGACTTTCGCGGCGACCGCCGAAGGCGGCAGTGCTCCGGTGGAGGCCATTGCCGCGGTCGCAGATCCGGGTCTTTCGACTTTCGTCGGCGAGCGCGTCGCCAGAAACAATCGCCCGGAGCTGGCTTCGGCCCGGATCATCGTCTCCGGTGGCCGCGGAATGCGGAGCAGCGCCAACTTCGCCAAGTATATCGAGCCGCTGGCGGACAGGCTCGGCGCCGGCGTCGGTGCGTCGCGTGCGGCGGTGGATTCAGGCTTCGCGCCGAACGATTGGCAGGTCGGCCAGACCGGCAAGGTCGTGGCGCCGGAGCTTTACATCGCCATCGGTATTTCCGGAGCGATCCAGCATCTCGCCGGCATGAAGGACTCCAAGGTGATCGTCGCGATCAACAAGGACGCGGATGCTCCGATTTTCCAGGTTGCGGATTACGGCCTGGTGGCCGACTTGTATGAGGCGGTCCCCGAACTCACCGAACAACTGGGTAAGCTCGGCCGCTGACGATCCTAAAGAATGCCCGCGAGGCAACGGACATCGGCGGGTGTTTGTGCAAGAATGGGGCGAACCGAAGTCTGCACGGTTCAGGACCCGGTGAGATGACAAGATGACGGCAATGATCAAAAAAGTCGGCGTGATCGGTTCGGGGCAGATGGGCAACGGCATAGCGCATGTGGCGGCCCTTGCCGGGTTCGACGTGGTCCTCAACGATCTTTCCTCCGATCAGTTGAAGTCGGCCATGGCCATCATCAACGGCAACCTGTCGCGTCAGGTGTCGAAGAAGATCATCACCGAGGACGCTCGCGACAAGGCGCTCGCGCGGATCGGGCAGACTGAATCTCTCGAGGGGCTAGCCGATTGCGATCTGGTGATCGAGACCGCCGTCGAGAAGGAGGAGGTCAAGCGCAAGATTTTTCATGCTCTGTGCGCGGTGCTGAAGCCCGAGGCCATTATTGCCTCGAACACGTCCTCGATCTCGATTACGCGGCTTGCCTCGTCCACCGACCGTCCGGAGAGGTTCATCGGCATTCACTTCATGAATCCGGTGCCGCTGATGGAGCTGGTGGAGCTGATCCGCGGCATCGCCACCGACGATGCGACTTTCGATGCGGCCAAGGCATTTGTCGGCAAGCTCGGCAAACAGATCGCCGTATCGGAGGATTTTCCGGCCTTCATCGTCAACCGGATTCTGCTGCCGATGATCAACGAGGCGATCTACACGCTGTACGAAGGCGTCGGCAACGTCGAGGCGATCGACGCCGCCATGAGGCTCGGCGCGCACCATCCGATGGGGCCGCTCGAACTCGCCGATTTCATCGGCCTCGATACCTGCCTGTCGATCATGCAGGTGCTGCATGAGGGACTGGCCGACTCCAAGTACCGGCCATGTCCGCTGCTGGTAAAATACGTCGAGGCCGGATGGCTCGGCCGCAAGAGTCAGCGCGGCTTTTACGATTACCGTGGCGAAAAACCGGTTCCGACGCGCTGATTTTCATCCGTAACAATTCTTTGAACTCTGCTTCGCCAGAACGGGCCATGGAGTTCTATGGTGTTTCGAGCGGGGCATCTCCTCGGGCTTGAGCCGCGGATGGATACCGGCGCGGCCCCCGCCGGCATGGGGGCGGTGAACACGCGGTCACGCGACCGCACGCTGGACATGAACCTCGACCCACAGGCGCAAATGGTCGCGTTTCCGGCGTCAGATCCTCAGCACTTCACCCGCTTCTGCTCGCGGTCCACGGCCTGCTTCACGCCCGCCGAGGAGCGCGGATATTTGCGCGTGACTTCGCCAAGCGCGGCGCAAGCGGCTTCCTTTTCCTTCAGCGCGGCCAGCGATTGTCCGAGCCGCAGCAAGGCATCCGCCGCCTTCGCCGAGGTGTCGTATTTGGTGGTCACGCCGAGGAAGGCCTCGGCCGCCTCGCGATATTTCTGGCGCTGAAACAGGCTTTCACCAAGCCAGTACTGCGCATCGCCCGTCAGCGCATCGGTCGGGTATTTCTGGGTGAAATTGCGCATGGTTTCCTCGGCGAGCGCGTAGTCCTTCCGCTGCATGTAGCCGATGCCCAGATCGAACTCGTCGCGCGGCGTCGCCGACGGCGGCAGCGTCGTCAGACCGCCGGTCGAAGACGGAGCCGACTCGGACGCCGGATACCCGCCCGGCCGGCGCGGGCTGGTATTGGCGAGGTCGAGCGGCGCACCGGCTTCCCGGCCGCCAGGCGAGCCCACGGCCTCTCCCGGTATCGGCATTTGTCCGCCACCGAGCGCACGCGGTGCGCCGGGCGCGTTCGGATTCCGGCTGGGATCGAAGGCATCGCCGCGATGGCCTTGCGCGGGCACGCTTACCGCCTGTTCCTGAACGACGGGCGCCTGCCCTCCCCGCGGATCGTAGGCCGGCTGACGGTATGTCGGAGCCGATTGTGCCGGCGGAGCGGCGGCGACGGCAGGCGGGACGCCGCCTGCCGGCTGCGACTGCTGCAATTGTTGCTCGAGCATCCGATTCCGATGTTGCAATTCCTCATTCTGTCCGGTCAGCGTTCTGAGCTGATCTTCCAGTTGCTGTATGCGGATTTCAGGATCGACGTCGTATTGCGCGAATGCGGGTGACGACAACGCAAGCGCGGCGGCAACGGCCGCTGCGCGCGCAAGCATCGGGGCTATGGATGACATTTTGGCCTGACGATTGAAATGAACGTCGCATCGAAAGCGCACCCATTGAAAACCCGACTGCGCCGAAAATGTGACTTGGTCCAACACCGGCAATCACTTTACGACGATCTCTCGGATCAGTCTTCTGTTTAGATCGTCCCTTGAGCCTTTCGGCTTCTGACGGAATCAGGAGCGAGGCTCCATGATTTTGTTTTGACGCGTTTTCTTGACGCGAACCGGTATCCATTCTCGGGTCAAGCCCGAGGAGATGCCTCGCTCCAGAGCGCGATGCGACGCTGGCCCAAAAACAAGCCGGCGCCCGAAGGCGCCGGCTGAAATCACGGATGCGCGACCTTATCAGGAGCTGGCGTTCAACACCGTGACGGCACGGCGGTTCTGGGACCAACAGGAGATATCGTTACAGACCGCGACCGGGCGCTCCTTGCCGTAGGAGATCGTCCGCATCCGGCCGGAATCGATGCCGCGCGACGCGAGGAAGGCACGAACCGTCTGCGCACGGCGGGCGCCGAGCGCGATGTTGTATTCGCGGGTGCCGCGTTCGTCGGCATGGCCTTCGATCGTGAAGGAATAGCGAGGATAGGTCTGCAGCCAGCGCGCCTGCTTTTCCAGCGTCGTGACGGCCTGCGGCGACAGGTTGGTCTGATCACTTTCGAAGAAGACGCGATCGCCGACGTTGACCACGAAATCCTGCTGACTGCCCGGCGTAGCGGCCCCGGCCATGGCGCCGTCCGCACCCATGCCGTTCTTGTTGGCGCAGGCCCCCATCGACAGCGCCACCGCGAGCACGGCGGCCAGCTTCAATCCCCGGAGGATTGGCTTCTGATGTAACATTCCGGAGCCTCCACGCTCACGTTTTTCCACTGTTATCCGCTCTACAGGGCGATGGTTAAGCGAACGTTCCGTCAACCTTGATGAGACGTTGCCCGACTGCATCAAATGCCAAGTTTTCAGGAAAGAGCGCCGCGATGGTTAATGAGTTGCAAATGTGGCGCGACGGTGAAGCGACGGCCTGTCTTCGGCGCAGCCTGTCCTCGGTCCACTGGCGGGATGTGCGCTCGACGCTTCTCCCCAATCGCGTTCCGGCGCTTTCGCACCGCTACGAAGCGCATGACGATGGCGATATTCGGTCATGGCCCGGAGGCGAGCTGTCCATCCCGACGCGGAAGGAGCCGGCGAATCAAAGCTTTGGGGCAATCGAGGCGCTCGCGAACGGAAGCGCGGAACCCGTCAGCACGGACGCCGAGGTTCCGCTCCTTCGCTCGAACAACATCCGGCGTTCGAAATAGCTCGAACGCAGATAAGGATAGCGGGTGAAGACCTTTTCGCGGGAGGCCGGAAAATCGACCGCCATCAGGCAAATCGGCTTGATCAGACCCGGATAGAGACGCGGCGGGCTCAGCGGCTGGTGATTGAACAGGCGCGTGTAGAACGTGCGGTGCTCGGGGCGGACGGTGGCCAGTCCAAGATCGGCGTGAAAGAAACTGCAGGCGACGAAGCACAGCCGAAGCGTGAGGTATGGCAATTCGGGAAATCGCCCCGCGATTTCCGGATCCGCGACGAAGCGGGTCGGGTCAACCATGACCTTGCCCTGATCGACCTCCTGCTGAAGATAATCCTGAAACACGTCCACCGACGGACAAAGCGGATATTCCGGCGATGAAATGCTGAGGCGGATGGAACTGGCGAGGGCGCCATCCAGATAAACCCCGAAAATCCAGGAGTTCGGCATATCGTCGAACCGATCAGTGATTTTATGATCGGGATTGGGCTCGATCGCCCCTTCCTTCAGGTAGGCGCGATATCGCAGACGATAGATGACGTCCCTCTCCGCCCGCGTTTCCATCAGGCGATAGTCGATCCGATCGAGCAGCTCGATGCCGCGATCCACTGGCTTGGCAATTGTCTGTTGAGCCGAACTCATTGGAACACCCCCGATCCACCTTGAATCCCAGCCGACGATCGAAGGTTAACGCTTTGCTAACTTATTGCAAAGGTAACGAAGCATTAGCGTTAATTCCTGCCCTCCTATAATAATAATATCGTTAATTTACATCGGTTGCGCTCACGAACCGATTTAGAAGATTTCAATTCGAGACGGGGCAATTGTGGGAAAAAATTTTAAGCGATCGACCGCGACGGGAGGACCTTCACATTATCGTCACGCTGCCGGCGTCCGTGAGAGGCATCCAACAGTTGACGAATGCGGGACGCGGAGACCGGCCGGCTGAAGAGGTAGCCCTGCGCTTCGGTCACCGTGCCGTCGGCGCTGATCAGTTCGAGCTGCTCGTTGGTCTCGATGCCCTCTACCACGACGGACATGCCGAGATCGGCGCTCAGCCGCGCCACGCCGCGCAACAGCGTCAACGGCCGATCCGTATCGATCCCTTCGAGGAACGAGCGGTCGATCTTGACCTTCTGAAGCGGGAAATTGTGCAGATAGCTGAGGCTCGAATAGCCGGTGCCGAAGTCGTCCAGGGAAATCCTCACCCCGGCCGAGCGCAACTGTGTCAACGCATCGAGCGTCCACTGGGTGTTGCGCAGCAAGGATGATTCCGTGATCTCGATTTCCAGGCGGTGCGCCGGAAGACCAGAGACCTCCAGCGCATAGCGGACCTCGCTCAGGATCTCGCGCTGGTGGAACTGCTGCGACGAAAAATTGACGGCGACGCTGACAGCCTCCGGCCATGTCATGCATTCCATGCAGGCCTTACGCAAGATCCAGCGGCCGAGATCGATGATGAGGCCCATCTCCTCCGCCACCGGAATGATGTCCATCGGTGACACGGTTCCGCGCGTCGGATGATTCCAGCGCAGCAGCGCCTCGCAGACCGTGATCCGTCCTGACTTCAGATTGACCAGCGGCTGATAGAACAGTTCGAACTCTTCGTTGGCCAGCGCCTTGCGCAGATCGAGTTCGAGGACGCGGCGCGCTTCGACGGTTTCCGCCATCTCGCTGCGAAAGAAGCAGAACGTTCCGCGACCGCCCGCCTTGGCCCGGTACAGCGCCATATCGGCGTTCTTGAGAAGGTTGTCAGCAGTGGCGCCGGGCGACGTCAGCGCGATGCCGATGCTCGCGCCGATCTCGACGAGGTGACGGTCGACCTCGTACCGCTCGGTAAGCCGTTCGACGATGCGGCGGGACAGCGCGGCCGCCTCCTCCGGCGAGTGAATGTTTTGCTGGAACACGACGAACTCGTCGCCGCCAAACCGCGCCACGAAATCCTCCGGACGCAGCATTCCGCGGAGCCGGTCGGCGACAATGCACAACAGGCGGTCGCCGCAGGGATGGCCGAGCGTATCGTTGATCTGCTTGAATTGATCGAGATCGATGAACAGCAGCGCCGAGAGCCGCGACTCGCTGTGTGGAGCTGCCAGCAGGCGTTCGATTTCGTCGCGGAAGCTGAGCCTGTTGGGCAATTCCGTCAGTGAATCAAAGCGGGCAAGATGGTTGATTCGCGCCTCCGCCTTGCGCCGTTCCGTGATGTCCTCGACGAGAACGACGGTGCCTCCGCAGATCATCGGCTGGAACGTCCACGACAGCGCCCGGCCATGTTCCGTATCCGCGTCGGCGGTCACGATCGCGCCGGCCTGCGAATTCTCCAGTTCCGAAATGATCGCCCGTCCGTTTTCGGATGACATCGTTCCGGCAGCCACGCATGCCGCGATGACCTCCGCCGCGCCGACATTGCGATGCACGAAGCCGTCGGCGAGGCGCATCATTTCGCTGAAGCGATAGTTCATCACTCCGAGGCGACCATTGGCGCCGAACATGCACAGACCATGCGGCATGTTGTTCAATGCGGTGTCGAACTGGGCGGCGAGCGCCGCTTCGCGTTCGCGCGCGATCAGGGCGCGGACGAAAATCGCCTGCAGTTTCGTGGTGATCCTCTCGAGGCCGAGGAAATACAGCACGGTCAGAAGCGCCATCCCGACGTAATAGGGATCGAGGCGCAGCATCATCGCCCCCGCCATCGGTCCGCAGGTCAGCAAAATCTGCAGGTGGAAGATCCACGGGCGCCCGTAGGCGCGGCCGGCGCCGGCAGCCACGTATCCCGTCGTGACCGCGATGCAGATCATATGCGCGACCGCGTCGTCGGTCATCAAAAGTGCGACGGCGCACCACGCGCCGAGCGCAATCGCGTAAAGCACCGCCCCGATCTGGTACCGTATTTCCCAACTGGTTGCCTCCGTCACGGTCAGGTCCGAACGGCGGCGCTTATATTTCACCATATCGAAGCTGCGGAGCGCGCCGATCAGAACGAGAGACGCAGCGCACGGCCACAGCAGATGATTGCCGGTCTTCAACGCGGTCATGGTGGCGGCAATCGCCGCGCAAACCGCCCCGGCGAACATCGGTGCCGGATTCTGAAACAGCGAACCCACGAGCGCCGCGTATATCGCTGGCGACATCGTATCGGTATCGCGATGGTGATCGGCCAATTGCATCGGCGGCGCGCGTATCCGTGTTCGGGGCGCACAGTGTTACCGAATGCTGGTGAAGCCTTTCTGAGCGAACATCGTTAGCGAGACATTGAGCCGATCGCAGAAAAACCGGATTTGCTTCTGAATCAGGAAGCTAGCGGGCCGGTTTAACGGTCGTATCGCTCCCCCAGGGCACCTTGCGGCGATGTCAGGAAACAAGGGAGGCGGGCTGGCGATACGCTCCGCAAAGCACATTTCCAGGGCCTGCGGACCGCCTCTCATGCCGCCGCAGAGGTCCGGACTATGAGAGCAGGGGCGACCAAGCCGGATCGGACGCGAAACCGGGTGTGGGAACCTTCAGCTCGTTGCGGCCCGAGACGTCGATCGTGTAGAGCGACGGGCCGCTGTTGCCGCCGGGATCGCGGAAAAACATCAGCACCCGGCCGTTCGGCGCGAAGGTCGGTCCCTCGTTGTGAAATCCTGACGTCAGGATCCGTTCACCCGAGCCGTCCGGCTTGATGATGCCGATGGAAAACTGGCCGCCACCCTGCTTGGTGAAGGCGATGTAATCGCCGCGCGGCGACCAGACCGGGGTCGAGTAGGAACCCTCGCCGAACGAGATGCGCTGCGCGGCGCCGCCGGTCGCCCCCATCACATAGATTTGCGGCTTGCCGCCGCGATCGGACTCGAAGCAGATGCGGCCGCCGTCCGGCGAATAGGACGGCGAGGTGTCGATCGCCGGCGTGTCGGTCAGGCGCGTGGTCGACTTGGAGCGAAGATCCATCACGAACAGGTTGGAGTTGCCGCCCTGCTGCAAGCTCATGATGATGCGCTGGCCGTCGGGCGCAAAACGCGGCGCGAACGACATGCCCGGAAAGTTGCCTACGATTTCGCGCTGTCCGGTTTCGATGTTGAACAGATAGACCCGCGGATCGCCCTGCCCGAACTCCATGTAGGTGATTTCCTGGGTCGAGGGCGAAAAGCGCGGAGTAATCACAAGATCGGCGCCACGCGTGAGATAGCGCACGTTGGCGCCGTCCTGATCCATCAGGGCCAGACGCTTGACGCGGTGCTGCGACGGCCCGCTCTCGTCGACGAAAACCACCCGGCTGTCGAAATAACCCTTCTCACCGGTCAGGCGCTCGTAAATCTGATCCGAGATGATGTGCGCGATCCGCCGCCAGTATTCGGGCGAGGTAAAATATTGCTGGCCTGCGAGTTGCTGGCCGGTGGCAACGTCCCACAGCCGAAACTCGGCCTTGAGCCGCCCGTCGCCCTGACGCGTCATGCGCCCGGTCACCAGCGCCTGGGCATTGATGGTCTTCCAGTTGGCGAACTGCGGCGGCACGTCGATGTTGGTGATCTTCTCGATATAGGCGGCCTGGTCGATCGGCGCGAACAAGCCGCTGCGCTTGAGGTTGTTGGTAATGACCTGAGCGACACCGGCGCCGACCTCGCCGTCCGACGGCGAGCCGGCAACGAAATTCGGAATCGCGATCGGCAGCGGCGCGACGTTGCCCTGATCGATCTGCACCCGGGCCTGCCCGAAGGCTTGCCGGCCGCCCAGCAACATGCCAGCCGAGGCCATGGCGGAAATCAACTGTCGGCGGTTCAGGCGCACGGGCATTCTCGGCAATCCAAATCTTTCAATTCCAAATCTTTTAGTTTCATGTCTGTCAATCATCGGGGCAGGCTTCTTCCATCTCGGCCAGGCTCGTCGCTACGGCGCTTTACGACTTTCGTTCGGTGAATACGGGTTCGAAGAATTTCCACTCGTCGAAAAATTGCGCCGGCAGATTGTATGGCTGGCACTCGATGATCGCGCGCAGCGCGCTCTCCTGATAGACACGGAAATATGGCGTCGACGGGTTGCTGATCGCGGCCGGCGTGGTCTCCAGCGTGCCGTCGCGCTTCAACTTGATGCTGAACACCGCTTCGGTCATCTGCGCTTCGAGGCCGCCATAGGGTTTCTTCCAGCAACGTTCGACCTGCGACTTGAACATCGCGCCCCAGGTCGCGGAATTGTCGGCCGACTTGCCATGCGCCAGGCCAAGCGCGGCGTTCGAATTCAGCGTGTCGCCGGTGACCGCATGCCGCGTCGGATCGCGCTTGTCGAGCAGCGCCGCAATCTTCGATTCGTCGAATACGCGCTCGGCCTTCGGCTTTTCAGGCTTGGGCGGCGCGGCCTTGGCCTGCTGCTTGGGCTTGGGTTTCTTCGCTTCTTCCTTCTTCAGTGCTTCGGCGATCGGATCGATCTTAGGCGGATCGGGTTTTTTCTCGATCGGCTTCGGCTCTTCCTTCGGCTTGTTCTCGACCACGGGCTTGGGCGGATCGGGCTTCTTCTCGACCGGCCTCTCCACCGGCTTCGGCACCGGCGGCGGCGCGGTTTCGGTCACGACCGGCGGTTTCTTGTCGTCGATCTTGCCGACGGTATCTTCGGGCGGCGGCGTGGGATCGGCGACCTTCTCGACCAGCGGCTTCGGGTTTTCCTTCTTGCCGGTTTTCATGCCCGCCGTCACATGCGCAAGCTGATCGGCCGAGATGATATCGACCGGCAGGGATTCCTCCGGCACCGATTCGAAAGCCTTCGACGAAAACGACACCAGTCCCCACCCGATCACGAGGACGTGCAGGGCAATCGACGCCGCCAGTGTCTTGTCGATCTTGACCTTCAATCCAGTACCCCGACGATCCCAGCGTGCATCCTAGGATCCCTGCTCCACTTCGGTAACCAGCGCCAGGCGCTTGAAGCCCGCGCCCGACAGCTTGCCCATCACCCGCGCCACCGTCCCGTAATCGGCCTTCTTGTCGGCGCGCATGAATATACGCTCGTCGAGACCGCCGCGCGCAGCGGTGATCGCCGTCAATTTCGGGACCAGCTCCTCCATCGTGACTTCGGTGTCGTTGATGAAGATGCGCCCCTGCACGTCGACGGACAGTTGCAGCGGCGTCTTGTCCTGCTCGAGGCTTTTGGCCTGGGTCTGTGGCAGATCGAGCGGCACGCCCACGGTCAGAAGCGGCGCCGACACCATGAAGATGATCAACAGCACCAGCATGACGTCGACCATCGGCGTGACGTTGATCTCGGCCATTGGCTGCGAGCGCCGCCGCCCGCGCCGTCCGCCGCTGCCCGAGGAAGCTGCCGCCGGATTCATCGCCATGATGGACCGTCCATTTCCATGCCCTGAGGCCTCAACTCCGCTCGTCGATCTGACGTGACAGGATCGCGGAAAACTCGTCGGCGAAACCCTCGAGCCGCTGGGCCTGACGATTCACTTCCGCCGTGAACTTGTTGTAGAAAATAGTCGCGGGAATGGCGGCGATAAGGCCGATTGCCGTTGCGAACAGCGCTTCGGCGATGCCCGGCGCCACCACCGCAAGCGAGGTGTTCTTCGACGCGGCGATCGACTGGAAGCTCGACATGATGCCCCACACGGTGCCGAACAGGCCGACGAAGGGGCCGGCCGACCCCACCGTGGCCAACACCAGGAGCCGCCGTTCCAGCCGCTCGATCTCGCGTGCGATCGAGACATTCATCACTTTCTCGATACGCATCTGAAGTCCGGCGAACGAGCGCGCCTGACTTTCGAAAGACCGTTTCCACTCGCGCATCGCCGCCACAAAGCAGGCAGCCATCGACTGCGTCGGCTTGGCCGACAGCGCCCGGTACAGATCCTCGATCGACTCTCCCGACCAGAAGGCCTGCTCGAAGCGATCCATCGCGCGCTTGGTGCGGGCGTAGAGAAACATCTTGTCGATCGCGATCGCCCAGACCCACACCGAACAGCCGAGAAGGCCGAGCATCACCGCCTTCACGATCCAGTGAGCGTGGAAAAAAAGCGTTATCAGCGACACGTCGGCTGAGGCGATGGGCAAGGCTGACTGGGCCACGTCGGCCGGATTCATAAGCGGTATCCTCTCAACGCAAGATATCCCTATCGACCCCGGGGGCGACCTCCGCCGCCGGTTTCACAGCCACGAAGCGCACGCGGCGTAAAGCGCCAACGCGGAAAGCTGGTTGGGTCACATGGGAGGCTGGTCCAAAGCCAGAACCTGCTTCCCCTGCCAACGTGTCAAAACGAGGGCTATCAGCGTGTCTTCACGCCCGTAACCAGACGCTAATCTTGGTTAAAATCGGGTTACCGGGGATGCAACAGGGCCGTGGAATCGGCTTCTCCTCCTGCACTTACGCGTGAGACGATGGCGGCAAGACGGATCGGCACGGGCAGGCGGTCGAACCTGCTCGCCGGTCTCGCCCGGCTCGCGGGGGCGACGTCCTCTGATCCGGCGCGGTATCGAAATCCTTTGAAGGACTTCAATTCAAATGACCGCAGAAAAAACCGCCCGCCTGCGGGACAGGCGGACGGTGATTTCGGAGTGATGGCGGATTGATCGGCTGGTCTTGTTACTGACCTTGTGCCTGATCGTTCGGCGGCGTTGGACGGGTGCGATGCTGCGCCATGAACGCATCGAACTCTTCCTTGTCCTTGGCGTGGCGCAGCCGCTCGAGGAAATCCTTGAATTCCTTTTGCTCTTCCTCGAGGCGCCGCAGCGTCTCCATGCGGTACTCGTCGAAGGCGCGGTTGCCGCTGGAGGGCGCACCGAAGCCGGGAAAGCCGAAGCCCCGGCGCTCCATGTGATCGCGCATCCGCTCCATTTTGTACTGCATCCGCTGCATCTTGTTTTCGAAACGATCGTTGCTCCAGCAACCCATTTTTCTGCTCCCGAGTGTGAAGAAGAGAATCGCGAGACCGATCGGCCACCACACCATGAAACCCAGCACGATCAGAACGATCCGAAGCGGATGCCACGGCACATTCATGAAGCGGGAATAGGGGTAGCAGCCTTGGCCCTGCATGCGGTCGGGGCCGTTCCAGCGATCGTAGTCAGCAGTTTGGGCCATGGCCTTCTCCTGAACGGCATCACGCCGCGTGAATGTAAATAACATTTACATAAGTAGATCATTAAGGGATTTTGTCAAGCGCGGAATGGTCCGCAAATAGCGGTGCTCATGGCGGCGCGGTTCCCGATTGTGACGGTTCATCACATTGGCGCCGCCGGTCTGCGAGCCGTCCCGGGATCAAAAAGACGATCAGCCACAAGATATTGGCCGCTGTCACGTGTGCGGCGACGGATCAGACCGGCGGGTCCCAAAGAGAGGCGCTCACGCGGTCAGGTCGCGGATTTGTGACCCCACGGTCCCCGCGGCGGCACAGGTTCCGACGGCGGCTCAGGTCGAGCCGCGTCGTCCGGCGGCTTGCGCTCGGCGGGAAAGCCGAGCCCGCGCAGATAAATCAGCACGCCGGCTTCGAGCAGATCTTCGGCGGACATCGGCAGCTTGCGTCGCGCCGCATCGCCGCGGCCGAACAACGAGGCAATGCCGTGCGACATCGACCAGATGTGCAGCGCCATCATCAGTGCCGGCGGCCGGGCGACGCCCGGCGGCGTCAGCGCGGCAAGCCGTTCCGCCGCGGCGCGAATGATGGCAAAGGCGCGTTCGCTTGCAGCCGACAGCATGGGATTGACGTCGATCGGCACGCCCGATTCGAACATCGCCGAATAATAGGCAGGCTCGTTGCGGGCGAAGGCAAGATAGGCGCGGCCGACGCGCTCGAACGCGCTGACGGTGTCGGGGCGGCCGTCATCCCAGGCTTTCGTCAACACCGCCTCGAACTGCTCGAAGCCACGCTGCGCGATGCTCGCCAGCAATTCGTCGCGATCGCGGAAATGCCGGTAGGGAGCCGCCGGGCTGACACCGGCCGACCGCGCGGCATCGGCGAAGGTGAAACCCGCCGGTCCTTTCTCGGCGATCAGGCCGAGCGCCGCCTGCAGCAACGCCTCCTTCAGATTGCCGTGATGGTAGCCCCGCTCAGGGCGGCGATGGTCCTTGCGCCAGCTCATGTGAATGGTTCTTACATGAGCCGGGGGGAAACGTCACTGATTTCGTCAGGGCTCGCAGGGCGGCCGCGGCGAGGGTTTTCCAGCGCGAGACCTTGCAGCCGCTCATGACATGACCAGCGACGCGCGTGATGACGTGACGGCGCGCAATGGAAGCTGTCGCGCGTTGCCAGTCGAGATGCACGCACATCACGCGCGCTACATCGCAAACAAATTCCTGCCGCATTGCTTGATCACGCTTGCGTCATTGCTTCGGCCGTGGGGACAAATGCGGCCGCAGCAATTCCAAGGGGCGTTCCGCGTACATCGATTCCGATTTTGACTCGCGCAAATTTCGCGCCGCGATGAGTCATGCCCAAACCACCCCGGTCAGCATCGCTGACCAAAGCAAATGGCGAGGACATCATGACCGATGCAACAAGGCGGACGGCATCCGGCACGCTCGCGCACCTGTTCGCACATGCCATGGCGGTGACGTCGCTGCTGGTGATCGCCGCCTGCATCTTCTACGTGAGATAGGCCTGCGGGCCGATTGCTTCCATCGGCCGATCGACATGATGCGGGCAGCGCCGCCTCACGCATTGACCGTTCCGTTCGCGGCCGCCTCGATATCGGCGATAACGATCTTTTTCATCTTCAGCATCGCCTTCATCGCGCGGCTGGCCCTGGCACGATCCGGATCCTGCAACAGGCGCGGCATCATCTCGGGTACCACCTGCCATGACACGCCAAACCTGTCCTTGAGCCAGCCTCCCTTGAGCGGGCCGCCACCGCCGGTGGTGAGCTTGTTCCAGTAGTAGTCGATCTCGTCCTGCGACTTGCAGCCGATGCTGAACGAGGTCGCTTCGCTGAACTGGAAATGCGGGCCGCCGTTCAACGCCAGGAAGCGGGTGCCGTCGAGTTCGAACTCTATGGTCAGCACGGTCCCGGCCGGCTTCGAGCTGCCTTCGCCGTAATACGTCGTTTCGAGAATCTTCGAATTGTCGAACACCGAAACGTAGAACTTCGCGGCTTCCTCGGCCTGCGTATCGAACCAAAGAAAGGGAGTGATTTTGGGCATGGCATGCTCCAATGATTGCGTGCGAGTTGATGCATGTGAGAGCGGGAAAAAGAGAAGAAAAGTATTTAGCGGTTTTCCGCCCCGCATCCCGCTCTGGAATGAATATTGGTATCCGCCTTCATGATTTGGATCGATTCGATCCGAAATTCATCGTGCTCTAGGCAACTCGCCAGCAAACGGCGGGTTCCGCCACGACATGATCTTCGGGCCCGGCGCAGGCGCGGACAACGCGATCTTGCGAACGTGAAAGCCAGTGATCAGACTTGATCGGCCTTCATCGCCAAACGCAGCGCCTTTGGTATCGGTCTTGCCTGGCCGCCAGAAACAAACGCCACCTTCACCTTCGCATCCAGCAGCAGCACGTCGCCGCGCCTCACCTCCTGATGCAAGGTGATCGAGGCGCCGCGCACCTCCAGCGGCCGCGTCACGATGTCGAGCACCTCGTCCATATGCGCCGGCTTGAGGAAATCGAGTTGCATCGCGCGCACCACGAACGCAAAACCCGGCGCCTCGCTTTCGGCCTCGTCGAACAGCGCGCGCTGATCGGCGCCAAGCAGGCGCAGGTAGTTGCTGCGCCCGCGCTCCATGAAACGCAGATAGTTGGCGTGATAGACGAGGCCGGTGAAATCCGTGTCCTCATAGTAGACGCGAATCTGCATGTAATGCTTGCCGTCGCGGATCGCGCCGTCGAGCTGTTCGGTCTGTGGCGGCGCATTCATGGGGCGAGATTCATGGGGCGGGCATTCATTGATCCTCCTCGCCGCCGAACAGTCCGAATTGCGCCGGATCGCGCGAGGGCTCAGTCAAACCGAGGTGGCGGAAGGCGTGCGAGGTGAGCAGCCGTCCGCGCGGCGTGCGCTGAAGGTAGCCGCACTGGATCAAAAACGGCTCGATGATGTCCTCGATGGCGTCGCGCGGCTCCGACAGCGCCGCCGCCATGGTTTCCACACCCACAGGCCCGCCGCCGTAGTTCAGCGCGATGGTGGTGAGATAACGGCGGTCCATGGCATCGAGCCCCGCGGCATCGACTTCCAGCGCGCCGAGCGCGTGATCGGCGATTCTGCGATCGATGGCGGACGCATCGGCGGCGGACGCGAAATCGCGCACCCGCCGCAACAGCCGTCCGGCGATGCGCGGAGTGCCGCGGGCCCGGCGGGCGATCTCGTTGGCGCCGTCCGCCGTCATGCCGACTTCGAGCACGCGCGCGCCGCGGCTGACGATCTTCTCCAACTCATCGATGGTGTAGAAATTCAGGCGCACCGGAATCCCGAAGCGGTCGCGCAGCGGATTGGTCAAAAGCCCCGCCCGCGTCGTGGCGCCGACCAGCGTGAACTTCGCCAGCTCGATCTTGACCGAGCGCGCCGCCGGACCTTCGCCGATGATGAGGTCGAGCTGGAAATCCTCCATCGCCGGATAGAGCACCTCCTCCACCGCCGGCGACAGGCGATGGATCTCGTCGATGAACAGCACGTCACGCTCTTCGAGATTGGTGAGCAGCGCCGCGAGATCGCCGGCCTTGGCGATCACCGGGCCGGAGGTGGCGCGGAAGCCGACGCCGAGCTCGCGCGCGACGATTTGCGCCAGCGTGGTCTTGCCGAGGCCGGGGGGACCGACGAACAGCACGTGATCGAGCGCCTCTTTGCGCTTGCGGGCGGCATCGATGAAGATCTGCAGGTTGGCGCGGGCCTGCGCCTGGCCGACGAACTCGGCCAGCTTTTGCGGCCGCAGCGCGGTATCGCCGACATCGTCGGCGCGGCGCTCGGGCGTGACGATGCGGGAGGGCGTGGTCATGCGCACCAGCTCCGGCAAGCGCAAGTCTTTCCCTCTCCCCTTGTGGGAGAGGGTGGCGAGAACAAGCGAAGCGCGTTCGAGCATCCTCTCCCACAAGGGGAGAGGGAAGGAAAAGCGCGCGCTGTCGTGCGAATGCTCACTTCGCCAGCTCCTTCAGTCCAAGCCGGATCAGTTGCGCGGTCTCCGCTGTTTCGCCGGCGCTGCGCGAGGCGGCCGCGACCGCAGCCGCCGCCTGCGGCTGACCGTAGCCGAGATTGACCAGCGCAGAGATCGCATCTGCCACCGGACCCGGCGCGCGGCGGTCGTCGATCGCGCCGGCGAGATGCACCACCGCAGGATCGACATTGGCGAAGGACGGTGCCTTGTCCTTCAACTCAGTCACGATGCGTTCGGCGACCTTCGGGCCGACGCCGGGCGTGCGCGCAACCGACGCCTTGTCGCGCAAGGCAATGGCGTTGGCGAGATCGGCCGGCGACAGCGTGCCGAGCACCGCGAGCGCCACCCGCGCACCGACGCCCTGCACCGTCTGCAACAGGCGAAACCACTCGCGCTCGTGATCGGTGCGAAATCCGAACAGCTTGATCTGGTCTTCGCGCACATAGGTCTCGATCGACAGCACGGCCGCCTCGCCCGGCGACGGCAGCGCCTGCAGCGTGCGCGACGCGCAATGCACCTGATAGCCGACGCCGCCGACGTCGAGGATGACGTAATCCTCGCCGTAGGAGTCGATGATGCCCTTGAGCTTGCCGATCATGGATAGCTCTTTTACCTCTCCCGCTTGCGGGTGAGGTCGACGCACCCGGCAGCGCCCTCGCGCGCCGAGGTGCGGCGGGTGGGGGCCCCCGCGCCTCCGGACAACAAGACCCTGCCCCCTCGCCAACCCTTCCCCGCAAGCGGGAGAGGGAGCAGGCTGCGCTCACCGTTAACCCTGATGCAAACCAACACATTCATCATCCCGCCACCTTCATCCGCAACGCCGCGCTGCGCCGATGATGCGCGTGGGTGATGGCGATGGCGAGCGCGTCGGCGGCGTCGGCGCTCTTCGGGTCGGCCTTCGGCAGCAGGATTTTCAGCATCGCCTGGATCTGGGCCTTGTCGGCATGGCCGGCACCGACCACGGTCTTCTTCACCTGGTTGGGCGCGTATTCCGAAACCGCGATGCCGAACATCGCCGGCGCCAGCATGGCGACGCCGCGCGCCTGCCCGAGCTTCAGCGTCGCGACGCCGTCCTTGTTGACGAAGGTCTGCTCGATCGCCGCCTCGGCGGGACGGAACCGGTCGAGGATCAGGCCGAGCCCCTCATGGATCGCCAAGAGCCGGCTCGCCAGCGCCGTCTGTTCGCGGGTCTCCACCGAACCACAACCGACGAAGATCAGCCGGTTGCCCTCGATGTCAAGCACACCCCAGCCGGTGCGGCGAAGGCCCGGGTCGATGCCCAGAATGCGAATCGGTGAGGTGATCATGGCCTATGTTAGCGCAAGCATCCCGCTGCGTCCGCCCCCGCCCGAGAGCCAATTATGGCGCAGGACGTAACTCGGTCGTCATGGCCGTTCCAAGAACGGCGTCGCTTCGCTCGCCTATGGCCGTTCCAAGAACGGCGTCGCTTCGCTCGTCTATGGTCCCTGCCATATCCAGAAAAGACGTGGATGCTCGGGACAAGCCCGGGCAGGACGGGTGGAAAGCGTTCTGCATTTACAGCAGCGTCCCGCTCAGGATCAGCAGCGCGACGCTGAAATAGATCATCAATCCGGTGACGTCGACCAGCGTGGCGACGAACGGCGCGGAAGCGCTGGCGGGGTCGAACCCCGCCCGTTGCAGGATGAACGGCAGCATCGAGCCCGCCACCGAGCCGAATGTCACCACGCCGATCAGCGCGGCCGCGACAGTGATGGCGACAAGCACCCAATGCTCGCCGTAATCGAAAATGCCGAGTTTCTGCCAGGCCACCACGCGGATCAGTCCGATCACGCCGAGGATCGCGCCGAGGATCAGTCCCGTCGGCAGTTCGCGCAAGGCCACGCGCCACCAGTCGCCAAGCCTGACCTCGCGCAGCGCCAGCGCGCGGATCAGGAGCGAGGTCGCCTGCGATCCGGAATTGCCGCCGGAACTCATGATCAGCGGGATGAACAGCGTCAGCACGATGGCCTTTTCCAGTTCGCCTTCGAAGTGCTGCATGGCGCTCGCGGTCAGCATCTCGCCGAGGAACAGCACGCAGAGCCAGCCGCCGCGCTTGCGGATCATGCTCGGAAGTCCGATCTGCAGATAAGGCTCGTCGGTCGCCGCCATGCCGCCGAACTTCTGCGCGTCCTCGGTATTTTCCTCGATGATGGCGTCGATGATGTCGTCGACCGTGACGATGCCGAGCACATGCCCGGCCTTGTCGACGACGGGTACAGCCAGCAGGTCGTGCCGCGTGATCAGCCGCGCCACGTCCTCGCGGTCCGTCAGCGGAGAGGTCGTGATCGGCGAGCGCGCCAGATCGGAGATCCTGGCCAGAGGCGCGCCGGCGACCAGCCGCCGCAGCGACACCGCGCCAACCAGACGGCGGGTGAAGGCGTCCAGCACGTAAATGGCGTAGACCGTCTCGCGGGTGCGCTCGACCTGCCGGATGTGCTGCAAGGTGCGCTCCACGGTCCAGGTCGCGGGCACGCTGACGAACTCGGTCGTCATCATCGCGCCCGCGGTGTTTTCCGGATAGGCGAGCAGACCCTCAATGGTCGTGCGCGTCGCCGCGTCCAGCCCCCGCATCAGCTCGGTACGGACCGGCTCCTCAAGTTGCTGCACGATGTCGGCGGCCATGTCGGCCGACATGCCGGCGAGCAGCACGGTCGCGGTCCGTCGCGGCAGCGCCTCGATGATCTCGGGGCCGAAATTCAGCTCCGGCTTGTCGAGAATCTCGACCGAGGTATCGACCGGCAGCAGAACCAGCACCGCGGCCGCGTCCTGCGGTGCGAGCTGATTGAGGATTTCGACGTTGTCCGCGACATGGCCGTCGCTCAGCCGTGAAGCCAGCGCGAACACATCGAGGTCGCCGTCCGTGGCGGTGTGGGTCTCCGTCATAGCTCACCTTCGGGGTCTGCCGGCAACGGCAGGCCTTGTGAGCTCATCAAGCTCTCAGACCGGCGCCGCTGTCGGCGAGGTACCTGGCAAGGTACCTGGCAAGTTACCAGGACTGTCGCTTGGCATAATGTCGGGTGTTCCAGTGATGGGCGCGCGACCGAGGCCGCAGCATCCCGCTATGGCTGACATGATCCTTCAACCGGACGCCGTCAAGGGAAAAAGGGCGTGCAGAGGACTGACAACGGCTGTTCAAGCTATCGTCATGCCCGGCCTTGTGCCGGGCATCCACGTCTTGGATTCCTTCCACGTTAAAGACGTGGATGGCTGGGAACCCATAGGCGAGCGAAGCGACGCCGTTCTTCGAACGGCTATGGGCGAGCGAAGCGACGCCGTTCTTCGAACGGCTATGCCGGGCCATGACGATATCAGGCGTTCGCGATAATGGGCCTACCCGCCGAGTTTCGCCATCAGCGCGTCGGACACCTCGAAGTTGGCGTAGACGTTCTGGACGTCGTCGTGCTCGTTGAGAAGATCGATGAGCTTGAGCAGCTTCTCGCCGGTGTTGTCATCGACGGCGATCGTGTTCTGCGGCTTCCAGATCAACGCCACCTTGCGCGCCTCGCCGAACCGGCCTTCGAGCGCCCTGGCAACGTCGCGGAAGGTTTCCTGCGAGGCATAGATTTCATGGCCGCTCTCGCCCGACGCCACGTCGTCGGCGCCGGCCTCGATCGCGGCTTCCAGCATGTCGTCGGCGGACGCCTTGTCCGCGTCGTATTCGATCACCCCGAGCCGGTCGAACATGAACGACACCGAGCCGGTTTCACCGAGGTTGCCGCCGGATTTGGTGAAGTAGGAGCGGATGTCGGAAGCCGCGCGGTTGCGATTGTCGGTCAGGACTTCCATGATCACGGCGACGCCGCCGGGACCGTAGCCCTCGTAACGCAATTCGTCATAGGTCTCCGCGTCGTTGCCGCTCGCCTTCTTGATCGCGCGCTCGATATTGTCCTTGGGCATGTTTTCCGCCCGCGCCGCGATCATGGCGGCGCGCAGCCGCGCATTCATCGCCGGATCGGGCGCTCCGAGCTTGGCCGCCACGGTGATTTCGCGCGCGAGCTTGCTGAACAGCTTCGACTTATGGGCATCCTGCCTGCCCTTGCGGTGCATGATGTTCTTGAACTGGGAATGTCCGGCCATCGGCAGGTCTCTTTCGAATCCGGGGCAGGTGCCGGCGGCGGCACCGGCGCCCTCTGCAAAGGTGGAAGCGGCGCGGCGTTATAAGCCGGGACTGGTTGGAATCAAAGACTGGCGCGAAAACATCCGCCATCGATCCCGGTTCGATCGCGTCACGTCCAGAACGAGGGCTCCGCCGGCTCGAGCCGTCCGCCAAGCCGCACCGGCGCGATTCTGAGCGCAAGCCCGGTCGCATCATCGGTCTCGACCGCGACGCCGCTCAGCGTGGCAATGCCGCCGGCCGGCTCGAACCGGCCGCTCGGAATGCCCGTCGTGAAGCGGCGCAGCGGCTCCTCTTTCTGCATCCCGATCACGGAGTCATAATCGCCGGTCATGCCGGCATCGCTCATATAGGCGGTGCCACTGGGAAGGATCCGATGATCCGCCGTCGGCACATGGGTGTGCGTCCCGACCACAAGGCTGGCGCGGCCGTCGCAGAAGAAGCCCATGCTTTGCTTCTCGCTGGTCGCCTCGCCGTGGAAATCCACGACGATCGCGTCCGCCGCCTCGCGCAACGGACAGGCGTCAAGCTCGCTATCGATGGCGCGGAAGGGATCGTTGAGCGGCTCCATGAAGATGCGCGCCATGGCGTTGATGACGAGCGCGCGGCGGCCGTCCCTGATATCGATCAGCGCGGCGCCGCGGCCCGGCGTATGCCGCGGAAAATTCAGCGGGCGAATGAGCCGCGGCGCGCGCTCGATGAACACCAGCGCCTCTTTCTGATTCCAGGCGTGGTTGCCGAGCGTGACGGCGTCGGCCCCGGCGTCGAGAAACTCCTGGTAGATCGCCTCGGTGATGCCGAAGCCGCCGGCGGCATTCTCGCCGTTGACGACGACGAGATCGAGCTTCCACCGGGCAATGAGCGCCGGCAGACGTTCGCTGATGGCGGTGCGTCCGGTCTTGCCGACGACGTCGCCGATGAAAAGAATACGCACGGCTCTACTTTTCCGATTTCAACGCGGCTCACTTTCCAAAGCTGAAAAGCCCGGCTTCGGTTAGCACATAATCGAGCCGGACGTCGTGGGACAATGCGGGCACCTGCGGAATTTCCTGCACCGCGAAGGCGAGACCTATGGCGATGACCGGCTTCCTGTCGCGCAACTGCGCAAGCGTGCGGTCGTAATAGCCGGCGCCATAGCCGATGCGGTGACCGGCGCGATCGAATGCGGCGAGCGGCACCAGCACGATATCCGGGACGACCTCGGTCACAGCGGCGGGCGGCTCGGAAATTCCGAACGTACCTCGCACCAGCGTCTCGCCCGGCTTCCACGCGCGAAAGACGAGCCCGGCGTTGCGCGCTGCAATCGCCGGCATAGCAAGCGCAGCACCTCGCGCGGCCAGGCTCTGCATCAGCGGCACGGGATCGATCTCGCTGCGGATCGGCGCGTAGCCGGCGACGATCGTCGACGACGTGATTTCGAGCGGCGGCATTTGTGCCGCGATCCCACGCGCCGCGTTGGCGCGCTGCTCCGCGTTCAAGGCATCGCGACGAGCCAGCGCGACAGCGCGCAGTTCGTTTTTGGATGGGGCGTCCGAGGAAACCGACATGCCGGATGTTTAGTTCACCGTCATCATCCGCGAAAGCGGATGATCCGGTACTCCAATCAGGACATGACTAATGCCTGCCGCCTGCGCAGACGCTCGAATGGGAAAAGTGCGAAGCCGCGACCGCCGTTGGAGCGCTCGATCCCGGAGTTCCCTACGAAAGTAGGTGGGCACCATATGTCCGGATCCACGGACCCGGCCAGGGACAGTTCCCTTAAGGATCGATAAGGCCCCGGGGATGTGTGGCTCCTGACGCGCGGCGCAGCCTCGCAATGCTAATGTAGGCGGGAATGGACGCGGATGCCAGCGGCGTCTCATGTGACGAACGTGTATCTATCCCGGGCGCGATGCGGGCGGCGGAGTCTTCACCCGATGGCGATGCCGCCGCCGACGGTGCGGTTCAGGACCTGCGTGGTCTTTTCGATGCGCTGCGCCGCCATGTTCAGCGCGGCAGCCACTGCCGTTTGCGTGGCGCGCGCGCGCTCCGCGGCCGCAGCGCGCACGTCTCCCAATGCGCTGAGTTCGTCCTCCAGCGCGCGGATGCGCTGGTGCGCATCCAACAACTCGTCGGAGGCCGTGAGAGCCGCCATCACTTCCAGGCGCTGATCGCCAATTTCGCCGAACTTGCCCCGCAACTCGCCGATCCGGTTTTCGAGATCGCGCGCAAGGGCCTGCAGCCGCTCTTCCTGGCCATCCTCGCAGGCCATCCGGTACTGGCGGCCGTTGATGGTGACATTGAGATGACTCACGACTTCTCTCCCGTCTCTCCCGCGGCTTCGAGCACGGACTGGATGGTGCCGATCGCCGCGTCGAGCTTGTCGGCGATTTCGCGATTGGCGCGTTCGAGCTTGCGCGTGCGCACGAGCGAGCCATCAAGCTCATCCGCGAGCCGCGAGCGGTCGGCGCCCAGCGCCTGAATACGGCTCGCCAGTTCGTCCTCGTTGCGGTCCGCCTCGCGCCGCCGCTCCACCGCTCTTTCCAGGGCATCAAGCGCGGCGGTCAGCCGCCGGGTCGCGGCATCGATTTCGACCGCGCCAGGACTAGACGGTTCGGCGCCGGCGGAACGGTTGGCGGGTCGGTCGTTCATGTTCGCTCAGCGCGCCTTTCGGCCGGCTGTGGGCCGGATTACAAAGCCACGGCTCGGCAAGCCCTTAGGGGCTGAAATTTACGTGGCGGACGAGGCCAGCGCAACGCCGCAGCGCAGCTATGCACCGCAAAACATTCTGCCTGTGAGGAGGGTCTCCCGCACTTGGACTCCGCCGACGCAGGTGCTATGCCCCCCGGAACGCCAGTCCGGCTCGCCGGGCTGCATCGAATTCCAATGCGAACCGTTTAGCCCTCCTCATCTAGTCTGGACCGGATATCCCACATGCCGACCGTCGACTCCTCCCGTATGGCGAATGCAATCCGCGCGCTCGCGATGGACGCCGTAGAAAAAGCAAAATCGGGCCACCCCGGCCTTCCCATGGGCACGGCCGACATCGCCACGGTGCTGTTTACCAAGTTCCTGAAATACGACGCGACCGATCCGCACTGGCCAGACCGCGACCGCTTCATCCTCTCCGCCGGCCACGGCTCGATGCTGCTCTACGCGCTGTTGTACCTGACCGGCTACAAGGAGATGACGCTCGACCAGATCAAGAACTTCCGGCAGCTCAACTCCAAGACGCCCGGCCATCCGGAGAACTTCATCACCGAGGGCGTCGAGACCACCACCGGCCCGCTGGGCCAGGGCGTCGCCACCTCGGTTGGCTTCGCGCTCGCCGAACGCCTGCTGGCCGCCCAGTTCGGCCGGGATGTCGTCGATCACTACACCTATGTGCTGTGCTCCGACGGCGACCTGATGGAGGGCATCAGCCAGGAGGCGATCGCGCTGGCCGGCCATCTCAAGCTCAACAAGCTGATTTTCCTGTATGACGACAACGGCATCACCATCGACGGCCCGATCTCGCTGACCGACAACGTCGATCAGGTGGCGCGTTTCAAGGCCTGCGGCTGGGACGCAAGGCGGATTGACGGCCATGATCAGAAGGCGATCACAGCAGCGATCCGCCGGGCGCAGAAGTCCGACAAGCCGTCGCTGATCGCCTGCAAGACCATCATCGGCTTCGGCGCGCCCACCCGAGCCGGCACCTCCAAGGCGCATGGCGAAGCGCTCGGTGCGGAAGAACTCGCGGGTGCGAAGAAGGCGCTCGGCTGGAATTACGGCCCGTTCGAGATTCCCGACGACGTTCTCAAGGCCTGGCGCAGCGCCGGGCGCAAGGGCAAGCGGCAAAACAAGGAATGGCGCGCGCGGTTCGCGGCGAAGCCCGAGGCCGAACGCGGCGAGTTCACGCGACGCGCCATCGACCGCAAGCCGCCGCAAAACCTCGACGAGGTGGTGCGCAAGCTCAAGGACAAACTGGTCGCCGAACCGCCGACGGTCGCCACCCGCAAGGCCAGTGAAATCGCGCTCGAGGTGCTGGTGCCGGCGATGCCGGAACTGCTGCTCGGCTCCGCCGACCTCACGCCGTCCAACAACACCCGCACCAAAGGGATGAAGGACGTCGAGCCCGGTCACGACGACGGCCGCTACATCCATTACGGCATCCGCGAACTCGGCATGGCGGCTGCCATGAACGGCATCGCACTGCACGGCGGATTCGCGCCGGCCGGCGGCACCTTCATGTGCTTCGCCGACTACGCCCGCCCGGCGATGCGCGTGTCCGCGCTGGCCAACATCCCGGTGGTCTACATCATGACCCACGACTCCATCGGGCTCGGCGAGGACGGTCCCACCCATCAGCCGGTGGAACATCTGGCGAGCCTGCGCGCGATGCCGAACATGCGCGTGTTCCGCCCCGCCGACGCGGTCGAGACCGCCGAGTGCTGGCAGCTTGCCCTTGAGCGGCCGAAAGGGCCGACAGTGCTGGCGCTGTCGCGGCAAAACCTCACGCCGGTGCGCAAGACCCCGCATGCGGACAATCGCTGCGCGCATGGCGCCTATGAGCTGGTCGCGGCCAATGGCGAGGCGAAGGTGTCGATCTTCGCCTCCGGATCGGAAGTCGAGATCGCGGTCGCGGCGCAGCAACAGCTTGCCGGGCGCGGCATCGCGTCGCGGGTGGTCTCAGTGCCCTCGCTGGAACTGCTGCTCGAACAGCCCGAGGAACGCCGGCATGCCCTTATCGGCAAAGCGCCGGTCAAGATCGCCGTGGAAGCGGCCGTACGCTTCGGCTGGGACGCCGTGATCGGGGCCGATGGCCTCTTCGTCGGCATGCACAGCTTCGGTCACAGCGCTCCCGCCAAGGACCTCTACAAGCATTTCGGCATCACCGCCGAAGCCGTGGTCAGCGCTGCGGAGAAGCGCCTTCGTTGAGGTTGAGATTGCCTCAAAATCAAAAAGGCGCTAGCTAAAACGCGCGGAATGTGGATTTGACATGAGCGGACCGGCCCCCCACAGGTCGGGCTGCGAATGTCAGATCCAGATTTCCGCTGACAGCTTATTTTGCTGGTGGTTCTCTGATTTTGACGCTCGCAGATTCTCTCGCTTAGGGCGGGATGCGAATGCCAAAATCGAGCCGCTAGATATCACCAATGGTCGCCGCCCGGCAGAACCGGGTGACACAGGCGTCGACGCTCGCGCACGGAGCTAAACTTGCGGTTGCGCGGAGACAATGCTTTATTTGAAGGAGAACGAAGATCATGGCAGTCCGGGTCGCAATCAACGGGTTTGGCCGCATCGGCCGCAATGTTTTGCGCGCCATCTACGAGGCCAAGCGCGACAACGAGATCGAGATCGTCGCCATCAACGATCTGGGCCCGGTGGAAACCAACGCGCATCTCTTGCGCTTCGACTCCGTGCATGGCCGCTTCCCGTACGAGGTGAAGGTTGAAGGCGACAGCATCGTCATCGGCAAGAACAAGATCAAGGTGACCGCCGAGCGCGACCCCTCGAAGCTGCCGTGGAAGGAACTCGGCATCGATATCGCGATGGAGTGCACCGGCCTCTTCACCGCCCGCGACAAGGCCGCCGCGCATCTCGCCGCCGGCGCCAAGCGCGTGCTGGTCTCGGCTCCGGCCGAGGGTGCCGACATGACCGTGGTCTACGGCGTCAACCACGACAAGCTGACCAAGGACCATCTGGTCGTTTCGAACGGCTCCTGCACCACCAACTGTCTCGCGCCGGTCGCGAAGGTCATCAACGATCTGGTCGGTATCGAAACCGGCTTCATGACCACGATTCACGCCTACACCGGCGACCAGCCGTCGCTCGACACCATGCACAAGGACCTCTACCGCGGCCGCGCCGCGGCGCTTTCGATGGTCCCGACCTCGACCGGCGCCGCCCGGGCGATCGGCCTGGTGCTCCCTGAACTCAAGGGCAAACTCGACGGCGTCGCCATCCGCGTGCCGACGCCGAACGTCTCGGTGGTCGATCTCAAGGTGATCGCCAAGAAGGCGACCACCGCCAACGAGATCAACGAGGCGATGAAGCGCGCCGCTTCGCAGGAACTGAAGGGCATTCTCGGCACCACCGATCAGCCCAACGTCTCCAGCGACTTCAACCACGATCCGCACTCCTCGACGTTCCACATCGACCAGACCAAGGTGCAGAACGGCACGCTGGTGCGCGTGCTGTCGTGGTACGATAACGAATGGGGCTTCTCCAACCGCATGAACGACACCGCCGTCGCGATGGCGAAGCTGATCTGAGATTGACGCGTCCCTCGCGCATCGCGGCACAACTGCCGCGATGCGAACCGGGACCGTTCGATACCGCAACTTTTCCTGCGTAGCGGTCCCGGCTCTGCGGTGCACCGTTCACGCCGCACCGCCTCCGGGATCCAGCCATGACAAAGCCCTTCCGCACCCTCGATGATGTTGACGTGAACGGAAAGCGCGTGCTGCTGCGCGTCGACCTCAACGTTCCCATGGAGCAGGGGCGCGTCACCGACACCACGCGGCTGGATCGCATAGCGCCGACGATCGCGGAAATTGCCGACAAGGGCGGCAAGGCCATCCTGCTGGCGCATTTCGGCAGGCCCAAGGGCCCCGACGCCAAGGATTCGCTGAAACCGGTCGCCGCGGAACTCGCGAAAGTGCTCGGCAGGCCGGTCGCGTTTGCCGACGATTGCATCGGCGACGTCGCGCAGAAGGCGGTCGCCGCCATGAAGAACGACGACATTCTTTGCCTGGAGAACACCCGCTTCCACAAGGAAGAGGAGAAGAACGATCCGGCCTTCGTCGCTGAACTCGCCAAGCTCGGCGACATCTGGGTCAACGACGCCTTCTCGGCAGCGCATCGCGCCCACGCCTCCACCGAGGGCCTCGGCCACAAGCTTCCGGCCTATGCGGGACGCACCATGCAGGCCGAACTCGAGGCGCTGAACAAGGCGCTCGAGGCGCCGACGAAACCGGTCATCGCCATCATCGGCGGCGCGAAGGTCTCGACCAAGATCGATCTTCTGGAAAACCTTGTCAGCAAGGTCGATGCGCTGGTGATCGGCGGCGGCATGGCCAACACCTTCCTGCACGCGCAGGGTGTCAACGTCGGCAAATCGCTGGCGGAAAAGGACCTCGCCGCGACCGCGCTGCGCATCCTCGACAAGGCCCAGGCCGCCAACTGCGCCATCATCCTGCCGGTCGACGCCACGGTGGCGTTCCATTTCGCCGCCAACGCGCCCTCCCACGCCTACGGGCTGGATGCGATCCCGGCCGACGGCATGATCCTCGATGTCGGACCGCAGTCGGTGGAGCGCGTTCATTCGGCCATCGACGATGCCGCGACGCTGGTCTGGAACGGCCCGCTCGGCGCGTTCGAACTGACGCCGTTCGATCGCGGCACCGTCGTCGCGGCGAAACACGCAGCCGCCCGCACCAAGGCCGGGAAACTGGTATCCGTCGCAGGCGGCGGCGATACGGTCGCGGCGCTGAACCAGGCCGGGGTGGCCGGTGACTTCTCCTACGTCTCGACCGCCGGCGGCGCTTTCCTGGAGTGGATGGAAGGCAAGCCGCTGCCCGGCGTAGAGGTGTTGCGGGCAAAATGACGCCGCTTCTCGCGGCAAAATGAGTTGCAGCGCCGGAAAGCCGCAATTCTCATGCCTGTATGACACCCGGAACGGGCACGCCGGTTTCGGGCACGCAGGAGGAGACGCCCATGAATCTCGCCGACCTCAACAAGGTGGCCCAGGCCATGGTCGTGCCCGGCAAGGGCATTCTCGCCGCCGACGAATCATCCGGCACCATCACGAAACGTTTCGAGGCAATCGGCGTGACGTCCACCGAGGACAGCCGTCGCGACTATCGCGAGATGCTGTTCCGCTCGACCGACGCCATGACGAATTATATTTCCGGCGTCATTCTCTATGACGAAACCATCTGGCAGAACGCCAAAGACGGCACGCCGCTCATCAAGCTGATCGAGCAGGCCGGCGCCATTCCGGGCATCAAGGTCGACGAAGGCACGCAGCCCCTGCCCGCATGCCCCGGTGAACGCGTCACCGTCGGACTGGACCGGCTCGCCGAGCGAATGAAGACATACTACGAGCGGGGCGCGCGCTTTGCGAAGTGGCGCGCGGTGATCGACATCAACGCGAGAGGCATCCCGAGCATGACCGCCGTGGGCGTCAACGCCCATGCGCTGGGACGCTATGCCGCGCTCTGCCAGGCCGCCCAGGTCGTGCCGATCGTCGAGCCGGAAGTGCTGATGGACGGCGATCACGACATCGACCGCTGCCTCGAAGTCACGACGCGGGTGCTCAACGTGACGTTCCAGGAATTGCGCAAGCAGCGCGTCGCGCTCGAAGGCATGATCCTGAAGCCCAACATGGCGATCTCCGGCAAGGCATGCGCGAAGCAGGCCTCGGTGCAGGAAGTCGCGGAAAAAACCGTGCGCATGCTGAAAGCCTGCGTGCCGGCCGCCGTCCCCGGCATCGCCTTCCTGTCCGGCGGACAGTCCGACGAGGAAGCCACAGCCCATCTCGACGCCATGAACCGGATCGGCAACCTGCCGTGGAAGCTGACCTTCTCCTATGGCCGCGCGCTGCAGGCCGCGCCGCAGAAGGCGTGGGCCGGCAAGGCCGCGAACGTCGCCGCCGGTCAACGCGCCTTCAATCACCGTGCCCGGATGAATTCGTTCGCCAGCAGGGGCGAGTGGAAAGCCGATCTGGAAACGAAGGCCGCGTAAGGCTTTCTGCACGGACCTGATTTTGCCGTCATTGCGAGCGAAGCGGAGTGCGCCCAGTTCGCATTGAATTGCAACGAGTGACTCCTCACCTCTCCCGCTTGCGGGGCAAGACGAGCAAAGCTCGCTCTGAGAGGTCGACCGGCGAAGCGCAGCGGGGCCGGTCGGGTGGGGACTTCTTTATTGTCCCTCCCCCGCAAGCGGGAGAGGGAGTTTCGCAGTGCGAAACGATGCGTTTCTTCATTCTTCATCATCTGAAACGCTCAAAAGGTTCAAGCTTTAGATGTCGCCGAAAGTCGCGCCGTCCCGACCGCTCCCAAGGCTTTATCTCGCGACGCCAGTCGTTGATGATCCGTCGCAATTGACGGCGCGACTGCCCGCGCTGCTCGCGGGTGCCGATGTCGCAGCCGTGCTGGTGCGGCTTTCTCACTCCGATCCGCGCACGCTGATTTCGCGCATCAAGACGCTGGCCGCAGTGATCCAGGCCGACGGTGCGGCAATCCTGCTCGACGGTCACGCCGATCTGGTCGCGCGCTCAGGCGCCGACGGCGCGCATCTCACCGGCATTGAGGCGTTGCAGGAGGCGCTGCCGGCGCTGAAACCCGATCGCATCGCCGGAACCGGCGGGCTGTCGACGCGCCACGACTCCATGATCGCGGGCGAGGCCGGCGCCGACTACGTGCTGTTCGGCGAGCCGGATGACGCCGGCGACCGGCCCTCCACCGACGCCATCGCGGAGCGGCTTGAATGGTGGGCCGAACTGTTCGAACCGCCTTGCGTCTGCTATGCCGCGAGCTGTGAGGAGGCACGCATCTTCGCCTCATCCGGCGCGGATTTCATTCTCGCCGGCGAGTTCGTCTGGAACGATCCGCGCGGCGCGGAGACGGCGCTGACGGAGCTTGCCGCGGCGATCAGGCAGGGGCACGGATTGCAAGACGGCCGCACAACACCCGCAACGAAGGCGGAGGGAGGTGCCGCCGGATGACTGTCCCGCGTCCCGTTGCCCGTTCTCTTGCCATTGTCGCGAGCGTTCTCATGCTCGGGGGAAGCGCGCTGGCACAGCTCCAGTTGACGCCACAGGCGGCCGACGCGCCGTCCCGGCCGAGCAAAAGCGTCAGGACGAAACCCGTCAAGCCCCCATCGCCGCCGAAGGAAGCCGCAACGCCTGCGAAACCGGCATCCACGCCCAACGCCAAGGCGGACGCTCCGGCTCACGACAATCCGAACGCCGATCTGGTCTACGGCGCCTATCAGCGCGGCCTGTACAAGACCGCGTTCGACCTTGCGATGAAGCGGGCGCAGGACAACAAGGACCCCGCCGCCATGACCATGCTCGGCGAGCTTTATGCCAACGCGCTGGGCATCAAGCGCGACTACGGCAAGGCGATCGAGTGGTACCAGCGCGCAGCCGACCTTGGTGACCGCGAGGCGATGTTCGCGCTCGCCATGCTGCAGATCAGCGGGCACGGCGGAGCGCCCGACCGGGCGGCTGCGGTGAAACTGCTGGCCTCCTCCGCCAAGCTCGGCGAACCGAAGGCCGCCTATAACCTCGCGCTGCTCTACATGGACGGGCAGACACTGCCGCAGGACTTCAAACGCGCCGCCGAACTCCTGCGCTTCGCCGCCGACGCCGGCAGCCCGGAGGCGCAATACGCGCTGGCGACCTTCTACAAGGAAGGCACCGGCGTCGAAAAGAATCTCTTCACATCGGTGCGGCTTTTGCAGGCGGCCTCGCTCGCCGGCAACGTCGATGCCGAAGTCGAATACGCCATCGCGCTGTTCAACGGCACCGGCACCGAGAAGAACGAGGCCGCCGCGGTGTCGCTGCTGCGCAAGGCCGCCCGGCAGAACAGCGCGATCGCGCAGAACCGTCTCGCCCGCGTTCTCGTCACCGGCATGGGAGCGCCGATGGACAAGGTCGAAGGCCTGAAATGGCATATCGTGGCGAAAACCGCCGGCAAGGGCGATCTGATGCTTGATGAGGCGATGGCGCAGGCAACGCCGGAAGAACGCGCCAAGGCCGAGGACGCCGCCCGCAAATGGCTTGGAATCAAATGACGCCTTGACGGAGGCGTTGGCGCAGGGCACCCAGTCCGCACCCTTCATCCGAGCCGAAAATCATGCTGCAATCCGCCCTCATGAACGTCATGGTCAAGGCCGCGCGCCGCGCAGGCCGCAGCCTGAAACGCGATCTCGGCGAGATCGAAAATCTTCAGGTATCGCTGAAGGGACCGGCGAATTTCGTCAGCCTCGCCGACAAGCGCGCCGAGGAAATCATTTACGAGGATCTCAGCAAGGCGCGGCCCGGCTACGGCTTTTTCGGCGAGGAGGGCGGCAACCGCGAGGGTACGGACAAGAGCCACACCTGGATCGTCGATCCGCTCGACGGCACCACCAATTTCCTGCACGGCATTCCGCATTTCGGCATCTCGATCGGCCTGCAGCGCGACGGCGTGCTGATCGCGGGTCTGGTCTACAATCCGGCCACCGACGAGCTCTACACCGCCGAGCGCGGCAAGGGCGCATTCCTCAACGACCAGCGGCTGCGCGTAGCAGGGCGACGCCAGATGAACGATTGCGTCATCGCCTGCGGCCTGCCGCACATCGGACGCGGCGACCACGAACTGTCGCGGCGGGAAATGGCGGCACTTCAGCCCAAGGTGGCCGGCCTGCGCCGCTTCGGCGCGGCCTCGCTCGATCTGGTTTACGTCGCGGCCGGACGGCTCGACGGTTACTGGGAACGCAACCTGCAGCCCTGGGATATCGCAGGCGGGCAGATCATCGTGCGCGAGGCCGGCGGCATCGTCAGCGGCATCCAGGGCGACGACGATCCGCTTGTGACCGGCGACGTGATCTGCGGCAACGAGTTCGTCCATGGCGAACTGGTGAGGATCATCAGGCCGCTGTGAGAGCGTAGAGGCGCTTGCATTGAACCGGGGCGCGCCCTTAACCTCTCCCGCCTGCGGGGAGGTCGACCGGCAAAGCGCAGCAAGCCGGTCGGGTGCGGGCATTTTCCTGATCGACACCTATAACCCCCTCCCCGACCCTCTCAGAGCGAGCCTTGCTCGTCTCGACCCGCACGCGGGAGAGGGTCACGCTGTGCGCAATGATACTCTGAATTCCAAAACACAATCCAATAACGAAGCACAATTGATGTGGCAGCGCGACTGCGCGGACTGAACGCTCCGTACTACTCCGCCGTACGCAGCGGCGACGGGGGCCCGTATATCTCCGGCTCGACCACTGCCTCCGGGTCGCTCTTGTCGCGTCCGAGCACGCGCATCACGACGACGAAGAACACCGGCACCATCAACAGCGCCAGCACCACCACCGCAATCATGCCGCCCATCACGCTGGTGCCGAGCGCCTGCTGGCTCGCTCCGCCCGCTCCCTGGGCGACCACCATCGGCAGCACGCCGCAGACGAAGGCGAGGCCGGTCATCAAGATGGGACGGAAGCGCAGCGCGCACGCTTCGATCGTGGCTTCCCTGAGTGGCTTGCCCTGCGCGCGCAAATCCTTGGCGAATTCGATGATGAGAATGGCGTCCTTCGCAGCCAGGCCGATGATGGTGACAAGACCGACGGTGAAATAGACGTCGTTGGCGAGGCCGCGCGCGCTCGCCGCGATGACCGCGCCGCAAATGCCGAGCGGCACCGTGAGCAGCACGGCAAGCGGAATGGTCCAGCTTTCATAGAGCGCGGCAAGGCAGAGGAATACCACCAGCGCCGAGAGCGCGAGCAGGAACGGCGCCTGCGACCCCGACAGTTTTTCCTGTAGCGACTGGCCAGTCCACTCGTAGCCGAAGCCGCGCGGCAGACGGCCCGCAAGCCGCTCGATCTCGGCGATGGCTTCGCCGGATGTATAGCCCGGCCGCGCCTCTCCGGTGATGCGCATGGCCGGATAGTAGTTGAAGCCGACGATCTGCGTCGGTCCCCGCGACCAATCGATCGAGGCGAACGACGAGAACGGGACCAGCCGCCCGCTGCTGTTCTTGACGTTGTAGCTGAGGATGTCGTCTGCGGTCGTGCGGCCGTCGCGATCCGCCTGCACGATCACGCGCTGCATCCGCCCGCGATTGGGGAAATCGTTGACGTAGGTGGATCCGAGATTGGTCGACATCGTATCGTTGATGGACTCGAACGAGACGCCGAGGGCGCTGGCCTTCTCGCGATCGATCACGAGATTGACCAGCGGCGCCGACGGCAAGCCTTCGACATAGACATTCCTCAAAACCGGACTGGCATTGGCCTCGGCGATCAACTGATCGGTCGCCTGCACCAGCGCCGCGTAGCCCTTCTGGCCGCGATCCTGCAGTCGGAAGCTGAAGCCGGAGGAATTGCCGAGGTTGTCGATCGGCGGCGGCTGCAACGCGGTGATCTTGGCGTCGCGCAGTGATGACAGGTCGCGGTTGATGTCGGCCACGATATTGGCGGCGGAATCCTTCTCCGGCCGTTCCGACCAGTCCTTCAGGGTGATGAACGCCTGCGCCGTGTTCATGCCCTGCCCCGAATAGGCGAAGCCGGTGAGGAACGTGACGTCCTGAATTCCGGGCCGCTTGGCCAGATATTTCTCGACCGCCGAAACCGCAGCCTCGGTGCGGCCGTGGGACGAATCCGACGGGGTCTGCACGTCCGTCGTGATGAAGCCCTGGTCATCCACCGGCACGAAGCCGGCAGGCAGGCGAACGAACGCCCAGACGAGAACGCCGACAAGGACCGCGTAAATCAGCATCAGGCGCCCGGTCCGCTTCAGCGACCAGCCGACTGTCGAGACATAGCGGCCACGCACGCCGTCGAGCCGGCGATTGAACCAGCCGAACACGCCCTTGCGCGCGTGGCTGTGTCCGGCCTCGACCGGTTTCAGCAGCGTGGCGCAGAGCGCCGGCGTGAGCGACAGCGCCATCAGCGCGGAGAAACCGATCGCAGCGACCACCGTGACGGAGAATTGCCTGTAGATGATGCCGACAGAGCCGGGAAAGAACGCCATCGGCACGAACACCGCCATCAGAACCAGCGTGATGCCGATGATGGCGCTCGTGATCTGCGACATCGCCTTGCGCGCGGCTTCCTTCGGCGGCAGTCCCTCTTCGGCCATGATGCGTTCGACATTCTCGACCACGACGATGGCGTCGTCGACCAGAATGCCGATCGCCAGCACCATGCCGAACATGGTCAGCATGTTGATGGAGTAGCCTGCTAACAGCAGGACCGAACAGGTGCCGAGCAGCGCCACCGGCACCACGACGGTCGGAATGATGGTGTAGCGGATGTTTTGCAGGAACAGGAACATCACGAGGAACACCAGCACGACTGCCTCGATCAGGGTATGCAAGACCTTCTCGATCGAGGCTTCCACCACCGGCGTGATGTCGTAGGGGATGTCGTAGGTGATGTTCGCGGGAAAGAACTTCGACAACTCCTTCATCTTGGCCTTTACCGCGCTCGCGGTGGCAAGCGCGTTGGAGCCCGGCGCAAGCATCACCGACAGGCCCGCGGTCGGCTTGCCGTTGAGGCGGGTGGTGAAGCGGTAATCCATGCCGCCGACCTCGATCCGCGCCACATCGCGCAGCCGCACCGTGGAGCCGTCGCGGTTGGCGCGCAGCAGGATGGAGCCGAATTCCTCGGGCGTGGTGAGCTGTCCGCTCACCAATACCAGCGCCGCGGTTTTCTGCCCGGCCCGGCTCGGCGGCGCGCCGATACTGCCCGAAGCCACTTGCGCGTTCTGCGTCGCGATCGCCTTGGTGACGTCGTCCGATGTCAGGTCGAAGCCGACCAGCTTGTCCGGATCGATCCAGACGCGCAGCGAGCGTTCGGTGGAAAACAGCGTGGCGCGGCCGACGCCGGGAAGGCGCCGGATTTCGCCGATGATGTTGCGCATCATGAAATCGCCGAGGCCGACCTCGTCGAGACTATCGTCGGTCGAGCGCAGCGTGACGATCTGCAGCGTATCGCTGGAGGCCTCCTCGACCAGGATGCCTTCTTTCAGCACGACCGACGGCAGACGCGCCTCGATGCGCTTGATGCGGTTCTGCACGTCCACCGACGCCATGTCGAGCTGCGTGCCGGGGACGAAATAGGCGGTGATCTCGACCTGGCCCAAGGAGTCGCTGGTCGATTCGAAACTGAGGATGCCCGAGGCGCCGTTGAGCTGTTCCTCGATCAGGCGCGTGACGCTGTTGTAAAGGTTCTGTGGCGACGCGCCCGGATATGCGGTCGAGATCGAGATCGAGGGTGGCGCGATGATCGGATACTGCGCCACCGCCAGAAGCGGAATCGAGATCGCGCCGATCAGGCAGATGAACAGCGCGATCACCCAGGCAAAAACAGGCCGGTCGATGAAGAATGCCGGCATGATCGGTTACCGCTGCGCGGCCGTCGTCTCGTCGGGTGCCGCTCCGTTCTGGGCCGAAGCCTCGTCAGCCGCCCACATCACGGCGCGGACCTTGTCGCCGGCCGTGAACTTCTGGAAACCCTCGACGACGACGCGATCGCCGGCCTTGAGGCCCTGGCTGACCATCGACTGGCCGTAATGAACAGACGCCGTCCGAATCGGCCGCACGGTCACACGGCCGTCGTCCTTGACGACAAAAACCTCGCTGCCGCCGGCGGAATCGCGCTGCACCGCCTGCTGGGGAACCGCAATCGCATCGCTGTCGACGCCCTGCTCCAGCAGTACGCGGACATACATGCCCGGCAGCAGTTCGCGCTTCGGGTTCGGAAATTCGCCGCGCAGCGTCACCTGCCCGGTCGAGGCATCGACCTTGGCTTCGGAAAACAGGAATTTTCCGGGCAGCGCGTAGAGCGCCCCGTCGTCGAGCACGAGGCGGACTTTCGCCGCGCCCGGCGCGATGCGCTCCAGGTCGCCGCTCTCGAACGCACGGCGCAGACTGTTGAGGTCGCTCACCGACTGGGTGAAGTCGGCATAGATCGTGTCGAGCTGCTGCACCGTCGCCAGGCTGGCGGTGTCGTTCTGAACCACGAGCGCACCCTCTGTGACCTGGGCAGCGCCGACCACGCCGTCGATCGGCGCGCGGATCGTGGTGTAATCGAGGTGGAGCCGCGCGCGTGCGCGGTCGGCCTTGCGGGCGGCGACATCGGCTTCCGCCTGACGCAGGGCGGCGATCGCTTTCTCGTTCTCGACCTCTGAAGTCGCGTGGCGCGCCGTCAGCTGTTCGATACGCTTTGCCTGCAGCGACGCCTGCTCGAATATCGCGTTCGCCTTCGCCAGCGCCGCTTCCGCAGCCTGCAATTCGACCTCGAACGGCTGGGGATCGATCTGATACAGCGGATCGCCGGCCTTGACCTCGCTGCCCTGCTTGAACATGCGCTCGGTGATGATGCCGGAGACGCGCGGGCGGACTTCGGCAACGCGCATCGGCGCGATGCGGCCCGGCAGCTCACGCACCATCGCGTGCGGCTTGGGAACCACGGTGACGACGCTGACTTCGGGGGTGACCGCGCTGGTGGAGGCTTCTGCCGTGACCGGCTCGTCGCAGCCGCCGAGGAGCGGCGACAATCCGGCGATCAGAAGAACGACGGACGTCAGTCGTGGATTAAACCCTGGCATTAACCTGGAGACCCCGTGATGCGGAAAAGTCGAGCACAGATTCTCGTCCCGCGAAGCCTGATGCCCCGCAGAATCCGACGCGAATCCGTACGCTTTCCGGTCACTCCAGATTAATCGACAGACCCTGCGGCGCAATACGCTGCGGCGGCGGCGCAATGTCACACAAAGCTACCTCACTGACGTCACGCCGGTTTTCTCGATTCACACAGTCGTGAGCCGGGTTCCATATCGATCGAAGGAAAAAAGTAAGCAGATGCGGGGCCGCAACATGCGGCGTCACGCCGCGGACGGCGACGCGCGGCTGGCGTTATGCCGCAGCGAAGGCAGGCGCGGGCCTGTCGAGACGACCAGCCTTCTCGGCGGCCTCTCATCGGCAGCAAGACAAAGCCACGGCGCTTCGCGCCCAGACCGCGACATGACAAAACCAGTGGATCAGCTATTTTTTGCCTGCGACACCGTGGCATAATGCGGCATGTCTTGAGTCTCGGCCTCTCTCCTCACGGGTAAGCTCACTCATGGCGCAAGGCACGACCCCCAGCTCCGCACGGGAGATCGAACTGACCAAGCTGCCGCAGCCCAGGATATTCCTGGTGCGCATGCTGGTGTTCATCGTGCTGTGCGCCCTGGTGGCGGTGATACTCTACAAACAGATCGTTCTGGCTTTCTTTGCCAATCCCGGCCTCAACGCGCTGATCGCTGGCGTGCTCGCGATCGGAATCATTTTCGCGTTCCGGCAGGTGATCCGGCTTTATCCCGAGATCGCCTGGGTCAACAATTTCCGCATCGCCAGTCCGGGCCGGGACGGCCCCGACCGGCGGCCACGGCTGCTGGCGCCGATGGCCGCGATTCTCGGAGGCGAACGCAGCGGGCGGATGGCGATCTCGCAGCAGACCATGCGGCATCTGCTCGATTCGATCGCCACCCGGCTCGATGAAGCCCGCGACATCTCGCGCTACATGACCGGCCTTCTGGTGTTCCTCGGCCTGCTCGGCACCTTCTGGGGCCTGATCGAAACCGTCGGCTCGGTCGGCAAGGTGATCGAGGGCCTGAAGGTCGGCGGGGACGCCGGGTCGCTGTTCGACACGTTGAAGGAAGGCCTCGCCGCTCCGCTCGGCGGCATGGGCATTTCGTTTTCGTCCTCGCTGTTCGGCCTTGCCGGATCGCTGATCCTCGGCTTTCTCGACCTCCAATCCAGCCAGGCGCAGAATCGCTTCTATACCGACCTTGAGGACTGGCTCGCCACCACCGTTCGCGAATATGACGCCGAGATACGTGCCGAGGCGCGCCCCGATCCGGCGGCCGAGATCAAGACCGCGATCGAGGGGCTTCGCGCCAGTCTCGAGCAGGCGCGGCCCGGCCAGGACACAACGGCCGCGATGGCGAGCCTCGCGGAAGCCATTCAGGGGCTGGTCACCCACATGCGGACCGAACAGCAGATGATCCGCGAATGGGCCGACGAACAGGGCGAGCAGAACCGCGAGATCAAGAAGCTGCTGGAGTTTCTCGCTCAGCCGGCGGAAGAAGAGATGACGGTGCCCCTGCCCCCGGCGGCCGCTTCACGGCCCGCATCGCCTGCGGCGGGGGGAGAGGCCTGAGAGTCAGGAAAGATGGCCCTTGCGCGCGCCCGCAGAAACGAAAGCGGCTTCAACTACTGGCCGGGATTCGTCGACGCCCTCTCGACGCTGGTGCTCGCGATCGTGTTCCTGTTGTCGGTGTTTCTGGTCGTGCAGTTTTTCCTGTCGCAGGAAGTGTCCGGCAAGGACAAGGCGCTCGACCAGCTCAATTCCAAGATCGCAGAGTTGACCGATCTGCTGTCGCTGGAGAAATCGGGCAAGCTCAGCCTCGACGACGAGGTCAGCCAGTTGCGCGCGGGCCTCGCCTCGGCGGAAGCCGAGCGCGACCGCATCAAGGGTCTCTATGACGGCCTCGCCGGCGCCGGCAACAACGCCGCCGGCCGCAACACCCAACTGAACAAGGCGCTGGAATCCGAGAAGCAGATTTCGGCCCGCGCACTGGCCCAGGTCGAGGTGCTGACCCAGCAGATCGGCGCGATGCGCCGGCAACTGGCGGCGCTGGAAGACGCGCTCGACGCATCCGAGAAGAAGGACAAGGAATCGCAGAATCGCATCGCCGATCTCGGGCAACGGCTGAACGTCGCACTGGCGAAGCGGGTGCAGGAGCTGTCGCGCTATCGTTCGGAATTCTTCGGGCAACTCCGCGCCATTCTCGGAAACCGGCCTGATATCCGGGTCGTCGGCGACCGCTTCGTCTTCCAGTCCGAAGTTTTCTTCGATACCGGGCAGGCGGTGCTGCTGCCGGAAGGCAAGGCCGAACTCGACAAGGTGGCCGGCGCGCTGACCGATCTCGACAAGCAGATCCCGAGCGACATCGCCTGGGTGCTGCGGGTCGACGGCCATACCGACGTCCGGCCGATCAACAGCCCTGTCTTCAAGTCGAACTGGGAGTTGTCATCCGCGCGCGCGATTTCGGTGGTGCAGTATCTGGTATCGCGCGGCGTGCCGCCGCAGCGCCTGGTGGCCGCCGGCTTCGGCGAATTCCAGCCGCTCGATGCCGGCACCACGGAAGATGCCTACAAACGCAACCGCCGCATCGAGCTGAAGCTGACCGAGCGGTGAGGGCATGATCCCGAAAAGTGGGCTTCCGGTTTTCGGGTAAGATCATGCCCAAACAAGAGAGCAAGACATTCATCCTCCGCCCCTATGCGCCCGCCGACGAAGACGCCGCCATCGCGCTGTGGCAGGCGACGTGGCAGCGGGCCTATCCCAAGATCGACTTCGCCGCGCGCGTGCCGTGGTGGCGCGAACGCTGGCGCAACGAATTGGCGCCGAACGCCGCGATTGTCGTCGCCGAGCGATCCGGCCAACTTGTCGGCTTCGTCACCATCGACAGGGAAGGCTATCTCGACCAGCTCGTGGTCGACCCCGCGCATTGGGGAGGCGATATCGCGAACGCGCTGATGAACGACGCGAAGCGGCTGTCGCCTGCGGGCATCACGCTGTTGGTCAACACCGACAACGCGCGCGCCATCCGTTTCTACGCGCGCAACGGATTCGCGCACGCGGGCGACGACGTCAATCCGACGTCGGGACGGCCGGTCAAGAAAATGGTGTGGAAGCCTTGATCTATCTTCCCTCTCCTCTTGCGGGAGAGAGTGCCCGAACGGAGTGAGGGCGGGTGAGAGGTCTTTCCGACACTGCTTCACCCCTCGCCGTGCGCGAATGCGCTTCGCTCATTCTCACCACCCTCTCCCGCGAAGGGCAGAGCGGGTGGAAGTGCTAAACCCCCTCGAACTGCAGCCGCGCCAGCCGCGCATACAGTCCGTTGGCGGCGACCAGCGAAGCATGCGTGCCCTGCTCCACGATCCGACCCTTATCCATGACCATGATGCGGTCGCAGGAGAGCACGGTGGCGAGCCGATGCGCGATCACCAGCGTGGTGCGGTGCTTCATCAGTTCTTCCAGCGCGGTCTGAACCAGAGTCTCGGATTCAGCGTCGAGCGACGAGGTCGCTTCATCGAGCAGAAGCAGCGGCGCATCGCGCAGGATCGCGCGGGCGATGGCGATGCGCTGGCGCTGTCCACCGGACAACGTCACGCCGCGCTCGCCGAGCATGGCGTCGAAACCACCGGGCAGCCGGCGGATGAACTCGGTCGCATGAGCGAGATCGGCGGCGCGTTCGACATCGGCGTCGGACGCATCCGGCCGACCGAAACGGATGTTCTCGCGGGCGGACGCGGCGAACACCACCGAATCCTGCGGCACCAGCGCGATGTGCGCGCGAACGTCGCGCGGATCGGCGGAGCGCAGCGGAACGCCGTCGAAGGAGATCGTGCCGGCCGCAGGATCGTAGAACCGCAGCAGCAGATGAAATATGGTGCTCTTTCCCGCGCCGGACGGGCCGACGATGGCGACCTTCTCGCCGGGCTTCACCGCCAGCGAGACGCCGTCGAGCACCTTGACCTGCGGCCGCGATGGATAGGCGAAGCTGACATTGTCCAGCGTGACGTCGCCGCGCGACGGCGTCGGCAGCGCGCGCGGCGACGGGGGAGCAGCGATCACCGGCTTGACGCGAAGCAGTTCGAACAGGCGCTCAGCCGCGCCCGACGCCGCGGCGACTTCGCCCCAGACCTCGCTCAACTGGCCGAGGCCGGTGGCGGCAAAGGCGGCATAGAGCACGAACTGACCGAGCCGGCCCGGCGTCATGTCGCCGCTCAGCACGTCGCGAGAGCCGATCCACAGGATCAGCACTACGCTGGTGAAGACGATGAAGATGATGATCGCGGTGAGCACGGCGCGGGCGCGCGCCGAATTGCGCGCCGCCATATAGGCCTGCTCGACTTCGGTGCCGAAACGAATGTCGGCGAGCCGCTCATTGGTGTAGGCCTGCACCGTCCTGATCGCGCCGACCAGTTCGGAGGCATAGGCCGTGGCGTCGGCGAGATTGTCCTGCGCGCTCCGCGACAGCCGGCGCACCCAGCGTCCGAATGCGACCAGCGGCAGCACGATCAGCGGGATCGCCGCCAGCACCAGGCCGGACAGGCGCGGGCTGGTGATGACCATCATCGAGGCAGCGCCCACGAACAGCACCACGTTACGCAGCGCGACCGATATCGAGGAGCCGACGGCGGACTTGATCTGGGTGGTATCGGCGGTCAGCCGCGAGATCAGTTCGCCGCTGCGTGCGGTGTCGAAGAACACCGGCGACAGCGAGATCAGATGGGCGAACACGTCGCGCCGGAGATCGGCGACGATGCGCTCGCCGGTGGTCGTCACAAGAAAATAACGCGCCGCGCTGGCGCCGGCGAGCACGGCGACGACGCCAATCATCATGCTGAAATAGTTGTTGATCATCGCGACGCCTTCGGAGGTGAAACCGAAGTCGATGATCCGGCGCACCGCAAGCGGCACCACCAGCGTCGTCAGGGCCGCGACCACCAGCGCCACCAGCGCGAGCAGCGCCCGTCCGCGGTAGCGGCCGATATAGGGCATGAGCGCGAGCAGCGGTCGCAGCCGCGCACCGCGAGCGCCGGAAGACGGCGGGGTCTGACCGGTCATTGCGGGTTCAGCCGACCCGAGCTCCTGCTTCGGAGACCCGTCGGCTATCGGCGCGCCATTGAGCGGCAGCGCAAGGGCCTGGGATTTCAAGGTATTCTCACGCACTTGGACCGAACTCATCCGCCTGACCATGATAATGCTGACCGAGCACGTAATAGGCTCCCCGGCGCGCGCTGGCAAATGCGCAAGCGCGCTTGTCCGTCAAACCTTGGTGCGATATAGAGCGAGCCAAATCCGCCCAAAACCTTCCGCGCTGCAAGGACATGCCATGAAAGCCGAAATTCATCCGGATTATCATACAATTAAGGTCGTAATGACCGACGGCACGGAGTATATGACCCGTTCCACCTGGGGCAAGGACGGCGACACGCTGAACCTCGACATCGATTCGAAGTCGCATCCGGCCTGGACCGGCGGCTCCCAGCAGATTCTCGATCGCGGCGGCCGCGTCTCCCGGTTCCAGAAGAAGTTCTCCGGCTTCCTTAAATAAAAGTCGAGCCGGTCGCGACCGCGGGTTTTTCGAACGCTCCCTGACGGGAGCGTTTGCGAGGTTGTCCATATCTGCATGGATGCCGGACCCCTCGGGAAGCGACACGCCAAGTCTTTATCTATCAGGTCTTTATCTACCAGGTCTTTATCTACAAGGCTTAGCCTGTTGGCGTGATTTGACGACATGCCGGCGCTCGACGACACGTCGGCCACTCAGCCGGTCTGGCGCTCGAAGGCTTCCCTGAGACGGTTGAGGTGCGGCACCAGCGGATTGCCGGCTGGCCCCTGCTCGACGGCCGGCGCGTGAATGGTGGTGTCGAGGCGGCGCACCCGCGCCTGCAGGTTCATCGATCGCGCGATCAGGTCCTGCAACTGCCCGGGCAGTTTCTCCACCATGTCCTGCGGACCGGGATCCGCCGCCGTCAGCTTGACCCTGGTCTTTTCACGGTTGGCCTGCGCCAGCGTCATCTCGCCTTCCTTCACGGCGCGATGCAGCAGGAGCCACGACGCAAGCTGCATCAGCCGCGTGGTCAGCCGCATGCTTTCGGTCGCGTAGGTCAGGCTGACCGAACGCTCCAGCGCCTTCGCCTCGGTGCGGCCGTCGCCGTCGAGATAGGCGGCGGTTTCCTCGACCAGATCCATGCCTTCCCGGAACAGGCCGGTGAACGCCGAAGACCCGGCGAGACGTTCGCTGAACTGGATGGGACCGGTATCGCCTGCCGATGGATCCGACATGGTTCACGCCTCACACAACTGAAAACCCCGTCCGCCGGCTTTCTTGCGAGCCGGCTTATGATGAACAAATCATTGCTCGCCGGACGGCGGGAGTCCAGCGGAGGCCTTCGCAAAGGTTAACGGGGGTTAATAGTTCCAGGAAAGCGCAGGGTGCGGTTCCCGACCGCGGAACTTGTTTGATGCGAGCGAAAATGACGCCACACAAAAAATGTCGCCAGACAAAAAAGAGCCGCCGTTTCCGGCGGCCTGAAGTTGATAACAGGGAGGCGTCAAACAGAGTGGACAGGAAGCCACTCGATGTCCAATGAAGGACATTCCAGTCATAGTCGAGAAAGCTTAACTAATCGTAAACGAACGAATTTATTCAGCATTCGTTTGCAATTTGGGCAAGGCGCGCCCCCGCCCTTCCCTTGCGGGCGTTGGTTACGACTTGAAGAAACGGTCTGCAGCGTCTTTCGAGGCGCGCTTCTTCGCCTCCGCGGCCCGCAGGCGCTCGATCTCCGCCGTCAAGAGCGCGATACGCTCGCCAAGTTCGTCCACCGAAAGCAGCGAGAGATCCTGTCCGATCTCGTGAACGATCTTTTTCTTTGGTTTGTTGTCGTCGTCCTCGGCCGCCATCGATGCTGCTCCGACTGCTGCTCGCTCATGGTCCGTGAAGCGCAAGTTACCGGCCCACGATCAGCTCTGATTTGATTTGACGCGTTCTTCGCGCGAACCGATATCCACGTCGCTCGAAAGCGCTATAGACTGGTTAAACCTCATTAACGTTTTCCGCTTTCCAAGGACAAACCATGGAAAAGCTGCCCGCACAAATGACCGTTATCGGCATCAGCCACCCCGGGGGTCCGGAGGTCCTTGTGCCGGAGACGCGCCCGGTTCCCCTGCCGGGCGTCAGCGAAATCCTGATCCGGGTCGAGGTCGCCGGCGTCAACCGGCCGGACGTCATGCAGCGGACCGGAAGTTATCCGCCGCCGCCCGGCGCCAGCGATCTGCCCGGGCTCGAAGTCGCCGGCGAGGTGGTCGCGGTTGGCGAGGGCGTCAGCCGGTACAAACCCGGCGACAAGGTGATGTCGCTGGTCTCGGGCGGCGGTTACGCACAATTCTGCATCGCGCATGAATCGATCGCGATGGCGATCCCGCCCGGACTGTCGATGCTCGAGGCCGGCGCCACGCCGGAAACGTTGATGACGGTGTGGCACAACGTGTTCGAGCGCGGCGCGCTGAAGGCCGGCGAGACTCTGCTGATCCATGGCGGTTCGTCGGGCATCGGCACCATGGCCATCCAGCTCGCGAAGGCGTTCGGCGCGACGGCGATCGTGACCGTCGGATCGAAGGACAAGGCCGACGCCTGCCTCGCGCTCGGCGCCGATCACGCCATCAACTACAGGACCCACGATTTCGTCGCGGAGGTGAAGGCACTGACCGGCGGCGGCGGAGCCGATGTCATTCTCGACATGGTGGGCGGCGACTACATCGAGAAGAACTACGATGCCGCCGCGATCGAAGGTCGCATCGTCCAGATCGCCTTTCTCCATGGTGCGAAAGCGACCGTCAATTTCGTCAAGCTGTTGGTCAAGCGGCTGCACCACACCGGCTCCGCGCTGCGACCACGATCGGTGGCCGACAAGGCCGCAATGGTCGGTGCCATCGAAGCCAAAGTGCTGCCGCTGATGCGCGAGGGACGAATCAAGCCGCTGATCGACAGCAGCTTTCCGCTCGAAAAAGCGGCGGACGCACACCGGCGGATGGAAGCCGGCGCACATATTGGCAAAATTGTGTTGACGGTTTAGAGGCCGCGCGGAGGTCTGCGTTGAAGTCAGCCTCCGGCTTACCCTTTTGAGGGGAGCATGATCTTATCCGAAAGCCGGTTTTCCCCCCCGACCAAGTCCGGGGCAGGCTTATTCGGCATCGAGCCTATAATTCCGTTCGCAATTATGTCATTTATCTCGCGCGGTCGGCGGGTTCGGCGAAAGGCTGATTTGCGGGTTCACGCGAATTCGCTTTCATTCTGTGACATACCGATTCTGTGACATACAGATTCGCAGAGTCGTCTGGACCGATCCGTGTCGCGCGCAATGCGGCGGGAGTGTATGTTGAACGTGGGGAATTGACATTGCGTCCGATCAGTTGGCTGGCGTGGATCGCGCTGGCCCTCATGATTTTCGCCGCCGCGTCGCCGGCACGCGCGATCGACGCCGTCAGCGTCCGCAGCGACGCGCCCGCCATCGACCTCACAGCCATCCTCGACCATCAGCACAGCGATAGCGACCGCATCCAGGTTTCGACCGCGCCGGGCACCGACGGCATCGTCCGCCGCGTCGAGGTGCGCGCACGCGAAGGCGGCCAGAACTGGGTGGTGTTCGCGCTCGCCAACAACACCGACGATCAGCTCGACCGCCTGATCGTCGCCCCGCATTATCGCCTGGTGTCCTCGGGACTGCTCTGGCCGGATCTCGGGCAATCGCGCATCGCGACCATCACGCCCTCGACCGGAGACCGTCCCGAGCGGCAGGAGAGCGCCACCGCCGACGTCTTCCGCATCACCCTCGATCCCGGCGCCGTGATCACCTTCGTCATGGAGATGCGTACCGACAACCTGCCGCAGCTCTATCTCTGGGAACCGGACGCCTACAAGGACAAGATCAATTCCTTCACGCTGTATCAGGGTATCGTCATCGGCATCTCGGGACTGCTGGCACTGGTGCTGACCATCCTGTTCGTGGTCAAGGGCAGCATCATGTTCCCCGCAGCCGCGGCGCTTGCCTGGGCGGTGCTGGTCTATATCGGCGTCGACTTCGGCTTCTGGGGCAAGGTGCTGGACATGTCGGCCGGCGCCGAGCGGGTCTGGCGCGCCGCGGGCGAGGCGATCCTCGCGGCGACGCTGCTGGTGTTCCTGTTCGCCTATCTCAATCTCAACCGCTGGCACGTGCGCTACTCGCACATCACGCTTGGCTGGCTCGCGTTCCTGGGCTCGCTGGTGGGGCTGGCTCTGTTCGATCCCGCGGTCGCCTCCGGCATCGCGCGGATGTCACTGGCGCTGATCGCCGTGTTCGGCTTCGGACTGATCGTCTACCTCTCCACGCACGGCTTCGATCGCGCGGTTTTGCTGATCCCGACCTGGTTCCTGCTGGTGGTGTGGGTCGGGGCCGCCGGCATGACGATCGAAGGCAGGGTGACCAACGACATCGTCGGCCCGGCTTTGCTCGGCGGCCTCGTGCTGATCGTGATGCTGATCGGATTCACGGTGATGCAGCACGCGTTCGCGGGCGGCGGCGCAGCCGCCGGCGTGGTGTCCGACGTCGAGCGCCGCGCTCTGGCGCTGACCGGCTCGGGCGATCTGGTCTGGGACTGGGACGTCTCCGCCGACAAGGTCTTCACCAGTCCCGAAACCGAGAGCCTGCTCGGCCTGAAACGCGGCGCGCTCGAAGGACCGGCGGCGACTTGGCTGGAGGTGTTGCATCCGCTCGACCAGGATCGGTTCCGCGCGGCGCTCGACAGCGTACTCGATCAGCGCCGCGGACGTCTGGTGCAGGACTTCCGGCTACGCACGCCCGACGGCCATTTCATGTGGTTCGCGCTGAAGGCGCGTCCGGTGGTCGGCTCCGACGGCGAGGTCTCGCGCGTGGTCGGCACCCTCACCGACGTTACCGAGACCCGGAAAGCCGAAGAGCGGATGCTGCACGACTCGGTGCACGACAATCTGACCGGCCTGCCCAACCGCAAGCTGTTCATCGACCGCCTCAACGCGGTCGCAACCTTCGCCAAGACCATGCCCAGCCTGCGGCCGACCCTGATGGTGATCGATCTCGACCGCTTCAAGCAGGTCAACGATTCCGTCGGCGTCGCGGTCGGCGATTCGATCCTGCTGACGCTGGCGCGCCGACTCACGCGCGTCCTGAAACCGCAGGACACGCTGGCCCGGCTCGCCGGCGATCAGTTCGGCCTTATCCTGATGTCGGAGCAGGACCCGCCGCGCATCACCGCCTTCGCCGAAACCATGCGCAAGACCATCCGCGCACCGATCGCCTTCAACGACCGGGAAATCTTCCTGACCGCCTCGATCGGCGTCGCGCTGAGCGACCCGCAGACGCAATTGACGGAGGAGATCATCAAGGACGCCGAACTGGCGATGTACCATTCCAAACGCATCGGCGGCGACCGCATCGATATCTACAAGCCGGCGATGCGCGCCCGGAAAAACGACCGTTTGACGCTGGAAGGCGAATTGCGGCGCGCGCTTGAGCGGCGCGAGATCGCGATCCTCTACCAGCCGATCATCCGCCTCGAGGATCGCTCGACCGCAGGATTCGAAGCGCTGGCGCGCTGGGATCACCCCAAGCTCGGGCGGATGGCGCCGGACGAGTTCATCACCATCGCCGAGGAAGCCGGCCTGATCGTCGACCTCGGCACGTTCGTGATGGACCAGACCGCCCGCCAGCTCGCGATCTGGCAGCGCGCCATGCGGTCGCGCGCGCCGATCTTCGCCAGCGTCAACGTCTCATCGCGTCAACTGCTGCGGCACGATCTGATTCAAGACGTCCGCTCCGTTCTGTCGCGCTCGTCGATCGCGCGCGGCACGCTGAAGCTGGAGCTGACGGAATCGCTGGTGATGGAGAACCCGGAACACGCCGCGCAGATGCTACAACGGATTCGCGAACTCGGCGTCGCCCTCGCGCTCGACGACTTCGGCACCGGCCATTCCTCGCTGTCCTATCTGCAGCGCTTCCCGTTCGACACCATCAAGATCGATCAATCCTTCGTCCGCACCACCAGCCGCGGCACCCGGCCGGTCATTCTCAAGTCGATCATCGCGCTCGCCCACGATCTCGGCATGGATGTGGTCGCCGAAGGCGCCGAGACCGACTCCGATGCGGTGGAACTCTACCAACTGGGCTGCGAATACGCGCAAGGCTTCGCCTTCGGCGAGCCGATGGACGCCGATGCAACGATGCGGCTTCTGGCCCAGGAGCGGCTCGAGGCAGCGAGCTGAAGCATAACGAAACAGGGTTGAAGCAACATCTCCGTCATGGCCCGCAGGTTTTCACCGGACAGAGATACGTTGACCATCGAGGTTTAAGACGGACACGGCTGGCCGGAAAAGCGACATGGCAAGCTCAGCCTTTCATGTCATGAAATTCGAATCTTGCGGCATCAGCCATTATTGCATCGCAGGTTTGGGAGAGTTTTGCGACGGATTTACTGTTCCGCCAGAACTGGCACGCGATGAAACTACGCTTTGTAGGCACCGTCCTGCTGATCTAGACAACGAAGCGCATCAGATCGACCATCACGCGACGCACGCGCGCTGGCGAGTGATTCGTTCAGACCGGCAGTCGTGCCTTGTTCGCCGCATCGTAGATCGCGATTCGCAGCATCGGAAAACGAGACTTCAGGTCGGTGGCGGCTTGCTTCGCGCCGGAAAGGGTTTCGAACTGGTTCTTGAAATGCCCGTCGACCAATAGCGTAAATCCGGTTTCGGGCGGCACGTCGGCGCGCGGCGGGCTCGATATCGGTTTGGGCGCCGCAGTGGCCGGAGCCGGCGGCACCGCCGTGGGCGCTGGAATGGGTGCGGTGACGGCGGGAGCCGGTTTCGCCGGGAGAGTGAGAGCGCTGCGTGGCGCGGTCGATGCCGGCTTTTCCGCCGCGGGCTTTTCCGCCGCACGTGCCGCGGTCTTGCTGCTGCTTTTCACGACCGCCGTCGCCTTCACGATTGCCGACGTCTTCGCGGCTTTGCCCTTTGCGGTCGCCGGCTTTGCGGGCGTCTTGGGAAGCATTCTCGTGGTCGCCTTTACCGATGCCTTCGCTTTGGTGGATGGGCGCGCCGTTTTCGCTGCCTTACGGGCAGGGGCTTTGGTCTTGGTTTTTTTCATTACGTCGTTACGAGTGACGGAATTTTCCGGCAAAGGCAACCCGCCAGTCGAGTCAGAATGGATTCTTCATCGCATCCATGTTGACGACGCTTTCGATCGGCGGATCCCGCATTGCGTGCCGCCGCGAATGGCGCACGTCACGCGGGGTCTCAATGCCACTCGCGTACGTCGACGAAATGTCCGGCGATCGCAGCCGCAGCCGCCATTGCTGGCGACACCAGATGCGTGCGGCCCTTGAAACCTTGCCGTCCCTCGAAATTGCGATTGGAGGTCGAGGCGCAACGCTCCTCCGGTTTCAGCTTGTCGGGATTCATCGCAAGGCACATCGAGCAGCCCGGCTCGCGCCATTCGAATCCGGCCTTGATGAAGATCCTGTCGAGCCCCTCGGCTTCCGCCTGTTCCTTGACGATGCCGGAGCCCGGCACGACCATGGCGTTGACATTGCCGTTCACGGTTCTGCCGTCGGCGATCTTCGCCGCCGCGCGCAGATCCTCGATACGGCCGTTGGTGCATGAGCCGATGAACACGCGGTCGACCCTGATCTCGGTGATTCTCGTGCCGGGGATCAGTCCCATGTAGTGCAGCGCGCGCTCCTTGGAGAGGCGCTTGGCCTCGTCCTCGATCTTGCGGGGATCCGGAACCACGCCGGTAATCGACGCCACGTCCTCGGGGCTCGTGCCCCAGGTCACGATCGGCGGCAGCTTCGCGGCGTCGAGCCGGATCTCGTGATCGAAATGGGCGCCGTCGTCGCTGCGTAGTGTTTCCCAGTAGCGCATCGCAGCATCCCAATCGGCGCCGTTCGGTGCCTTGGGGCGGCCTTTCAGGAACGCATAGGCCTTCTCGTCCGGCGCGACGAGGCCGGCGCGCGCGCCACCCTCGATCGACATGTTGCAGACCGTCATGCGGCCTTCCATCGACAGCGCGCGGATCGCATCCCCGGCGTATTCCAGCACGTAGCCGGTGCCGCCCGCGGTGCCTATTTCACCAATGATGGCGAGGATGATGTCCTTGGCGGTGACGCCGTCGGGCAAGCGGCCATCGACGACGGTGCGCATGTTCTTCGCCTTCTTCTGGATCAGCGTCTGCGTCGCCAGCACGTGCTCGACCTCGGAGGTGCCGATGCCATGCGCCAGCGCGCCGAACGCGCCATGGGTCGAGGTGTGGCTGTCGCCGCAGACGATGGTGGTGCCGGGCAGGGTGAAGCCCTGCTCGGGGCCGATGACGTGGACGATGCCCTGACGCTTGTCGAACTCGTTGTAATATTCGATGCCGAAATCCCGGGCGTTCTGCGCCAAGGCCGCGATCTGCTCGGCGCTCTCCGGGTCTGGATTGGGCTTGGTGCGATCGGTCGTCGGCACGTTGTGATCGACCACGGCGAGCGTCTTCTGCGGCGCATGGACCTTGCGGCCGGCGACGCGCAGGCCCTCGAACGCCTGAGGCGACGTCACCTCATGCACGAGGTGGCGGTCGATGTAGAGCAGGCAGGTGCCGTCCTCGGCTTCGTGAACCAGATGATCGTTCCAGATCTTGTCGTACAGGGTGGTCGGTTTGGACATGGACGTGAGCCTATTGGAAGTCTGGGAGCAGGTCGCGCAGCGGGCGCGCGGGACAATCGCCGGTGAGAGGACGCAGCGTCAGGTCGCCGACGTCGCGAACCGTCCGAAGAAGCGTCCGGGCAAGCGGCTGCGGTCGTCGATCACGATACGCGTGATGAAACGCCCGGTGTCGCTGCTGAAATGATCCGTAACCATTTTCGCCTTTTACCATGACCGCATCCGCCGCGACAATCATAGCGTTTTCGAGCGAAGCATATCCTCGGGCTTGACCGAGGATGGATACCGGTTCGCGTGAAGAAAACGCGTCAGAACAAAATCGTAGAGCCTTGCTTCTGATTCCGTCAGAAGCGAGGCTAACGATCGGCGGGGACTTGCATCCCGGATAGATAGGCGCGAGCGCGGCAATAAAAAAGCGCGGCCGCCGCCGCGCTTTTAAAAACTTTGCAGGCGTGGTGAGGAACGCTCAGCTCGTCGCGGCCTGCTTGTCCTGCTTGTCCTGCTTTTCGACGATGCGGGCCGATTTGCCGCGCAGCTTGCGCAGGTAATAAAGTTTGGCGCGGCGCACCTTGCCGCGGCGCACCACCTTGATCGAATCGATCATCGGGGAGAGCAGCGGGAACACGCGCTCGACGCCCTCGCCGTAGGAAATCTTGCGGACCGTGAAGCTCTCGTTGAGGCCTCCGCCGGAACGGCCGATGCAGACGCCTTCATAGGCCTGCACGCGGGTGCGCTCGCCTTCCACCACCTTGACGTTAACGATCACCGTGTCGCCGGGACCGAATTCAGGAATGGTCTTGGTTGCCGACAGTTTGTCGAACTGCTCTTTTTCGAGCTGCTGAATGATGTTCATTGCAATCTCCATCGGCGGCGCGCCCGGCCGCTTGAGGGGGCTGCGCGAAATTCATCTATCCAGTGGCGCGTATTTCGCAAAAGTGGATACCGGTCTTGCGAACAGAATACGCGCAACTCAACGAGTTAGAGCATCGTCTAACGGCAAACCGGATTCCACTTTGCCTGAAAACGCTCGCTGCGCGGATTTCGGGCTCCCTATAGAACAAAGCCGGGGCTTTGTCACCCGCCTGTCTTGCCTTTCGGCTGATTTTGGCTGGCCCAGGCCGCCCAGAGGTCCGGGCGGCGCGCCTCGGTCAGGGCTTCCGCCGCAGCCCTCCGCCAGGCCTCGACCTTGGCGTGGTCGCCGGACAGCAGGATCTCGGGAATCGGGCGACCCTCGAACTCCTGCGGGCGGGTGTACTGGGGATATTCGAGAAGTCCGTGCGAAAAACTCTCGTCCGCGCCGGATTCCGCCTTGCCCATCACGCCCGGCAAAAGCCGGACGCAGGTGTCGATCAGGGCCATCGCGGGAATTTCGCCCCCTGACAGCACATAATCTCCGATCGACACCTCCTCGAGTCCGCGGGCCTCGATGACCCGCTGGTCCACGCCCTCGAACCGCCCGCAAACGATCATCAAGCCAGTTTCGGCGGCGAGTTCCGCCACGCGGGACTGGGTCAATGGCCGACCTCGCGGGCTCATCAGCAGGCGCGGCCGGTCCGGCGAAATCTCCACCGCGTCGATGGCTCTGGCCAGCACGTCGGCCCGCAGCACCATGCCCGGGCCGCCGCCGGCGGGCGTATCGTCGACGCTGCGGTGGCGATCGGTGGCGGAAGCCCGGATGTCACGGACCTCCAGCGCCCAAAGACCGGCGGCCAGCGCCCTTCCGGCGAGGCTGACGCCAAGCGGCCCCGGAAACATCTCGGGAAATAGCGTCAGGACGGTCGCGCGCCAGGATGTTTGCTGTGGTGCCATGAGCCAAATCGCCGTCATTGCGAGCGTAGCGAAGCAATCCAGAGTCCAGTGCGAGAGCTGGATTGCTTCGTCGCAGTCGGGACGACGCTACGCGTCGCCGCGCGCTCCTCGCAATGACGAAATGATTATGCCTGATCCGGCATATCGCCCTCGATCTCGCCGGGCATCTCGATCACCACGCGTCCGCCGGCGATGTCCACGGTCGGCACCACGGCATCGGTAAACGGCAGCATCAGGGTCGCGCCCTGTGGCGGCGCGATCTCGATGATGTCGCCCGCGCCGAAATTATGGATGGCGGCGACGGTTCCGAGCGGCGTGCCGGCCGCATCGACCGCAGTGAGGCCGATCAGGTCGGCGTGGTAGAATTCGCCCTCGTCCGGTGGGGGAAGCCTGTCGCGCGCGACGTAGAGTTCAACGCCGTTGAGCCGTTCGGCCTCCTCGCGCGTGGTCACGCCCGTAAGCGCTGCAACGAGATGGTCCTTGGCTGCGCGCGCGCGCGCGACCTCAAGCTGCCGCGCGCCATCCTTCGTCGAGAGCGGGCCGTATCGTGTCACCGACATCGGATCCTCGGTGAAGGTCCACAGCCGCACCTCGCCGCGCAGGCCGTGCGCGGCGCCGATCCGGGCCACGCAGATGCGCGCTGTCATGCCGGTTCAGCCTTACGCCTTCGCGGCGGCTTCGGCCTGTGCCTTGCGCTCCTTGCGCGGCACGGCCTTCTCCGGATTGTTACGCGCCGCGCGCTTCTTGACGCCGGCGGCATCGAGGAAACGCGCCACGCGGTCGGACGGCTGCGCACCCTTGGCGAGCCAGGCCTTGACCTTGTCGAGGTCGAGCTTGAGGCGGTCGGCATTGTCCTTCGGCATCAGCGGATTGAAGTAGCCGAGCCGCTCGATGAAACGGCCGTCGCGCGGATAGCGCGAATCGGCGGCGACGACATGATAGACTGGGCGCTTCTTGGTGCCGGCACGGGCGAGGCGAATGACGACGGGCATTTGGTTCTCCTGGTGTGTGATTGATTTGGATTAGCGAAGCTTGTTTGAGAGAATGCTGTCATGCCCGCGAAGGCGGGCATCCAATATTCCGAAACATCGCTTGAACGCAGACGCTCTGGAATACTGGGTCATCCGCCTTCGCGGATGATGACGTTGGTTGTTTGCACCAGCGGCAAGTGACAATGAAGCCGCTCATTTCTTCTTCCGGGGAAAGCCGAGACCGGGCAGCGGCGGCTTGCCGGTCAGTCCGGTGAGGCCGGGAAGGTTGGGCAGGCCCCCGCGCAGCCCCGCCGCCAGATCCTTCGGCAGTTGCGGCTGGCCGTCGGCGCCCTTCGGCATTTTCTCCGCGAGCGCTTTCATCTGTTCGGGCGTGGGCATCGGCATGCCGCCGCCGAACCCCATGGCTTGTGCGATGCCGGCGAGGGGCCCGCGTTTGCCGGTCCCCATCATCTTCATCATGTCGGCCATGCTGCGATGCATCTTGAGCAGCTTGTTGACCTCCTCGACCTTCTGGCCGGCGCCGGCGGCGATGCGGCGCTTGCGGCTGGCCTTGAGGATATCGGGATGCTTGCGCTCCTGCCGCGTCATCGAGTCGATCACCGCGACCTGGCGCTTGATGATCCTGTCGTCGAGACCGGCCGCGGCGATCTGGTTCTTCATCTTGGCAACGCCGGGCATCATGCCCATCAGGCCGGAGATGCCACCCATGTTCGCCATCTGCAGCAACTGCTCGCGCATGTCGTTGAGGTCGAACTGGCCCTTGCGCAGCTTTTCGGTTGTGCGCGCGGCCTTCTCGGCGTCGATATTGGCGGCGGCTTTCTCGACCAGCGTGACCACGTCGCCCATGCCGAGGATACGGCCGGCGATGCGGGAGGGATGGAAATCCTCCAGCGCGTCGGTCTTTTCGCCGGTGCCGATCAGCTTGATCGGCTTGCCGGTGACCTGACGCATCGACAGCGCAGCACCGCCGCGGCCGTCGCCGTCCACTCGGGTCAGCACGATGCCGGTGAGGCCGACGCGCTCATCGAAGGACCGCGCCAGATTCACCGCGTCCTGGCCGGTCAGCGAGTCCGCGACCAGCAGCACCTCATGCGGATGAGCGGCGGCTTTGATGTTCGCCGCCTCGGACATCATCTCTTCGTCGAGCGTGGTGCGGCCGGCGGTGTCGAGCAGCACCACGTCGTAGCCGCCGAGCTTGCCGGCCTCCAGCGCGCGCCGCGCGATCTGCTCGGGCTTCTGGCCCGCGACGATCGGCAGCGTCTGGACGTCGAGGTCGCGGCCGAGCACCGCGAGCTGCTCCATGGCCGCCGGGCGGTAGATGTCGAGCGAGGCCATCAGGACCCTGCGTTTGTCGCGCTCGGTCAGCCGTCGCGCCAGTTTGGCCGTCGTGGTGGTCTTGCCGGACCCTTGCAGGCCAACCATCATGATGATGACCGGCGGCACCGCATTGAGGTCGATGGTCTGGCCGTCGGCGCCGAGCGTGGCGATCAGTTCGTCATGGACGATCTTCACCACCATCTGGCCGGGCGTCACCGATTTGACCACGGTGGCGCCGATCGCCTGCTCGCGGACCTTGTCGGTGAAGCTGCGCACCACCTCGAGCGAGACGTCGGCCTCCAGGAGCGCCCGGCGCACCTCGCGCATGGCGGCGTCGACGTCGGCCTCCGTCAGCGCGCCGCGCCGCGTCAGCCGATCGAGAATGCCGCCGAGCCTTTCCGACAGATTGTCGAACATGAGCCGTTCCTGTCTTCTCTTCGTCGTGACCGGGCTAATTCCGGCCACCCACGTCTCGTCCCGAATTGAAGACAATTTAAGTCGTGGATGCCCGGAGCAAGTCCGGGCATGGACGACCGAGGGTCTGTGAGACGCAAACCCAAAACACGTTTGCGCCCGAGGGCGCACAGCGCTGTCGGGCGTTGACCTCCGGCCCTTGCGGCCGGTCGGCGGATCGAAAAGAACGTCTTTTCGAGAAGTCGGCGGGACTTACATGGAAAGGCTGTGGCAAGTCAAGGAAGATCGAACCGTCCCGTCACGTCGGTCCAATATAAATATCTGATAATATTGTTGTATTAATGGATTTCGGCGGCAAAGGCGTTGCCCGCGTTGCAAATCTCCTGCGCTAATCCCATGTCGGAAGTGTCCCATCCGCTCGTTCCGCACTCTCACCCACCAGACCGTGCTATTGGACCCGCCCCTACTGCTGACTGCCTTCGCCGGCATTGCCGCCGCCAGTTCCCGGCATTTTGGGCGTCCCGCATGAAACCCTACGACGGTCCGGTCTCCGACCATTTCGACGGCACGCGTTTTGTCGATCCCGACGGCGCACCGCTCAGGCTTTCTGAAATGCTGCGCTGGCAATTCAGCCGCGGGCGTGAGCGCCATAAATGGCCCGAATGGGCGCCGTCGCCCTATTCCGACACGCCGCCACCGAGCGTGACGAGCGGCGTGCGGTTCTCATTCGTCGGGCATGCGAGCTGGCTGATCCAGGCGGCTGGGCAAAATATCCTGATCGATCCGGTGTGGTCGGAGCGCGTGTCACCGTTCTCGTTCGCGGGCCCGAAGCGCCATAACGATCCAGGCATTGCCTTCAAGGTGCTGCCCCAGATCGATACCGTGCTGGTATCGCACGGACATTACGACCATCTCGATGTCGCGACGCTGTCGCAACTCGCGGCGAAATTCGCGCCTCGCGTGATCACGCCGCTCGGCAACGACGTGACCATGCGCGCCGCCGACAGCGCGATCCGCGCCGAGGCTTTCGACTGGCATCAACGCATCGAGCTTGCCAATGGACTCGCGGTCACGCTGGTGCCGACGCGGCACTGGTCGGCGCGCGGCATCTTCGATCGCAACAAGACGCTGTGGGCGAGCTTCGTGCTGGAAACGCCGGCCGGAAAAATCTATATCGTCTGCGACTCCGGTTATGGCAGCGGTGTGCATTTTCACCGCGTCCGTGAGGCGCATGGTCCGCTGCGCGCGGCGATTTTACCTATCGGAGCCTATGAGCCGCGCTGGTTCATGAAGGACATGCACATGAACCCCGCCGATGCCGTGAAGGCGCTCGCCGACTGCGGCGCCGAGCTTGCGCTGGCGCATCATCACGGCACCTTTCAGCTCACCGATGAGGCGATCGATGCGCCGGAAAAGGCGCTCGGCGTCGCGCTCGATGAGGCAGGCGTTCCGCGAGATCGCTTCCTGGTCCTGAAGCCGGGGCAGGTGATAGAGATTTGAGGGTTTGCGACACTACAGAAGAGCCGTCATGGCCGGACTTGATCCGACGAGACGGTCTCTCCGTAAGAACGAGGGTGAAGGTTACTGCCCCGCCTTGATCTCCCAGGACACGCCGACCGTCACGCGAAGGGTTTCCTCGCCCGGCGCGATCGGCGCCTCCGCAGCCATCGGCGCCGCGGCCCGGCGATACATGACGGGCATCGCCGCGCCGTGCTCGGAAATGCTCACGGGTGCGCCGAGCGCGACGCCCGCGGCCTTGGCGTAGATCTCCGCCTTGCGCCGCGCATCAGTGACCGCCTCGGCGCGCGCGTCGTCGAGCAGCTTCGAAGCGTTGGAGACCATGAAGTTGATGCCGCCGATGTCGTTGGCGCCGGCCGCGGTCACCGCGTCGATCACGCCGGCGATCTTGCTGACATCGCGCAGCTTGATCGTGACCTGGTTGCTGGCGCGATAGCCGGTGAGCACATTCGTCCCCGCGCGATTCTGGCTGCTGTATTGCGGCTGCAGCGACAGCCGCGAGGTCTGATAGTCTTTTTCGGAAAGACCCGCGCTTTTCAGCGCCAGCAGTACCTTTCCCATGGCGTCATTATTGGCGCTGGCGGCTTCGCGCGCGGTCTTGGCATCGGTCGTGACACCTGCCTCGATCTGCGCGAGATCCGGGGGCGCCGAGATCGTGGCCTCGCCGGTCACCGAGACGGTCGGCGGCGGCGTCCCACCGGCTTGCGCCGGCATCGCGGCCAGGGCGGCGACCGCGGCAATGGCGATCGTGAGAGGAATCCGGTTCTGCATGACGGCTCTCATTTCAGCGGCACATAGACGTTGATGACAAGATTGTCCTCTTCGGTCTTCAATGGATCGGTCATGTACTCCTCGATGAAGGTATCCTTGGCCTCGAGCTTCTTGTCGTCAAGGTGGTTGGTGATCGCCTCATAGGTGTTGTCCATGTTGTCGTAGGAGCCGCGATGCACGAATTTCAGCGCCTTGCCCTCCGGTGATTTGCCCATGCTCATGTTCTTGGGCAGGTCCTTCAGCTCCTGGTCGACCGGGACTTCCGCCAGGAACGAGAAGCCGGTGTCGTCGGTCGAGGTGTAGACGATCATCATGTTGCCGGTGGCCTTGACGCCCTGCTTGTCCAGGACGGCCGCGAGCGACTTGAAGGAATCGATCAGCGTCTCGAACGCGGTGTCCCAGGTGGCGTTGTTTCTGAAAGTCAGCACCGTCTTCGGCGTCAGCGTGAATTCCTCGCCGAAGGGATCGGCGGCTTGCGCCGGCGCGGTCACCGGCGGCTTCGGCGCCTCCGCGGTCGGATTCGCCGGGGTCTGGACTTCGGCCGGCGGAGGAGCCGGCATCGTCGGAGTCGTCGTTCCCGGCGGGGTAGGCGCAGCTGGCGGGGCGGGGGTCGCAGGCGGTGCCGTCGCGCCGGGAGGCGTCGCGGGTGGGGTCTGGGCGAGTACGGCGGAAAGCCCCAAGGACATGGCCACCGGGATCATCGCGATCGCGAGGCGGCGAAAAAGGCGGGGGCGATTCATTGAACGGGTCTCCCTGGTGCTGGCCGACGTCTCGCGCTGACCGATATCCGCAAGACCTGACCCTTGGCCGCCGTTGCGGCGGAATTATGCGATGCCTGACAAGCTGTTTTGATATCCGACTCGCGACGGAGTATGTCATGAGAATATGTCATGCCGCATCGTGGCGGGCGTGGGGCGCAGGCCGGATATCGCGTTGACCGTGCCGGACGCCGGCCGCTGGCCAATCGCCGGGTATTCGCCATATAAAGCGGAGGACGGACGCCGGAAAATGGATGCCGGGATGGGCGCGCTCGCAAACCACGCTTTCAGCAAGATGAACGGCATCGGCAACGAGATCGTCGTGGTCGATCTGCGCGACAGTGCCGCCACGGTGACGGCCGAGGAGGCACGCGCGATCGCCTCGCCGGCCGGCGTTCCCTATGATCAGTTGATGGTCCTGCAACCCCCGCGGACGCCACGCACGGAGGCCTTCGTTCGAATCTACAATAACGATGGTTCGGAGGCGAACGCCTGCGGCAATGGCATGCGCTGCGTGGCGCGGCAGGTGTTCGAGGCCACGGGCAAGACCGTGCTGACTTTCGAGACCCGTGCCGGGCTGTTGAATTGCTGGCGAGGTTCCACGCGCGGTTTCTACACCGTCGACATGGGGCTACCAAAATTCGATTGGCGGGATATCCCGCTCGCCGAGGAATTCCGCGACACCCGCTATATCGAATTGCAGGTCGGGCCGATCGATAAGCCGGTGCTGCATTCGCCGTCGGTGGTCAGCATGGGTAATCCACACGCCATCTTCTGGGTCGATGACGTGAATGCTTATGACCTTGAACGCTTCGGGCCACTATTGGAGAATCATCCGATCTTTCCCGAGCGCGCCAACATCACGCTGGCGCATATCGTCGATCGCGATCACATCGTGATGCGAACCTGGGAGCGCGGCGTGGGCCTGACCAAGGCCTGCGGCTCGGCGGCCTGCGCGACGGCAGTGGCGGCGGCACGGCTCAAACGGACCAACCGCACGGTCGAGATGCTGCTGCCCGGCGGCGGTCTGACCATCGAGTGGTGCGAGCACGGCGATCATGTGATGATGACTGGTCCGGCCGTGTTTGAATATGCCGGCAGGTTCGATCCCGCATTGTTCACACCTGTCGCGTGATGCCGGTCGATGTCGTCACCTTCGGCTGCCGGCTCAATGCCTCCGAGTCCGAAGTCATCCGCCAAAATGCGAGCGGCGCCGGGCTCGACGACGTCGTCATCATCAACAGTTGCGCTGTCACCAACGAGGCGGTGGCGCAGGCGCGGCAATCGATCCGGCGGCTGAGGCGCGAGCGGCCGTCGGCGCGCATCGTCGTCACCGGCTGCGCGGCGCAGATCCAGCCGACGATGTTCGCAGAGATGGCGGAAGTCGATCGCGTGATCGGCAACGACGACAAGATGCGTGGTGATGCCTGGCGCGAGGCACGGACCGCATTCGCGGCCGCATCCGGTTTCGGGATCGCCAACGAAGAAAAAGTCGCGGTCGCCGACATCATGGCGGTGAAGGAGATGGCGCCACATCTCGTCGAGGGCTTCCAATCCGCCCTGCCCCGCGCCTTCGTGCAGGTGCAGAACGGCTGCGATCATCGCTGCACCTTCTGCGTTATCCCGTTCGGGCGCGGCAATTCGCGCTCGGTGCCGATGGGCGCAGTGGTCGACCAGGTGCGCGCGCTCGCCGAGGCCGGTCATGCCGAGATCGTGCTGACCGGCGTCGATCTCACGAGCTACGGAGCCGATCTGCCCGGTGCGCTCCGGCTGGGCGGGCTGGTCAAGCGAATCCTTCGACATGTGCCGGAGGTGAGGCGGCTGCGAATCTCGTCGATCGACTCGATCGAGGCCGACCGGGACCTGCTCGATGCGGTCGCCAACGAGGAGCGGCTGATGCCGCATCTGCATCTGTCGCTGCAATCCGGCGACGACATGATCCTGAAGCGGATGAAGCGGCGGCATTCGCGCCGGGACGCCATCAACTTCTGCGCGCAGGTGCGGCGGCTGCGGCCGGGCATCGCCTTCGGCGCCGACATCATCGCCGGTTTTCCGACCGAGACCGAGGAGATGTTCGCGCGCTCGCTGGACCTCGTCGCAGACTGCGATCTCACCTTTCTTCATGTTTTTCCCTACTCGCCGCGTCCGGGGACGCCGGCGGCGCGGATGCCACAGGTCCCGGGCGAGGCAATCAGGGATCGCGCGCGGCGGCTGCGCGAGGCGGCCGCGACGGCGCTTCGGAAGCGTCTGGCGGCGGAGGTCGGGGCAACACGTCAGGTGCTGATCGAAAGCGCCACCCAGGGCCGCACCGAGCATTTTATCCCGGTCGCGGTTGCGGGAGAAACGCCGGGCGCGGTGCGAACGTTCAGAGTGGCGGACCACGATGGCGCGCGCCTGCGGCCGGCGGTTTAGCTGGCGAGCAACCTTTCGCCATCATGAATACCGGACTCGGCCAGCCTCAGTCCGTTAACGATCGTGCCGGGTTTTACCCGCGGAGACGGAACCAGACTGGCGCGGGGTGATTGACGTGGGGCATCCTTGGGGCGGAGGGTGCGGTTTCCAAACAGTAAAGCCGGCCAATGGTGCGAACGGCAACCTTCTTCTGACTTCTGACTTTCCGGGTAGGCACGTGGTTCGGCTGGGTTTCGTTATCGGGTTCGTCGCGGTCATCGGGGTTCTTCTCTCAGGCCTTGCGGCCTGGCGCGCTCATGACCAGGAACTGACGATCGACAGGATCGCGCTGTCGCGCGCGATCGATGTCCATGCCAGCCTGGTACAGGAGCGTCTCATCGAACGAGAACTGCTGGCGCGGGTTGCATCCGGATTGTTTCGGTCGCCCGCCGCGGTGGGGGCCAACATGCTTCACCCGCTGCGCGCTTCGATCTATGCCTTCAAGACCGATTTCGTTCTCGCGGGCTGGGTTGCCTGTCTGCAGCCAAGCGAGCTTTCGGAAGCCAGTGCAACGCTGGCGTCTGCCGGCTTTCCAAACCCGCACATCCGGAGCTTTGACGATACGCCGCGCGATCTGAATTCATTGGACAAACCAATCGACGTGCTGATGGACGTCGAACCGAAAAATGCTGAAACGAGCGCATTCGTCGGCCGCTCGCTCGACGAGCATCCCATCCTGGGACCGATGCTCGCCCGCGCACTGCAGACGAAAACGTCGGCGGTCTCGGATCCGATCAATCTGCTGCAGCCCGACGGGCCGCTCGGGCTCGTTATCGCAACGCCGGTTTTCCAGGAAGGAAGCGAAAAAGCGGCGGGTTTTGTCACATTCTCCTACCGGCTCGCCTCGCTGATGCTGACAAACGACGAACAGTCGTTGTTCTCCGTCGTTCTGAAAGATCCGCGAAACCCGGCGTCGGAATGGATCGCGGACGACAGGGGCCATGTTACCTCACGTCTCAGACGGGCGGCTGATCCCGTTCCGCTGGTGCTGCGGACGGTGACGTTCGGCGGGCGGGACTGGTCGCTCGGCTATTACCCGAAGACCAATGCGGTCCTTCGCGCACAAAGACTTGCCGCGGTGGTGGCCGCAATCGGTCTGGCACTGACGAGCATCATTTGTGGTCTGTTCGGGTATGTCGCCTACAACAACCTGCGGCTGAGCCGGGAAATCCAGGTTCGGATCAGCTTCGAGCGGCGTCTGACCGCGGTGATCGACGAACTCAATCACCGGGTCAAGAATATCCTTGCGGTGATCCAGTCGATCGTCACGCGCACGCTGCGGCACGGCTCCGACATCGAGGTCGCCCGCGAACTGCTGATCGGCCGGATCCATGCCATGTCCAACGTGGTCTCGCTGCTCAGCGAGAGTCAATGGCAGGGCGTCAAACTGAGGGGGTTGTTCGAAGCGCGCGCCATCCCCAATGCCGAGCGCATCGCGGTCGATGGCCCGGACATCACCGTGAGCGCGCGCGCGGCTCAAAGCCTCTCATTGCTGTTCTTCGAACTTGCCTCCCACTCCGACGAAGGCCTCTCGCTGGTCGGCAAGCATCCGCATGTGGTCGCGCATTGGTCGGTCGAGGGCGATGGCAGCGAATCGATGTTTCGCTTTCGATGGGAGGAATTCAACACCAGCGCCGCGACCCGCCGCGAGGACAGCGATTTCGGCATCATCCTGCTGGATCGCGTTGCGCCGGAGGCGCTTGGCGGCGTTTCCAAGCGGTATTTTACCGAGGTGAGTTATGTCTATGAACTCGCCGCTCCCATGGAGACGGTCGTCGACATGACCGAAAGAGGTCGCACGCTGCAAATCTCCGCGCCGATCAAGTCAGCGACCCCATCGAGCCTTTGAGTTAAGACAAGCCGTTAAGTCAAGAAAGACGCGCAGCCGCCCCTGAATTACAGCGGGCCTGATCGCGGACTATCGGCCGCTGCCGATTACGGCCCGAACGGTATCGTCCGGGCCAAAATCCTCGGCGCCCTCGACATAAAGTAGCGCGCTCAGCTTCGATCGTGCGCGATTGACGCGGCTCTTGATGGTGCCGACTGCGCATCCGCAGATCTTCGCGGCATCCTCGTAGGAGAAGCCCGAAGCGCCTACCAGGATCAAGGCTTCACGCTGATCCTGGGGCAACTTGTCGAGCGCAGCGCGGAATTCCTCGAATTCCAGATGCGCGTTCTGGCTCGGCTGCGATTTCAGCGTTTTCGCATAGCTGCCATCGGAATCCTCAACCTCACGCCGGCGCTTGCGGTAGTCGGAGCGGAACAGGTTGCGCAGGATCGTGAACAGCCACGCCGGAAGGTTTGAGCCCGGCTGAAACGAATCGATATTGGCGAGCGCACGAAGCAGGGTTTCCTGCACGAGGTCGTCGGCACGATCGCCGTTCCCGCTCAGCGAAATTGCGAACGCGCGCAAGTTCGGCACCGATGCCAGAATATCTTCGCGAAGTGAATCGGTGAGAGGCATTAGTCCCTCCCGCTATTTTTTGCGTCGAAATCGCCCGTGGGATTTATTTGGGGGTGACTGGGTCCCGATCCATCGAGCTTTCGGATTAACTCCGCAAACCGGTCCGGGACGCCCTGCCTCACGACGTCGTCATACATCGCACGAAGCTGATGCCCGATTCTGGACTGAATCTCGGCGTTTAGGCCGCCCTTGCCGGGTGATGGCTTTGTATCTTTCATGATCTTGTTCATTCCCAACGTTTCAAGGTATTGAAAAATCGAGAATTCCCCGTTTGTTAGGCCGTCTTTGCGGAACTCGTGCGGGCTAATGCCGTGCCCGAGGTAAAGTTCCTGCATGGCGGAACTTTTGTCATGCTAAAGCGTAAATAACGCAGCGACCGGACGGGCATCCGCCGCGTTGCTCCACGCATGGCCCAATTAAGGATAAAGATGCTGATCCCGCTGTTGTTGGGGTCTCAATCTCAAAAGGATGGACGGGATGTTTCGATCACAGGTTGTTGCCGAGCATTTGCCGCTCTTGCGACGTTACGCCCGCGCCCTGACGGGAAATCAGGCGTCCGGAGATGCCTATGTCGGAGCCATGCTGGAGGCGCTGCTTCAGGATCCAACCGTGCTCGACGAGCGGCACGGACCGCGGGCGGGGCTGTTTCGGCTGTTCACCCAGATCTGGAATTCGGTGTCGATCAATGGCGGTATCGACGAGGTGCCGGCCCTGGCTCCGACAGAACGGCGGCTGACGAATATCACGCCGCTGCCGCGTCAGGCGTTCCTGCTCTTGTCGCTCGAAGGTTTCTCCGAGGAGGAAGCGGCGTTCGTGCTGCAGACCAACGTGGCCGAAGTTCGCAGGCTGAGCGATGTTGCCGGCCGCGAAATGGCGGCGGAAATCGCGACCGACGTGCTGATCATCGAGGATGAGACGTTCATCGCGATGGATCTGGAGAGTCTTGTCAAGAATCTCGGACACCGTGTGATCGGTGTCGCGCGAACCCATGGCGACGCGATCGCCCTGGCCAAGACCCGGAAGCCCGGTCTCATTCTGGCCGATATCCAGCTCGCTGACGGCAGCTCCGGACTGGATGCCGTCAACGAACTCCTCCGCGTCGTCGAGGTGCCCGTCGTCTTCATTACGGCCTATCCCGAGCGCTTCCTGACCGGCGAGAGGCCCGAGCCGGCGTTCCTCATTTCGAAGCCGTTCCAGCCGGCCATGGTTTCGGCGGTTGCCAGCCAGGCGCTGTTCTTCCATCGAAACTCGCGCAATCGGGAACCCCGCGCCGCTGCATCCTGACTGGCGCGGCGGCCCTTGGCGGCCGCCCCCCGCGACAGGCTCCACACCATACCGTGCTTGGCCGTGCTTGCGGTCGGTGTCGCTCGCCAACGGTAAAGAAACTTGCCAAGAAAACGGACGCGGCTGGCATCACCATCAGCCGCGTCCTCGTCGCCGGTCGGGCGGGCAGGGGGAGGATGACCGGCTGCCCGGATAACGCAAGGACCCCGCGAAGCGTTCCGCTTCGTCTTTTTTCAATTCCGCCGATGAACGATGTCTTGCGAACGGCGTTATTGCCTCGCGGTTCTGACCCGCAATCCTGACGCACGGCGTGTGACGTCGTCGCCAGCGAGAGGACAACGGGCGAGGCAAACGATGTTTCAGGTATCGACGGCCATTCTTGGTGCGCTGGCGGTAATGGTGCCTCTCGGCGCGATGCATCTTCCCTCGGGGAGCGATCTCGCTGCGCAGCCGGACGCCGCCGCGGTGGTCAATCGCACCGCCAAGTCCGATCGGGGTTTTGTCAGTTTGAGGACTGTGGAAGGCCGCACCGTTTCCATTCGGCTCGAGAGTTTGCCGGCCGCATCGATCGTGATCCAGATTCCCGGAACCGACAGCATGATGGCCAGCGATCGCGGCACCAGCCCGCGCGCCCGTCGCGCACCGGCATCGCAGGCCAGGCGCACGATCGCGTGCGAACCGGTGGTCAGCGTTTTGACGGATGTCGCGAAGCAGCTTCAGCCCGGCCGCTGCGTCACCTGATATTCATTCTTATTGTTGTTATTCATATCGTGGTCATTCAATTAGGCCGTCAAGTGTCGGCGTCGGTTCCGTCCCGGTCGCGCCGGCCTGCGAGCAACCCCAGCGCCAGGCCGCCGATGGCCAGGATCGGAATCAGCTTTTTGATGCCGACCGTGCGGGCCAACTGAAGTCCTGCCGCCACCACCATCGGATCGGCGAGAAAATTTTGCGCTGTCGCTCTGGTTTTTTGGGCTGCTCGTTTTTTGATGGCCTTTCGCCGGATCGCATAGATCGCGACCGCGATCACCGCGATCAGGAAAAAGATAGCGGCGCCGGCGAGGCAAGCCTCGATCAAGCCGTAGTTCTGAAGCACGAAGACAAACGCGGCGGCACATAAAAACACGAGTGTGATGGAGCCTGCGACGGCCGCTACGGCGGCGACGGAGGCGAGCCGCACAGCGTTGCCCGCGCTTTCCTTAAGGTCATCGATCGCCCGCTGAAACATTCAACGCCTCGCCCGGCTCGAAAATCGATTGCTGAAATTATTGACAGAATCCGAGCGGCGGCGACAGAACTCGCCGCGGCCCGACCAAACTGAAATCACCGGAGCCTCATCGGCGCCAGGTCACGCCGATCAGAAATCCCAGCCCGATCGCAAGCCCGACCGTTGCGAGAGGACGCTGCTGGATTGCTTCCTCGAGCGTGTCCTCCATCGAGGTTACGGCATTCTGCGCCGCGTCGAGCGCCGCGTTGCCACGCTCCGTCACATCGGAGAGGACGGAGTCGACATTGGCTCTGGCCTGCTTGTAGCCGCGGCGCGCCTGCTTTTTGGCAGAGCCGGTCAATGTACCGAGCGCATCGGAGACCTGGTCTGCCAGGGCGGAGATATCGTTTTTCACGGCGGACAAATCCTTCTCAAGGCGGTCGTATGTTGCTTTATCGGTCAAGTTCTTCATCGCTTCCTCATCATCGCTCGCCATCCAACGCTCCTGAAAACTGCTGGGATATGAGCAACCAACGTGTCGTCGCGGCTTAAGTTCCTCGACAGCATGACCTGCCCGTCAGGCAGTTTCTGTTGAGTCCGCCTCTGTTCGACGATGCTTGGCGGTGAGGGCTGCGATGGGAAGCTGCGGTAAAAGCCGCATCGATTTATGCAAATAGGTTTTCGAACGAAGCATGTCCTCGGCCCGACCGGAGGAGAGAGATACCGGCTTCCGCGAGGAAAATGCGCCCAGACAACGCTCTGGAGATTCTGATTGAATCAGAAGCGGAAAGGCTTCGGCTGGCGCGTCCCCTCGCCGCGCATCACGCGCCTTTCGGTGGAACTTTCAGGCCTTGTCTGGATTGCCTCGCGCGCCAATGTCGCGAGGGCGCTTCTCCGTCCTGAATCTTGCGATCAATTTGGAGAGCCAACAATGCTGATCAGCGTCCTGATTACGTTCTTCATCGTTGTTCTTGTGCTGTACTTCATCAGCGTGGCGCCGCTGGACGTCCGCGGCAAGCAGATCGCCAGCGTCGCCGTTATCGTGCTCGGTGTCGTCTCAGCGTTGAAGTATCTTCCGATATTCTGAGGCCCCACGTCGGCGCCTTGGACAAGCAGATTTCCCCGGCGGTCACGCCGGGGACATTCATCTCGATCGCGTCGATCGCCGGTCAACCGTCAGCCGCCGTCTTTCCTTGCGCCGTGCCCCTCGCCTTACCCCCCGCTTTGGCCTCGCGCCTGCGCCCGGTCAGGATGTATTCGGTGTAGCCGTTCGGTTGTTCGCGTCCCTTGAACACCAGATCGCACGCCGCCTGGAAGGCGACACCGTTGAATTCCGGCGCCATTGGTTTGTAGAGGGGATCGCCGGCGTTCTGCCCGTCGACGACGGCGGCCATGCGCTTGAGCGATTGCATCATTTCGTTCCCGGTGACGACGCCCTGATGCAGCCAGTTCGCCAGATGCTGGCTGGAGATGCGTAGCGTGGCGCGATCCTCCATCAGTCCGACGTCGTGAATATCGGGCACCTTCGAACAGCCGACGCCCTGATCGATCCAGCGCACGACATAGCCGAGAATGCCCTGGCAGTTGTTGTCGATCTCCTGTCTCACATCGTCGGGTGCCCAATTCGACTGCGACACCGGAAGGGTGAGGAGGTCGGCAAGTTTCGCCCGACGGCCGCCGGCTTTCAGCTCCTGCTGGCGTTTCAACACATCGACCTGATGATAGTGCAAGGCGTGCAGTGTCGCCGCCGTGGGCGAAGGTACCCATGCAGTGGTGGCGCCGGATTGTGGGTGGCTGATTTTCCGCGCCAGCATGTCGGCCATCCTGTCGGGCGCCGCCCACATGCCCTTGCCGATCTGGGCGTGGCCGGGCAGACCGTCGATCAAACCGATGTCGACGTTCCAGTCCTCGTACGCCTGCATCCAGGGCTGCGCCTTCATCTCGCCCTTGCGGATCATCGGTCCCGCTTCCATCGAGGTATGGATCTCGTCGCCGGTGCGATCGAGGAAACCGGTGTTGATGAAGCAGATGCGTTTTGCGGCCACCTGGATGCAGGCCTTGAGGTTGACGGTGGTGCGACGTTCCTCGTCCATGACGCCAATTTTGAGTGTGTTCTCGGGCAGCGCCAACATGGTCTCGACCCGGGCGAGCAGTTCGCAGGTCAGCGCGACCTCGTCGGGACCGTGCATCTTCGGTTTGACGATGTAAGCCGAGCCGGTCCGGCTGTTTTTCGTTTTCGAGGTGCCGTTGAGATCGTGAATCGCGAGCAGGCCGGACACCGCCGCGTCGAGCATGCCTTCCGGAATGTCGGCGCCGTCCCTGTCGAGCACTGCGTCGGTAAACATGTGATGGCCGACGTTGCGAATGAGAAGCAGGCTGCGCCCGTGCAGCCTTAGCTCGCCGCCGTCAGGCGCGGTGTAGACCCGATCGGCGTTAAGGGCGCGCGTAATGGTCTTGCCGCCCTTCCTGAATGTATCCGTGAGCGTGCCGTTCATCAGGCCGAGGACGTTGCGATAGACCAGTACCTTGTCGTCGGCATCGACGGCGGCGACGCTGTCCTCCATGTCGAGAATGGTGCTGACGGCGGCCTCAAGGATCACGTCGGCGATGCCTGCGGCATCGTCCTTGCCAATGGCGTGGCTGCGGTCGACTTGAATCTCGATGTGCAGGCCGTGGTTCACCAGCAGGATCGCGGACGGCGCGCTCGCATCGCCCCGATAGCCTGCGAATTGCGATATCGACGTCAAGCCGGTCTCGCTGCCGTTACGGAGTCTCGTCTTTAACGCTCCATCGGTCACGACGTATCCCACGACATCGGCATGGCTGCCGGTCGCAAGCGGTGCGGCCTGATCGAGGAACGCCTTGGCCTTCGCGATCACCTTGTCGCCGCGCGCCTTGTCGTAGCCTCTGGCCTCGCCGGCGGCGTGCGGGATGGCGTCGGTACCGTACAATGCGTCGTAAAGGCTGCCCCAGCGCGCATTGGCGGCGTTCAGCGCGTAACGCGCGTTGGTCAGCGGCACCACCAGTTGCGGCCCGCAGATCTTTCCGATCTCCTCATCGACATCAGCGGTTTCGACCGCATGAGTCTCCGGCTCCGGCTGCAGATAGCCGATCTCTTTCAGGAACGCGGTATAGGCTTTAATGTCGAACGGATGACTTCTGTTGGCGCGATGCCATCCGTCGATCTTCGCCTGCAGCGTGTCGCGTATCGCCAGCAGTTCCCGGTTTTTCGGTCCAAGATCGTGGACGATGGCGGCCAATCCGGCCCAGAAGGCATCCGGCGAAATGCCGGCCCCGGGCGTGGCCTCTTTCTCGATAAAATCGAACAGGACCGGCACGATTTTCAGTCCGTGAGCGTCAATGCGGGTCATGTCGGAGGTCTCACGCGAAACAGCGACGAGGCTGTCTCAAGGCGGCTTGCAAAAATTTGGCGTCTATCGCCTTTGAGAGCATGGTCCCGAAAGGTGGGAACCGGTTTTCGGATATGATCATGCTCAATCAAAAAGCTAGAGTCTAATCCAACGAAGTTGGATCAGACTCTAGCGCCAAAGCCGGCGTCGTGCGCCCCTACAAAAGGTGAATAATCCCATTGAAAAACCAAACGACCGCCGCGATACAACTCGCGGCGGTCATCCACGTCCAGCGCCTGCGGGATTCGCAGGCTCAGATGTTGGCGGCGACGTCGGTCAGTTCATCGAACAGGATGCCGGTGCTGATCAGCATCTGCTCGATCTCGCCAGCGGCCTCAGCCACCGTGCGTGATGATGTATCGATCGTCAGTTCCACCGATTCCGGCGGCTGATAGTCGTTGCCGATGCCGGTAAATCCGTGCAGCACGCCCGCGCGCGCCTTGGCGTAATGCCCCTTCGGGTCGCGGCTCTCGCAAACATCAGCCGGCGTTGCGACGTAGACCTCTCGGAAGGCGGAATCGGCGATGCGCCGTGCCGCGGCGCGATCCTCGCGCGACGGCGAGACCGCGGCCACGATCGCAACATGGCCGTTGCGCGCGAGATGGGCAGCGACTTCCGCCAGCCGACGGATGTTTTCAGCACGGTCCTGCGGCGAAAAGCCGAGATCGCCGTTCAGTCCGGCGCGCAACGTGTCGCCGTCGAGCAGGATCGGCGAGCCGCCATCGCCGAACAGTTTTCGCTCCAGCGCGCGCGCCAGCGTCGATTTCCCCGAACCGGGCAATCCCGTCAGCCAGACTACCGCGCCGTTGTGACGATAACGCGCGGAGCGCTCATCCGGACGCAGCGCCGATTCCACCGGCACGATATCGACCGGCACCGCGCGCTGTCCCGCATCGACGCTGAGAACAAGGCCGCCGCCGGCGATACGTCCCTGGACCTCGATCACAAGGCGGCCGGTGCGGGGATTGTCGACGTAAGGATCAGCGGCGAGCGGCTGCGCCAGCGAGATGTCGATTTCGCCGACATGATTGCGCGCGATCGCCTTGGCCTCGGCGCTCGACAGTTCGCCCGGATCGACTGCCTTCTCGATGGCGACGACGACGGCGCGGGTTTCCTTGTTGCCGAGCCGGAGCAGAATGGATGCGCCGGCCGCGAGCGGGGTCTCGTGCAGCCAGAAGATGCGCGCGCGAATCCGCCGCGTATCGCGCGGCGCCGACCCGACATGGGCGATGACGTCGCCGCGCTCGACAAACAGTTCGCGGTCGAGCGTGATGCCGACGGACCGTCCAGCGCTTTGCGCGACAGTCGGACTTGACGGCCAGCCTTCGATGCTGCGGATCTTCGCGATCTTGCCGGCCGGCATGATGACAATCTCATCGCCCGCGGCCAGGCCGCCCGACTCGATGCGGCCGGCGACAATGCGCCGATCGTCGAACTTGTAGATCGCCTGAACCGGCAGGCGCAACGCCAGTTCGTCCAGCGGACGCGCTGGTTGCAGCGCGTCGAGAGCCTCGACCACGGTCGGCCCTTTGTACCATGCAATCTTCGCGGTGCGGTCGGCAACGCCGTCGCCGTCTCGGGCGGAGATCGGAATCACCGCCGTCGGCGCGAGGCCAAGGCCGGTCAGGTGCGCGGTAATCTCGTCGCGTATCGCGCCGAAGCGTTCCGCGCTGAAATCGACGCGGTCCATCTTGTTGACGACGACCGCGACCTGTTTGACGCCGAGCAGATGCAGCAGATAACCGTGTCGCCGGGTCTGGTCGCGCACGCCTTCGAGCGCGTCTATGATCAGCACCGCGCCATCGGCCTGCGCCGCGCCGGTGATCATGTTGCGCAGGAATTCGGCGTGGCCGGGCGCGTCGATCAGCACCACGTCGCGCGAACGGGTGCGGAAGCGAATTTGCGTGGTGTCGATGGTGATGCCCTGATCGCGCTCGGTCTGCAGCGCATCCAGCAGGAACGACCATTCGAACGGCATGCCGCGCCGGGTGCTGACGGCTTTCAGCATCTCCAGCTTGCCATCGGGCAGGCTGCCGGTCTCGTGCAACAGCCGTCCGACCAGCGTCGATTTGCCGTGGTCGACGTGACCGACGATGACGATGCGGACCTGCGGACGTGTCGTGCCGTTCGGTGTCGCGAGGACGGTGTTCGGTGCGATGGTGGGGGCGATCATATTCATCGGAAAACGCTCGATTTCGAGTCAGGTCAGAGATAGCCGGCGACCCGAAGCCGCTCGAACGCGTCTTCGGTTTCATGATCGAGTGCGCGCCCGGCGCGTTCCGGGATCTTGCTGCCTTCAAGCTCGATCAGGATCTCGTCGATGGTCGAGGCGGTCGAAGCGACGGGGAAAGTGATGTCGGCATCGCCAAGCGAACGATAGCGTTTGCCGTTCTTGGCCAGATAGAGCGGAATGATCGGAATGTTCTCACGCTTGGTGTAGGCCCAGATGTCAGCTTCGGTCCAATGCAGGATCGGATGGATACGCAGGTGCGCGCCGGGCGGCGGCGAGGCGTTGAACTGGTCCCAGAATTCCGGCGGCTGGTCGCGCACGTCCCATCCGCCCTCCAGGCCGCGCGGCGAAAACACCCGTTCCTTGGCGCGGGTTGCTTCCTCGTCGCGGCGGATGCCGGCGATCAGGCCGTCGAAGCCGTATTTGTTCAGCGCGAGCTTCAACCCCTCGGTCTTGCGCGCCGCTGACCGCGCGGCCGGCGGCAGCGTCGGGTCGACCGCGTCGATCGGCGGACAGTAATCGACCTTGAGATCGAGATCCCACTCCTTGGAATAGCGCTCGCGGAACGCGTACATCTCGGGGAATTTCTTTTCGGTGTCGACATGCAGCGCCGGGAACGGCACGCGACCGAAGAAGGCCTTGCGCGCCAGCCAGATCATCACGTTGGAGTCCTTGCCGAGCGACCACAGGAGCGCGAGCTTTTTCAACCGGGCGAAGGCTTCCCGGAAAATGTAGATGCTCTGCGCTTCCAGCGCATCGAGGTGGTCCATTCCAGGCTGCATGGCCTGCTCCTTGCATGCGCGTTACTACACGCGGTCGACGGCCAAGCCGCTGATTGTCGACGTCAGCGGCCGCCAAAATGCGGATTTCGGAGGCTGAGAAGATGCATCTCTTCCGTGCGGTATTTGGAAGTAGAAAATTCTATACTTTCGTAGCCGCATAGAAGAAATAATTTTCTGTTTGATGCGCTTGCAAGATACATAAATAGAAAATAATTTCAGTCAACCCCGCTGTTGGGGAGAAGAAGCATCGAATGAAATTCCTTCCGATCTTTCTCGATTCTCGCGCCGGTCCGATCCTTCTGGTCGGAGCGGGCGATCCGGTGCGGGCCAGACTGCGCCTGCTGCTGGCCGCGGAAGCGCGGGTTCGCTGGCATGCCACCGATGGCGACTTTGCGGTCGCCGGTCTCGATCCTGCCGCCGCATCGCGGATCGAGCGTGTGGACGACCCCACAACGATCGGGTTGAACGACATCGTCGCGGTGTTCTGCGCGGGCGCCGGCGAGATCGGCATGGCGGTGGCGGCGCGGGCGCGGGCGGCGGGTTTGCCCGTCAACGTGATGGACGATCCCGCGCATTCGAGTTTCATCGTTCCGGCGATCGTCGATCGTGGCGAGGTCGTGGTGGCGGTCGGCACCGGTGGTGCCTCGCCGGTGGTGGCGCGCCGCGTGCGCGAACGCATCGAGGCGATGTTGCCGGCGCGGATCGGCGATCTCGCAGCGCTGATCGGGCGCTGGCGCAGGTCGGTGCACGATCGCATTGCTCATGCGCCATTGCGTCGCCGCTTCTGGGAGCGCGTCGTCGACGGTCCGATCGGCGCTGCGGTTCTTGCCGGCCGCTCCGACGAGGCCGAAAGCGCGCTGACAGCGATCGCCGATCCATCCGCTTACGCGGGCGAACAGAACTCGCGGCAGGCCGAAGGTCATGTCACACTGGTCGGCGCCGGGCCGGGCGATCCGGATCTGCTCACCGTCAAGGCGCTGCGCGCGCTGCAGGACGCCGACATTGTCTTCTACGACGAACTGGTTTCGCCGGAAGTCCTCGATCGCGCCCGCCGCGACGCCGCGCGGGTCCCGGTGGGTCGCCGCGTCGGCAAGCCCGGCATCGGCCAGGACGCGATCAACCGCCTGCTGATCGATGCGGCGAAGTCAGGGCAGCGGGCCGTGCGCCTCAAGGGCGGCGATCCCTTCATTTTCGGGCGCGGCGGCGAAGAGGTCGAGGCCTTGCGTGAGGCCGGTGTCGCCTGTTCGGTGGTTCCGGGAATCACGGCCGCGCTCGGCGCGGCTGCGGAATCGGAGGTGCCGCTGACCTTCCGCCACGAGGCGCTGCGCGTCACCTTCCTCACCGCGCACAAAGCGCGGGATGCGGAGAGCGTGGACTGGTCGGCGCTGACCGACCGGAAGATGACGGTCGTCGTCTACATGGGAATCACGGCGGCCGACGCGATTTGTTCCGGCCTGCTCGCGGCGGGCCGTTCGCCGGAAACGCCGGTCGGCGTGTTCGCGCGCGCCACCCGCCCTGATGCGAAAGCCGTCGTCGGCACGCTGGATCGCCTGCCCGCGCTGGTTCACCGGATCGACGGCCCCGCGATTCTCGTGATTGGCGACGTGGTTTCGCGCTCCGCGCCGTGGCGCAATTCAAACCTGAATTCACTGTTGCAGACATTCCAGATGGCCGCCGAATGACGTCTTCGCCCGACAACAAAAGTACCGCGGCAAGAGTGGCTTCGGTGCTGCCGTCCGCATCGATGCTGAACGATACGCTTCGCGACGCCTCGCCTGCGGACGTGATCACCGCGGCGCTGCGCACGATCGGGCGCGACCGGCTGGCGCTGGTGTCGTCATTTGGTACAGAGTCGGCGGCGCTTCTGAAGGTGATGGCGGACGTCGATCCGGCCATTCCCGTGATCTTCCTCGACACCGGATGGCTGTTCGAGGAGACGCTCGCCTATCGCGACACGTTGATCGCCGCGCTCGGCCTGAAAGACGTTCGCTCCATTCAACCGTCCGAGGATGCGCTGACGCGCGAGGACGCCGCTCGCGAGTTATGGCTCTCCGATCCGGATGCCTGCTGCCGCATCCGGAAAATGGAGCCGCTGGCGCGCGCGCTTACGCCGTTCGACGCCTGGATCAACGGCCGCAAGCGGTTTCAAGGCGGCCTGCGCGCCGACATTCCGGTGGTCGAGGATGACGGGGCGCGGCTGAAATTCAATCCGTTCGCGAACGCCTCACGCGCCGACATCGAGGCGATCTATGCGTCGGCGAAGCTGCCGCCGCATCCGCTCGTCGCATCGGGATTCCTTTCCGTCGGCTGCATGCCATGCACATCGCGCGCCAGCGCCGATGAAGATGCGCGCGCCGGCCGCTGGCGCGGCAGAGGCAAGACGGAATGCGGCATCCACACGATGAAGACTTCGTAGTGGAATGACCCTGCGTCGCCGCAAACATTGAAATGTGGTTTCGTTGACTTGAAGCTGCCGTTTGACGAGTTTCATCAGTCCGCGGCGATGATCGCGCGAGCGGGCCTTATGGAGATGAAAATGCTTCGTCGTAGCTTTATGGTCTTGGCGGGATTGATATGGGCAGGCTCTGCATACGCGGCCGACGTCTCGCTGTTGAATGTTTCATACGATCCGACGCGTGAACTCTATGTCGATTTCAACAAGGCGTTCGCCGCGCACTATCAGAAGGAAACCGGCAAGAGCGTCGAGATCAAGCAATCCCACGGCGGGTCGGGAAAGCAGGCGCGTTCGGTGATCGACGGCCTGCAGGCAGATGTCGTCACCCTGGCGCTCGCCTATGACATTGACGCCATCGCCGAGCGCGGGTTGCTGGCCAAGGACTGGCAGAAGCGGCTGCCGCGGAACTCCTCACCCTATACGTCGACGATCGTCTTCCTGGTGCGCACGGGCAATCCGAAGGGCATCAAGGACTGGGACGATCTGATCAAGCCGGGCGTCAGCGTCATTACGCCGAATCCGAAGACCTCCGGCGGCGCGCGCTGGAATTATCTGGCGGCGTGGGGCTATGCGCTGAAGAAATTCGGTGGAGAGGACAAGGCAAGACAATTTGTCGCCGATATCTACAAGCACGTTCCGGTGCTTGATACCGGCGCGCGCGGCTCGACCGTCACCTTCGTCGAGCGCGGCGTCGGCGATGTGCTGCTCGCCTGGGAGAACGAAGCCTTTCTCGCGCTCAAGGAATTCGGAAAGGACAAGTTCGAGATCGTGGTGCCCTCTATCTCCATTCTGGCGGAACCGCCTGTTGCCGTTGTCGACAAAGTGGTGGACAAGAAGGGTACGCGCGCCGTTGCCGAAGCGTATCTGAAGTACTGGTATACTTCGGATGCGCAGGAGATCGCGGCGCGGAATTTCTACCGTCCCACCGATCCCGACATCATCAAGAAGTATGCCGATGCCTTTCCCAAGGTTGAACTGTTCAAGATCGACGACGTGTTCGGCGGCTGGACCAAGGCGCAAAAGGTCCATTTCGGCGAGGGCGGCATCTTCGATCAGATCTACAAGAACTGATGCGACGGGGCGGAGCGGGGCAACGTGAAAGGAGGATCGGGACGACGACGGACCTTGCCGGGATTCGGCCTCACCATGGGGCTGACGCTGACATGGCTTTCGATCATCATCCTGATTCCCCTTGCGGGTCTGTTTCTCAAGTCGTTCGAATTGAGCCTCGCCCAGTTCGTTGACATCGTCACCAGCCGGCGAACGTTGAATGCGCTGAAGATTTCATTTGGGCTCGCGTTTCTCGCCGCGCTCGTAAATCTGGTGATGGGCGGCATTATCGTCTGGGCGCTGGTCCGCTATCGCTTTCCGGGCCGCCGCATCTTCGATGCGATCGTCGACGTGCCGTTCGCGTTGCCGACCGCCGTTGCGGGAATCGCGCTGACGACGCTGTTCGCGCAGAACGGCTGGCTCGGCGCGCCGCTGGCTGAGCTCGGCATCAAGGTGTCGTTCACGCCGCTCGGCATTTTCGTCGCGATGGTGTTTATCGGCATTCCCTTCGTGGTTCGCACCGTGCAGCCGGTGCTGATCGATCTCGATCCGGAGATCGAGGAGGCAGCCGCGAGCCTCGGCGCCAACCGCTGGCAGACGGTGTCCCGCGTCATTCTGCCGAGCCTTCTGCCCGCGCTACTGACGGGCTTTGCGCTCGCATTCGCGCGCGCGGTCGGCGAATACGGTTCGGTGATCTTCATCGCCGGCAACTTGCCGAACGTGTCGGAGATCGCGCCGCTGCTGATCGTGATCCGGCTGTCCGAATTCCGCTACGCCGACGCGACGGCGATCGCTGTCGTGATGCTGGTAGTGGCGTTCCTGGTCATCTTCCTCGTCAACCGCATGCAACGCTGGGCGCAGCTACGCGTGCCGGCGCATTGAGAGGCGACGTCGATGCCTGAAACCGCGATCGCGGTGCCGCTTGAGCGGACCGATGCCCGCTCTGAACCGCGCTGGGTGCGTGGTCTGCTGATCGGCGTCACCGTCCTGTTTCTCACGATGTTCATCGTGCTGCCGCTGGTGATCGTGTTTGCGGAAGCGTTCGCCAGAGGGACCTACGCCTATCTCGCCGCGCTTGCCGACCCTGAAGCCCTGTCGGCGATCAGGCTGACATTGATAGTTGCGGTGATTTCGGTTGGCCTCAACCTGGTGTTCGGGCTGATTGCCGCCTGGGCGATCGCGAAATTCGAATTCCGGGGAAAGACGCTCCTGATCTCGCTGGTCGATCTTCCGTTCTCGGTGAGCCCTGTCATCTCCGGTCTGGTGTTCGTGCTGTTGTTCGGCGCGCAGGGCTTTCTCGGGCCCTGGCTGCAGGATCACGACATTCAGCTCCTGTTCGCGCTGCCGGGCATCGCGCTGGCGACGACCTTCGTGACCTTTCCCTTCGTATCGCGCGCGCTGATCCCGCTGATGCAGGAGCAGGGGACGGCGGAGGAGGAAGCGGCGCTGTCGCTTGGCGCTTCGGGATTGCAGACCTTCTTCCGCGTCACGCTGCCGAACATCAAGTGGGGCCTGCTCTACGGCGTGCTGCTCTGCAATGCGCGCGCCATGGGCGAGTTCGGCGCGGTGTCCGTCGTATCCGGGCACATCCGCGGCGAGACCAACACCATGCCGCTGCTGGTCGAAATCCTCTACAACGAATATCAATTCGTATCGGCGTTCGCGATCGCCTCGCTGCTGGCGCTGCTGGCGCTGGTCACGCTGGTGGCGAAGACTATTCTCGAACGGCATCTCGACGAAGGGCAACGACCGAGTGAGCATTGAAGTCCGCAATATCGTGAAAAAGTTCGGGGACTTCGCCGCGCTGGACCACGTCGATCTCACGGTGCCGCATGGCGAGCTGATGGCGCTGCTCGGCCCGTCGGGGTCCGGCAAGACCACGCTGCTGCGCATCATCGCCGGGCTGGACTGGCCGGATTCCGGAGAGGTCGCCTTCGACGGCGAGAACGCGTTGTCGCGCGCGCCCGGCGAGCGCAGCGTCGGCTTCGTGTTCCAGCATTACGCGCTGTTCCGCCACATGACGGTGTTCGAGAACGTCGCGTTCGGTCTGCGCGTGCAGCCTCGTTCCGTTCGCAAGGACGAAGCCGCCATCCGCTCGCGGGTCAAGGAGCTGCTGGACCTGGTCCAGCTCGACTGGCTGTCCAGCCGCTATCCGAGCCAGCTTTCGGGCGGCCAGCGTCAGCGCATTGCGCTCGCGCGCGCGCTGGCGATCGAGCCGCGCGTGCTGCTGCTCGACGAGCCGTTCGGCGCGCTCGACGCCAAGGTGCGCAAGGAATTGCGGACCTGGCTGCGCTCGCTGCACGAGGAAATCAACGTCACCTCCATCTTCGTGACCCACGATCAGGAGGAGGCGCTCGAGGTCGCCAATAGCGTGGTGGTGATGGACAAGGGGCGCATCGAGCAGATCGGAACGCCGACCGACGTCTATGACAATCCGCAGACGGCGTTCGTGCACGGCTTCATCGGTGAGTCCATCGTTCTGCCGGTCGAGGTTCATGACGGTTCGGTCCGCCTCGGTGAGACGCCGCTGAATATCGCCGCCGAGCGCGGCAGATCGGGGCCGTCAAAACTGTTTGTTCGCCGCCACGACATGCAGATCAGCCCGCCGGGCTGGGGTGGTCTCGAAGGCACCGTGCGGCGGGTGCGGACCTTCGGCCCGATTCAGCGGGCCGACATCGCCGTGTCCGGCAGCCGGGGCGAAACCCTCATTGAAATCGACGTGCCGCGCGATCGCGAGCTTCGCGACGGCGAGGTCGTCGGTTTGCAGCCGCGGCGCTATCGCATTTTCGCGGACCCGACCTGAGATCGTTCACCTTTCAGCCACGGTTGGTGTGCAACAACTGCGCGTGATTGGGGAATTATGAATGATCCGTATCTTTGCCGCGATTCTTGGCCTTACGATGTTGGCCGGATGCACCGCCGTGGAAAATGCAGTTCCGGAGCAGCCGGCATTTTATCTCGACATGGCCCATGGCGGAGCGAAGCTGGATCCGGTGGTGGCGGCGTCCATGATTTCCGGCTATCGCGCCAATAACGGACTCGGGCCCGTGGCTGTCGATCCGGAATTGATGAAGGTCGCCGAAACGCAATCGATGGTGATGGCCAAGCGCAACAAGATGGACCACGACATCGCCGGCACGTTGCCGAGGCGGCTGGCGGCGGCAGGCTATCCGGCAAAACTGGCGGTCGAAAATATCGGCGCCGGTTACCATACCCTCGCCGAGGCGTTTTCAGGCTGGCGCGATTCGCCGCCTCACCGGGCGAACATGCTGAAGAACGGCGTCACAAAACTGGGCATCGCCGCGACCTATGCTCCGGACAGCAAGTACAAGGTGTTCTGGACGCTCGTTCTCGCCTCCCCGGATGAGCGATAACCCTGGCGTGAAGCGCGTCGCCGTCTGCGGTGATTGACGCCAGCGTGAACCAGCGCCACGCTGCGGCCTCGAGCGACCTTGCGCGCTCGGAAGACGTCGGGACAGGAGAAGGCTCCGACAGGAGACAACAATGACGAAACTGAAAGGCAAAACCGCGGTCGTCACTGGCTCGACCAGCGGCATAGGCCTCGCCTACGCCCGCGCTTTCGCCGGCGCCGGCGCCAATGTCGTGATCAACGGATTCGGCGCGGCCGCCGATATCGAGAAGGAGCGCTCCGCCATCGAGAGCGAGTTCAAGGTCGGGGCGGCCTATTCGCCGGCCGACATGACCAGGCCGGACGAGATCGCGGGCATGATCGCGCTCGGCGAGACGTCCTTCGGCGCGGTCGATATCCTCGTCAACAATGCGGGCATCCAGTTCGTCGCGCCGATCGAGGAGTTTCCGCGCGAGAAATGGGACGCGATCATCGCCATCAACCTGTCGTCGGCGTTTCACACCATCCGCGCCGCCGTTCCCGGCATGAAGCAACGCGGCTGGGGCCGCATCATCAATACCGCCTCGGCGCATTCGCTGGTGGCCTCGCCTTTCAAATCGGCCTATGTCGCCGCAAAGCACGGCATCGCCGGTCTCACCAAGACGGTGGCGCTGGAGCTTGCGGCTCACAAGATCACCTGCAACTGCATTAGTCCGGGTTATGTCTGGACGCCGCTGGTCGAGAAGCAGATTCCCGACACCATGAAGGCGCGCGGCATGACAAAAGAGCAGGTCATCAACGACGTGCTGCTCGCGGCGCAGCCGACCAAGCAGTTCGTCACCGTGGAGCAGGTCGCAGCTCTGGCACTTTATCTGTGCGGCGACGATGCCGCGCAGATCACCGGCAGCAATCTGTCGATCGATGGCGGCTGGACGGCTGCGTGATTTTTCCTTCTCCCGCACGGGAAGAGGGAAAGATTCCGAAAGTGCCTACCGCTTCTTCCCGAACGCCAGCACGTGCAGGCCCAGTCTGCGGCGCACGATCCAGAACAGCAGCACGGTCTCGAACGCGAGCGACATCGAGGTGGCGGCGGCGGCGCCGTGGCCGCCGTAGCGCGGCACCAGCGCGAAGCACAGCACGACGTTCATGCCGAAGGCCATCGCATAGGCCGACGCGCAGGCGTGCTGATGGCCGAGCATGTTGAGCAGCCGCTCGACCGGGCCGATGGCCGATCGGACCACCAGTCCGATCGCGGCGACGAACATGATGCTGTAGCCGGCGACGAATTGCGGTCCGAACAGCCACAGCATCGGCCTGCCGAGCGCGAGCAGGACCAGCGTCGCGGCGAGCGATGGCCAGAACGTCCACTTGATCGCATGAGCGACGTAGGCCGACAGCCGCTCCCTGTCGCCGGCGGCGTGATATTCGGTGAAGCGGTGAGCGGTCGTCGCCGACATCGCGTAGTGAATGAACGACACCAGCGCCAGCGTCTTGACCACGGCGAAGTAGACGCCGACCTCCTCGGAGGAACGGAACTGCTGCAGCACCAGCACGTCGGTATACGACAGCAACAGATAGAAACTTTCGACCAGAAGGATCGGCAGCGACACCGCGAGCCAGCCGCGGAAATCGTGCTCTTTCGGCCCGGCCGCGACGACGGTGCCGAGCCTGCGGTTGAGCACGATCATTTGCCCGATCATGGCGACCCACACCGCGGCCGTGCTGGCCAGCATGGCGATGGCGGCGCTGAGATGGAATCCGAGAACGAAGGCGCCGGCGGTGAAACCGATGATCAGCGACTGCCGCACGATGAATTGCGGCATCAATCCGAGCCGCATCCAGTCGTGCGAACGCGCGATGCCATCCTGGGTATTGGCGACCACGAAGGCGGGCAGCGTCAGGCAGCCGATATAGAGCGGCAGGACCGTCGCCGCGTCGATCCACGGCGACAGCAGTCTGACGAGGCCGGCGAGCAGCAGCGAGATCAGCGCGGCCACGATGAACGTCATCCAGCGGCTGCCGCTCAGGAATCCGCGCAGCCGCGCGTCGTCGCCGCTGGCGCGGTATTCCGGAATGATCTTCTGCGCCGACGCCGAGATGCCGAAATCCATCATGCTGCCGAGCAGCAGCACCCAGGTCCAGACATACACATACACGCCGTAATCGGAGCCGCCCATCCAGCGCGCCAGCAGAATCTGCGCGACGTAAGCGAGCCCGGCGCTGATAACGCGGATGATGAAGATCGTGCCGGCGAGGCGCTTGGTCAGCGAAGCCTCGTTTGATCCATTCAGCATCGCGCGCAACCGCCCGACCATGCCGGACGATCGCCTCGCGGGCGCGGATGGAGTGTCCGTTACGGCCACGACGGAATCCTCGTGAGGGGGGAGCGCGCCACGGTCTGGAGCTAGCAACGATTCGTTAAGATTCGGTTGGACGGGACGCGGAGTCCGGACCTCGCGGCGGAGATTCCACGCGTTGTCTTAGTCCAGATTGACGTTGAACTCGTAGGCCTGCTTGCCGCTTACCAAAGTCAGTTTCAGGGCGGCGCCTTCCGGCTTGGTGTCCGGCGGCAGGCCCTCGAGGTTGAACGAAAACCGTTTCACGCCGCGCGGCGCGCGATTGAGTCGCGTCGGAATCGGCAGAGCCCAGTCCGGTGTCGGACCTTCGACGAAGAGGTCGACATCGTCCTTGGGATTGACGGTCACGACATCGACGGTCACGGCGGATTCTCCCTTGCGCTTGACGTCACGGATCGTCAGCGGATTGGGGTCGCCGACCCTGGCCGGCTTCGGCACCGTATCGAGCGCGGCCGCCAGCGCGCTGTCCTCCGTGCTGGCGACGCTGACGAAAGGAAGCTCGATGCTGGCTTCGACGGGAACGCACAGCTTGGCGCAGACCGCGTAGGTGATGGTCGCGCGGAGCGTGATCGGCTTGTCGGCATTTTTGGCGGCAATGCGCAGCGGCAGCACGACCTGATCGTGGTATCCAAGCGAGTGTCCACCCGCGCCGTCCGGAAATTTCGATGGCGCCGGCCACAGCACGGTCACGGCGTCGACATTGTCCGACCTGGAGAAATCGAAACGCGGCGGCACCCCGGAATCGCCCGGCGTGCGCCAGTAGGTTTTCCAGCCCGGCTCAAGCTGAAACGCGACGCCGCCGAGCAGTACCGCTCCGCTGCGCGAGCCAGCGAGAAGGCGGACCGCGGAGTGGCTACCCCGCTGCCAGGGCGAGGCGTCCTGCGCCGTCGCCGGAGCCGAAAACGCGACAGCCAGCAACGCGACCGCAATACCGGACCTCGCATCGAGGGGAACCTTGGTGATCATCCGACGTCCTTACAGGCAGGTGATGCCCCAAACCATTGAAATGCTTGTGATCCGCTGTTTAGCCGGGGCGGGGAGGTTGATTGACAGAACAAACGTCCAATATCAGGATGTGAGGGCAACATGAGGGTCATTGCCGATGGATCCAGCGCGTAAGAGGCCCGGCAGGGATCGTCGTCTGGTGGACGAAAGCGACGCCGACGACGCGGACCGAAGCTATCTGGACGGCCAGTTGCTGATTGCGATGCCGGTCATCGACGATGAACGGTTCGCGCGTTCCGTGATCTATGTTTGCGCGCACTCGTCCGAGGGAGCGATGGGCATTATCCTGAATCGGCCCGCCGGAAGTGTCGATTTCACCGATCTGCTGGTGCAACTCGACATCATCAAGAGGTCCGATCAGATCAAGCTGCCGGAAACCGCGGAGGCGATGAAGGTGATGAAGGGCGGCCCGGTCGAAACCGGCCGCGGCTTCGTGCTGCATTCAAGCGATTTCTTCATCGAGGATGCGACGCTGCCGATCGACGAGGGCATCTGCCTGACCGCGACTCTCGACATCCTGGAAGCCATTGCGAAAGGCGCCGGACCGAAACATGCGATCCTGGCGCTTGGTTATGCCGGCTGGGCGCCGGGCCAGCTCGAGACGGAAATCCAGGACAATGGCTGGCTGCATTGTCCGGCCGATCCGGACCTGATCTTCGGGCGCGACGTCGAGGATAAATATGCCCGCGCGCTGCACAAGATCGGCATCGATCCCGGCATGTTGTCGAACGAAGCCGGCCACGCCTGAGCGGACGGTTTTTTCGCTTTTATGACAGCGGCATCCTCTACGCGGACCTGATCCGGGCATCGTGAGGGAGTACGGTCACGGCAAGGTCATGGCAAAGAGAGCGTCGTGGTCCGGGCGCGGTGCAGCGCGAAACGCTGCGCCCGCTGCAGACTCCGTCGGTTTCAGAGGTAGCGAAGCCACAATCTTGACGCCGTGGTCTTGACGCCGTGGTCCGGGGCGAATGGGTTTCGGACTTCGCCGGACGCTCTCACCAGGACGGATCGAGGCCGTAACCGAAGCCGAACGGAAAGAACGGCGCCGGCCCCTGTGGCACGTAGTACGTCGGCCTTTCGTAATAATGCCGGCCGTGCACATAAACGCGCGGACGATGGTGCCGATGGCGATGACTCCGTCCGGAGCGATGAGCCGCGCTCACATCGGTCGCCGCCGTGGATTGTGCTGCGATGGTGCCCGATCGGATGGCCGCCTCCGCACTGTCGCCGGATGCCGCCCAGGATAACGTCACGATCGCCGCCGCGAGGCTCACGCCGAAAGACATCTTCATGGCAATTTCCTGTAGCGTTTCCGCGTGCGTCCTGCTGACCATGTCGGTTGATTATATCGACGCCGTCTCAAAAAAACAGGCCCGCGATGCGGGCCTGTTCGAGTCCGGCAGGGAAACCCGTCAAGCGGGTTCGAATCAGCGCCAGTGACGATGGTGGTGGTGGTGATGATGCCAGTGGCGAGGATGGCGATGCGGCCGCCAATGGCGGTGATGGGGATGAGGTCTCCAGTGACGGTGATGATGATGCCCCCACTGCACGTCGGTGGTCAGCTTGCCCGCGTCGCCCTGCGCGCCCGCGGCGATGCCTGGACTGATTGGCGTTGCCGCCTGCGCCTGCTGCGCGGGAGCCGCGACAACAAGGAGTGCGCCAAGGGCGGCGAATCCTAGAATCTTCTTCAAATGCATGTGGACCTCCATGGAAGGAAACCAATAACGACGAACTGCAGCAGATGGTTCCATCTCGCCACAATGCGAGCAACGAACCTAGAAGCGGCGATCTGAATGCGGCGTGAATGAGCGTGTGCAATGACGGGCGACAATGCGCCGCACGGCCTGCCCTACCAACTCGTTGAAAACGGATAGGTTGATAACGGATAGATGGAGCCGAACCCGCGTCTCGCGCGGCGCACTCAGCCGTGACGCCAATAACAGTTCATCCGCGGAACAATCACCGTCCCGCTCGGCCGAAACTCCTGCACATAATGAGCGGTGCAGTCGCGAACGGCGTCGGGACCGGGATTGTACTTCGGATAAACTCCGCGCTCGTCTTCGCGATAGATGCGCACGCGTGGCCGACGCGTCTGAGCCGACAGGTCGGACGCCGCGCGGTCGGTGCTATGCGCCGCCGTTTGCGCCTGCGCGCCGTAGACAAACAGCAGCGTACCCGGCACCAGCAACAACAGCAGCAACGTCGCTGCTCCCGTCGCAAGCCCCGCCGCCGTCATTCTGACGTTCATGACCGTGCCCCGATCGCCCCTGCGGCGAACGGTCTCCGATTGCCGCGCCCGCGTCAACTGCAAGACCGCCTTTGATCGCAAAAATCTGGTGCCGGGACGGTAAACACGGGTTAAACAAACGCCATGTGGACGTCCGCCAAAGCCCCCTCGCTGGCTGACATGGAAGCCATGGCGCACGACATTTTCGCGCGCCTGCCCGAGCGTTTCCGGCGTCTGTGCGAGGGCCTCATCATTCGCGTCGAGGATTTCCCGACCGAGGAGGTGCTCGACGAGATGAAGGCCGACAGCGAATACGATCTGCTGGGGCTGTTCCAGGGCACGGGCCTGCCGTTCCAGAGTCACGACGACATCGCCAGGCTGCCCAACCTGATCTGGCTCTATCGCCGTCCCATCATCGATTACTGGGCCGAGCATGATGAAACGCTTGCTCGCATCATCAGCCATGTGTTGGTCCACGAAATCGGCCACCACTTCGGGCTGTCGGATGCCGACATCGAGGCGATCGAGGCGCAGGCGGCGGGTTAGAGCGTTGCCAGGCGAAGAAAACGCGTCAATTCAAAATCATAGATGGACCTTGGATCGAGGCCGGGATCGGGATAAATAATGGCTGATCACGAGGACCCTGCCATGGACAAGTTCACAACGCTGGAAGGCGTCGCTGCGCCGCTGAAGATCATCAATGTCGACACCGACATGATCATTCCGAAGCAGTATCTGAAGACCATCAAGCGCACCGGCCTTGGCAAGGGACTTTTCTCGGAACAGCGCTACAAGGAAGACGGCTCGGAAAATCCGGACTTCGTTCTCAACAGGCCGGCCTATCGCAACGCCAAAATCCTGGTCGCCGGGGACAATTTCGGCTGCGGCTCGTCGCGCGAGCACGCGCCCTGGGCGCTGCTCGATTTCGGCATCCGCTGCGTGATCTCGACCTCGTTCGGCGACATCTTCTACAACAACTGCTTCAAGAACGGCATTCTGCCGATCCGCGTGACGCAGGCCGACCTCGACAAGCTGTTCGACGACGCCGAGCGCGGCGCCAATGCGACGCTGACCATCGATCTCACCAACCAGGAAATCCGCGGCCCCGACGGCGGCAAGGCGACATTCGACATCGATCCGTTCCGAAAGCACTGCCTGCTGAACGGCCTCGACGATATCGGGCTGACGATGGAAAAGAAGGCGGCGATCGACAGCTACGAGGACAAGGCGAAGCGCGAACGCGCCTGGGCCTAACCGCTTGCCCGCCTGATCGCTTTCCGAAAACGCCCGGCGCCGATGCACGGGGCGCGGAGCGGACGGCGGCCAAAAGATATATGCCCGGTTGCGGACTGTGCCCGCGCCGACAGCATTCGCGGCATGGCGTCGAAAGCCTTGTCCGGACCGTCCGGCTGTGGTTTCACCGAGCGGACGACGGACGAGGTGCGACGTGAAAGCTTTCCCGCAACAACTGATCAACGGCTATCGCGCCTTCACCACGCAGCGGCTGCCGACCGAGCAGTCCCGCTATCGTGCGCTGTCCGAACGCGGCCAGTCGCCCGAAACGATGGTGATCGGCTGCTGCGATTCGCGGGTTTCTCCGGAGGCGATTTTCGATGCCGGGCCCGGCGAACTGTTCGTGGTGCGCAACATCGCCAATCTGGTGCCGGTCTATCAGCCGGACGCCAACGCCCATGGCGTCTCGGCCGCACTGGAATTCGGGGTGCAGGTGCTCAAGGTGAAGCACATCGTGATCCTCGGGCATGCGCAATGCAGCGGCATCAGCGCCATCATCAACAAGGCGAAGCCGCTGTCGCCGGGCGACTTCATCGGCAGATGGATGGCGATGTTCATCAAGCCCGGCGAGGTGGTCGAGCAGCGCGAGCGGGAAACGATGAAGGAATTCGCCACCCGCATCGAGAAGGCGGCGGTATTCCGCAGCATCGAAAATCTGATGACCTTTCCCTTCGTGCGGAACTCCGTCGAGAACGGCCATCTTACCCTGCATGGCGCTTATTTCAGCGTCGCCGAAGGCTCACTCTACGTGCTGGATCTGGCGGCCAAGGAATTCCGCAGCGTCAGGGACAATAGCCTGATTTGAGACGCTCGCTCCGCGACTCAAGGTCAGGCGGCTTTCCGCTTGGCGCTGATCAGCTTGCGGTTGATCAGGCACTCTGCGATCTGGACCGCGTTGAGCGCCGCGCCCTTGCGCAGATTGTCGGACACGACCCACATCGACAGCCCGTTCTCCACCGTCGCATCCTCGCGGATGCGGCTGATGTAGGTGGCGTCCTCGCCGGCCGATTCGTACGGCGTGACGTAGCCGCCCGGCTCGTGCTTGTCGATCACGAGACAACCGGGCGCATTGCGCAGGATGCTGCGCGCCTCGTCCGGCGTGATGGGCTTCTCGAACTCGATGCTGACGGCCTCCGAATGGCCGATGAACACCGGCACGCGCACGCAGGTCGCGGTCAGCCTGATTTTGGGATCAAGAATCTTCTTGGTCTCCGCCATCATCTTCCATTCTTCCTTGGTGTAACCATCCTCCATGAACACGTCGATCTCGGGGATGACGTTGAAGGCGATACGCTTCGGGAACTTCTTGGCGACGAGCTCGCTCGCGGTATAGACCGCCTTGGTCTGCGCGAACAATTCGTCCATGCCGTCCTTGCCGGCACCCGAAACCGACTGATAGGTCGCGACCACGACGCGCTTGATGACGGCCTTGTCGTGCAGCGGCTTCAACGCCACCACAAGCTGCGCGGTCGAGCAGTTCGGATTGGCAATGATATTCTTCCTGGTGAAACCCGCAACCGCGTCCGCGTTGACCTCGGGCACGATCAGCGGAACGTCCGGATCCATCCGCCAGGTCGACGAGTTGTCGATCACAACCGCGCCTGCCGCGCCGATCTTCGGCGACCATTCCTTCGACACGGCGCCGCCAGCCGACATCAGGCAGATATCGACGTCGCCGAAATCGTGATTTTCCAGCGCTTTGACCTTGAGGGTTTTGTCGCCGTAGGACACCTCGGTGCCGACGCTGCGGCGCGAGGCCAGCGCCACCACCTCGTCAGCGGGGAATTTCCGCTCGTCCAGAATGTTGAGCATTTCACGCCCGACATTGCCGGTCGCTCCGACCAGCGCGACTTTGTAACCCATCGTTCACTCTCCGAAGAAATCGCCTTCCCGGGTCGCCTGCGCGCGAAACGAGGAAAGACGCTGCGCTTCTATGCGAGAAACGTCCTCAAGACAACGCCGGACCCTGGTTCCTGACATGACCGATTCGGTCCCGAGAAGTCCGCCGACGCTTCTTTGCGTTTTGCCAGCTTCGCCGAGGGCAGGCGCGAGGAAATGAAATCTGCTGGTCGGGACGGTTCGCGGCACCGCGCCCGCATCCAGGCCAACCCGCGCATGAGCGCGATCCAGCCGATAGGCTTATATCTCCCTGAAAACAAAGGCACATCTGTGTCAGTCGCCAGGCCGGACAGGCTCTCAAATTCATGCCGATGCGCGTCGGATCGAAGCAACATTTCCGGCCCGGCTGCATTATTCTCGCAAGGTGTGGCGCGATTGGCCTTGTGGCGCGAGCCCCCCGGACGATAAAAAGGTGGTCGATCGGATCTATGAGGACACGATGACTGTGAAATTCTCCGCCACGACCCGGGCTGCGAAAAACGTCGCGCTGTTGCTTGCGGCGGCTGCCTTCGTCGCGGTCGGCTTTGCCGCCTCTGACGCGAGCGCGGCAAAACGCAAAGTCCATGATCGCAGCGGCGCTTACGGTTCAGGTGGACCCAACGTGTCCTACCAGTCCGGCCCACGCACCCGCGTCTATATCTCCAAGCGATCATGGCTGGATGCCGGCACCGAGGTGCTGCCCGGCGAGCGCAAGTTCACCGACTATGCTTTTCCGCCGGACGTCGGTTATCCCTCATTCGCCCGCGAAAACCTGAACCGGCCGATCGACCGGCAGCCGCTCAGCCCGCCGTCCGATCTCGGCGGATATCCGACGGCGTTTCCGCTGTACTGAACCCGGCCTCGGCGTTTCTCAGCCTGTTTGGAAAGTCACCGGGCACTTCCCGGCCGTTCCCCGGACGCAGCCCAGCGTAAAACGGTGCGCTGCTGAGCCGGAGGTCTTTGCGAGGTTTTCTGCAACGATCCCGGGTCTGCGCAGCGTCACTTCGTACCACAACGCGCCCGGGACACCCGGAAAGCAAACTTTTCAAACAGGCTCAACAAAAATGCCCGGCACGACCGGGCATTTTTGTTGAGCGACGCCGGATTGGCACTCAGGCGTGCAGCGCCTGAAGTTCCTCCACAATCGCCTCGCCCATCTGCGACGTGCTGATAACGGTCGAGCCTTCGGATTTCAGGTCGGCCGTGCGCAGGCCCTTCGCGAGCACCGCCGCGATCGCGGCATCGAGCTTGTCGGCGAGTTCGCCCATGTCGAAGGAATAGCGCAGCGCCATCCCGAACGACGCCAGCATCGCGATCGGATTGGCCGCGCCCTGCCCCGCGATATCGGGCGCCGAGCCATGCACGGGCTCGTAAAGCGCGCGGCGCTTTTTGGTTTTCGCATCGACGTCGCCGAGCGAGGCCGACGGCAGCATCCCGAGCGAACCCGTCAGCATCGCCGCGATGTCGGAAAGCATGTCACCGAACAGGTTGTCGGTGACGATCACGTCGAACTGCTTGGGACGGCGCACGAGCTGCATGCCACCAGAATCCGCGAGCTGATGATCGAGCGCGACGTCCTTGTATTCGCGCTGATGGACTTGCGTCACCACCTCGTGCCAGAGCACACCGGACTTCATGACGTTGCGCTTTTCCATCGAGGTCAGCTTGTTGCGACGCTTGCGCGCAAGATCGAAGGCGACGCGCGCGATGCGCTCGATCTCGCAGGTGTCGTAGACCTGAGTATCGACGGCGCGCTTCTGGCCGTTGCCAAGATCGGTGATGGTTTTCGGCTCGCCGAAATAGACCCCGCCGGTCAGTTCGCGCACGATCATGATATCGAGGCCCTCGACGAGATCCCGCTTGAGGCTGGAGGATTCCGCGAGCGCCGGATAGCAGATCGCCGGACGCAGGTTGGCGTAGAGCGCGAGGTCCTTGCGCAGCCGGAGCAGCCCGGCTTCCGGCCGCACCTCATAGGGCACCGGGTCCCACTTCGGCCCGCCGACCGCACCGAACAGCACGGCGTCGGCGGCGAGCGCCCTCGCCATGGTGGCGTCGGTGATGCTGACCTTGTCTGCGTCATAGGACGCGCCGCCGACGAGCCCGTCCTCTGTTTCGAATTTGGCGATGCCCTGCGCGTCCAGCCACCCGATCAGCCGCTTCACCTCCGCCATCACCTCCGGGCCGATGCCGTCGCCGGGCAGGAGAAGCAGCTTGTAAGTCGCCATGACAAAGTCCTTGCGAGATGATTGCGTCATTCCGGACGCCGAGCGCGAGCGCGGCGATCCGGAATCCAAGCCTGATGTCAGATATGGATTCCGGGTTCGCGCCTTCGGCACGCCCCGGAATGACGGAATGCCGATTGCTAGGACGGCGTTGCGCCGTTGGCAAGACGCCTTTGCGCCAATTGCCTCGCCTTCCGAAGCTGCCACAATGCGCCCTGCCGGAGGTTCGATTTGATCGCACCAGAAAGACCAACCGCGGACGCGAACCCCACGCGGCTGATTCTGGTCCTGTCGCTTGCGGCCACCGTCGGCCTCGGCCTGGGCCGATTCGCCTATTCGCTGGTACTGCCGGACATGCGCGACAGCCTCGGCTGGTCCTATTCGGCGGCCGGCTTCATGAATACGATCAATGCGGCCGGCTACCTCGCCGGCGCGCTGATCGCGGCCTCGGTCGCAAAGCGATTCGGCACCGTGGCAAGCACACGCTGGTCGACGGCGGCCGCCGCCGTCTCGCTGGCGCTCTGCGCGCTGACGGGAAACTTCATCGTTCTCAGCTTCGCCCGCCTGATCGTCGGAATCGCCGCGGCGATCGGATTCGTCGCCGGCGGAACATTGGCCACGACGATCGCGCAGTCGCAGCCGGCGCGATCGAACTTCCTGATCAGCCTGTTCTACATCGGCCCCGGCATCGGCATTCTCTCATCGGGCCTCATCGCACCGTTCGTGCTGCAATATTTCGGACCCGGATCATGGTGGATCGTGTGGTGGGTGATGGCCGCGCTCGCTTTCGTGATGACGGTGCCGATGTTCGTAGCACGCTTCGATGTCGCGGCGGGCGGTCCGCAGACTGCACGGGGACGCTTCGCGATTGGCCCCGCCATCATCTTCCTCGCAGGCTACTTCCTGTTCGGCGCCGGCTATATCGCCTACATGACGTTCATGATCGCCTATGTCCGCGACGGCGGCGGCGGCGCGCTGGCGCAAAGCGCGTTCTGGAGCCTGATCGGCCTGAGCACGCTTGCTACTCCGTGGATCTGGCGGCGCACCTTTGGCCTCGACCGCGGCGGTCTCAGCATGGCCATCGTCCTTGGCGTCAACACCGTCGGCGCGGCGCTGCCGCTGCTGGGCCATACGCCGCTCCTGCTTGGATTGTCGGCGCTGGTGTTCGGCGTGTCGTTTTTCGCGGTGGTGACATCGACCACCGCGTTCGTGCGCTTCAACTATCCGCCCGCGGCATGGCCCACGGCAATCGCGGCGATGACAATATCCTTCGGCATCGGACAGACGGTCGGGCCTGTCATGGTCGGCGCGATCACCGACGCCATGGGCAGCCTGTCCTACGCGCTCAACGTCTCCGCGGCGATGCTGGCTGCCGGCGCGATCCTGTCCGCGTTCCAGCGGCGGCTACGGCGCGATCCAACATCCTGAGTCATTTGGAGTGAGGGGTGAACGCTCCCTCACCCGGAGCCTTCGGCTCCGACCTCTCCCCGGCGGGGAGAGGCAAGGAGACCCCCATCCCAATCCACCTGACAGTGATGGACTCTACTGGATGACGCCGCAGGCGATGCGGCCGCCGGCCTCGCCGGTCGGATCGGTCTTGTAGTCGTCCGCCGCCGCGTGAATGACGATGGCGGTGCCGTCCGGCTTCAGAACCGAATTCGGCTTGTCCTTGTCGAGCGTGACCGCGGTATTGACCACTTCCAGTTTCAACTCGCCCGAGGCCGGCACGACGAGGTTCGGCATGTCGCCTGCATGGTGACCATCGGCTGCCATCATGCCGTGCTTCTTGTTGGCGGGATTGAAATGACCGCCCGCCGACGTAAACGGCGGCTCGCATTTGCCGACCGCGTGAATGTGAAAAGCATGCTCGCCGGGCGGCAGACCCTTGAGGGCAGCCTTGAGCAGAACCCCGTCATCGACCTGGGTGAGTTCGACGGTGCCGACATCGACGCCCTGGGCGTTTTTCAGAGAAGCCTTGGCGGAATTGGCCGAAGCCGCGGTCGCGGTCACGGTCAGGAGCGTCGCCGCCGCGAACAGGGTACGAGCGATCATGGAAAACCTCCGGCTGGGGAATCAGGGCTTCGGATATAGCGTAGTATCCGTGCGGCCACCTATAGCAGCCGGAAATGGCAGCGGCCAGTCGCGTCAGATGCCGCTAAAGGAATTATAACCCTGGTCCTCCCAGTAGCCGCCCTTGTAGTCGTTGGTGACCTCCATTGAGACCACGTACTTTGGATTCTTGAAGCCGAGCTTGGTCGGAACCCGGATCTTCATCGGGTAGCCGTACTTGCGCGGCAGGATTTCGCCATCGAACTTGAAGGTCATCTGGGTCTGCGGATGCAGCGCGGTCGCCATGTCCAACGGGCTGTTGTAGCCGTCGACATCGGCGCACTGAAACCAGCAATATTTCGCACGGGTGTCTGCGCCGACCAGTTTGAGAAAATCGCGCAACGGTGTCCCGCTCCAGCTTCCGATGGCGCTCCATCCCTCGACGCAGACGTGCCGCGTGATCTGCGTGACCTCGGGCAGCTTGTAAAGGTCGTCGAGCGTCCATGATTTGGTGTTGTCGACGAGGCCGCGCACTTCGAACGCGTAGTCCTCGCCGTCGATGTCCGGCGCTTCATCCTCGGAATAGTAGCCGTTGAACGGAAACGGCCGGGTGATGTCGGCTTCCTTATAGGTCGGCGCCAGCGTGTTCGGATTGAAGATCGCGGCCTGCACCTTGTCATTGAACTTCGAAATCTGCGCGAGCAGCTTTTCCGCCGAAAAACTGTCCGATACGTCGCACCCGGTCAGCAAGGTCAATGCGCCGAGGCTGGCGCCCCCGGCGATGAAACGGCGGCGCGCCGGATCGGGCAGCAATTTCGCTGCGTCCCTGACAAGCAACTTTTTGTCGACGCCCGGGATCAGAAGCGAACTGAGACGGCGCATGACTAGCTCTCCCAGAGCATGATCCCGAAAAGTGGAAACCGATTTTCGGATCAGATCATGCTCAATCAAAAGAATAAGGCCAGGCCTGATCCGACATGGTTGAATCAGACCTAGCGGCCGGCAACCATCGCGCGCAGGCTTTTTGGCACCAGCAGCGCGAGCGCGACATGCACGACGAGAAACGCGACGATCAGCGCCATGCAGGTAAAATGCACATAGCGCGCGAAATCGTAGCCGCCGAACACGGCCGTCAGCCACTGGAACTGGACCGGCTTCCAGATCGAGAGGCCCGACAGCACCACCACGATCCCGACAAGGATGATGGCGGCGTACAACAGCTTCTGCACCTGATTATATCTCGACAGGTCGGCATGGGACAGCTTGCCGGTCAGCGCCGCCTTGGTATCGGCCGCAACGCCTGATGGCGTGATCGGCCATAGCTTGCGGCGGAAGCGACCTGTGGCGAGGCCGAGAACGAGATAGACGAGGCCGTTGACCACCAACAGCCACATCGCCGCGAAATGCCACAGCAGTCCGCCGGCGAGCCAGCCGCCGAGCGTGATCGAACGCGAGAAGGTGAAGTCGAACAGCGGCGAGGCGTTGTAGATCTGCCAGCCCGACATGATCATGACGATCATCGCCGCCGCATTGATCCAGTGGACGACGCGAACCCACGCCGGCTGAATAACTCCGGCGGAAGCAGGGGCGGTGCGGCCGCCGCTGGCTGAAATGCTTGTCATGAAACAACCGCCTCCATCGGGCGTCGGTGGCGCTATAAAGGCCCGCAGATATGTATGCCGGTATATGTTACGGCATTGCCGAATATCACCCGGATCGGCGCACCAACGCGTCACAACTTAGCGATCAGGCCGTCAGGATCAACGCCCGCAGGAACTCCGCCATGAACGCCAACCTGTTTTCGCGCCTGTTCGACGATCTCGACGACGCAGACCGGCTCGCGATCGAAACGCCGGGCGGCCGTCGCATCACCTATGGCGATCTGATCGCGTTTTCGGGGCGGCTGGCCAACGTGCTGGCAGCGCGCGGCGTCAAGCCGGGCGACCGCGTCGCGGTGCAGGTCGAAAAGTCGGTACCGAATCTCGCGCTCTATCTCGCGACGGTGCGCGCCGCGGCGGTCTATCTGCCGCTCAACCCGGCCTACACCCTCAACGAACTCGACTATTTCATCACCGATGCCGAGCCTGCGCTCGTGGTGTGCGATCCGTCGAAAGCGGATGGCCTCGCGGCGATCGCGGCGAAAGTCGGCGCGAGGGTCGAAACGCTCGACGCCGGCGGCAAGGGATCGCTGGCGGAAGCCGCAATGGCGGCACAGCCTGAATTCGACACGGTCACGCGGGCCAACGACGACCTTGCGGCTATCCTCTACACCTCGGGCACGACCGGACGCTCCAAAGGCGCGATGCTGACCCACGACAATCTGGCGTCGAACGCCTCCAGCCTCGTCGACTGCTGGCGCTTCACCGACCAGGACGTGCTGATCCACGCGCTGCCGATCTATCACACCCACGGACTGTTCGTCGCCAGCAACGTCACGCTGCTGGCGCGCGCCTCGATGATCTTTCTGCCGAAATTCGATCCCGGTCTCGTCATCGAACTGATGACTCGCGCCACGGTTCTGATGGGCGTGCCGACGTTCTACATACGCCTGCTGCAAAATCCGGCGCTGATGCATGAATCGACCAGCCGCATGCGGCTGTTCATCTCCGGCTCGGCGCCGCTGCTCGCCGACACCCACCGCGAATGGTCCGCTCGTACCGGTCACGCCGTGCTGGAACGCTACGGCATGACCGAGACCGGCATGAACACGTCGAACCCCTATGACGGCGATCGCGTCCCCGGCGCGGTCGGCCCCGCGCTGCCCGGCGTCTCCGTCCGCGTCACCGATCCGGAAACCGGAACGGAACTGCCGCGCGAGACCATCGGCATGATCGAGGTCAGGGGGCCGAACGTGTTCAAGGGCTATTGGCGGATGCCGGAGAAGACCGCGGCGGAGTTTCGGCCCGACGGTTTCTTCATCACCGGCGACCTCGGCGAGATGGACGAGCGGGATTACGTGCACATTCTCGGCCGCGGCACGGACCTTGTGATCACGGGCGGCCTCAATGTCTACCCGAAGGAAGTCGAGAGCGAGATCGACGCGCTGCCGGGTGTGGTCGAAAGCGCCGTCATCGGCGTGTCGCACCCGGACTTCGGCGAGGGCGTCACCGCTCTCGTGGTCCGCGACAAGGATGCCGCTGTGACTGAAGCCGATGTGCTTGACGCGCTCAAGGACCGGCTGGCCAAATTCAAGAGGCCGAAGCGCGTGATCTTTGTCGATGAACTGCCCCGCAACACGATGGGCAAGGTGCAGAAGAATATCCTCCGCGACACCTATGCCGATCTCTACAGGAGAAACTGGCCGGCGCAGCCATGAATGGCGCTTCAGGGATCCGGCTCGGATGCGGGGTATGTTAAGGAAATGTCAATGCGCTAGTCCTGAACTGCCATTCGCAAATCGCGATTTGAGCGTTGCGCAGGCTGTTTTGACCCCATAAGTATATGAGCAGAATTGCTTGTCGCGGATCCCAATTGGGTGGCGCCGCGCACCCGCAACCAGCGAAGGCATCGATGGCTATCAGAATCGAACGTCCGCTTTCGCCGCACCTGCAGATTTACCGCTGGACCCTGACGATGACATTGTCCATCGTCCATCGCGCGACCGGCGTGGCACTTTATTTCGGGACGTTGCTGCTGGTCTGGTGGCTGATCGCGGTGTCGTCCGGGCCGGGCGCCTACGCCGCGGTTCAGTCCTTCACCGCAAGCTGGATCGGCCGGCTGATCGCCTTCGGATACACCTGGGCGCTGATGCACCACATGCTGAGCGGGGTTCGCCACCTGGTCTGGGATCTCGGCTATGGATTCAAGCCGGCCGAGCGTGAATGGCTCACCCGGGCGACGCTGATCGGCGGTATCCTGCTCACGGTGCTGCTGTGGATCATCGCCTATGCGACCGGCGGCGGACGATGACCATGCAGCCGCTTCCCCGTCCGAAGTCGATGCGGACGCCGCTGGGGCGGGTTCGCAACCTCGGCGCGGCCCATTCCGGAACCAAGGACTTCTGGCGGCAGCGCGTGACCGCGGTCGCGATGGTCCTGCTGATCGTGCCGATGGTCGTGGTCATGATGATCCTGCTCGGCCGCAACCAGGCCGGGGCGGCGCAGATTCTCGGTTCGCCGCCGATCGCCATCATCATGCTGCTGTTCGTCGTGGCCAGCATCTGGCATATGAAAATCGGAATGCAGGTGATCATCGAAGACTACGTGCATGACGAGAAGTTCAAGCTGATATCGATCATGGCCAACAACTTCTTCTCCGTCACCCTGGCGCTGGCCGCCGCTTATGCCATCTTCAAACTGTCATCCGGAGTGTAGTTCATGGCCGGAAACGGCAGTGCAGCGCCAGCCGCCAACAGCAAGGCCTATCCCATCGAAGACCACACTTATGACGTCGTCGTCGTCGGCGCCGGCGGAGCCGGCCTGCGGGCCGCCGTGGGTTGCGGCGAGGCCGGCCTGCGCACCGCATGCATCACCAAGGTGTTTCCCACCCGCTCGCACACCGTGGCGGCGCAGGGCGGCATCTCCGCCTCGCTCGGCAACATGCACAAGGACGACTGGCGCTGGCACATGTACGATACCGTCAAGGGATCGGACTGGCTCGGCGATCAGGATTGCATCGAGTACATGGTGCGTAACGCGCCGGAGGCGGTCTACGAACTCGAACACTGGGGCGTGCCGTTCTCGCGCACCGAGGACGGCAAGATCTACCAGCGCCCGTTCGGCGGCATGACCGTCGATTTCGGCAAGAGCCAGGCCCAGCGCACCTGCGCCGCCGCCGACCGCACCGGCCATGCGATGCTGCACACGATGTATGGCCAGGCGCTGCGCCACGCCGCGGAGTTCTTCATCGAGTTTTTCGCCATCGACCTTATCATGGACGATCAGGGCGTCTGCCGGGGCGTGATCGCGCTCAAGCTCGACGACGGCACGGTGCACCGCTTCCGCGCCCAGACCACGATTCTCGCCACCGGCGGCTACGGACGTGCCTACGCCTCATGCACCTCGGCGCATATCTGCACCGGCGACGGCGGCGGCATGGCGCTGCGCGCAGGGCTGCCGCTGCAGGACATGGAGTTCGTCCAGTTTCACCCGACGGGCATCTACGGATCGGGCTGCCTCGTCACCGAAGGCGCGCGCGGCGAAGGCGGCTATCTCGTCAACGCCGAGGGCGAGCGTTTCATGGAACGCTATGCGCCCTCCGCCAAGGACCTCGCCTCGCGCGATGTGGTCTCGCGCGCGATGACGATCGAAATCCGCGAAGGCCGCGGCGTCGGCAAGAAGAAAGACCACATCTTCCTGCATCTCGACCATCTCGACCCGAAAGTGCTGCACGAGCGGCTGCCCGGCATCTCTGAATCGGTGAAGATCTTCGCCGGCGTCGACGTTACCCGCGAGCCGATACCGATCCTGCCGACCGTGCACTACAACATGGGCGGCATCCCCACCAACTTCCACGGCGAAGTGGTCACCAAGAAGACCGGCAACGACAACGCGGTCGTGCCCGGCCTGATGGCGGTGGGCGAAGCCGCCTGCGTCTCCGTGCACGGCGCCAATCGCCTCGGCTCCAACTCGCTGATCGATCTCGTGGTGTTCGGCCGCGCCGCCGCCCAGCGCTGCGCCGAGAAGCTTACAGCCGATGCCGCGCAGCCCGACCTGCCCGCGAATTCCAGCGAGATGGCGCTCGGCCGGCTCGACAAATTCCGTTACGCCTCCGGCGGCACGCCGACCGCCAGGCTGCGCGAGAGCATGCAGCGGGTGATGCAGACCAACTGCGCGGTTTTCCGCACCCGCGACGTTCTGACAGAAGGTCAGAAACTGATTCACAAGGTTTATGACGGGATCGCCGACATCGCCGTGTTCGATCGCTCGCTGGTGTGGAACACGGACCTGGTAGAGACGATGGAATACGACAACCTCATCTCCCAGGCGGTGGTGACGATGGATTGCGCCGCCAACCGCACAGAAAGTCGCGGCGCCCATGCCCGCGAGGATTATCCCAACCGCGACGATCAGAACTGGATGAAGCATACGCTGGCCCGGCTGAGCGATCGCGGTGTCACCACGATCGATTACCGTCCGGTTCACGACTACACGATGACCAACGACGTTCAGTACATCCCGCCGAAGGCGCGGGTGTATTGAGAGACAGAACTTTGAGACAGAATTTTCACAGCCCGTCATTCCGGGGCACGAGCAAAAGCGAGCGAACCCGGACTCCATGGACCGGGTTGAAGAGTTGAGGATGGATTCCGGATCTGCATCCGGCCGGCTATCGCCGCCCGGAACGCATTCCGGAATGACGAAAAAGTGGGACCAGACCGATGGTTAAATTCGCGCTTCCGAGAAATTCGAAGGTCACCGGCGGCAAGACCTGGCCGAAGCCGGAAGGCGCGACGGAGACGCGCGAATTCAAGGTCTATCGCTGGAATCCCGACGACGACAATAATCCGAGCATGGATACCTTCCATGTCGACGTCAACGAATGCGGCCCGAGGGTGCTCGACGGTCTGATCTGGATCAAGGACCATATCGACCCGACCCTGACCTTCCGACGCTCCTGCCGCGAAGGTGTGTGCGGCTCCTGCGCCATGAACATCAATGGCCAGAACACGCTGGCCTGTACCAAATCGATGCACGACATCGCCGGCGACGCGGTGAAGGTCAGTCCGCTGCCGCACCAGCCCGTGGTGAAGGACCTCGTGCCGGACCTGACGAATTTTTACGCGCAATACGCCTCGATCGAACCGTGGCTGAAGACCACGACGCCGACGCCGCAGAAGGAATGGCGGCAGAGCCGCGAGGACCGCGAGAAACTCGACGGCCTCTACGAGTGCATCCTGTGCGCCTGCTGTTCGACGGCTTGTCCGAGCTACTGGTGGAACAGCGACCGCTTTCTCGGCCCCGCCGCGCTGCTGCAGGCAGCGCGATGGGTCAGCGATTCGCGCGACGAAGCCACCGGCGAGCGCCTCGACTACCTCGAGGATCCGTTCCGGCTCTATCGTTGCCACACCATCCTGAATTGCACCAAGGCCTGCCCGAAGAACCTGAACCCGGCGGAGGCGATCGCCATGCTGAAGCTGAAGCTCGTCGAGCGGCAGGTCTGATTCCCGGCGCGATAGCGATCCGTGCGCACCGCCTCAATCCGTGATCACCATGGCCCAGAAGCGCCGATAGGGCGATGACGGCTTCGCAACCGACGCGACGCCGACACGCCGCGCGCCCGGCATCTGAAGGTTGGCGCGGTGCCCGCTACTCTCGGCCCATTGCCTGATCGTTTCGGCGCAGGTGAGAAAACCGGCCGCGACATTCTCGGCCGCCAGCCGGCGATGGACCGGCGCGATCCGGATGAAGAAGTTGCCATTCACGTTATGGCTGACCGTTTCCGCCCGAGCCATCGCTGCGGCCTGTTGTCGCGCGATCCGATCGAGTGCTGCATCGGCGCGAACGGCTGACAGCCCATGCGCGCGACGATAAGCGCTGATCGCGGATGCGCAGCCGCCCGCATGAGCCGAGCTGTTCGCGATCATGGCCAACATTGCGACAGCAGCCAGTGAAACGGTTCTCATGCAAAGCACCTCATCAGGTTCCATTGTGCGCAACGTCCGGTCGGCAACGCCGCAACGGCTTGCGGAACATCACGCCTCATCGGCCGTTAGGTCCGCAAGAGATCCCGATCCTCGACGGTCATGGGAACGGCGATTACGGCCCCCACTGACAAGGGCCTCTGTCAGCCTCTGAATGGAGACACGCGATGGATGTTCAACCGACGGAAGTGCCGCCCGTCAAGCCGGGCCGTCCGACGGAGCCACCCCGCGAAGATCCGCCTGGAAGTCCGCAGCCTGGTCCCGACATTCCCCCGCCAGTGCACGAGCCGAACTCGCCGCCCCCACCTCCGCGAGAATTGCCGGGCCAGATACCGGAGGAATTGCCGACACAAACTCCCCCGACTCCGCCCGCGCAACCTCCTGCGACCGATATGCTCAAGTAGCTGCTGATGACTCGCTCCAGATGACGCATGATCTGAATGCAGCGTGAATTCCGCACGCTTTTTATAGAACACATCTGAAAATAAATCAGTCCGCGCTGCGGATCGCTGCCACATTACAGCCTTATCGCTATTCGTTGATCACGCTCCCGTCACCATCGGCCAGCAAGCTTTGCGCTCGTTGCCGAAACTTTTGTTGGGATAAAGATTGTCATGACGAACTTTCGCCTGGTCCTGCTGGCCACGTCGGCTCTCACTGTCGCGTCGTTGACGCCGCCGCCGTCACACGCGCAATCCGCGCCGGTCCAACTCGCGCAGGCTTCAGCGCCGGCCGAACAGGGCGAGGGCGAGGGCGAGCGACGACGGAAAGGACCGCCTCCAAACGCCGCACCGACTCGTCAAGCGCCATCAGGTGCTCCGGCGCGGCCCGCTCAACCGCCTCATGCAGAGCCGCAAAGGACCGCGCCGACTCCGCCCGCTGCTGCCCGGCCTGCTCCGCCGCCGCATGTCGCGCCGCCCGCGGCCGAGCGGCCAAGGCCGGTGACGCCACCGTCGCACGCAACGCCTCCAGCCGAGCCGCGAGCCGCACCTGCGCCGCAGCCCCCGACTCCTCCAGCAGCACCGAAGCCTCCTGCGCCGCCAACCGCCGCGCCCTCCTCTCCATCAAAGGGCGCGCCGCCGCCGGCTGCAGCAAGACCGGCCCCGGCGCCTGCTCCGACCGCGCAACCGCAAACCACGCCGCCTGCCAATGCGGAGCCAGGCGCGACCAGGCGCGGCGAGGGAGGCCGTGGTGGACCCGGAGGACGCGAGCATACCGGACCTGGTGAACGCGGCGGTCCGCCGAATGGTCGCGGGGGCCAACGTGGCGGCACAGCGCCGGCGCAAACGACCCCGACGCCCAACGCGGTCGCACCAACCACGCCGACGTCGCCCCGCGAAGTCCCGGCCGCGCCGTCTGCGCCGGCGGGTTCAGCCCCGACCACGACGCCGCGCGGCGCCGCGGTGCCGAACGGGACCAAGGCGGAACATGCGCCCTCCACTCCCGGCGGTCAGACCGCGCTGCCGGCCGGTGCACCGGTCCCCCGTCACGGGCCGCCCACCGTCACAACCCCGCTGCCGCCACCGCCCTCGAGCGCTCAGGACCTGCGACCGATCGCGCCAAACGCGGCACGGCAAGGGCCACGCAACATCGATGCGTTCCGCTCCGAGCGGCGCGAGACGCAGCAGGGTGGCCGCACCGTCATCACCGAACCGGGCCGCGTCATCGTGCGCGATCCGAGCGGGCAATCTTTCATCCGGCACAACGAGGAAGATCGCTTCCGCTATGGCGCGCGCGATATCCGGCAAGAGCGCGTCGGCAACGATACCCGCACCGTCGTGGTGCGGCCGGACGGCACGCAGATCATCACGATCGATGACCGCGATGGCCGGATGCTGCGGCGAATTCGCCGCGATCAGCGCGGCCACGAAGTGATCATCATCGACAACAGCCGTGGCTACGGTGGCGTCGGGGCAGGCGTCGCCGCGGGCGTGGTGGCCGGGGCGATCGGAGGCTATTTCGTCTCGCTGCCGCCGCCGCGCATCGGAATTCCGCGCGACCGCTACATCGTCGAGGCCGAAGATGCGCCGCCGGAGGTGATCTACGATACGCTGCTGGCGCCGCCGGTAGAACCGATCGAGCGCGCCTATACGCTCGATGAAGTCCGCTACAGCCCGATGGTGCGCGCGCGGATGCCGAGTATCGATCTCGACACCATCAACTTCGAAACCGGATCGTGGGACATCGGTCCCGATCAGGCGTCGAAACTGCGGGTGATCGCCGACGGCATCAACCGCGCGATTTCGCGCAATCCAAGCGAGGTGTTCCTGATCGAGGGCCATACCGATGCGGTGGGCAACGACGTCGACAACCTGTCGCTGTCGGACCGCCGCGCGCAATCTGCCGCCGAGTTGCTGACCCAGCAATTCCAGGTGCCGCCGGAGAATCTGGTGACGCAGGGTTACGGCGAACAGAACCTGAAGGTGCAGACCGATGGTCCGTCGCGGGAGAACCGGCGCGTCACCGTGCGCCGCATCACGCCGCTCCTGAACGGCGGAACGGCCTCAGCCGCCCCGCCACCGCCGCGCTGATACGCGGTTTACGAACGCAAATGGCCGGGAGCGATCCCGGCCATTTTGTTATGCTATTATCTTTTCGCCGCTGTCAGAATTTGATCAAGACGTGAGGCGTCATCGTCCGCGAAAGCGAACTCCCTCTCCCGTGGGAGAGGGTTGGGGTGAGGGGTTTCGACTTATCTATGGGGTATGCCCCCTCACCCGGATTGCTCGGCGACGCATTCGCGCGCCAGAGCAATCCGACCTCTCCCCATGGGAGAGGTGAAGAGAATTGCCCAATCCATCTCGTAGAGTAGCAGATCCTATGTCCTGAGCTGCTGTTACAGCCCCAGCTTCTTTCTGCGCTGGCCGAGCGTGCGCAACCTCAGCGCGTTGAGCTTGATGAAACCGGCCGCATCGCGGTGATCGTAGGCCACCGCCCCTTCCTCGAAGGTGACGAGGTCCTGATCGTACAGCGAGTACCTGCTGTCGCGACCGACGAGGATGACGTTGCCCTTGTAGAGTTTGAGCCGCACCTGGCCGGTGACATAGTGCTGGCTCTGGTCGATCGCGGCCTGCAGCATCTCGCGCTCCGGCGAGAACCAGAAGCCGTTATAGATCAGCTCGGCATATTTCGGCATCAGTTCATCCTTCAGATGCGCCGCGCCGCGATCGAGCGTGATCTGCTCGATGCCGCGATGCGCGACGAGAAGAATGGTGCCGCCCGGCGTCTCGTACATGCCGCGTGACTTCATGCCGACGAAACGATTCTCGACCAGGTCGAGCCGGCCGATGCCGTTGGCGCGGCCGAGTCCGTTCAGCTTCGCGAGCAGTGTGGCGGGAGACATTTTTTTGCCGTCGATGGCAACGGCATCGCCCTGCTCGAAATCGATCGTGATGTAGGTCGGCTGGTCCGGCGCGGCCTGCGGATCGATGGTGCGCGAATACACGTAGTCCGGCACTTCCTGCGCCGGGTCTTCCAGCACCTTGCCCTCGCTGGATGCGTGCAAGAGGTTGGCGTCGACCGAGAACGGCGCTTCGCCGCGCTTGTCCCTGGCGATCGGGATCTGATGCTGTTCGGCGAAGGCGATCAGTTGCTCTCGGGAGCGCAAATCCCATTCGCGCCACGGCGCGATGATGGTGATGTCGGGCTTCAGCGCGTAATAGCCGAGTTCGAAGCGAACCTGATCGTTGCCCTTGCCGGTCGCGCCGTGCGCGACCGCATCGGCCCCGACTTTCTCGGCGATCTCGATCTGCTTTTTCGCAATCAGCGGTCGCGCGATCGAGGTGCCCAAGAGATACTGGCCCTCATAGACCGCGTTGGCGCGAAACATCGGGAACACATAGTCGCGGACGAATTCCTCGCGCAAATCCTCGATGAAAATGTTCGCGTCCTTGATGCCGAGCAACTGCGCCTTCTTGCGCGCCGGCTCAAGCTCCTCGCCCTGACCGAGATCTGCCGTGAAGGTCACGACCTCGGCGCCATAGGTGGTCTGCAACCATTTCAAGATAATCGAGGTATCGAGCCCGCCCGAATAGGCGAGCACCACCTTCTTCACCTTCTTGCTCATGAAAATCCTGTGGGATGACTTGAATTCGGCGGGACTATAGGCGGAACCGGACCTCGTGCAAGGTCCCTTGGACGCTTCAGAGCGGCTTCTCCGGCACAGGCACCGGGCCGACATCGCGGCCCCGCCATCGCTGCCGCATCCGATAGCCGGGCCAGGCGAAGCGCGTCAGCGCGGCATCGATCTCGGCGTCGCTTTTGCGCGTCGACGGCCAGCGATAGACGTAGCCATGAACCAGCCAGATCACCAGGAACGCCACCAGACCGGCGGTCGCCACGTCGGTGAAGAAATGACCGCCGAACGCCATCCGCAGCACACTGGTAACGACGCCGAACGTGACCGCGCCCGCATAGGCCAGCGGCCGCCACACCGGCGGCGTCAGCGCGGCCGGCGCCAGGGTCCAGAACGCGGTCGCGCCCTCGCCGGAGAAAAACGAACAATTCCGGCCGCACTCGCCGCGCGGGTCCCACCACGCCATGAATTTCCACGGGCCGTTGAATTCCGTCACCATCACCGGACGCGGCCGTCCCCAATGGCTCTTGAACGTCAGGTTGGTCAGGATGCCCGCGCTGAGCAGCATGGTGATCAACAGGAACGTCACGGTCCGGCCCGACATCAGCAGCGGACGATCCGGGCGGAACATCTTCACGGCCAGCGCGACGATCGCGGGCAACGCGAACGCCCACGCCACCCACATCGCGGCGTTGCGCGCAAACGAGGCCAGCGCGTCGGCCTTGAGCGGAAAGGTCCTGGTCGCGGGATCGTAGAACAGCGCGGCAAGCTGCAGATCATATTCGGGATGAATCCCGAACACGATCCCGATTACGAGCGCGAGCCCGAGCGCAACGATCAATCCGGCGCGGTTCATGACGCGCGGTTTAGCGCATGATCCCGAAAAGTGGAAAACCGGTTTTCGGATAGGATCATGCTCAATCAAAAGGATAAGGCTAGAGTCTGATTCAACGCAGTTGAACCAGACTCTAGCCGACGGCGAGGGACATGAAAAGCCCGCACGACTCAAGTCCGCACCGGCGGATCGGGCGACCGGGGGCTGCGTGGTGGCTGCCGCCACGCGCCGGCATTGCGGCCGGCGATCAGCCAATAGGTGAAGCCCGCCATGACCCCGGCGCCCGTCATGATTTCGAGGTGGCGGCGCACGATGCCTTCGAAATGCATGGTCGCCGGGTCGAACGGAATCAGGCCGAGATAGCAGGCGGCGCCGCAGATCGCGCCGCCGACGGCGTAGGCCACTATGCCGCGGATATAAAACGCTTCGGTGATGAGAACCAGGATCATCGCCGGCACCAGAGCGAAGCCGCTGACGAAGATGAAGCCGAAACCGAGCACGATGTTGAGCGTATCGGGGTCGGGTGACTCGATGCCAAGGTCAGTGAACTCGGGATAGAGCAATGCAAGCACAACGATCATTCCGGCCACGAAGCAGGCAGCCAGAAATCCGAACAGGATCACGAACAGCCGGCCGATCAGGGACATGACCATGCCTGCCTGATGTCGCTGCCATTCCTCGAGACTCGTCGAGAGGGTGTGCTTCTCTGAAGCAAACGGGAATCTGAGCCGTCATCGTCCGCCAACGGGTCCGGCTTCGCCGGCCCGATGACGGACTCGGCGGACGATCCAGTATTCGAAGCCAATGCGATGAAACCGGACACCAGCCGAGAATACTGGATACTTCGCTTTCGCGGACGATGACGGTTTACGTGCGGCTGTCCGGTCAAATGACGCACGCCTCAATCCGTCATCGCCATGGCGCGAAGCGCCTGACGCTCGCGGGCCGACAGTTTTTCGGTTTCGGACTTGAGCTGCCCGCAGGCGGCCAGAATATCGCGGCCGCGCGGCGTGCGCACCGGCGAGGAGTATCCGGCGTTGAAAATGTATTCGGAAAATTTCTCGATCTGATCCCAGTCCGAGCATTCATAACGCGTTCCGGGCCATGGATTGAATGGGATCAGGTTGATCTTGGCGTGGATGCCCTTGAGCAGCTTCACCAGCAGTTTGGCGTCGTCGAGCGAGTCGTTGACGCCCTTCAGCATCACATATTCGAACGTGATCCGCTTGGCGTTGGAGGCCGCGGGATAATCGCGGCACGCCTGCATCAACTCCGCGATCGGATATTTGCGGTTCAGCGGAACGAGTTCGTTGCGCAACTCGTCGCGCACCGCATGCAGCGAGATCGCCAGCATCACGCCGATCTCCTCGCCGGTGCGGATGATGTTCGGCACCACGCCCGACGTCGACAGCGTGATGCGGCGTTTCGAGATGCCGATGCCTTCGTTGTCGGCGACGATCAAAAGCGCGTCGCGCACGGCGTCGAAATTGTAGAGCGGTTCGCCCATCCCCATCATCACGATGTTGGTGACAAGGCGGTGGGTCTTCTCCTCTCCCGGGGGCGAGGACACCGAAGAAGGCCAGTCGTTCAGCCGGTCACGCGCGACCACGATCTGGCCGACGATCTCACCTGCCGTGAGATTGCGCACCAGACGCTGGGTGCCGGTGTGGCAGAAGGAGCAGTTCAGCGTACAGCCCACCTGCGAGGAGACGCACAGCGTGCCACGATCGGTCTCGGGAATGTAGACGCATTCGACTTCGTGCGGCTTTTCGAGATTGTTGCCGCTCGGCAGCCGCAGCAGCCATTTCCGGGTTCCGTCATTGGAAATCTGCTCGGCGACGACTTCCGGCCGATCGACCGTGACGTGCTTTTCCAGCTCGGCGCGCATGTCCTTCGAGACGCTGGTCATCTCGCCGAACGTCCTCGCGCCGCGGACATACATCCAGTGCCAGAGTTGCTGGACCCGCATCCGGCGCTGCGCCGGCGCAACGCCGACGGCGGCTAGGTATTCAGATATCTGCGCGCGTGACAGGCCGATCAGCGACGGCTTCGCCGGCGGCACATAGGTTTCAAGCGGGGTTTTCTCAAGCGCGCCGTCGGCGGGCAGCATTCCGCGCGCGCCCGGCACGCCCGCCGCAGCGGCGGTTTCGGTCGGAACGGCACTCAGGTTGCGGGAGGGTTCGCTCATGCCGCATGACATAAGCCTTTCACGGCTCGCTGAAAAGCGGGCAAATGTTCCCGGCCGCAGAACGTGGATTCGGGCTCGACCAGCTTTTCCGCGTCATTTGCGAAGAACGCAAATGAGCGAGCTAGCGCCTGCAATCCTGCGCGACTTTGTCCAGCGCCTGGGACAGGCCTTTCAATGAAAAGACGTCGATGGTTTGCGTCCCCTTGGACGATACGCCCTTGACGGTCGCATCGGCGGACTTGCGCATCGCATCGATCAGCCGGCCTTCCTCGGCGGCGTTCTTGATCCAGATGCCGTCGCCCTGGGTGTACATCTCGAAGTTCGCCCCGCCGACTTCGAGCGTGGCTTCCGAACCCGGCTTGAGCCGATATCCCATCGAGACCGACACTTCGTTCGCAACTTTTTCCGCCGGGCGTGTCGAGATGAAGGCGTAGGCTGGATCGCGCGGCCGGTTCGGCGGATTGGTTTTCGAGGATGACGGCTTGGCGAGGGCGAAGCAGACCTTCTTGCCGTTCGGTGATGCGGTGTAGGCGCCCCACGCGCCGAACTGTCCGAGCAGCGTCGGCTCCGAACCGCCGGCTGTCGGCGCGCTGAACGCGGGAGCAAGGCCGATGCCGCCTGCCAGCAGACTTCCGACCAGAACTGTCAGCAATTGCCGCATAGACATCATCAAATCTCGTCCTTCATCATTGTGACTGGAAGATGGCTTGACGTGCGCGGGTCACGCATCATCCGGGAATAGCGGGAAACGCCTGATTTGTGAAGGCGGCTCCATCCTCGCGGCTTGCATCATGATTCGCAAGCGAGCGATGTGGATTGACATTCGCGGGACAGGCGGCGCGCGAAATATTTTGCGTGCGCAAGGAAAATGCGGAAGCCGCGATTCGCGAACTCAATTGCGCCAGCGAAATCGCGGGTGCAATCCAAGGCGAGAAGACGCGACCGGCGATCACGCGACCGTGTCATGCGGGACATGAGGAGACATGGGGGAAGCCCGCGCATTCGCAGCGGCGCCCGGTTCGTCATGCGGGGAGCACTTACGTCTCTGCGTTCTCTATTCCGCGCTTCAATGCCGCGCGCGCAGCCTCGCGATGCTCCGGCGTGATATAGGCAGCGACGATCCTGATCGCCGTCGCAAGTACCGCGGCATCGTCGGTGAAACCGAGAACCGGCAAGACGTCCGGAACAAAGTCGAACGGCAGGATGAAATAGGCGATGGCGCCGAGCAGCGACGCCTGCACATGGCGCGGCGTCTGCTTGTCGAAAGCACAGTAGTAGGCGGCAAGCAGGTCTTCCGCGAACGGGACATTGGCGATGACGCGCTTCAGCTTGCTCCAGAATCGCCGGCGCACGCTCTCGCGGTCCTGCGCCAGCCGCTCGGCCGGCTCGAATCCTACGCTGTGTTCGGATGCCATGGTCAAGGGTCCCGAAATGTCATGGGCCGCGGATCACCGAAATCCCCGCCTCCCCACACGTGGGAGTTCCGTTTGCCCGCCGCAAGGCCGGCATCGGCCATTCAGGCCACGCCGAACTGCCTTGCGACCGCGTCCATCGCCTCGGCAAGCCTGATATCGCGCTCGGTCACGCCGCCGGCGTCATGGGTCGCGAGCACGACCTCGACCGTCTTGTAGACATTGCGCCATTCCGGATGGTGATCGGCCTTTTCGGCGATCAGCGCGACCCGCGTCATGAAGCCAAAGGCCTCATTGAAATCCCGGAATGTGAAAGTGCGGGCGATGGCGTCACGGCCCGCGACCTCCGACCAACCCGACAACGCCTTGATCGCCGCTTTTCTTGCGTCCGCCGACAGCCGTTCCGCCATGTCTGCCTCCTTTGATCGAATCGTTCCGGTCCATGCCACAATGCCGGTCCAGAACGAGAACCGGTTCTAAACCATAACGAAAACGTAACTCCGGCTCCGCCGGAAAATCGCTAGAATGTGAGGGCAAGCGTATTGGCAGCATGACATCAGATTCCAGCCGATTGTCTACCAGACCGGAGGCCGACGGTCCCGGTGCTGTTCAATCCCCTGAGTCCCGGCGTTCGGTGCGGCGCAAGTTCGCGCTTGTGCTGCTGGCCGGAGTGCTCGCTTTGACCGGCGCGGTCGCAGGAATCTACTATTACACCATGCGCCCCGTGGTGCTGCAGGTCGCCGTCGGTCCGGCGAACAGCGACGACGCGAAGGTCGTTCAGGGTCTGGCGCAGGCCTTTGCACGCTCCCACCAGCAAATCCGCCTGCATCCGATGCTGACCGATGGAGCGACCGCAAGCGCCTCCGCATTGTCCGATGGCGAGGCCGATCTCGCGATCGTCCGCGGCGATCTCGATGTTCCGAAGAATGCGCAAGCCGTCGCGACGCTGCGCAAGAGCGTCGCGGTGTTATGGGTTCCGCCGAAGCCAAAGGGCAAAAATGCCAAGGCCGCGACAATCAAGACCATCGCGCAACTCGCCGGCCGTCGCGTCGGCGTCATCGGCCAGACCGACGCCAATGTGAACCTGCTGAAAGTCATCTTGCAGCAATACAACGTCGATCCCGCCAAGGTGGACATCGTCCGGTTCGTCACCACCGAAGTCGCCCAGGCGATCCGGGCCCAGAAGGCGGGTGCGTTCCTCGCCGCCGGTCCCGTCAACAGCAAGATCACCGCGGATGCCATTGCGGCCTCCGCGCGAGACGGCGGCGCGCCGACCTTCCTCGCAATCGATTCCGCCGACGCGATCGCGCAAAACCATCCGGTCTACGAAGCCGCGGAAATCCCGCCGGGCGCATTCGGCGGCTCCCCCGCCCGCCCGGACGAAGAAGTGAAAACGATCAGCTTCTCGCATCACGTCGTCGCCCGAAAAAGCCTCTCGGACGCGACCGTCGCCGCATTCACCCGGCAGCTTTTCGCGATCCGGCAACAGGTCATGTCGGATTTTCCGCTGGCCGCGAAAATCGAAACGCCCGATACCGACAAGGACGCCGTGATTCCGGTTCACCCGGGCGCTGCCGCCTATGTCGACGGGGAAGAGAAAACCTTCCTCGATCGCTACAGCGATTACATCTGGTGGGCGCTGATGGCGATGTCGGCGACGGGATCCCTGGGCGCCTGGTTCGCAAGCCACCTGAAAAAGGAGGAGCGAGTCGGCAACGTGACCCAGCGCGACCGGCTGCTCGACATGATCGCGCTGGCACGCCGCAGCGATTCTCCGGACGAACTCGACCAGATGCAGGCCGAAGCCGATGCCATCCTGCGCGATACGTTGAACCGTTTCGAGAACGGCGCGATCGAGGAAGGATCGCTGGCCGCCTTCAACATCGCACTCGAGCAGTTCCACAACGCGGTGGCGGACCGCAAATGGCTGCTGATGAGCACGCCGCCGCGCCCGCAAACTGCGAGCGTTCAGCTCCGCGCGACGACCGGACCGTAATACTGATGGCATTGGCGGATCGGAACCCGCGGCGGACGAGAATCGCGATAAAATATTGATTTCCGGCTGCACCGGGCGTATACATAAGAAGCATCTTTAATGCATGTTATTGAAGAGTATGCGTCTGCCGTCGGGAGTCTGGCCTCAATACCAAGGCACCGCTTCTGTTCGCTGATCTCCTGGTTGGAATTGCGCTTGCATTCGCGTGTCGGCGGGCGACATGATCTTCTCGGCTATGGCGCCTGGATGTATATAGACGAGAAGGGTATTCGGTGGATCGTCGGCGCATATGCGCCGGACTAGCGCCGGTGCAGATCCAGCTCCTTCTGTTCTCGCGGAGTATTCGAGATGACTTTCGTTGTCACCGAAAATTGCATCAAGTGCAAATACATGGATTGTGTAGAGGTATGTCCTGTCGACTGCTTCTACGAAGGCGACAACATGCTGGTCATCAATCCGGATGAGTGCATCGACTGCGGCGTTTGCGAGCCGGAATGTCCGGCCGAGGCCATCAAGCCTGACTCCGAGTCGGGCCTCGAAAACTGGCTCAAGCTGAACGCCGAATATTCATCGGTCTGGCCGAACATCACCATCAAGCGCGATGCTCCCGCCGACGCGAAAACCTTCGACGGTGTCACCGGCAAGCTTGAGCAATATTTCTCGGCAAATCCCGGGCAAGGCGACTGAGGCAACGCGTCGCGCTCAGCCAGAGCGCGATCAGCAAAGCGGATACGGGTTGTGTGTCCGATCACGCTCCAAATATATAAAACGATGTAACTCGCATCTGAACGAAAGGCCAATGACGCGGCTTGCGGCCAGAAACATCAGCGTGAAGCGAGCCTACGAGCCGCCCGCGAAAGGCGATGGCACACGCATACTGGTTGACCGCTTGTGGCCCCGGGGCCTTAGCAAGGCAGACGTGGCCATCGATCATTGGCTGAAAGACATCGCGCCCAGTACCGACCTGCGCAAGTGGTTCGCTCATGACCCCGCGCGCTGGCAGGAGTTTCGGCAGCGATACGCGGATGAGATTCACCAACACCCGCAACAGCTCGACGAACTGCGCGCATGCGCCCGGTCGGGCCGGATAACGCTTGTCTTTGCGGCGCACGATGAATCCCGCAACAATGCGGTTGTCCTGAGAGAGGTTCTTCTGGGCCGCATCGGCACCGGGCCTGCCCACTCTGCCTAGAGCCTTGTCGCTCCTGACGGAATCAGAAGCGAGACTTTGATTTTGTTTGGAGCATGTTCTTCACGCGAACCGGCATCCATCCTCGGGTCAAGCCGAACCGCGCAGTCCCCGTTCGACGATGCGGGCCAGACGCCTGGAAAATTCGAGCGCATCACTGGGGCGGTCACCGTCGAGAACGCGCGCGTCATCGAGCAGCATTCGCGCCGTGTCCTCCTTGAACACACGATCGCTGTCCCCAAGCGCCGCCAGCGAAGCGATCAGCGGATGCCTCGGGTTCACCTCGAGAACCGGCTTGGACGCGCCGGTGAGTTGTCCGACGCCGACGAGAATCTTTTCCAGTTGCCGATCGGGTCCTGACTCGGCCGCGACAAGACAGACGGGGCTGTCGGTGAGGCGCTCGGACGATCGCACGTCGGATACCAGGTCCGAAAGCGTGGTCTTGAGAAAGGAGAGGAACTCGGTGACTTCAGCGCTGACATCCTGCGAAGGCTCGGCATTCGCGTCTGCGCGCGGGATCGCCGCGAGATCCGCCGCACCCTGCGTCACGGACTTGAACGGCTTGCCCTCGAAGTTCGGCCCGGACGTGACCCAGAAGCTGTCAACCGGATCGGACAGCAGCAGAACCTCCACGCCGCGGGCACGGAAGCCTTCCAGATGGGGCGATGCCTCGAGATGCGCGGCGTCGTGCCCGGCGAGATAATAGATCGACGTCTGATTGTCCTTCATGGCGCCGACGTAGTCCTTGAGACTTCGCAGCGAGCCCGCCGTGGTCTTGAAACGGCAAAGTCCGAGAATGACATCACGCCGGTCATAGGCGTCGTAGATGCCTTCCTTGAAGAGCGGACCGAAGGCCTCCCAGATCTTTCCATAAGCCGTCGCGTCCTTTTCGGCGAGCTTCTCGAGCTCGCTCAGGATGCGGCCTGTGATGCTCTTCTTGATCGCCGCCAGAATCGGGCTTTCCTGAATCATTTCGCGCGAGATATTGAGCGGAAGATCAGATGAGTCGACGACGCCGCGCACGAACCTGAGATAGCGGGGCAGCAGATCGGCATCGTCGGTAATGAAGACGCGCCTCACGTAAAGCTTGATCGGTCCCTTGCGCTCGGTCTCGAACAGATCGAAAGGCCGGGTCTGCGGCACGAACAGCAGCGCCGTGAATTCCTGCCGCCCTTCGGCGCGGAAATGCACGGTCAGCGCCGGCTCGTCGAATTGACCCGCCACGCTGCGGTAAAAATCGGCGTATTCGGAAGCGCTGATCTCGCCGCGCGGCTTGGTCCACAACGCCGCGCCATCCGCGATTTCCGTCGCGGCGGCGCCGGGCTTTTCGACAAGCACGATCGGAACAGGCACATGGCCCGATTGATCCCTGACGATCTGTTCGAGCTTGGTCCGGTCGGTATACGCCTTGGAATCTTCCGTGAGATGAAGCGTCACGCGGGTGCCTCGCGCAGGCGCCTCGCTCACATCCACCGGCGTGACCGTGAATGTCCCCTTCCCGTCGGACGACCAGCGCCACGCCTCGCTTGCACCGGCACGCCGCGAGATCACGTCGACCCGATCCGCCACCATGAAGGCGGAGTAGAAGCCGACCCCGAACTGGCCGATCAGATTCACGCCCTCGCCCGCTTCGGCAGCTTTGGCCTGCTCGATGAAAGCCTTGGTACCCGAGCGGGCGATTGTTCCCAGCGCATCGACCATCTCGTCATGGCTCATGCCGATGCCGTTGTCCTCGACCGTCAATTGCCGCGCTTCGGCATCGATCGCGAGAGTGATCTGCGGTCTGGTGTCGTCCGGGAGCAAAGCAGGATTGCTGATCGCCTCGTAGCGCAGCCGCTCACAGGCGTCCGCAGCATTCGAAATCAACTCCCGCAAGAACACGTCCTTGTCGGAATAGACCGAATGCACCATCATCTGGAGCAGCTTGGCGACATCCGCTTCGAATGCCCGGCTTTCGGCCGCGCCATCCCTGTCGATCGTCGAGGTCATCGTCTCCTCACCTTGAATATCCTGACGCAAGTCATTTGCGCTCGATGTATAGAAAATATGCCACCGGCATTCCAGTCTGTCGGGGTCGTATTTTCCACCCCCGGTCCGGCCAAACACCGGCGGGACGCGTCCGGTTTCGACTTCCCCCGCCGTGAACCGCGCCCTGCAGCCAGCAACGGTCTGGATCGAGACGCGCGCGGAAGCGACAACAAACGATCAGGCGACGCGCCGCATTCCCGTCTCGGGTCCGTATATCTGCGATGTCGCCTATCGATCCTCAATGCGTGCCGGCGTTCGCTCGCAGCTCGTCACGTCGGAGACGCACTTCGGCGACGATGTCGGAGAACTGATCGGCATAGCGACAGAACAGCGCAGGCCAGTTTAGAACGAACCTAATTTCGTCCTGTAGTAAAGCGATGTCGGCTTCGCTAAACAATTTGCGCTGATCTGAAAGGTGCCGCTCGCACTGTTCGATTTGCACGATCTGGCAACAGCGACGATACGAATGGACAACCCGGACAGATTGACAGTCGACGGCGACGAACTCTGGAAGCGAAAGAAACGTCGCGCGTTCCTTATCAACCAGCTCTACCAATGGCATTGGATCAGCTCGGGTCTCTGTCTGATCGGGATGCTGATGTTCGCGTTGACCGGGATCACACTGAACAATTCCGGACGGATCGAAGGGAAGCCGAGCGTTGCGACGCATGAGGCGCAGCTTCCACCTGCCATGATCGCCGATCTGAAATCCGAGCCCGCCGCTGCCAAGGCACCTCTGCCGCCGGCAATCAGCGCGTGGTTGCAGCGCGAAGTCGGCGTCAATACCGCCGGCCGCGACACCGAATGGTCGGCCGATGAGGTCTATGTCGCTCTGCCGCAGCCCGGCGGCGATGCCTGGCTGAGCGTCCAGCGCGATAGCGGCGCGGTGTCGTATGAGATCACGACGCGCGGCTGGATTGCCTATCTCAACGATCTTCACAAGGGCCGCCATGCCGGCAAGGCGTGGAGCTGGTTCATCGACGCGTTCGCGATCGCCGCGACCATCTTCTGTGTCACAGGCCTCTTGCTGCTGCAGCTTCACTCCAAGCGGCGGCCGGCCACCTGGCCCGTCGTCGGCATGGGCCTGATCATTCCGATGCTGCTCGCCGTTCTTCTCATTCATGGATAGAAGGTCAACAATGCGTCTCCTGATTTCCGCCGCACTCACCACCCTTGCCGCCGGTTCGTCGCTGGCTTCCGAAGCCACGATCAGCATCGATATTCCGCAGCTCAGCGTGGTCGAGTATCACAAGCCCTACGTCGCCATGTGGGTCGAAAAGGCCGACGGCGGCAAGATCACGAATCTTGCCGTGTGGTACGACGTCAAGCACAAGGACAACGAGGGCACCAAGTGGCTCAAGGATCTGCGGCAATGGTGGCGCCGCACCGGCCGCGAGCTGACGATGCCGACCGATGGCCTGTCGAGTCCGACCCGCGCGCCCGGCACTCACCAGATCAAGTTCGATAGCGCGTCAAAGCCCATCGACGGGCTCACTCCCGGCAGCTACCAGCTCGTCATCGAGGCCGCGCGCGAAGTCGGCGGCCGCGAGCTTCTGAAAATTCCGTTCGAATGGCCGCCGAAAGCCCCGGCGAACGGCGAGGCCAAGGGCGAACGCGAGCTTGGCTCGGTCTCATTGAAGCTGACCCCCTGATCTGCCGCCCACGAATACGCCGCGCATTGTCGCCCCTCAGCTTTCATGGATAAGGATTTCGCCATGACCAACCCTCTCAAGCTCGCCCTGATCGCAGCGACCGCTTCACTGCTGGCTCTGCCCGCGCAGGCACATCGCGGCTGGCTGCTGCCGTCAGCCACGGTATTGTCCGGATCAGACCTCTGGGTCACGGTCGACGCTGCCGTCTCCAACGACCTGTTCTACTTCGAGCATAATCCGTTGCAGCTCGACAACCTCTCGATCGAAGGCCCTGACGGCAAGGCCATCACGCCGGAGAACGTGGCAAAAAGCCATTTTCGCAGCTCCTTCGATTTCAAGCTGGCGCAGCCCGGCACCTACAAATTGACGGTGGCCAACCAAGGCCTGTTCGCCAGCTACAAGGTGGACGGGCAGAACAAGCGCTGGCGCGGCAAGCCCGAGGAACTCGCCTCGGCCATTCCTGCCAATGCAACCGACGTGAAGGTTACGGAAAGCCGCGGCCGCATCGAATCCTTCGTCACATCGGGCAAGCCTTCCGTCGAGACGCTGAAGCCGACGGGCGTCGGGCTCGAAATGGTTCCTGTCACCCATCCGAACAATCTTGTCGCCGGCGAGAAGGCGACGTTCCGCCTGATGCTGGATGGGCAGCCCGCCAAAGGCGTCGCGGTCGAGATCGTCCCGGGCGGGATTCGCTATCGCGACGCGCTGAATGACACCAAGGCCACCGCCGACGAGACCGGCACCTTCAGCGTCACCTGGCCGGCGCCCGGCTTCTATTGGATGAGCGCGTCAGTGCGCGACGACAAGAGCAAGATCAAGAACGCCCAGCGTCGCAGCAGCTACGCCGTCACGGTCGAAGTGCTGCCGCAGTAACAAACCGATGAGAGCGTCAGTCGCCCGGCGAGTGGCGATCCCGACAATGCCGGCGAGTCCGCCGGCCATTCCGGCGGGCGGACGCATTCAGGACCTCAGCGGCGCGACCATGGGCACCACATGGTCGTGCCGTTTCGTCGGTTCGGCCGCGAGCGCGCAAACGCTGCGCCGGACAATTCCCCTCGCGCTCGATCGCGTCATCGCGCAGATGAGCCCGTGGGAGGACCAGTCCGACACCAGCCGGTTCAACCGGCTGCCGCTGAATCAATGGCAGGACCTGCCGCGCGAGCTCAGCCAGGTGATGGCGGGCGCGCTGCGCATCGCACAGGAATCGGGCGGAGCCTATGACCCGACCATGGGAGCGCTGATCGATCTCTGGGGTTTCGGCCCGAGCGGACCCCGCACAGCGCCGCCGCCGCCGGATGAGATTGCCCGACTCCATCAGGCTTGCGGATGGCGGCAACTCGAGTTCGACGCCGGAGCCCGCCGCCTGCGTCGCGACAATCGCGGGCCGGTCAATCTCTGCGGTATCGCCAAGGGCTTCGCCGTCGATCTGCTGGCGGAAACCCTGCTCGAGCTTGGCATTCACAATGCCCTGGTGGAAATCGGCGGCGAATTGCGGGGGCACGGAGTCAAACCCGACGGCAGCCCGTGGTGGGTCGAGATCGACCGGCCCGCCGAGGCTGCGGCGGACGTCGCGGCCCAGCCGATGCTCGTTGCCTTGCACGACCTCGCGATCGCGACATCCGGCTGCGAACGCGGCTTCGCTCACGACGCGCGGCATTTCTCCCACACGCTCGATCCGCGAACCGGATGGCCGATCGCCAACGGCATGGTCACCGCGACCGTCCTGCATCGCTCCTGCATGGAAGCGGATGCCTACGCGACGGCGCTGATGGTGCTTGGGCCGGACGCCGGAACCGATTTCGCCGTCAGGCACCAACTGGCGGCGCTCATTCGCTTCGCGGACCGCGACAGCGACAGCATCGTTGAACAAACCACGCCCGCTCTCGACGCCATGCTGGCTTGAAAGTCAGGTCAGCGCCCATTGCCGCAGCAGATTATGATACAGCGAGGTCAGCGACACCAGGGACGGGTGTTCGGGATGGTCGGCGTTGAGGCGAATGATCGACATATCCAGGTCGAACATCATCGCGCGTTTCGTGACCTCGGCGATCATGCTCTCGGTCCAGAAAAATGACGCGAGACGCGTACCGCGAGTCACCTTGGTGACAAGGTGAACGCTGGTGCCGGGATACACGATCATGTCCCCGGCCGGCAGCTTCACCGAATGCGAACCATAGGTGTCCTCGATCACCAGTTCGCCGCCATCGTATTCTTCGGGCGACGACAGGAACAGGGTCGACGACACGTCGGTGCGCACGCGTCTTCCGGTTCCGGGAATGGTGCGAATGGCGTTGTCGACGTGGGAGCCAAAATTCATCTCCCCATCCGCGTCGTATCGATTGAACAGCGGCGGAAAGATCGTCTTCGGCAAGACCGCTGACATGAACAGCGGATTCCGGTTGAGCGCCGACAGCACCATGTCGCCGAGTTCGCGGGCTTCGGGCGTACCTTCGGGCAGTTGCAGGTTGCGCTTGACCTGGGCCGATTGATGCCCGGCGGTGATACGTCCATCCGCCCAGGCGGCCCGTTCCAGCACCTCGCGGCAGCGTTTCACCTGCTCGGGAGAGAGGACATTCGGGATTCGAACCAGCACCGCGACCTTCCTTCAGAAAAAAGCCGGCGCCTTGCGACGCCGGCCCTGATAGCTCACCCTGCGGCCGGCATTGCCGCCGACTACTTGCTCACGTAACGCGCAGCCTTCACCGGATAATCGACAACCGGCGGCGGCGGCTCGAAGCGATAGCGATAGGTCAGGACAGCGGAACGACCGGCCGCCGGAACCGCATGGCCGCCGTAGTATTGTGCGTAGTAGTGCTCATCCGTCAGATTGTAGATGTTGAGTTGCAAGGTCGATTCCCTTGTGACCTTGTAGTTCGCCATCAGATCGAACTTCCAGTATGAGGGCACATAGATCGTGTTGGCCGTGTTGGCAAAGGCCTTCGATTGATAGGTGGCGCCTCCGCCGACCGTCAGTTGCGGCGTGAAATCATAGGTGGTCCACAGGCTGAAAGCCTGCTCCGGCGTGTTAGGCAACTGCTTGCCGACCGAATAGCGATCCGCCGCCGAAGCCGTCACGGGAACGTTGACGATCTTGGAATCCTGGTAGGTGTAGCCGGCGAAGATCTGCCACAGGTCGGTCAGTTTTCCTGCCAACCCGGTTTCGAAGCCTTGCACCCGCTGCTCGCCCGCCAGGATGGTGGGCATGGTCGCCGCGTCCGGTCCGGCATTGGCGATGCGCGCGTTCTCCTTGAGGATATGGAACAGCGCCGCCGTATAGCTCAGCCGTCCCTGCAGGAAATCGATCTTGGTGCCGACCTCCGTCGTGGTGCTGGTTTCAGGCGCCAGCGATACCGTGCCCGAGGTCAGCGTTCCGAATTCCGCCGACGGATTGAACGCCGTGCCATGCGCCACATAGACGCTGGACTGCTCGGTCGGATGGAAAACACCGCCGACACGCCAGCTCGTCTGCCGGTCATGCGAATCCAGCGCTCGGTTGGCGGGCGTCGCGTTCAGCGGATCCCGATAAGACGCGGTGACATCGTCGTAGCGGACCGCGCCAAGCAACTCGAAATACCGGTTGATCTTGATCTGATCGGACGCATAGACCGCGATCGTGTCGAGATTGGTGCGATTCACGTTACCGAACGGACTCTGATAGACCGGTTGCGATACCGGATCGATCACGCTGGTCCGGCAATAGACGCCCGGGGTCGATACACACCAGAAATTTGTTCGCCCACGCTGGTAGCGGGTCTGATGGCTGGCCTCGATGCCGGTGGCGAGGGTATGGGTCAGCCCCCAGGTGTCGAATTTTCCGACGAGATCGGTCTGGTTGATCAGCAGAGTGTCGTTGGTCTGCGTATTCCAGTGCTCCTGCGACAAGGTCATCTGATCGACGGGATAATTATAGAACGCCGGAGAAAGCGGGCTGGCCGCCGTGTTCGTGAAGGCGGTATTCGCGCTGCTGCCAAGGCCGCGCGGCGGCGTCGGCGCGGCATAGCGCTGGTTATCGACATACCGCGTGGCGTTGGTCAGCTTGAAGCCGTTGTCGAAGTCGTGGTCAAACTTGAGCGTCGTGATGTTGGTGGTGGTCTCCACGAGATCGCGATATGGCCCGACCGTATTGCCGTAGAAGGTATTGCGCGGCACCGGTATCGGCGTGACGGCGCGACCGTTGCCATAATAGCCCGCGGTGACCCCCGTGCCGGCCGCGTTCACCTGAGGCGCAGGCAACCATGGATGACCGTAGTCGGGAACGCTTTCTTCGCCCTGATAAATATGACTCAGCGTGATCTTGTCGCGGTCGGTCACATCGAAAGCGACCGATGGCGCGACGCCCCAACGTCGCGTGAAAACATTGTCGCGATCCGGCGTGGGAACGTCCTGATAGAGCGCGGCGATACGGCCGGCGACGTTGCCCTGCTTGCCGCTGGCGTCGATGGTGCCGCGATAGCCTGCAGCGCTGGTACCGCTGATCGCTCCGTCGAAGAACGTCGCGCCGGTCGGAAGCTTGGAAACCGTATTGATCGCGCCGCCGGTCGAGCCGCGGCCGAACGCGAACGAGGACGGCCCCTTGAGAACTTCGACGCGATCGTCGCTGAACAGGTCGCGGTTGTACCAGCCGGGATCGCGCAAGCCGTCGCGATACATGTCGCCGCGCGCGGTGAAGCCGCGGATGAACGGGCTGTCGCCCTGCTGTCCGCCTTCGCCGGCGCTGAACGTGATGCCCGGCACCGTCCGCAGGGCTTCCTCCATGCTGGTGAGATTCTGATCCCGAATGACCTGCTGCGTCACCACGTTGACGGTTTGCGGGGTGTCGCGCAGCGGCGTGCCGATGCGTGAAATACCGGCCTGCGCGGGAGCCTGATAACCGGTGACGCCATGTCCGTCGCCGATGATGGGGTTGATCTGAACATTGCTTGGCGAAGGCGCGACAACCGGCGCCGGCGCCGCCCGTACCGGCGCACGATGCGCGGTTCTTTTCTTGGCCTGCCGCTTCGGCGCGGTGACGCGAACCTGCGGAAGATCGTCGGCGCTGGTCGCCGGTTGAGCATCTGCGGAGTCGGGAATCAACATCACCGCGGCGATGCCGATCATCGCCTTGCTCCAACCCACGACCGACGACTGTCCCGTCACGTCGCCGTTCGTACTACCCGCGTCACCTACCGATGAAATACCCATTCGCCCCACCCATCCTTGAAGATTGCAGACATCGATTGCAGACATCACGGGAGCAAATCGCATCCGCGACATGTCGTTCGTCATTAACTAAAAAACCTTCGTCGGCAACATTCACGTGCTGCAATTTGCAGCAGTCTGTAGAGGTTCTAGTTTTCATTGCCTTGGATTGCTACGGAATGTCGCAGGCTCATCGGTGTCGCGATATCGCAGCGCGCATTCGCGCCTGGCTTTTCGGGATCGCCGAGCAGGATGGTGCGGGGCAGCAACCTGTTGTGACGGGACAGCGAATCAAAGCCGGCCGGCGCATTAACCTTGCCGTTGCGTCCCGCGTCTTAAAGAGATTCTAAAACTCTCGCGCCGTTTCTCTGTTTGATTCAAAAAATACAGACGGTAGACCAACCTCGGATGCCTTCGCATCCGTTTTCGTCACTGCGCGAACAGTCCAGAGCAGCGCATCAATATAGAGTTTGCCAACATGAAGCTGTCTCTGAACCTTCCGAACAATAACAATAAAATGGCGCGCAACGAGCGAACGCGCGCCGCAAGGGCTTCTGCGATCGCGCTCGTCTGTCTTTTGACGTTTTCGTTCGCGCCTCATGTCGTTGACGCGCAATCCCTGGCGCCTCCATCCGGACAAGCTCCGGTAGCCACGCAGTCAGTTTCGCCTGCGCCACAGATCGCCCAGCCTTCATCGCAGCCCGCGTCCCAGGCGTCGCCCACAGAGCAGCAGACTGCGCCGTCCCCCACGCCGATGGAGCATCAGGCTCTGCCCGCAACGGAAGTGGCCGAAGCCCCCGAGCCGATTCTGCCACATGAACTGACGCCAATCGGCATGTTCATGGCCGCCGATTACATCGTGAAGGCGGTGATGATCGGCCTGGCCTTCGCTTCGGTCGTGACCTGGTCGGTGTGGCTTGCAAAAACGATCGAATTGCTCGGCGCGCGAAGCAAGCTCATGCGGGACCTCCGCAGCGTCGAAGGTGCGCGCTCCCTCGAAGAGGCCAACAAAACGCTGGAGAACTCCGGCAGCGACATCGCGATCCTGACTCACGCCGCCCGCGACGAGATTCGTCGTTCGCAGGACGCCATGATCCATGACGGCGTCAAGGAGCGGATCGCTTCGCTGTTCAGCCGCATCGAGGCGGCCGCGGCGCGGCGCATGACGCGCGGCACCAGCATTCTGGCCACCATCGGATCGACCGCGCCGTTCGTCGGACTGTTCGGCACGGTCTGGGGCATCATGAATGCCTTCATCGGCATCTCGAAATCGCAAACCACCAATCTCGCCGTCGTCGCGCCCGGCATTGCCGAGGCATTGCTGGCGACAGCGATGGGACTCGTCGCGGCGATCCCGGCGGTGATGGTCTACAACATGTTCTCGCGCTCCATTAACAGCTACCGCGGCTTGCTGGGAGACGGCTCGGCGGAACTGATGCGCATGGTGAGCAGGGATCTCAACCGGGCGGAAATGGTTCCTCATCAGCGAGCCGCGGAGTAACGCGCGTGGGCGTTTCGCTTCAGCAATCATCCTCCGAAGACGAGATGGCGCAGGTCAGCGACATCAACGTGACGCCATTCATCGACGTCATTCTGGTCCTGCTGATCATCTTCATGATTGCCGCGCCGCTGGCGACGGTCGACATTGCCGTCGACCTGCCGGCGTCGACGGCAACGAAACAGCCGCGCCCCGACAAGCCGATCTTCGTCACCATGAAGGCCGACCGCACGCTCGCTGTCGGCGAAACCCCGATCTCGCGCACCGGCCTTGCAGGTTCACTCGATGCCCTCACGTCATCGGATCGGACCAAGCGGCTGTTCGTTCGCGCCGACAAGACCGTCCCCTATGGCGATGTGATGACGCTGATGAACGACCTGCGGGCTGCCGGCTATCTCAAGATTGCATTGGTCGGGCTTGAGTCTGCGGGCGGAACGCAATCAGTCGGAGTTCCGCAATGAGTATGCCGCGCCGCTATCGCAACATGACACGGAACGAGTTGCTGCGCTGGGGCACCTGCTTCGTCGCCATGCTGTCGCTCCATGGCGCTGTCGCGGCCGCCCTGCTCATGACTCCCGCGGAAGGCGATACATTCGATACCGTCACGGCGATCGAGGTGGATTTTACCACCGAGTCCTTCCGTGACGCCGAGGCGCGGGACGTCGCGCCGGGCGAAGAGCAGATGCAGACCGACGAGGCTCCTCCGCCTCAGGAGAAGGCGGAAGTCAAGACGGAGAAGGTGCCGGAGCCGGAGCCGCCGCTTCCGCAGGTCGCCGAACCCGACGTTGCGCTGGAAACAACTCCTGAGAAGAAGCAGGAAGAGGAAAAGAAGGAAGAGAAGGAAAAGACGCCGAACGCGACGCCCCCGCTGGTTGCGGCGTCGGCCACGACGGCGCCGACGGCCGCGGCCTCGCGCAAGGCAAGGCTGGTGAGCTGGAAACGCCAGTTGGCCCTTCACCTGCAGCGAAGCAAGCGATATCCCCACGAAGCCCAGAGACGTCACGAGACCGGCACGTCGCGGGTGTCCTTCGTCGTTGACCGCCAGGGCCACGTCATCTCCAGCAAAATCGTTAAAGGCAGCGGATCCGACGTCCTCGATCGCGAAACACTCGACCTCCTGCAACGCGCCCAGCCGTTACCCGAGCCTCCAACCGAGGTCGGCGGCACACAATTCGCTTTCACGATGCCGATCCTTTTTGAGTTTCGATGATCCTGCGCCTGGCTGGGCGCGCGCTGAATTTCGGCACTCGCCGGAAACTGACACGATACGAAACGACGGCCCGCCGGATTCTCTCTCTGGAAGCAGATCACCGGCGGCTGTCTGCCGGCGCGTTGCGCGATCGTGTCGCCGAATTGCGGCAGCAAGTCCGGGCCGGCACTCCCCTCGATGAGATCAAGGAAGAAGTCTTCGCGCTGGCTCGCGAGGCTTCTCACCGCGCGCTGAACCAATATCCCGTTCCGGCGCAGATCATCGGCGCTCTCGCGCTTCACGATGGCTGCATCGCCGAGATGAAGACCGGCGAAGGCAAAACGCTGACCGCCACGCTGGTCTGCGCACTCCATGCCTTGACCGGCGAAGGCGTCCACGTCGCCACGCCGAACGACTATCTGGCCGAGCGCGACGCCGGCTGGATGCGCCCGGTTTACAATTTGCTGGGACTGAGCACCGGCGTCATCACCCAGGAGATGGACGACGACAGTCGGCGCGAGGCCTATCGTTGCGATATCACCTACGGGATCGCCAGCGAATTCGGCTTCGACTATCTGCGCGACAACATGAAATTTTCCGCCGCGGAAACCGTCCAGCGCGGCCATGCCTTCGCGTTGGTCGACGAGGCCGACGCCACCCTGATCGACGATGCTGGCATGCCGCTGGCGCTGTTCGGCCCGCTTGGCGATCACTCGGGCTTCTATCAGGCGATCGATGCCGTCATCGCCTCATTGCAGCCCTCGCATTACGAGATCGATTCCCGGCGTCGCGTCGCATTGACCGAAGCGGGATACAGCGAAGTCGAGCAGCGGCTGCGAGAACAGGGACTGCTGAAGGCTTCAACGACGCTGCATGACATCGGATCGATCTCGCTGCTCCATCATGTCGTGCAATCGCTGCGGGCTCATGCCGTGCTCGTCCGCGACCGTGACTACGTCATCGAGAACAGCGGCGTGACCATTGTCGACAGGCTGACCGGCCGCCCAATGCCGGGACGACGCTACGACGAAGGATTGCATCAGGCACTCGAGGCCAAGGAAGGCTGCGCCATCGGCGAGGAGACCCATACGCTCGCGGCGATCACGTTCCAGACCTATTTCCGTCGTTACGCCAGGCTTGCCGGCATGACCGGCACGGCGACGGCGGACGCCGAGGAATACAACGAGATCTACGGCCTCGATGTGATCTCCATTCCGACGCACCGCCTGATGATCCGCATCGACGAATCCGTGCTTCACGCCACTGCCGCCGGCAAAATGCGGGCGATCCTGCGGGATTTGGAAGACGCGGCCTCGCGCGGCCAGCCCGTGCTGATCGGCGCTCCGTCCATCGAACGATCGGAAGCGCTGGCGGCGATGCTTGAAGCCAACGGCTGGCGACAACGTCACGCGCAGACGGAGCGCGACGCCACGGCGCGCACCTTCGCGGTGCTCAACGCCAAACATCACGCCCGCGAGGCCCAGATCATCGCCGAGGCCGGCGCGCCCGGCGCGGTGACGATCGCCACCGCAATGGCCGGCCGCGGCACCGATATCCGGCTTGGCGGCGAACATGCGGACGAAGCCGCCCGCGCCCGGGTGATCGCCGCCGGCGGGTTGCTGGTCATCGGCACCACGCATCATGACCACGGTCGGATGGACGAACAGTTGCGCGGCCGTGCCGGACGACAGGGTGATCCAGGACGCTCCATCTTCCATGCCTCGCTGGAGGACGAGTTTCTGACCAACGCTGCAATCAGCGTGCCACGACCTGACCAGAACGCACCCGTCGCGCCTGCGGTCGCGACCCGCCTGATCCGCGCCGCGCAGAAGCGGCATGAGATCCGCAGCTTCGATCGACGTCTCGGACTTCTGCGATTCGACGCGATCATCCAGCGCCAGCGCGAGGAGTTCTACGATTTGCGCCGCAATATCCGCGACGGCAACGACACGCTGACATTGGCGACGCGCCTCCGCCATGAGACGATCGACGATCTGATCGACCGCTTCGCAGCGCCGGCCGCCCCATGGGATATCGCCGGACTGGATCACGCCGTCCGGTCCGTCCTGACCCTCGCCGTCGATATCAATCCGCCATCTGCCGATCCCAAGGCGGCTGCGCAAGCTCTCGCACAGCATATACGCGCCATGGCCGACCGCTGGATCGACGGCAAGATCGCCTGCATGGGCGAATCCATGTTCGTCGACATCCTTCGCCGGGTGATGATGGCGCTGATCGATCACCTCTGGTCGGAGCAATCGGACCGTCTGGATCATCTCAAGCGCCGGATCGGGGATCGCCGGCTTCCGCCGCACAAGGTCGTCGCGGAATTCCAGCTTGAAGCGTTCGCGCTGTTCGAACGGATGATCGCCGATTTCCGCCGCGAAGTGACGGCCTATGCCATGCGGGTGGGCATCCTTCCGACCTGACCGCTTGCCCCGTCGAAAGGCGCCATGCGCTCTCCTTCCTCGGCCATATCGACGAAAGCCTTACTTGACGCCGGCGCGAGGCGCCCTGAGGGTATCGAAGTGCGTGAGATCGCGCACCACGCCGGCCGCACCGCAACGCGGGTCCGGCCGTCATCGGAGGTTGGAACCAAAGTGCTAGCGCATTGGTTGTATGGGTCTCCGGGGCATCCTCCAGCAGCATTCCCGCCGGGCAATTGACCGCGAGCAAATACAAGACCCGGGAAAACGGGCATCGAAGATGAGGAGGTTCGTCACATGCTGAAGTTTTCCGGTTTGCCGGCCACCCTGGCCGCCGCTGCCGTTGCGATGACGCTCGGTGCAATATCGTCCGGTCCGGCCCTGGCAAAGGACATTGTCCTGGGGGCATCAGTGCAGCTCACGGGACCCGTCGCCAATACCGGCCGGTATTATCGCGACGCCTATCAGCTCGCCGTCGACAAAATCAACGAGGCGGGCGGGGTCAAGATCGGCAACGAGACATACCAGCTCGTGCTCAAGCTTTACGACAATCAGTCCGACGTCAATTTGAGCGTGCGCCAATACACCCAACTGGTTTCAAGGGACAAGGTGAATTTCCTGCTCGGACCGTTCGCAAGCAATTTCGCGCTGGCGGATTCGGCGGTATCGGAGAAGTACCAGATTCCGATGGTCCAGGGCGGCGGCGCCTCGGACCAGATCTTCGCGCGCAAGTTCAAGTATATTTTTGGAACGCTGGCGCCGGCCAGCAACTATTTCGGCTCGACGATAGAGATGATGAAAGGGCTCGATCCACTGCCGAAATCGGTGGCCCTGCTCTATGCCGACGATGCCTTCGACGTCTCGGTCGCGGATGGGACGCGGCCCAAATTGAAGGCGGCGGGATTCACCATCGCCATGGATGAACGCTACAGCACCAACGCGACGGACTTCAACTCACTGCTCTCGCAGATCAAGAGCAAGAACGTCGATGCGGTGCTGGTAGCCGGCCACGAAACCGAAATTCTCAATTTTGTGCGGCAGGCGAAGAGTCTTGCGGTCGCTCCGAAGATGTATTCCTTCACGGTCGGTGTTCCGAGCGAGGACTTCCGCAAAGCTCTCGGCAAGGACGCCGACTATGCTTTCGGCATGGCGGCATGGCTGCCCTCCGCCGACCTCAAGGACCGCTGGTTCGGCGACGCGGCGCAATTCGCCTCGGCCTTCAAGGCGAAGTTCAACTATGATCCGGACTATCATGCCGCGTCCGGCGCCGCCGATGTCGAGGCTTTGGTGAAAGCCATGGAAGATGCCGGCTCGATCGACCCGGCCAAGGTGCGTGATGCGTTGGCGAAAGTGAAGTTCGAAAGCCTTTACGGCCAGATCGAGTTCGATGAAAACGGCCAGATCGATCTGCCGCAGACCGTCATTCAGGTTCAGGGCGACGCGCTGGTGGCGATTCAGGGCGTGCACGGCAAAATCGCGCCGCCGAAATATCCGATGCCGGCCTGGAACGCGCGCTAGCGGAGCGGATTCGGCATGCGCGGCCAGATCGGCCGCGCACCGGATGAATATCAAGACGAACGTCAAAGACGAACATCAAAGAGGCACCAATATCCAAATGGTCTGGGGAGACTGACATTCGCAAAAGGCCCCGCTCAAACGGGATTCGAATGTCAGCGCGCATTCCGCAAAGGCGGATACCGGTTTTGCGATCAGAATACGCGCAAGTCATTGCAGGTTATTGATCGAGAGCGTTTCCGTCGCGCTAACCGGATTCCACTGAGCCGGAAAATGCTCTAGGGTCGGACGACTGGAAGCAAATCGCGAACGATCGCGGGCTGAACAGGGGCACGGACGACGTTGGATCTGCTCGGGCAAGTCCTCATCAATGGCGTCCTTCTGGGCGGGCTGTACGCCATGATGGCGCTCGGGCTTGCGCTGGTCTGGGGCGTCCTGAATATCGTCAACCTGGCGCACGGCGCATTTATCATGCTGGGCGCCTACGTATCGCTGTATCTCTTCACCTACGCGCATATCGATCCGTTCCTCGGACTGCCGATCACCGCGGTGGTGATGTTCGCGGTCGGGTATTGCGTCCAGAGGGGCATTCTGAACCTGGTCGTCCGCGCCCCGATGTTCAACACGCTGCTGATAACGTTCGGGCTGGAAGTCGTGCTGACCTATCTCGCCCAACTCACCTTCTCGGCCGATTTTCGCACCATCAATCCCACTTATGCCGGCGACAGCATCGTGCTGGGGCCGGTCGTCCTGCCGCTGGCGCGGCTGCTGGCCTTTGGCGTGGCCATCGCACTGACGGTCGGCATGTGGCTGTTCCTGCTGCACACGAGGCTCGGACGCGCGATCCGCGCCACCGCGCAGAACCTGGTGGCGGCCCGTCTCTATGGCGTCGAGCCGCGGCATCTTTACGCCGTCACCTTCGGTATCGGAATTGCGCTTGCGGGAGCGGCCGGCGGCCTCTACGGAACGGTCTCGCAGATCAATCCCTATATCGGCGCGGCGTTGACCGCGAAATCATTCGCGATCGCGATCATCGGCGGGCTCGACAATCCGCTCGGCGTGATCGTCGGCGGGCTGTTTCTGGGAATTCTGGAATCGCTGGCCGCGCTTTACGTCGGGCCGACCTATGCCGACGTGGCAAGCTTCGGCGTGCTGGTGCTGGTCCTGATCGTGCGGCCGACCGGCCTGCTCGGAAAAGCGGCGTGACGGCGCTGCGCATCATACTCATCCTGGCGGCGCTCGCCGTGCTCGCGGCCGTCCCATGGTTCGGATCCGATGTTCTGATCCAGTTCGGCATCAACGCCCTGCTGCTGGCCGTTCTGGCGCAGGGCTGGAACATCATCGGCGGCTATACCGGCTATGCGTCCTTCGGCAATTCGGTGTTCTACGGGCTGGGCAGCTACGGCGTGGCCATCGCGATGGCGCAGTGGCAATTGCCGTTCGCCGTCGGCCTCGTGTTCGGCGTCGTGCTTGCCGTCGCCTTCGCCGTTCTGCTCGGTATTCCGGTCCTGCGACTGAGGGGGCACTATTTCGCGATTGCGACTCTGGCGCTCGCTCAGGTCATGACCGCGATCGTCTCCAACGTGGAACTGGCCGGCCAGAACATCGGGCTTGTTTTGCCGCCGCTCAACAACGATCGTCTCTTCTACGAGTTGTCCCTTGGGCTGCTGGTGCTGGCGACGCTGACTGTTTTCTGGCTGACGCGCAGCCGCTTCGGTTTCGGATTGATCGCGATCCGCGAAAACGAAGAAGGTGCGGAAGTGATGGGCGTCAATACCACATTATACAAGACGCTGGCGTTTGCACTGTCGGGCGTTTTCAGCGCGCTGGCCGGAGGCATCCATGCCTACTGGGTCACGTTCATCGATCCGGAGAGCGCGTTCGATATCAGCCTGAACGTCAAGATGATCATCATGGCGGTGTTCGGCGGACCCGGCACCGTCCTGGGGCCGGTAGTCGGCGCGCTTTCGCTCTCCGCAATCTCCGAATTCCTGTCGAGCGAGGTCACAAGCGTCGCAGGACTTTTCTTCGGCATCGTCGTCGTGGCAGCGGTCGTCCTGATGCCGCGCGGCCTGGCAGACGTATTTCGGCGGTTCCGCAAAACGGGATGGCGCTATTTCGCTGAAAACATCCGGACACACCGGCTATGACCCCGGCCCTCGAAATCAAGCGTGTCACCCGCCGCTTCGCCGGCCTGATCGCGGTCAACGATGTCAGCTTCCTGCTGCAGCCTAGGGAAATCCTCGGAGTGATCGGCCCGAATGGAGCCGGCAAGACGACGCTCATCAGCCTGATCAGCGGAACGCTCGCGCCTACTTCTGGCGATGTCCTTTTCGAAGGGCAGTCTCTCGCCGGCATGCCGGCCTATCGTCGCGCTCGGCTCGGCATCGGACGCACCTTCCAGATCATGCGGCCGTTTCCCGGTCTGTCGGTCCTGGACAACGTCGCCGTCGGCGCCCTGTTCGGTCACGGCGGAGGGCATGCGAAACTCGCGAAAGCTCGCGAGCAGGCCCGCGCTCAACTGGATTTCGTCGGGCTCGGCAAGTTCGTCGATCAACGCGCGGACGAGTTGGGAGGCCCCGGCCGCAAGCGGCTGGAGTTGGCAAAGGCCCTGGCGATGCAGCCGAAGGTCCTGCTCTGCGACGAGGTCATGGCCGGGCTGAACCTGGTCGAGATCGACGAGGTAATCGCGGTGATCCGCAAGGTCCGTGATACTGGTATCAGCGTTCTAGTCATCGAACACGTCATCAAGGCGATCAAGAGCCTGTCGGATCGGCTGCTGGTCTTGCACCATGGCGAAAAGATCGCCGACGGCGAACCCGGCAGCGTGCTCGCAAACCAGACCGTCGTCGAGGCGTATCTCGGCAAGAGGCGGATATGAACGCGAAGTCCGCGGTCAGAAAGCCTCTGCTTGACGTCCGCGCGGTCAGCGCGGGCTATGGCGGAATGCCGGTCCTGCAAGACGTCGCTCTCACGATCTATCCGGCGGAGATCGTGGCGCTGGTCGGCAGCAACGGCGCGGGCAAAACGACCTTGCTGCGCACGCTGTCGCGCGTGCTGGCCACAACCGGCGGCATCGTCATGAACGGCCATGACCTGATGCCGATGACCTCCGACCAGGTCTTTGCCGCCGGACTGGTCCAGGTTCCGGAAGGCCGCCAGCTTTTCGACCGCATGAGCGTTCAGGACAACCTGCTGATGGGCGCCTACAGGCGAACCGACAAGGCTGCCGTCGCGCGCGATCTCGATCGGATGTATGCGATGTTTCCGCGCCTGTCGGAGCGGCGGCGGCAGCTCGCGGGAAGCATGTCGGGCGGCGAGCAGCAGATGTGCGCGATGGCGCGGGGCCTGATGGCGGGGCCGATCCTGCTCATGATCGACGAGATGAGCCTGGGACTGGCGCCCGTTATCGTCGAACAGTTGATGGAGGTCCTGACCACGATCCGCGACGAAGGCGTGACGGTGTTGCTGGTCGAACAGGACGTCAATCTGGCGCTTTCGACGGCCGACCGGGGCTACGTGATGGAGACCGGCCGCATCGTTCATAGCGGCCCGGCCAAACAGCTCATCGACGATCCCGAAGTGCGTCGCGCCTATCTCGGGCTTTGATCGGCGTTTTTGGTCGTGAGGGATTGAGGGTACCGCAGTCATCGATCTGGTCGATATGCGATCAAAAAGACTTTCGATGAATAACTTGCGCGGAGTCGGATCCGCGAACCGGCATCCATCCTCGAGTCAAGCCTGAGGACATGCCTCACTCGAAAGTGCCATAGTCTCGTCCACCAGCGCAATCGCTGCGCGCAGCACGCCGAGGCCAGCGCCGTCCTTCACGCCATTCTCGGCGAGATGGCGCCGAAACGCCCGTGCACCCGGCACGCCATGAAATGCGCCGACGAAATGCCGGGTGATGGAATGTAGTCGCACGCCGCCGGAAAGTTGATCCTCGATGTAAGGCATCATGGCCTCCAGCGCGCGCTTCATCGTGGTGTGCCGCGCCGCCTCGCCGAACAGCTCGGGATCGACCTGCAGCAGACGCCATGGCTCCTGATAGGCGGCGCGGCCCAGCATGACGCCGTCGACGTGCGCCAGATGTTGTTTCGCTTCCGAAATTTCCCCGATACCGCCGTTGACGACGACGGGCAAATCGCGCAGCGATGCCTTCAACCGGTAAACCCTGTCATAGTCGAGCGGCGGAACATCGCGATTCTCTTTCGGAGACAGTCCCTGAAGCCATGCCTTGCGCGCGTGGATAATCAGCGCATCGGCGCCGGCGGCCGTAACCTTGCGAGCGAAGATATCGAGACCGGATTCCGTATCCTGATCGTCGATCCCGATCCGGCACTTCACGGTGACCGGTATCGATACCGCGCGTTTCATGGCGTCAACGCCTTCGGCGACCAGATCCGGCTCGGCCATCAGGCAGGCGCCGAAGCGTCCGTCCTTCACCCGGTCGGACGGACAGCCGACGTTGAGATTGATTTCGTCGTAGCCGAAATCCTCGCCGATGCGCGCGGACGCCGCGAGATCATCCGCGCGCGATCCGCCAAGCTGAAGCGCAACAGGATGCTCGACATCGCTGAACCCGAGCAAGCGTTTCCGCGCACCGTGAATGATCGCACCGGTGGTCAGCATCTCCGTATAGAGCCGCGCGTTGCACGTCAGCAGACGATGGAACACACGGCAATGCCGATCGGTCCAATCCATCATGGGCGCTACGGAGAAAAGCCGCGACGAGTCCGTCTGACGGCGTCCAGATACGTCCAATTTATCCAACCGCTTCCTTGTTATTCCGCTTGCCTCGCCCAAGATCATGGTCGCTCATATTTGCCTGAAAACGGCGTAACGAAGTGCAACATGGGGCTACGCGAGCGTCATGTTGCACGTTGAGGCCGGCATGGGAACCACCATCTCCAGCAAACGCAAGGCGGGTACCTTGGGTCACAGGGTAGTTGATACCATAGCGTTGGGCTGAAGCCCTCAGTCTCTCTTGACTATGTTGTATCGCTCGACGTGTCGCCTCTGTGGTCGTAGCGCTGCCGTGCAGAACCAGGCTCATAGAGAGATCACAATCGCTCAGGACGCACAGGTCATTCAAGCTTTTCGTCTGCGAGTCGAAGACAGCGTCTGTGACTGTCGTCATGGAGCGTTCCGGACCGCAAGGACATGCTGCACCCTGGTTGCGGAAATAGTTCCGCGCCTAACAGAGGTGAACTCAGATGACACATGATACGAACGGTAATGCAGCAATCCGCGAGCTTTCCATCGAAGAACTCGACTCCATAGCGGGAGCCAAGTTTAGCTGGGGCGATTTGGTCGGCGCGATGGCGGCCGGAGCCGTGACCGGTGCTGCCGGCGGTGCGGCGGCCACGGGTGGCCCCGGCGCCGCGCCCGGGGCCCTTGGCGGCGGTCTGCTTGGCGGCATCGGATACTGCATCCAGCAGATCTTTTAAGTCTGCTGACGATCCAAAGCGGGGCTCCCGGATCGTCCGGTTCAGGAGTCCCACTTTGGCGGAGAGTTGAACTCACTCAACGCAAGCCAATGAACGGAGATTACAATGCAAGAACCTCAGGAGTTGACCGATAACGAACTGGATTCCGTATCCGGGGGAAATCGCAGTGATGCCCCGACAAGCGCTTCGGATGCCGCTTCCGATTTCGTGAAGTGGCTTCTGGACCACCTTCACGTGCCTGCCAGGTCGGGCGGCCCTATTCTGTAGGCCAGTCCTGCTTCGCAACCATGAATGCAATATTCGATGCGAGGTCCTTAAAATAAGGACCTCGCATTTTTATTCATCGTCTGCGATCCGCTTCTCGTCTGCCGTCGGATTGGGCTTGTCAGTGATCACTTGCGGACAACGGAGGCAAGCGTTCCGGCCTTCCTGACGAAACCAGCGGCAGGTCGGACGGATTTGGCAGGGCGGCAGGGCGTTGACGACGGGAACCAAACCTTCGACGATTCGTTGGGCGAGCGTGCATGTATTGCCCTCGAAGTGTTTGCAACCGGTCATCGCGCAAGGCGCCGCGATACGAAAGATTTCGGTCGGTTTCGCCGCCCCTGAGAGGGCCAATAGCTCCTCAGAGACTGCCTGCGTCTCGGTCAGGTAACCTATGCGGGGTGCGTCTGCAGTGCCGGTGCGTACACCGTAGACCCGAGCATCTTTGGCGCCCGCCTGAGCACTCGGACAATCGAGGGTTTCCAAGGTCAGGCGGGCCCCTCCTTTTGGTGGAGCGTACGACATCAGGCGGCTTTGATCGACGTGAGGAACGGCGACTTGACAGGTGGGGCAATGACGCCGGTCGTGGCCCCACCGATGATCGTGCCCAGACCGCCGATGTCCCGCAGCGACCCCGCTACGTTGACGAGACCGCCAACTACCGCTTCGAGCTGATCGGGCGTCAAGGCAATGGGTGCTTCGAGAGCAGGATTGAACGGCTCTTTCGGCCGTCTGGTCGTCATGTCGGATAGCGAAAATTTCGGCATAGATATCTCCTTTGTGAACTAAACCGGCTCTTCAGCCGGCGCGGTCATATTGGAGTGCCTTCCCGGGAGGGTCAGTGACGTCGGTCACGGACGAGGGTCCGCCACCCACGGCCCCCATCGAACGCAACAGGACGTTCCCGACGTCCGCCTCGCATCGCGGAAAACTACCGGCGCAGGATCGAGCGCCGGACCACTGCTCATCCCATTCTGACGATGCGCTTGAGGCCGCCTCGGCCATCCCTGATGGTCATCGATCGTATCGTTATGACCTGGCGAGAGGCGCCGAGGATCGTATCCGTTCCAGCGCTTCCCAGAACAGGCTCTCGCCGTCCTTCACGTTGGCGGTCCAGTCCTGATGCGCGAGGTCGTTGGCGTCGTCGGTGATGAATTTGAACGCACGCCACGGCAGGCCGTGACTCCGGCAGACCTGCGCGATCGCAAACAATTCCATGTCGACGACGTCAATCCCGTTCTCGATCAGCCAGGGATCCGACGTGGTGACGAAGCTGTCGCCGGTGCCGCAGACGACGCCGGCCTGATCCGAGGTCAAAAGATCGAGCTCCGGTGCGAACGGTGTGCGCCCGCGCGGCGCCAGCGGCATCGCCATCATGTCGCGCTGGACCACGCCGGACACCTCCACCAGACCTTGCAGCGTCTCGTTGATCTTTCCCGCGGTGCCGTAATTGATGACGAGCGCCGGGCGCATCGTCAGCAACGCAAGCGCCGTTGCGCTGGCCGCGTTGATCTTGCCGACGCCGGTATAGACCACCCTGACGCCAGCGGGCGCGCGCGTTTTGTCGAGCTCGTCGTCGATGGCGGTGAGCACGAGGATCTCGCCGCTCATGCGAAATAGCGATCCAGCACGCCGCGATAGATTCGCGTCAGCTTGTCGAGATCGGCCACGGGCGTGCGCTCGTCGATCTGGTGCATGGTCTGACCGACAAGGCCGAATTCGATCACCGGGCAATAGTCCTTGATGAAACGCGCATCCGACGTGCCGCCGCCGGTGTTCAGCTCGGGTCTGCGGCCGGTCACCTCCTCGATCGCCGCGACCACGAGATCGGTGAACGGGCCCGGTCTGGTGACGAACACGTCGGCATTCGAAGGCTCCCAGACGATGCGGGTTCGAATGCGGTTGCCCGCGGCCTTGGCGACCCGCGCCTCGATCAGCGCACGCAGCGATTCCTGGTTGTGATGGTCGTTGAAGCGGATGTTGAACTTCGCCCGCGCCTGCCCGGGAATCACGTTCGTTGCGGGATTGCCGACATCGACCGAGGTGAACTCCAGATTCGACGGCTGGAACTGGGTGCTGCCCTGATCCAGCGGCTCGCTGACCAGCGCGGTGATCAGCGCGGCGATATCCGGGATCGGATTTGCCGCACGATGCGGATAGGCGACATGGCCCTGCACGCCGTCGACATAAAGCGTGCCGGACTGCGAGCCGCGACGGCCGATCTTGATGCAATCGCCAAGCTCCGCGACGTTGCTGGGCTCGCCGAGCACGCAGTGGTCGAATTTCTCGCCGCGCGCCGCCGCCCATTGCATCAGCTTGACGGTGCCGTTGACGGCGATGTCTTCCTCGTCGCCGGTGATCAGGAACGAGATCGAGCCGTTGCCGTCTTTCCCCGGATGGCCGCCATGCGCCGCCAGATAATCCAGCGCGGCGGCGACGCTGCAGGCGATTCCGCCCTTCATGTCGACCGCGCCGCGCCCGTAGAGAAAGCCATCGACGACCTCGCCCGCAAAAGCGCCGTGCGTCCACGCAGCTTCCTCGCCGGAGGGCACGACATCGGTATGGCCGGCGAACGCGACATGGGGGCCGCTCGTGCCGATGCGGGCATAGAGATTGTCGATGTCGGCTGTGCCCGGCTCACTGAAGGTGAGCCGGTGCACCTCGAACCCGGCCACCTTGAGCAGCGTCTCCAGCACGCCGAGCGCGCCGGCATCCGCGGGCGTTACCGACCGGCAACGGACGAGATCGCGGGCGATGGAGAGCGCGTCGGCTGCCATAGGTGGTCCGTTATTGATGGAGCATGATCTCATCCGAAAACCGGTTCCCACTTTGCGCTAACGCGGCCCTTCGGGTCGGGATCATGCTCTAGTCCCGCAGCAGTTCGTTGATGCCGGTCTTGGAGCGGGTGCGCTCGTCGACGCGCTTGACGATGACCGCGCAGGCGGTGGACGGACCGGGCTGGCCGCTCTTGAGCGGCTTGCCCGGCAGCGCGCCCGGCACCACCACGGCATATTCCGGCACTTCGCCCATGAAGACCTCGCCGGTTTCGCGGTCGACGATCTTGGTGGAGGCGCCGAGGAACACGCCCATCGACAGCACCGCGCCCTTGCGCACGATCACGCCTTCCGCCACTTCCGAGCGCGCGCCGATGAAGCAATCGTCCTCGATGATGACAGGGCCGGCCTGCAGTGGCTCCAGCACGCCGCCGATGCCCGCGCCGCCGGAGATGTGGACGCGCTTGCCGATCTGGGCGCAGGAGCCGACCGTGCACCACGTATCAACCATCGTGCTTTCGTCGACATAGGCGCCGAGGTTGACGAACGACGGCATCAGCACCGCGTTCTTCGCGATGAAAGCCGAGCGGCGTACGATCGCGCCCGGCACGGCCCGAAAGCCGGCGTCGCGAAACCGCTTCTCGTCCCAGCCCTCGAATTTCGACGGCACCTTGTCCCACCACGCGGCCTTGCCGGGGCCGCCGGGGATCGTGGTCATGTCGTTGAGGCGGAACGACAGCAGCACGGCCTTCTTGAGCCACTGGTTGACGGTCCACTTGCCGTCCGCCGCGCGCTCGGCGACACGGACCTCGCCCTTGTCGAGCAGGCCGAGCGCCTGATCCACCGCGTCGCGAACCTCGCCCCTGGTCGCGGGAGTGACGGTGTCGCGAGCCTCGAAGGCGGCGTTGACGGCGGACTCAAGGGAAGCGAGAGACATCGGATTTCCTGTGGCTCACTGCATGTACAGCTGTCTAAGCGGTGTTCTCTTGGACCGGAACGGACCTGTCAAGCCGAGCGGGTCGTCAGCCCCGCCAGAAACCCGGCCAGATCGTCGGTGACGTGGTCGACATGCGGCGCGCCCTGCCCTTCCAACTCCCAGTCCTCGCGCACGACCTCGCGGGTGCCGTCCGGCACGACCAGAACGGTGGTCATGCCGAGTTGATGCGGGACGGCGAGGTTGCGCGCCAGATCCTCGAACATCGCGGCCTTCGCAGCATCGACGTGGTGCCGTTCGAGAAAGCGGCGATAGGTCTGCGGCGACGGCTTCGGCTCCAACTCGGCCGCGATGATGTCGAACACCGCCTCGAAGTGGTGGCCGAAGCCAAGCCGCTCCAGCACCTTGCCGGCGTGAGCGGTCGAGCCGTTGGTCAGGATCAGCTTGCGGCCGGGCAGCATTTCGAGCGCCGCGCCCATCGCCGGATTGGCTTCGAGCGGCGAGTGGTCGATCTGATGGACGTAAGCGAGATAGTCGTCGGCGGAGACGCCGTGCTCCGTCATCATGCCGCGCATGCTGGTGCCGAAGCGCTTGTAGTAGTCCTTCTGGATACGCCGGGCCTCGATCGGATCGACGTCGAGAAACTGTCCGATGTACTCGCCGATCCTCGCGTCGACCTGCTGCCAGAGATTGACATGATGCGGATAAAGCGTGTTGTCGAGATCGAACACCCAGGTGTCGATGTGGCTGAAGCCGCGCTGCTGCTGTGGTCGCGCCTCGGTCACTTGTGGATCAGCGTCCCCGTGCCCTGGTCGGTGAAGAGCTCGAGCAGCACCGCATGCGGGGTCTTGCCGTCGATGATGACGACGCCGCCGACGCCCTGCTCGAGCGCGTAAATGCAGGTCTCGACCTTGGGGATCATGCCGCCCGAAATGGTGCCGTCGGCGATCAGCCTGCGCGCGTCGCTGATCGACAAATCCGGAATCAGCGTCTTCGACTTGTCGAGCACGCCGGGAACGTCGGTCAGCAGCAGCAGCCGCTTGGCCTTCAGCGCGCCGGCGACCGCGCCGGCGAAGATATCGGCATTGACGTTGAAGGTCTGGCCGCCTTTTGATGTCGCCAGCGGCGCCAGAACCGGAATCAGTTCGTGGCCGATCAACTGGTTCAGCAACGTCAGGTCGACGTTATCGGGTTCGCCGACGAAACCGAGATCGACGACCTTCTCGATGTTCGAATCCGGATCGGCCATGGTCCGCGTCGCCTTCGAGGCGGTGACCATGTTGCCGTCCTTTCCGCAGAGCCCGACCGCCTTGCCGCCGGCTTCGTTGATGTAGCCGACCAGTTGCTTGTTGATCGAACCGGCCAGCACCATCTCGACGATCTCGATGGTCGCCGCGTCGGTGATGCGCAGGCCCGCGGCGAATTCCGACTTGATGCCGAGTCGTTGAAGCATGGTGGCGATCTGCGGGCCGCCGCCATGCACCACCACCGGATTGATGGCGGTCTGCTCCAGAAGCACGATGTCGCGGGCGAACCGCCGGGCGACATCCTCCGAGCCCATGGCATGGCCGCCGTATTTGATGACGATGGTTTCTTCGTCATATTGCTGCATATGCGGCAGCGCCTCGGACAGGATGCGAGCCTGATCGAGCGGGCTGATTTTGGAGGCATCGGACATGAAGCGGGTCTCTTGGCCGGCGGGATGAATATCACGCCCATTCCACTAGCCGATTGGCGGCATGACCGCAAAGCCGCCGGCTCGCTTTCCGTCGTCAGGGCCGGGCCGTGGCGCGCGGCCAGACGGCGGCGATCGCGAGCACAAACCAGCTCAGGATCATCAGCGTTCCTCCTGACGGCGCGGCCATCGGGAAAAGCCGGTGTTTGAGGAATTGCAGCACCGTCAGGTCGGTGCTGAACAGGGTCGCGCCCACGACAAAGCCGCCGGCGGCGACAAGACCGAGACGCGGGTGAATGATCTGCCGATCGGCCAGAAGCACCGCCAGGATCGCGGCGGGGGCGTGAAACAGCAGCATCGAAGATGCCGACAGGACCAGCGTGCCGCCTGTCGTCACGTGAGCGGCAACCGCTCCAAGGATGACGCCGGCGGCGCCCATCAGTCCCGCTGCCAACACGATGATCCGAAACCAACCGAGGTGCGTCATCGCTGGTGTTCTCCAATCAGGCGGGCCACGGCGGCGCGCAATTCCGGCATCCCCGCTCCCGTGCGCGACGAGGTGACCAGCACATCCGGGAACGCCGCGGGATGTCTGGCGAGCAGCGTTTTGGTCGCCTCGATGCGCTCCGACAATTCAGCGGCCTTGACCTCGTCGGCCTTGGTCAGCACCACCTGGTAGCTGACCGCGGACCTGTCGAGCGTGGTCAGGATGTCCTGGTCGGTATCCTTGATGCCATGGCGGGAGTCGATCAACACGTAGACGCGCGCAAGACTGGCGCGCCCGAGCAGGAATTTGTGGATCAGCGAGGTCCACGACGCGATCCTGGCTTTCGGCGCCGATGCGAAGCCATAGCCGGGCATGTCGACCAGACGGACATCAGCGCCTTTCGGCCCCTCGAAGAAGATCAGCTCCTGGGTGCGGCCGGGAGTGCGGGAAGTCCGGGCCAGCGCGCTGCGGCCGGTCAGCGCGTTGATCAGGCTGGACTTGCCGACGTTGGAGCGGCCGGCGAATGCGACCTCGAGGCCGGCCATCGGCGGCAGCGCTTCGATCGACGGCGAGGCCCAGATGAATTGCCAGTCGCCGGCAAACAGCTTCCGGCCCCGCTCCATCAGCTCCGCATCGGTGTCCGTTGTCATGCGAGGGCTTTCAGAGGAGTCATTCCCGAGCTTGCGGCCCAATCGACCTTGCCGGTTCTGCGTCGGGCGAAGCAATCCAGCACGGCGCGGGCCGCTCCGGGACTGCTTCGTCGTGGTCGGGACGACGCTGCGCATCGCCCTCGAGCTTCGCGCGACGGCGACCATGACGACGACTCTATGTCGTCTTCGCCGGCTTGTCGGAGGATTTGCGGCGGAAGGTGGACTTCACGTTGTTGAACAGCTCCACCTTCACGCCATTGCGGCGCATGATGAAGCTCTGCTGGATCACCGACAGCGTGTTGTTCCAGGCCCAGTAGATCACGAGACCGGCCGGGAACGCCGCCAGCATGAAGGTGAAGATCACCGGCATCCAGTCGAAGATGATCTTCTGGGTCGGGTCCGGCGGCGTCGGATTCAGCTTCATCTGGAACCACATCGTGATGCCCATGATGATCGGCCACGCGCCGATCGCCAGATAGGGGCCAAGCAACGGCACCGCCGAGGGATCGTAGGGCAGCAACCCGAACAGGTTGAAGATGTGGGTCGGATCGGGGGCGGACAGGTCCTTGATCCAGGCGAAGAACGGCGCGTGACGCATTTCGATGGTGACGAACAGCACCTTGTAGAGCGAGAAGAACACCGGAATCTGCAAGACGACCGGAAGACAGCCCGAGATCGGGTTGATCTTCTCCTTCTTGTAGATTTCCATCATCTCCTGCTGCAGCTTCATCTTGTCGTCGGGAAAGCGTTCTTTCAGCGCATTGATCTGCGGCTGGACCGCCTTCATCTTCGCCATCGAGGCGTAGGACTTGTTGGCGAGCGGGAAGAAGATCAGCTTGACCAGCACGGTCACAAGCAGGATCGCGATGCCGAAATTGCCGAACAGGTGGAAGAAGAAATCCAGCGCGAGGAACATCGGCTTGGTGATGAAGTAGAACCAGCCCCAATCGATCAGCAGATCGAAATGGTTGAGGTCGAGCTGCTTGTTGTAGCCGCCGAGTTGCACGAACGGAAAATTGATGCCGACGACGCTGGCTTCCTTGGCGCCGGCGAACAGGCGCGTATTCGCCGAACCGCTGCCGCCGGCCGGGATGGTCTGCGCGTCCTCCAGATAGTCGGTCTGATAGGTCCTGACCTTGCCGACCTCGTTGGACGAGAAGCGGGCCTGCAATCGCGCGCTCGTGTCGGGCAGCAACGCCGAGGCCCAATACTTGTCGGTGATGCCGAGCCAGCCGTTGGTGACATTGAAGCTGACCGATTTGGCTTCGTCGATCTTCTTGTAGGTATATTCCTGCAACTTCTGGTCGCCGAGATAGCCGATAAGGCCTTCATGCAGGATGTAGTAGCCGGAAACTGCCGGCGTGCCGTGCCGTGAGATCAGCGCGAACGGGTACAACGTCACCGGCGCATTGCCGGCGTTGGTGACGTCATCCTTGATCGTGAACAGGTAGTGGTCGTCCACCGCGACGGTGCGACGGAAGGTCAGCCCTTCGCCGTTGTCATACTTCAGAGTGACCGGGGTCGACTGTGTCAGCGCGCCCGATCCTTCCTGCTGCCAAACCGTGTTCTGGTCCGGCAGCTTCACGGTCGATCCGGCGGCCGGAACCCATCCGAATTCGGCATAGTAAGGATGGGCGGTGCCGGAGGGCGAAAACAGCTCGATCGCTGGCGAGGCGGGATCGACCGTCTCGCGGAACTTGGTCAGCAAAAGATCGTCGATGCGCGCGCCCTTCAGCGAAATGCTTCCGCTCAGGCGAGAGGTGTCGATCTTGATGCGCGGGGTGGCCGCGATGGCGGCATCGCGGCTGACCGTCGTGGTCTCGGCCTCAGCGTGATCGGGTGCGGGCACATTTTTCGCCGGCTCGGTCCCGGACTTGTCCGTCTGGCTCTGCGCCTGCTGCGCGGCGCGATCCTTTTCCATCTGCGGGATGTTGTAGAAATACTGCCAGGCGATCAGGACGAGGCCCGACAGAACGACGGCGATGATGGTATTGCGGTTGTCAGACATCGTTCAGGATCTCGTCATTCGGTTCGGGTTGCAGCTCGGTTCGCCGTTGATACCGCCGATCTTGACGCCGCCATCATCCTGGATGCTGGCGATCGAGGCGACGGAACGCCGAACGCAGGTCATCGAGCATGACGGCGAAACCGCGGTCGAGCGCAGCACGGCGGCCGATTACCACATAATCGCTGTGCGGTCGCATGGATAAGGCGCCCACGCGCTTCACCAATTCGCGAAGCCTGCGGCGGATGCGATTTCGCTCGGTTGCGGTGCCGTTCTTCTTGGTCACCGTGAAGCCGATCCTGATCGGGCCGTCATCGTCGCGGCTGCGATTTTGCACCACGAAGGCGGGAGTGTTCACCCGCAGCCCGTTGGCAACGGCGAGGAAATCCGCCCGCTGCCTCAACCGCTCCATGTTGAAATCTCGGGGAGATTTGCTCAGGCGCTCAGGCGCTTGCGGCCGCGTGCGCGCCGCGCGGCAAGAACCTTGCGGCCGCCGGTCGTCGCGAGGCGGGCACGAAAGCCGTGGCGGCGCTTGCGCACCAGTTTGCTGGGTTGATAAGTCCGTTTCACGGGGGTCTCCGCTGACCGGGCAAGTCGCCTGATATTGAGGTTAAGCCCGGGAATGCCGACCCGAAGCAGGCCAATTTCGGCCCGAACGAGCCGCCCCGGTTGAAGCCGGGCCATCGCGGACAGTTGGCGCGGCTTATAAGGGAGCGACCTCTTTTCGTCAATCTTGCCCTGTAGCGTTTCCCCGCGCTGGCCGAATTGGCCAAATCGTGCATTGGGTTTATATTATTTACGTGTTTCAGCAGTTTTCCCGGGCGGCGGTTCGGGACAAATGCGGGTCACTGTCAGTTTGCCGCAGGTCTGCGGAGGGCAGCCGTGTCACAGGCGATCGAACAACTCCGGGTTCGGGCAGCGCGTTTGTCATTGCGCGGCCGGCTCGGCCTGTCCGGCAAGCTCCTGCTGCTGACGATCCCGCTGGTGATGATCGCTGAAATCCTGATCTATGTTCCCGCGATCGCCAACTTCCGGATGAACCGGCTCAACGATCGCCTGGCGGCTGCGAATACCGCCGCGCTGGTGCTCGACGCGGCGCCATCGGGCACGGTGCCCGATTCGCTCGCACGGCAAATTCTCGGCAGCATCGGCGCGCGGGCGGTCGCCATCAAGATGGGCCAGCAGCGCCGCCTGCTCGCCAGCGCGGATCTGCCGGCAGCGATCGACCATGACATCGACATCCGCACCATGACGCCGTGGTCGGCCGTTATGGGTTCGTTCGAAACCATGCTGGAGAGCGGCAACCAGGCGATCCGCATCATCGGACCGGGTCCGCGCGGTGCGCAGTTCATCGAAGTCGTCACCGACGAGGAGCCGTTGCGCCAGTCGATGTACCGTTTTTCGCGCAACCTGTTGCTGGTCTCGCTGACGATCGCGGTTCTCACCGCGGCGCTGGTCTATCTGGCGCTGCACTATCTGTTCGTCCGCCCGATGCGGCGTCTGACCGCGAATCTCGTGGGCTTCCACCAAAATCCCGAGAGCTCGGCGCGGATCATCGTGCCGTCGCAGCGCGGCGACGAAATCGGCGTCGCCGAACGAGAGCTCTCGGACATGCAGCGCGACCTCGTGTCGATGCTGCATCAGAAGAGCCGGCTCGCGGCGCTCGGCCTCGCGGTGTCGAAGATCAATCACGACCTGCGCAATCTGCTGGCGTCCTCGCAATTGCTGTCCGATCAGCTTGCCAGCGTGCCCGATCCGCGGGTGCAGCGGTTCGCGCCGAAGCTGATGCGCTCGCTGGAGCGCGCCATCGCGTTCTGCCAGTCGACACTGTCTTACGGTCGCGCGCAGGAGGCCGCGCCCGACCGGCGGAAAATAGCGATCGAGCCGATCGTCAACGAGGTGCGCGAGTCAACAGGACTTGCCGCGGAAGGGTCGATCACCTGGATCAACGCGATCGAGCGCGGCCTCACCATCGATGCCGATCCAGATCAGCTTTTCCGCATTCTGCTCAATCTGGTGCGCAACGCGGCGCAGGCTCTGGAAAGTCAGCCGCAAGGCGATGCCGCGGCCCGGCAGGTCAGGATTACAGGCCGACGCGAAGGTTCGGTTACGATCATCGAGATCTCCGATACCGGGCCCGGCGTCCCGCAACAGGCGCGCAATCATCTGTTCGAGGCCTTCCAGGGATCGGCGCGTCCAGGCGGCAGCGGCCTCGGCCTTGCGATCGCGGCGGAACTGGTGCGCGCACATGGCGGCGACGTCAATCTGGTGGAAGGCACCATCGGGGCGACGTTCCGGATCGCAATTCCCGATCGCCCGGTGGAATTGCAGACCATTCGCAACGAACGCGCGCGCGCCTAGACTCGCGATCACGTCCTCCCCGATCGCGGAGCGTATGCGGACTTACCACTCGTCTATCTCACCTTGACGCGTGCTTTCGGAGAACTCCGAAGATTTCCGTTTGCACATTGTGGTCATATCAGATTCACCGAATGACCGCACAAACCTCGGGCGTTCGACATTTTTCGACGATACATCTTATGCGCATCTCGAGTTGAACCGGAGCAGATCATGCGCACGTTTACATTATCAGCAGTCCTCGCCGTGCTTTTAGCCGGATCGCCTTTGGCGGCCGCACAAACCTCACCTGCGCCTTCACAGTCCCAGACCAAGTCCGACGAAGGCGTCGCAATTCGAAGTATCCAGGTTATCGACGTGGAAGAGTTGAAAGCGGACGTACGCTCACAGGTCGATGCCCTCGTTTCGCATACCAAGCAGGAGGAAATCAAATCCCTGCGGGCCTCGCTTGAGGCGATTCCGGAGGCCGTGTCCGCGCTCAAGGCAAAAGGCCGCAACTCGGCACAGGTTGTCGCCATCAATATCGACAAGGAAGGCGTCCTGACCATGTTTACCAAGAGGACAACCTGATCAAACGCCATCGTTTATAAAGCACGGCAAGGGAAAGCCTTCGAACCGGCACAGGAGCCGCCATGAAACTCAATGCAAAGCAGGTGCAACAGACCCTGAACCAGATGGACGCACAGGTTCTTCCTGACGACCATCCGGCCGCCCGGAAATTGTGCGAGCTATTCGGCGATCACACCTTCTTCGTTGACGAGAGCGGCCTGAAGGTTTTGGAATCGACTGAGCCAGTGGCGGCGGCGGAAGCCCGGATGGGCTCGGTGGTCAGTCTCGCCAACTGGAACGATGGAAAATTCAGCAGCCTGAAGCCGCACGACCCGGCGCTGACGGCGCGGTGATCGTCTTGGAACAGACGAAACAGTGATACGACGGCCGTCACGTTCTGCCGCGGCGCGCCCCCGTCAATCACGCCGCGAGACAAGCAGACGTTGCTCATCGGACCAGCTGTGGTAAACCGCGCTCCCAACAATCAAGAGGAGTGCTGACTTGTCCAGGAAGACAAAGATCATCCGCCGCGAGTGGACCAGGGACGACGTGAAGACGCTCAAGTTACTTGCGAAACAAAAGGCCGGTGTTGCGAAGATTGCAAAAAAGCTGAAGCGCACCCCGGGTGCAACGGCGGCGAAGGCTCATATACTCGGGGTATCGCTGAGCACGCAGTAACAAAATGGTCCCTGCTTCATTAGAACCGGGACCATTTCGCATGCCGGTTATTTTCGGGAACGACGGATAGCTGCCCGAACGAGCTTCTGAGGCGGCGAGGGAATCAGCAGCCCCAGCGCTGATTCCAGCAGTCGGCGAACTTTGCGCATCATTGGATGTTCCTTTCAAATAGGCCTCAAACAATTCCGTATATAAACGCGGGATGATGAGATTCCGTTCCGCGCCGGAACGGAACCAAAGCGCAGGACGGATGTTGTGCAACGGCGTTCTGCGAAAAGATTGCGTTCGCGGAGCACGTCCACCGCTGTTCAATCAAAGGGGAGAAAGGCACTCGAAAGAGTGAAGGGCACTCCATGAGTTTCGACAAACTCCGAAAGACGACGTTAACTGACCGGCTGAGCGAGTTCGCCCGAAACGCACGTGATGAAGCTGAAACGTTGGATCCGGGACCTGAACGTCAGGCGCTATTAGAGAAGGCGCGCAAAGCCGAAGCTGCGAGCGAGATCGAAGCATGGGCTAAATCTTCTACCTTGCAGAGATCCAGATAGATGCCACCTGCCATCATCCGCGGATGCGCGTCGTGGCATGCTTTTGCGGGAAACGGCCTGTATGACTGAAGGGACCTACAAAACACCGCCAGGCCGGTCGGGGCTTGGCGGTGCTCTCACCACCCGTGGTACGTTCTGGGGCAGAATCTGATTGGTTCTTATTTTGATGTTCTCGTCTTTTGATGTTCTCGTCGCCGCCATTCTCCACTTTATTTATTTTTGTCCAGCTCTTTTCTCTTCTCGTTGGTCAACTCTTCCATCGTCTTGTCGGTCTTCTTCTTTGCATCCTGATCGAGCGATCCGCCCGAAATATTGTTGACCCCGGTTGCGTCGAAGGTTTTAATTCGGAAACCGGTTGTGAGCGGCCGCGTTAGAAGCAGATGAGCGATGATAATCTCCGAGCGTACAGTGAACGGGCCCTGGTCATCGTGATCATGGGAACCATCTCGCTGGTCGCGTTCCTGAGCTTTTTAGGATCATCCGCCTCCGAGGTCGGTGGAGCGGCATTCTCGTCAGAACGCCTTCGCAGCCCGCCGGTGGTCACCGACTGGCAGGGGCGACAAAGGAAGACTTTGATGATCTCCGATCAGAGCCGGAAAAATCCGGATCAGCAGAACCAGGCGTCAGGGCAGCAGGCCGACAGGGAAGGCGAAATCAGGAAGGCTGCAGGGAAAGACATGATCGATCCGAACGATCATCAGTATCGACGAAACACAGAGTACAGCGGCGGCAGCTAGAAGGGCATCCAGGCAGCGATCGAAGCGCGACAGAACCCTATGTCCAAGTCGCGCTCAAGAGCGAGCTTCCACCGGGGCTGTTCAAACTCTGGCGCCTCGCTCTCGATCGCAAAAGGGGCCCGCCTGCCCAGCCCCCTGCTCCGCCACCCAACCCCCGACGTTTCCGTGCAGGCGCATCCGATCATTGCCGGATCCAAATAATTTTATGCATCTGTGAAAATTGGTCTCAGCACTTTTTAGCTATTGGTCAGGCGTCGGCTGGAGATGGTTTTACAATGCCCGCGGTGCTCGAAGACCACGGATTACCCCTTGTTCAATTGAAGGAGCGGCGTCGCGACTTAATAATCGCGCTGATGGGACAGCACGGTCCCATATCGGAGCAACAGATTGCGGAAATCGCTTCGATCCAAAGCGCAATCGTCGCCTTTGAGGCGGTTCTCGATGACCTGGACGCCGAGGCGGAAGTCGCATTACGAGACCGCGCGGCATAGTTCTTTCGCTTCCGGTAGCGGAGGCATCCGGTCTTTACCGGTCCTTCACCACGGGAATCTGAATTTCCGCCTGAGAATCGATATTATGGCGCAAAGCCCCTGCCGTGGCCGGGTGAAGAGCGCGCGTGCGAACCCCCTCTTGATGCGACGGGCCACCCGGGGTCGCGAGACATTCCGGGTGACCGCGTCGATCAGAGTTACCAGGCAGAGTTTGCGTCCTCGTGAGGAGCGCTCGGAAGGTCCTAGCCGCACGAACAGCCGCGATCCTCTTTGAGCTTCTCGGCAACTTCAGTCGGCGCGATCGAGCCGGCTGCCACCTTCGATACAGGCTCGGCGGTCGTACCGTTGTTGAACGGGCAAGAACCAATCGAGCCGATCATCGAATCGGAGAAATACGTCAGCGTCTGGTAGGTAATCCATGGACCATTGCCCGTACCGAATGGCGACCAGGTCCAGTACGACCATCCGAAGAGCGTGCCGTTGCAGCATCCCTCATAACTGCGACGGAAGGGCGACCAACTGAACCTGGTGCGCCAGGGGAGAAAGTCGTACCGGTATTTGACCTCCGTTTTCGTCTTCCTGCAGGGATAGGGGATGAAACCCCACTTCCAGCATACGCCCCAGTATCTAACCGTAATCGTCTCTCGCATTCCACAAGTCATGGTGATTTCTCCTCCATTGGGATGGGACCTCTTGGTCTCCCATGACCTGCATGATGACGCCTTCCATTCGCGGGCACCGTGAGGTGAGTCACATAGGCACCAGAAACACCGGAGCCGAATTGGCTCAATGCGTTGCACCGCGCCGCAACGCCAAAGGGTTGAGCTTCGACAACATCGCTCGGATTCAGCATCGCGCTTTGTGCATGCGCGGCACCGGCCGTTCTCGCTGCCCGAGATAAGCGCTAGAGATAGCTAGGCGGTTTGAGCACACGACATCGTCGCAGCGCTTATCGACAAGCTATGGAGCGTGTTTGCGCGAAAGAGCGGGAAAGGTTGCTGCGATTGCGCTACTGCGGCTGGGCGTCCAACTGGTGCCTGAGCGCATCGATCAATCGTTGATCGTCTGTGCGGACCCTGAGGTATCCATTCCATGTGATGGGACCAATTTTTGTTGGGCCCGTCGCGTAGTGCTCTTTGAGCGTCCTAAATTGCTCTCGATGCCGAGGCGGAATGAGAAGTTCCATCGCAAGGCTCCCTCTCGGTCAGTTATCGGATAACGAATCGATAGTCCTCATGCGAGAGCGGTTTTCTGGCCAGAGTATGTCAATGAGGTCCATTCGGAGATTTTGAAGAGACATCGATGCTCTCGGGGATTCCTCAAGGTCGCAGGGGTATGGCCCCTCAGGTCCCTGCCGTGCCGGCCGCGGCAAGCGCAGGCGTGGCACGTCCCGGCCTGCCGGCGCAGGCGGGCTTGAGCAGCGATGAGAAGATCACCCAAAGCCCGACCGAGACGGTGGCGAAGGCGCCAAGAATCAGGAACATCGGTCCATAGCCGAGCTCCTGGGCGATCCAGCCGCCGATCGCGGGGCTGATTGATGCACCCACGCCTTGAACGGTCATGACAGCGCCCTGGCCGGCATTGACCCGTCCGGTGCCGTCGAGAATCCTCGCGACGAGACCAGGTACGGCTACGCTCTGCAGGCCGGCCCCGACGCCGTCGAGGATCTGGACCGGATAGACGCCCCACTTGTTGAGCAACCACGCGGCGATGACGCCTCTTATCGGCAGGGCAATGAACGACATCAACAGGACCAGCCAGTAGCCTTCCTTCTCCGCCATTCGCATTGCGACCAGCGAGGTCAGGATCATCGTGCCCTGCGCGATCACGATCGTCATGGCGACGAAGCTTGCCGGATCGGTATGCTTGTCGGCGACCACGGCCAGCCCATAGAGCGGGAGCATAGCCGCGTTCCCGAGATGGAAGAAAAGCAGGGCCGCTGCGAGGATCAGCAGCGGCTTCGTCTCGACCAGCACCCGAAATCCGCTGGCGTGGCCATCATCTCCACCCTCATGCTCGAGCCCACGAGCGGCGTCATCGTCGATGGAGTCGCTCGGGATCATGAGCACAGAAACGATGGAGAGGACGCCGAAAGCCGCGGCCAGCCAGAACACGGCCGTGAAGCCGTAAAGCCAGCCGAGCAATCCGGAGAGACCGGCACCCACCATGTTGCCGGCATGATTGAAAGCCTGGTTGCGGCCGTTCTGACGATTGAAGCCGGCCTGGCGAACAATGCCAAGCGTAATGCCGGCTACCGCCGGTCCGATCGCGGCGCCCGCGATTGCGGTCGCAATCTATGACGCGGCCACCAGCCAGAACTCCTGCGACAGCAGCACGATGCCTGACGCGAGAACCGTGCAAATGCCGGGAATGATGACGAACAGTTTCTTGCTGCGTGTGGCGTCGATCAGGGCGCCCGCCGGCGTTGTCATGAGCATGCCGGCGACGCCGCCGGCTGTCATGACCGTTCCAATCAAGCCGCTCTGCCACCCGTGACCGAGCAGGAATACGCCGAGAAAAGGACCGATTCCGGCCTGCATGTCGGCCATGAAGAAATTCAGCGCCAGAAGCGGCCTGAGTGCTGTCTGCCCGGATCTGGCGGGAGTCATCCGATTTCTCCCCATCGGCAGTTGGAGATCAGAGTGGTGTCGGCCCCGTCGATGTCGTGCCCAATGCGGCCAGGACTTCATCTGCAGGCATGCCTAACATGCCCGACCGGTTGATGACGAGCGACATCAGAATATTGGTGATGACCGTGACTTCCGCAAATGCCCTGCGCCGGCCGTTTGCGACAAACGATGGACCGGCGCGAACGACCCAGGGACGATCATCCGCGAGCGGGGTCATCGGACTACTGACTTCTTCGGAGGCGGCGTCCTGCGATGTAATGATTCTCGCCACACTAGAGTCATGTACACAACTGCACAGAACCTCATCCCTGCTTCATGCGTTAAGGGCCTATCCTCGCAGGCAAAACATTGGTGACGAGAACGCCCATTGCGCTCCCGCCCATTTCAGGAAAGCGCTATGGCGAATAGTCATTTCAACAATGATTTATTGGCAAGGCTCGACGAGCCCACATTCGCTGCGATCGAACCCCATCTGCGAATCATGCAGTTGGAGACCGGCCACGTCCTCGCCGAGGCAGCCGCGCACATTGAAAACGTTTATTTTCCCCATGGCGGGATTATTTCCTGCGTTGTCGAACTGATCGGCGGAGGAGCGATTGAGTCCGGCATGATCGGTAAAGATGGCCAATTCGGCGCCGGAGCCGCGCTCGATCACAAGGTTTCCCTCAATTTCGTTATCATGCAAATCGCAGCGCATGCCTCCGTCATCGACTCGGACAAACTGCGTCATGCGGCACAGGAAGTTCCGAAGCTTCGCGACATGATGATGCGATACGAGCAGTTCTTTTTAGCGCAGGTCCAGCAAACGGCGGCGTGTAATGCGGCTCACTCGGTCAGCAATCGCGCCTGCAAATGGCTGCTGCGAATGCAACGTCTCGTTGGCGACGATCTGAACTTAACGCAGGAGTTCCTCGCCCAGATGATGGGAGTGCAGCGCGGCGGCGTCAATGCGATCGCCCAGGATCTGCAAAAACTCGAAATGATCACGTATTCGAGAGGTCATATCCACATCTTGGACCTTCCCCGAATCCGGCAACGCGCCTGCGAGTGTGATGCCGCGATCAATGCGCATTACGCGGAAATCTTTGAATCAAAACCGACGCGACCTTCGGCGGTTTGATCGAGGCGTCTGTCCCGGCATCAGAGTCTACTACCAGACAGACGCGCGCTTTTCGCGCGAGTATCACGATTCCATGGACCGGGTCGAACGCGCTTTTACCATCGTCGCGATAACAGGATTCATCCTGTTGACGGGGGCTCTGACCGGCCTGTGCAGCCTTCCCCCACTACCTGGCGTCTCTTCGCTCTCCTCAACCTCGGAAACCCCAAATGGCCAAGCCGCGCCGCCGATACAAGCAGCTCACCACCCTTCCCGATAGACTGGCCTTTTGGGCCAGCAAGGTCCGCGAGCAGGCGGACAAACTCAATCCGGGTCCGGAAAAGGACGCGCTGCTCAAGAAAGTCACGCAGGCCGAGGAGGCCTCCCAGTTTGATAACTGGGTCAATTCATCCCAGCTTCGAAAACCCAAGTGACCATAACCGCCGACGATATTGCGAGGTATCGCGCGCGAGCCGAAACCTGCCGCCAAGAGGCAGAGAGTGCCCGGGACGATGCCGATAAGCAGGCCTGGTTGGAAATGGCGCGCGACTGGATGAAACTTGCAGACAACGGCGAACGGCGCGCGTTGGAACAGTCCTGATCCTTGAAGCCGGACGTATGCGCTGGCGTCAGCCAACCGGTGGGGCTGCGGACCGGACGAATTCATGTGCGTCACACGCGAAGAACTGGCAGGGGACAGCCGCAAAATTCCTCCGCTCGTGACTGATCACGCGGTCGAGAAGGGGACCTGACCAGCGAGCAGGTTGCGTCCTTCACCCGGGACGGTCGGCGACGTCCCGACCCACGCCAGCGGAGTTTATAGCGTTTTCAAGCCGAGCATGTCCCAGGCCTTGACCTGGGGATGGGCTCCGGTTCGCGTGAAGAAAACGCGTCAAATCAAAATCATAGAGCCCCGCTTCTGATTGCGTCAGAAGCGGAAAGGACTCCGGGGCGGGCTCGAGGACCCCGCCGCTCGGGAATGTCCTATGGAACCCGTTCTTCGCACGCGCATTATCTGGGTGGAACGGGATTGCTCCCTGCAATCCCCGAACCCAACTCAGCCCGCTGCGCGGCTTAGCCCGGCGGGCCTTTTCAATGAGAGGAGACTTTCATATGGATGAGATGGACAAACCGGATCGAATGCCGCAGGGACCGACTAACAATCTATTCCTTGCCGCAGGCAGCTTTGGTCTTCTGGCGTTTCTCATTGGATTCGGAATTCTGGCGGCAATCGGTCTCGGACTTTTATACTGATGCTTTTATATTGATGCTTCCGCGTCCCGAAGGGTTCGCAATTCCAGAATCCGCTCCCCGCTCGTGCGGGGCGGTCTTTTAAGGATTGTCGACCAGACGGTCCCGTCTTTTGCAAGACGGGACCGTTTTTTTAGGCCGTTTTCAGTTCAAACGATTGGGAAACGGAATCTCGCCGTCGACCGAGAAGTGCTGGAATTCGTCTTTCAACGACGGATCGCCAAACCGCTCCTGCAATGCAAATGCGGCCTCTCTGCTCGGGCACGGCATCACCTCGCCCTTCACGTTGAGCGGATCCGACGGCGCTTCGCGCTTGATGGGCATCATGGCAAAGCCGCATTTTGCCTGGGCATCGGGCCACAAGGCAAACACGATACTGCAACGCGCAAAACTTTCGCGAAGAAACGAATCGTCTTTTTGCGTCAATCGACTAAAAGCCTCAGCGCCGTGTTCCAGGGCCCGGCGCAGCGAGCTGATCACGAAGCCATTGAATTCATCATCTTCGATCATTGATCTTCCTCTAGCCGCGATAAATGAAATTTGGTTTGCTGCCCTGCACGGCGAGCACCTTTCCGATAACATATCCCGAGGATCGATCAATAACGTCCTGCATAGCCGTTGTTTCAAAGATTCCTTTCAAATATCGCGCCGTTCGGATGGAATATGTCCAGGTGCCGGCGTTTGAACATCCTTTCCGGTCCCCTGGGCCCGCCCGTAGCCAACGATTCCGGGACGGCGGGGGGCAGGATATGGTGCAGCAATAACGAACCGCCATGCCGGCCGGCTGCTGAATGGAGCGCCTATGATCAAGGTTCAGCGCGTCGGCGAGAGCGAGTTCGAGGCCGTGATCCGCGAGGGAAACGGCGAGAGCCGCCACCGCGTCACGATGTCTGACGCCAAGGCCAAGCAGCTGACAGCCGGCAAGCACACGCCCGAGCGCTGCGTCGAGGCCGCTTTCCACTTCCTGCTCGACCGGGAGCCCAAGGAGTCGATCCTGGCGCGCTTCGATATTTCCGTGATTTCACGCTACTTCCCTGAATTCGAGCAGGAGCTGCCGCGTTACCTCGCGCGGCTCTGACGGGATTGCAGCTCGCTGATTTCGCGCCAATGCAGGAATGCGTTCGCGGCTTGCACGGCTGGTTCCGCTGTGCTTGTTTGCGGCGTCATCGGTGCCTCCCGAGGGAGGTGAAACGGGAACGCGGTGCGGGGATATGGCCCCAACGCCGCGGCTGCCCCCGCAACTGTAAGCGGCCATCCGCGTCCATTCCGCTGCTGAACATGCCGCGCATGTGAGGAGCGGATTCGGACAACGGCCGCAAGCCAGGAGACCGGCCGGTAACGCCTTCCGGAGCATGATCCCGAAAAGTGGCAACCGGTTTTCGGCTAAGATCATGCTCGATCAAAGGAAAAGGCGAGATTCTGTTTCAACGCTGTTGAACCAGACTCTGGCGCGTTCGACGGTGGGTCGGCGGAAAGGGTCGTCATGGTCTCCCGAATTTTGGGTTTCCCGAACTGTGCCACCGGACCCGGTCCGATGATTTGCCGCGTTTCCAACGCCACATGGTAACGCACGATATCGCGGCCCGCCGGCGAGCGGTCGTGACGGTCGCATTGTGTGCGGGCGTCGCGGTGCTGACGCTGATGTCATTGGGTGTTGGTCCCGTGAAATTGTCGCCGGTCGCCGTTCTCGAGGCCCTGTTCGGCGGCGGCAGCGAGGTCCAGCGGATCATCGTGCAGGACATCCGGTTGCCGCGCGCGATTCTCGGGCTCGCGATCGGCGCCATTCTCGGTTTGTCGGGAGCGGCCCTGCAGGGCCTGCTGCGCAATCCCCTGGCATCGCCCTCGCTGTTCGGCGCGCCGCAGGCGGCGGCATTCGGCGCGGTGCTGGTCATCGCCCTTGGAGGGATCGACGTGCGGTCCTTCGCGCTCCCGGTCGCCGCCATCATCGCCGCATTCGCGTCCGTGTTCGTGCTGCTTGCGATCGCGGGACGCAATGCCAGCCTGCTGATCCTGATCCTTGCGGGGCTTGCGATCTCCTCGCTTGCGGGAGCTGCGACGTCGCTGACCATGAACCTGTCGCGCAATCCCTTCGCGGCGCTGGAGATCGCGTTCTGGCTGCTGGGCTCGCTGGAAGACCGCAGCTTTCGCCATGTAACGCTGGCACTGCCGTTCATCGTCGCGGGAGCCGCGATCCTGATGAGCCAGCGCCATGCGTTTCGCGCGCTCAGTCTCGGCGAGGAATCCGCGCAAAGCCTCGGCGTCGATGTCGGCCGGTTGCGGCTGTGGGCGATCCTCGGCGTCGCGCTCGGCGTCGGCGGCGCGGTGGCTGTCGCGGGCGCCATCGGCTTCATCGGCCTGGTCGCGCCGCATCTGATGCGTCCCCTGATCGGTTACGACCCGGCGCGGCTGATGGTGCCGAGCGCGCTGACCGGCGCTGCGCTGCTGCTCGCGGCCGATATCGCGGTGCGCCTCATTCCATCGACATCGGACATCAAGGTGGGCGTGCTGACCGCGCTGATCGGCGTGCCGTTCTTCCTGTATCTGATCGTGCGCGAGCGTCGCGCGCTGGGCGGAGGCCTCGCATGAGCGAAGCCGCCATTCTCGTCGCGTCGTCGCTGTCGGTGAGTCTCGGAAAGCGGGTTGTCCTGCGCGACATTTCGCTGGCGCTCCCGCGCGGGTGCCTTGCCGCGCTGGTCGGGCCGAACGGCGCCGGCAAGACCACGTTGCTGCGGGCGTTGGCGGGCCTCCTGCCATCGGACGGAACGATCGAGGTCTGCGGCGATGCGCTGTCCTCGCTCGCCCTCAATGCGCGCGCGCGCCGTTTCGCCTACCTGCCGCAGGGCCACCAGATGCACTGGCCGCTGCCGGCGCGCGACATCGTGGCGCTCGGGCGCTACCCGCATGGCGCTGTCGATCCGGCGCGGTTGACCGGGACGGATGCCGCGGCGGTGATGCGGGCGATGCAGGCGACCGACGTGACCGGTTTGAGCGACCGCCCGGTAACGGAATTGTCCGGCGGCGAGCGCAGCCGGGTGGCGCTGGCGCGGGTGCTGGCCGTGGAAGCTCCAATTCTGCTGGCCGACGAGCCAACCGCGTCGCTCGATCCGCGCTATCAGATCGAGGTCATGACCAGGCTGCGGGCCGCGGCCGATAACGGAACGCTCGTCATCGTGGTGACGCACGATCTCGGGCTCGCCGCGCGGTTTGCGGATATCGCTCTCGTGCTCTCCGACGGGCGTCTGGTGTCGCAGGGGGCGCCCGCGACCGCGCTTTCGGAGACAATCATCGAGACTATTTTTCGCGTCAGGACCTATCGGGCCGACTATCAATGCGAAACTGTCATCGTGCCATGGTCGGAAGCGTGATCGCGATGCCGCCTGTCACGCGGTTGCATCGTCTTTGCGAGGCGAACCGCGTCGGCCTCACCGGACGAAGAGGCATCGGCCTTGCCGCGGCCGTCCTGACATTGACCCTTGCAGCGCAGGCGCAGGCCGCCGGTCTGCCGCGCGTCGCCTCGATCAACGTCTGCACCGATCAGTTTTTGATGACGCTTGCCGATCCCGCCCAGATCGTCGGCCTCAGCCCTTATTCGCAGGATGCCGCGCGCTCCTGGGCGGCAGCCGAGGCGCGGACATATCGGCGGCTGTCCGGCGAGGCGGAAGACGTGCTGACGCTCAAGCCGGACGTGGTCGTCGCGGGCCTCTATATGAAGCGTGCGACGCGCGAGTTGCTGAAACGGCAAGGAATGAGGGTCACCGAGTTCGATATCGCAAGATCGATCGACGACGTGAAGGAGCAGATTCGCCGGATGGGCGGTCTCGTCGGGCATCCGGATCGCGCGGAAGCCCAGGTCGCGCGTCTCGATGCCGCGATCGCCCGCGCGAGGCAAGCGGTGGCACGCAAGCCCTATCGGGTGCTGGCGCTGTCGCGACGCGGCTGGGTTTCGGGCGACGACAGCATCACCAGCGCATTGCTCTCGATCACCGGACTGTCGAATGCCGCGTCCGGCCTCAGCAGCCACTCCAGCGGATTTGCCACGCTCGAAGCCATCGTGGCTGATCAGCCGGACTTCATCCTGATATCCGACAGCCGCGACATCGCCGAGGACGAGGGCAGCGCGCTGCTGCTGCATCCGGCGCTCGAAAAGCTTTATCCGCCGTCGCGGCGCCTCGTGATTCCCGAAGATCTCACGGTATGCGGCGGGCCGATGCTGTCCGACGCACTGGACCGGCTGGTCGCGGAGCTGAAGCGTGTCGGGGGCTAAAGCGGTTTGCGTTTAACGAAAAACCGATCCGTCGTGGCCGGGGTAGCCATACACTGTCATTAAGCCATTTCGGGAAGAAGTGCTCTTTGGTCATTTTCGACGCGATCACATCCTGAAGCCCGCTTCAATCACGCCGACCTTGCCCGGATAGGGATTGCGCGGGCCGGACATCGCCAGCAACGCAGCATTCGTACTGGTCGCCATGGTGAGGATCTCGTCATTCGAGTACCAGCGCGACATCGTGGCGAGGATGGCCCCCTGATGTTTGGTCATTGTCGGGTCGGATAGAATGTCCGTGCCCCAGGCCGTCTTGAGTTTGTACTTCTTCGCCAGACCATAGGCGGTGTCGGTGCCGGCGAACATGATTTTCTGCTTTTCACGGTTTGCTGTTCCCTCCGGGTAAGGGTTGGCGAACTCGTTCTGAATAAAGGCTTGCGAGGATAACCATATCCCCTTATCGGCCATGATCCTTGCCGTCTCCTCATCCATCAACTGGCCGTGGTCGATGCAGCGCACACCACCGCGGATCGCCGTCTGGATGGCGCGCGGCGTATAGGCATGAACGGCGACATAGGTGCCCCAGTTCTCGGCACAATCGACGGCAGCGCGGAATTCGGCCTCGGTATATTGGCTGACATCGATCGGATCGTAGTTGGAGGCGACACCGCCACCCGCCGCCAATTTGATCTGGCTCGCGCCGTGCATCAACTGCTCGCGAACCCTCTTCATCACCTGGTCGGGACCATCGGCGATGGATCCGCCTCCGATGGCATCGCCATGCGAGAGCGGCCCATCCATCGGTGCAGGGACTTCATAAGGGAGACGAAAGTCGCCGTGACCCGAGGTCTGCGAGATCATCGCACCCGACGGCCAGATGCGTGGACCGGGATTGAGGCCGCTGTCGATGGCGCGTTTCAATCCGAAGGATGGTCCGGCCATGTCACGGACGCTGGTGAAGCCTCGCATCAGCGTCTTGTTTGCCTCTTCGGCCGCGACCAGATTAATATAGCCGACATCGGCAGTCAGCAGATCCAACATGGGAATCGCTGCCATGGTCGTATGCCAATGGCAATCGATCAGACCGGGCATGAGCGTGCGGCCACCGCCGTCGATCACGTTGACACCCTCGGGTGCCGAAGCCGATACCGCTTCGACACTCTTGATCTTGTTGCCCTCGACGACGATGCGCTTGCCCTCGATGAGCTTATTCGATTTCCCATCGAACAACTTGATATTGGTGAAGGCGATTGGCTTGGTCGGTTCAGCGGGAATGCCGGCAGACGCTTCCTTCGGCCAGAACGCCAATGTCGCGCCAGCGGCGGCAGCGCACGACAGGAATGATCGGCGCGAGAATTTCTGCTCGACCAAAGCATTCAGCCGGGCGAAAGCCGGACTATGACAAATGCAGCCGAAACCCGATTCCGGTATTTCGGCGACGGGCGTGCATATGAACATAGAGGCCTCCTTTCAGGCAATCGCGGCAAGCAATCGGGCTGAAACAATCATTGCATGCGTAAGCGAGATGCCTTCAGTTTTATTGACAACAAGGGACGGTGCTATCCAAATATCGCAAGTTTTGTAAACAGACGAATTTCAACGAGATATTTTTTAAGACAACGCTGTATGCGCGCAATCGCGTTTAACGGAATACGAGTGGGAATATATTGGTCGGCGGAGTCGATAGATTTTGAGTCATACGGCAATCGTCTGCGGTCGCAGTTGCCCAAGCGTAGTCATGGCAATGTTGAATTGCAGCATCCGCCTGCCCACTGACGACCAAGTCCGTCATTCTACCGGAAGCGATTTGAACTTTTGTACCGCCTCACGCCGCCGTTTCTACGCATTTTTGCCCGTTGGCTATTCCCCGCTCTTTGCCCGGACGCGGTTTCCGCGGCAATCGGCGGCTATATCGCACTGCTGACGAGGGCTATCGGTGTTCTTTGGCGCGCCCGAAGAGATTCGAACTCCTGACCCCCAGATTCGTAGTCTGGTGCTCTATCCAGCTGAGCTACGGGCGCGTTGTCGCGGAAATCGCGGGTAGGCGAACAGCGACTGCGTTCGAAGACAGGCGTCTCGAAGGCGGGCCATAGCTAACGGCTCCCCGTGAGGTTTGCAAGCGGCTGCTTCGCAAGCGGCGGGACGGGAAGTGGCGCGGGACTGCCTCGGTGGCCGGACCGCACCTGGAGCAGGATCGTCCTGTCGGGCTAATAACCGGAAAAGGGAGTTGCGCCATAAGGTCGACAGCAAGGCGCGCAGACCGGAACCCGCCAGTTCCTGATCCCAAATGGCATTAAGTGCTTCTCGCGATCCTTTCCGCGGTCCCCTTTTCTCGCAACTCAGGGGTAGGACCCCTGAACTCGCCGTGGGGCATCCTTCCGGCAGAACCGGGCTCACGTAAGCACCGCGCACGGTGGGTGCCGCGCAGACGATATTGATGGTTTACCCTCATTCAATCCCGGGAATAGCCGATCAGGGGTCGCCGCGGCCGGAACAGCAGCAGCAGCAGGATGCCGGCAATCGCCAGCACCGCAAAAGCCGGCTGGTTCAGAACCAGCTTGATGAGATCCCACAGCCAGGGCGCCGATGCCTCGATATGGGTGCGGGCCGCCTGTTGACTGGCCTGATGAATGTCGTTCCAGAATTCTCCGAGCTTGGTCAACCGCAGCGTCTGGTCGGCGATCGAGCGCGCGCCGTCATAGATCAGAAAAACGAAACCGCCCGCGAGCAGCAGCAGCCCAATCAGGCGAAAAATCCCGCGGATCATGCCGTCACCTCTTCCTTTAGCTGCCGGATCGGAAGCCGGCCCTTAACTGTCGAACGTGGGAAATTCAACCTCGGCAGCGGTCAAAAGGCTCGAAAAGCCCTCCTGCCGCGCATGCCCCAGGAGGTAGGCGTTGACGTCCGAAAACATGGCCTCTATAAGACCGCCAATGGCGGCGGGACGATCCCGCCGCCGCTGTTCGTTAGAAAGGCACCTCGCGAATCAGTTCGCTTCGAGGGTGGCATTTTCAGGAACGACCGGAAACACATTCAGGCTCACTCGTGCAATCGAATGGCCGGCGCCACAGGCCGGTCCTCGCAGTGAGACACTGCCGAAGGATACGTCGAGACCATGGCCAATACGACCTCCGCCAAGAAAGCGACGCGCAAGATCACCCGACGCACCGCCGTCAACAAGTCGCGACGGACCCTGATGCGCGGCTCGATCCGGATCGTCGAGGAAGCAATCGCGAAAGGCGACCGTGACGCCGCGATCCAGGCGATGAAGCGCGCGGAGCCGGAGTTGATGCGGGCCGGCCAGCGAAACATCATTCACAAGAACAGTGCGAGCCGCAAGGTCTCGCGACTCACGCATCGAATCGCCAAACTCGCCAAATAATCTGATCCAGAGGCCGCGCGTCAGCACGCCCCGGTCCGGTCAAAAGAGTTTCAGCAAAAGGCCCGGCGATTTGCCGGGCCTTTTTTGTGCGCTCATCGTTTTTTGCGCGCTCGTCGCAGGTATCAAGCCGGAACATGCGACGAGCGCGCAATGCGTCACGGCCACCTCGCCTGTCAAAGGACGGCACATTCACGCGATGACACACTTTTGATCGGCGTCATGGACCATGACGCGGAATATTCGGCATGAAGCCTGCATGCCAATTCAACGACGATTGAGTCTCATACCGCCTGAGACAAAACCATGCGGTTGAATTCGACTTGCTTTCCGCCGACCGACACGTCCGTCAGGCCGAATGTCAGCTTCGCGCCAACACGCCACTGTCATATCCAATGCTGCCGCGCGCATATAACCGCGAGCGCGGCGGCTGCGGGAACACAGCCTGCACGGGTTACCCGCAAAAACAGCCAGAAAAAAATGCGCGTCGCTAATCACTTATCCACATAGTGTAATGAAGCACTTCCAAAACGAGCCGGCGCATCCCCCCGTTTACGGCTTCTTAAAATATTTTGGACCGCGATGCGAATTTGTAACACTGTGGCAACGACATCGAATCCGCGCGAAGATTCAAAACGTTGCTGCCGCACCTATCGAGCGCGCACCGCATCGCTGACACGCATTCGATTTGTGCGACGCAGCCGCGACGTGAAAGCCGTTGCGAGAATTGGGGTGTCGTGTATTTCTTTGGTGGCTCGCGGCACTCACGGCTCTTCACATAGTGCGGATTAGAGAACCTTGGGTGGGCGCGCATATCGGCGGCGATATGTACGTTAGCGAAGCTTTCCATGTGATGGCGAATGGCAACTCATAGCAACATGAGAACGGATGTTCTGTGTCGAAATTTCTCAATCGCGGCGTTTACTTCCAACGCTGTCAAACAGGAGAGATACGCTCAGGCCAAGCCGCATATCCGCAGAAAGCGGACGGGTTGAACTGGTGAGTTAGAGTACGCGTAGCGGTCCCGACCTTGACGTCGGGTGTCGCAGACTAGTTTTGAAATAGATGTAAGAGGACATCTCGGCGCGGTCCATCGCAGCGAGGAGGGGGTTTTATGTCAAACAAAAACAACACCACCGATTTTCATTCATTCTATTATTTCACTGATATTCTCACGAGCGCGACCGCTTTGCTGCGCTCTCCCACGCAGCCTCCGGGCAGCCTGTCCAGTCGCTGCTGACCTCGCGTTCGTTTCGTTTCCCGCCATCTGAACCCGCTTGCGGTACTCGGCCGAACGATCGGCCATGGCTGAAACGAGACACGCCGGAGGAACAAGACAAGACGCGCGACGCCTCCCAGGAGAGCGGTCGCATCGCAATCTTATTCAATCAGAAAAGTAACCATAAAAAATGTCAGATATAGAACAGGAGCGCTGGTCGCGGGTGAAGGGCCGATTGCGCACGACCGTCGGAGAGGACATCTATTCGAGCTGGTTCGCGAGGATGGATCTGGAGAGCGTACATGGGGAAAGCGTCCGTCTGTCGGTGCCGACCAGGTTCCTGAAGAGCTGGATTCAGGCACATTATGCCGAGCGGGTTCTCGCATGCTGGCGGGCCGAACTGCCCGACGTTAACCGGATCGACCTGATGGTGCGCTCGGCCCTGCGCTGCGCCGCGCCCGCCAAAGAGATGCCGATAGCCGATCAGCGCCATGCGGATCAAAGCAACGGTCGCGCCAGCGTTGAATTGAAGACGGTTGCGACCGTACCGGCGTCAGCCAATCACGACGCCCTCGGCGGTTCGCCGCTCGATCCGCGGCTGACCTTCGCAAGCTTCGTCACCGGCCGCTCGAACACGCTCGCCCACGCCGCGGCGCGTCAGGTGGCGGAGGGGCGGCGCGGCGACAGCGTCATGTTCAATCCGCTCTACATTCACGCCGGCGTGGGCCTCGGCAAAACCCATCTGCTGCAAGCCGTCACCTGGGCCGGCAACGCCGGCACCGAGCGCAAGGTGCTCTATCTGACCGCCGAGAAGTTCATGTACGGCTTCGTCGCCGCGCTCAAGACGCAGACCGCGCTCGCCTTCAAGGAAGCGCTTCGCGGCATCGACGTTCTGGTGATCGACGACTTGCAGTTCCTGCAAGGCAAATCGACCCAGGCCGAGTTCTGCCACACGCTGAACGCGCTGATCGACGCCGGCCGTCAGGTCGTGATCGCTGCCGACCGGCCGCCGTCCGACCTGGAAAGCCTCGACGATCGCGTGCGCTCCCGGCTTGCCGGCGGCCTCGTGGTCGAAATGGGCTCGCTCGGCGAAGACCTGCGGCTCGGCATCCTCAGATCGCGCGTCGACGCCGCACGGGTTCATCATGCGAGTTTCGACGTGCCGGAGCCGGTGCTCGATTATCTCGCCAAGGCGATCACGCATAATGGCCGCGATCTCGAAGGCGCGATCAACCGCCTGCTGGCGCACAGCAAGCTCAACGCCCAGCCGGTGACGCTGGAGATGGCGGAGCGCGAGGTCCGCGACCTGATCCGCCCGCAGGAGCCGAGGCGGATCAAGATCGAGGACATCCAGCGCGTGGTCGCCCGGCAGTACAATGTCAGCCGTTCCGATCTTCTGTCCTCACGCCGGACCGCGAACGTGGTGCGGCCGCGGCAGGTGGCGATGTATCTGGCGAAGACGCTGACCCTGCGTTCGCTGCCAGAGATCGGCCGCCGTTTCGGGGGGCGCGACCACACCACCGTGCTGCATGCCGTGCGCAAGATCGAGGCGCTGGTGTCAAAGGACGCGACCCTGTCCGACGAGGTCGAACTGCTGAAACGCCAGCTTCAGGAATAAGGCACGGCGGGAGAATTTCCGCCAAAATATGGGAAAAAGCTAAAACCCGGGCAAGCCAAGGCTTGCGCCGGGCGCGCTTCCGCGTCACCTTGCGGTCCCGCCAGATTTGAGCAAATCGGCCTTGAACTCGGGGTTTACGTGCTGCGGCTTTCCGCGGCATTTTCAAAACGTGAACTGATCGGACGGATTTGCAATGAAGGTCACCGTCGAACGCGCGCAACTGCTGAAATCGCTGGGCCATGTGCATAGGGTGGTCGAACGCCGGAACACGATCCCGATTCTGGGAAACGTGCTGGTCCGCGCCGAAAACGCCAGGCTGTCGCTGAAAGCCACCGATCTCGATCTCGAAGTGACCGAAACGCTCGCCGCGGAAACCGGAACCGGCGGCTCGACAACCGTTCCGGCGCATATGTTCTACGACATCGTCCGCAAACTGCCCGACGGCGCGCAGATCGTGCTGGAAGGTGACGGCGACCGTTCGGTGCTGGCCATCCGTGCCGGACGTTCGCGCTTCACCTTGCAGACCCTGCCGGAAAACGATTTTCCCGATCTCGCCGCCGGCGAAATGAAGCATTCCTTCACGCTCGCCGCCGCCGACGTGAAGCGGCTGATCGACCGCACCCAGTTTGCGATCTCGACCGAGGAAACCCGCTACTATCTTAATGGCATTTACCTGCACAGCGCAGGCAGCGCCAAGAGCGCAACGCTGCGCGGCGTTGCGACCGACGGTCATCGCCTGGCGCAGATCGACCTTCCGCTGCCGAAGGGCGCCACGGGAATGCCCGGCGTCATCATTCCGCGCAAGACGGTCGGCGAGGTGCAGCGGCTGATCGAGGACAACGAGGCGGAAGTCGGCATCGAGCTGTCGCAGGGCAAGATCCGCTTCACCATCGGCAATGTGGTGCTGACGTCGAAACTGATCGACGGCACCTTCCCCGATTACGGCCGCGTCATCCCGCAGAACAACGACAAGGAACTTGTCGTCGACAAAAAGGATTTCGAGGCGGCGGTCGATCGGGTGTCGACGATTTCCAGCGAGCGCGGACGCGCGGTGAAGCTGGCGCTGTCGGCGGGCAAACTCGTCCTGTCCGTGACCAATCCGGATTCCGGCAGCGCCACCGAAGAACTCGAGGTCGAATACGCGTCCGAGCCGCTCGATATCGGGTTCAATTCGCGCTACCTGCTGGACATCGCCGCGCAGATCGAGGGCGAGGCCGCGGTGCTGAAGCTCGCCGATCCAGGTTCGCCGACGCTGGTGCAGGACAAGGATTCCAAGGGCGCGCTCTACGTGCTGATGCCGATGCGGGTATAGGGTCGCGGACAGCCACCTACCCGTCAGAAGTCGTCATGGCCGGGCTTGAACCGGCAATCCATCGCCCCGAAATCAGGCCATCTGCAGTGTCCGCTTCGCAGATGATGGATACGCGGGTCAAGCCCGCGTATGACACGCGTATGATCCCCTGCCGTATCCGCCGCCTGAGCCTCACCCGCTTCCGCAACTACGGCGCGGCCGCGTTTGAGACGCGGGGCAACGTGATCGTGCTGGTCGGACCCAACGGCGCCGGCAAGACCAATTGCCTCGAGGCCATATCGCTGCTGTCGCCGGGGCGCGGCTTGCGGCGCGCCACGCGCGAAGACGTCGCCGACATCCGGGGCGACGGCTCCTGGGCCGTTTCGGCCGAGGTGGAAGGCGCGCTCGGTCTCGCAACGCTCGGCACCGGCGTCGAGACGCCGGACGCCGATGCGGCATCGGGCGGCCGGCGCTGCCGGATCGATCGCGAGCCCGTCGCGTCCGCGGCGGCGTTCGGCGACCATCTGCGCATGGTATGGCTGACGCCTTCGATGGACGGCCTGTTCACCGGGCCGGCCTCGGAACGGCGGCGCTTCCTCGACCGCCTGGTGCTGGCGATCGACAGCGATCATTCCGGCCGCGTCTCGGCGCTGGAGCGCAGCCTGCGCTCGCGCAACCGCCTGCTGGAAACGCGCAACTACGACGCCCACTGGTGCGACGCTATCGAACGAGAAACTGCTGAGCTTGCCGTCGCGGTCGCGGCGATGCGCGCGCAAACCGTGACGCGCCTTGCAGCCGCGCTGGAGGCAGGCGGCGCGGATTCCGCATTTCCCTCGGCCGGAATCGGGCTCGACGGCTGGATGGAAAACGCCCTGCTCAGCGAGCCTGCAACGACGGTGGAGGACCGCTACCGTGTGATCCTGCGCGACAATCGCGCCCGCGACGCGGCCGCCGGCCGCACGCTCGATGGCCCGCACCTCGCCGATCTCGAAGTGATCTACGCGCCCAAGAACATGCCGGCGAAGGACGCCTCCACCGGCGAGCAGAAGGCGCTTTTGATCGGCCTCGTGCTGGCCCATGCGGGTCTTGTGGCCGAGATGACGGGGATCGTACCGCTGCTGCTGCTCGACGAGGTCGTCGCTCACCTCGATCCCGACCGCCGCGGCGCGCTGTTCGGCGCGCTTGCGAGCCTCGGGGCCCAGGTCTGGATGAGCGGAGCCGACCCGGCCGCATTCGCAAATGTCGGCGCGGGAAGCGAGATTTTCGAGGTCAACTCGGGGCAGATCGCACGCCGGCCGCTTTAACGGTCAAGCGACAGCCTTGAACCAGGGCACCACTCCGCACGACTAGGCTTTGTACTGCGTCACCGACCCCCGCCCGCGCCCACCCCGTCTTTGTTTCCCGGAGATCGCCATGCCCGCACCGAGACGCCGATACCGTGCGTCAGCACGCCGATATGTTCTGGCCGCGCTTTCACTGGTGCTGATTGCCGGCGCATCTCCTGCAATGGCGGAAAGCGGCATGGTTGAGGTCAACCAGCTGCCGCGCCTTCCGGGCGCGCAGGAGACCACGGATTCGCAACCCGACCGCGTGATCTACACGGTGCAAGGTGTGGTGCCCTCCACGGCCCCGTCGGTGAAGGCATTGATGGCGGAAAATGGCTGGATGCACTATGCGCGACCGCTCGAGGAGACGGCGACCGGTCTGCTGTTCAAGAAAGGCAAGTATGGGCTGTCGGTGTCCTTCACGCAGGCGCTTGGCCGCCCCGACCGGTCGGCGGTCTATTACACGGCCAACCGAATCTACGCCGACGTTCCGTTTCCCCCGGGCGCTACGGATATCATCTACGACGAGCGCAGGCCTTATTTCGGCTGCACGGCTCCCGGCGGTATCGACGCGAATCTCGATTTCTTTCAACGCGAATTCGCCGCTGTCGGGTGGACGCCGTTATCCGCTGACGACGCCAAGGCGCGCTGGTCCAGGGCCGCGATCGACGACAAGGTCGATGACGGCGCGCGCGCCTATTTCAGGCGTGACGATCGCGACAGGCAATTGCCGATCATGGTGTCGCTGCGCCGGCTCGGTGACGACAGAACCGCCGTCGACATCAGGGTCGCGCCATTTGCCCTGCCGCAGGATCTCAGCGCAGGTCCCGACATGGACGGCCTGCCGCGGCCGGATCGCATCATAAACGCCGGAACCACGGGCAACGCGACCTCGGAACGCCGGGAAGCGCATGCGACGGTGGTCGCCGAGATGCCTGCGGTGCTCGCCTTCTATCGTCGCGAGCTGGCCGCGCGCAACTGGAAGGAAGAGAGCAAGGGAGCAACCATTACACCGGACGAGGTGTCGCTCAACTTCACGTCTGCTGAGGAGACCGGCACGCTCAAGCTCGGCCACAAATACGATCTGACCCTCGTCAGCTTCGTCGTGCAGGTGACCCCGGCCGCGCTGGCGGCCCGCGCGCGCGCGAAGAAGCAGTCCGACGATGATTTCATGAAGGACGCAATGTCGATGGCGACGGAGATGATCGCGGCCGACAGTGCTCATCGCGCGCAACAATCCGCGAAGCTGTCGGACGCTCCCTTGCACGCGCAGGCCGGCAAAACCACGCCGATTCCCGTGCCGGAGGGCGCGGAGAATGTCGAATTCGATGGCTCGGACGGCAAGCTGGAGTTTGAATCGACGTCGAGCGTGAAGGCGCTCGCAGGCTTTTACCGCGGCGCGCTGAAACCGCAGGGCTGGAAGGCGCAGCCATCGGTGATCAACAACCCCAACATGGCTGCGCTGCAGTTCTCCAGGGGCGGCAAGGAGATTTCGATCACCATCATGCAGATGGGTACGAAAACCAATGTCAGCGCCAACGGTTCGGGTCTCGAGATGGCGGATGCCGGCGCCACCAGCGATGATCAGGCGGCTGCGGCTGCGCCCGCGGCTCCAAGGCCGCTCGAAGCGGAGCCGGATTCCGCGTTGCCGGTCCCAAAAGAACATACCTTGAGTTCCCTCTCAACGGGCAAGCTGCCGGGGAGCGATGCTCCGTTCCGCCAGGAACTCGAAGCCAGTATTCCGGCCGATCTGGCTTCCGTGCTTGCCTTCTATCGTGAGGAACTGGGCAAGCGCGGATGGAAGGAATTGCCGGATCGCGCGATCACCCGACCGGATCGCGTACAACTGGCATTCACATCTCCCGACGGCCCGGCCATGCTGAAGCTCGGCCGCCGCAATGCCGAGACCACGGTCAACCTCGCCCAGAAGATTCCGGCCGCTGCCGCCAAGGGCGAAGTGCTGCCGAAGCCGGGTCAGGCGAGACTGATGCTGGGCAACATGGGACAGTCAGACGCCACCATCACCATCAACAAGCAGACCATCAAGCTGGCGGCAGGCGCAGGCGGCCCGCAATCATCGCAGCATCCCGCGCTCGATCTGCCGCCGGGCAAATACAAGTACACAACGAAAGTGGCCGGACGCCCCGCCAGGTCGAGCCAGATCGACCTTGGCGCCGACGATGCCTGGGGCTTGATGCTCGGGCCCGACGGCGACGTGCTGGCGCTGCAGGCTTACTGACGTGCCGCGCTTATAGGCAAGCGTTCAAACCAGCCGGCTGATCTGTTCCTCGGTGACCACCCGCTCGATATTGTCGGTCTTGCTCTTGATGCGGTAGCGCGGACGGCCATCGGCTTCGATCGGCAGGCGAGAGACAACGGTATAGATACTGCGCTCCTTCACATCGGCGCGGCCCTGAGGGCCCTGAAGCTGATGGTGGACGTCATCGTTGATCGCGTAGTTGTGGGCCATTGTCTGTGATCTCGCTGAAAGCGGGCTTGTAAGCGCTGCGGCGCCTGGATGCAACAACCGCCGCTGGCGCACCTCCTCGACCGGCCGCGCATCCATCCGGAAACGAGGCCGAAACGCGGTTTTTCACTCCACGGCGCGATCACCCGAACCATGCTTTTTCAGGGCTCGCAAATCGACTGTTCCCGCCCTTGAAAAACCATCTAAAAATCACACATATTCAATAGCTTGGAAGGGGTCACTTTGCGCTAGGCGCGGTGCCGCTTTCATGTCAGAAATAGAGCATCTCAGCCGCGATCATTCGCGCTGATTCGGGACACCTTCTGAAGGCCTTTCATGAGCGAACCTGCCCGGCAGCAACTTGCCGCCACCGAACCTGCCGCGCCCGTCGAATACGGCGCGGAATCGATCCGGGTTCTCAAGGGCCTTGATGCCGTGCGCAAGCGGCCCGGCATGTATATCGGCGACACCGACGACGGCTCCGGCCTGCACCATATGGTCTACGAAGTCGTCGACAACGCCATCGACGAGGCACTGGCCGGACACGCCACCATGGTGGAGGTGATTCTCAACGCCGACAATTCGGTGACGGTGCGCGACGACGGCCGCGGCATTCCCGTCGGCATCCACAAGGGCGAAGGCATTTCCGCGGCCGAGGTCATCATGACCCAGCTCCACGCCGGCGGAAAGTTCGACCAGAATTCCTACAAGGTTTCCGGCGGACTGCACGGCGTCGGCGTCTCCGTCGTGAACGCGCTGTCGAGCAGCCTGCAATTGCGGGTCTGGCGCGACGGCAAGGAACACTTCATCGAATTCGCCCACGGCGACGCGGTGGCGCCGTTGAGGGTCATCGGCCCCGCCAACGGTAAACGCGGCACCGAAGTCACCTTTCTCGCCTCGACAGAGACCTTCACCAACGTCGAATACGATTTCGCCACGCTTGAGCATCGCCTGCGCGAACTCGCGTTCCTGAACTCCGGCGTCAACATCCTGCTCTCGGACATGCGTCACGCCGTCGAGAAGCGCGAGCAGATGATGTATGACGGCGGCGTCATCGAGTTCGTCAAATATCTCGACCGCAACAAGAAGGCGATGGTGCCGGACCCGATCATGATCCGCGCCGACATGAACGGCATCAATGTCGAGGCGGCGCTGTGGTGGAATGACAGCTACCATGAGAACGTGCTCTGCTTCACCAACAACATCCCGCAGCGCGACGGCGGCACTCATCTTGCCGGTTTCCGCGGCGCGCTGACGCGGCAGGTCAACGGCTATGCCGACGCCATCGCCCGCAAGGAAAAGATCGCGCTGACCGGCGACGACTGCCGCGAAGGCCTGACCGCCGTCTTGTCCGTGAAGGTGCCCGACCCGAAATTTTCATCGCAGACCAAGGACAAACTGGTGTCCTCGGAAGTGCGCCCGGTGGTCGAAAACGTCATCAACGAGGCGCTCGCCGCCTGGTTCGAGGAACATCCGACCGAAGCGAGACTCATCGTCAATAAGGTGGTGGAAGCCGCAGCCGCCCGCGAAGCCGCGCGAAAAGCGCGCGAACTGACGCGGCGCAAGGGCGCGCTCGACATCGCGTCGCTTCCGGGCAAGCTCGCCGACTGCCAGGAACGCGATCCGGCCAAGTCGGAATTGTTCATCGTCGAGGGCGATTCCGCCGGCGGCAGCGCCAAGCAGGGCCGCAACCGGGAATTCCAGGCCGTCCTGCCGCTCCGTGGCAAGATCCTGAATGTCGAGCGCGCGCGCTTCGACAAGATGCTGTCGTCGGAACAGATCGGCACGCTGATCACCGCGCTCGGCACCGGCATCGGTCGCGACGATTTCGACCTTAGCAAGCTGCGCTATCACAAGATTATCCTGATGACCGACGCCGACGTCGACGGCGCGCATATCCGCACGCTGCTATTGACCTTTTTCTTCCGGCAGATGCCGACACTGATCGACGGCGGCTTCCTCTACATCGCTCAGCCGCCGCTCTACAAGGTCACCCGCGGCAAGTCCGAGCAGTATCTGAAGGACGAGCGCGCGCTGGAAGACTACCTGATCGAAACCGGGCTCGACGACTGCGTGTTCAAGCTGGCCAGCGGCGAGGATCGCGGCGGCCGTGACCTGCAGGCGCTCGTCGAGGATGCGCGCGTCATCCGCAACGTGCTGAACAATCTGCACAGCCGCTACAACCGCAAGGTCATCGAGCAAGCCGCGATCGCCGGCGTGCTCAACCCGAAGGTGACCAGCGATCTCGCCACCGCAACCGCCGCCGCCGACTACATCGCCAGGCGGCTGGATGCGCTGGCCGATGAGGTCGAGCGCGGCTGGAGCGGACGTTTCACCGAGGGCGAAGGCTTCTTTTTCGAGCGTACCGTGCGCGGCGTCAAGGACGTCGCCATGATCGACGACGCGCTGCTCGGCTCGGCCGATGCCCGCAAGCTCGACGAATACGCCGCGAAACTGCAGGAAGCCTATCCGCGGCCCGGTCTTCTGCGCCGCAAGGACACAGAAACCGCGATTCACGGTCCGATCGGCCTGTTCGAGGCGGTCACCGACTCGGGGCGCAAGGGCGTGGCGCTGCAACGCTACAAAGGTCTCGGCGAGATGAACCCCGACCAGCTCTGGGAGACCACGCTCGACACCAACGAGCGGTCGCTGCTGCAGGTGAAGATCAAGGAAGTCGACGAGGCCGACGACATCTTCACCAAGCTGATGGGCGACGTGGTGGAACCGCGCCGCGAATTCATCCAGGACAACTCGCTCAGCGCCAACGTGGACGTGTAAACCGGCACCCCGCGCAACCGCGTCCCGCTATCCCGTCCCTGCAGCGCCCTCCGCCTTTCCGGTCGACGAGGCCGACCGGTCGGTCCATTCGGATACACGGCGTTCGAGATCCCCGAGGTTTTGCCGCATCTGCTCCAGCGAAAAGCCGAGCGCGAAAAATCGCTCGGTCATGTCGCCCGGCAGTCCGCGGGTCAGCCCCTCGCGGCGCATCGCGGCGACTTCTGCGGCATAGGCCTCGAGCGCCGTCTGCACCGGCAGAAACGCTGGCGCTCCGGCGTCGAGCCGCAACGCCTCGGCGGAGGCCTTCAGATAATTACTCATGGCGTCGCTGAGCCTCGCGAGTGGCTGCGCGAGCCGCGACTGGAGATTGGCCGGCAGCGGCGTCACCGTGGCGCGCCCGATCATCACGACGTCGTGCCGCAACCGCAACACGGTCCGCAGCAGGGGGCCGGTGTCCGGTCCATGGGACAGCCGGGCCGAACGCTCGCGTTCGGCCTCGGCCCCGATCGCGTTCAGATCGCTAATGGCGTGCCCTATTCCGTCCTGGAGCGCGTGAAGCGCGTCATTGTCGCGCCCGCGCGTGAGGCCCGCGAGCAATTCCTGCAGGGCGTCGGCAAGGAGGTTCAACACGCGCGCAGCATTGACGCGAATCTGGCCGTAAGCGCGCGACGGCAGCACCAGAAACGACACCAGCAGCCCGGTGATAGCCCCGACGGTCACCTCCAATATGCGGTCGATGGCGGATTCGAGCGGGGACATCTGCCCCATCGTGGGCAGCAGCAGCACGATGATCGCGGTCACGGTTGCAACGTTCAGACTCGGATTGATCGCGGCCAGAAAGGCCAATGGCGCAACCGCCAGTACCAGCACCGCCAGCAGGGCGCTTTCGCCGGAATGCGGGATCAGGATCGCGATCGCACCGCCGTAGAACGCACCGCCGATGGTACCGATGAGGTAGTCGCGCGTCGCCTTCAGTGAGCGTCCGACGCTCATCTGGGTCACGATGATGGCCGTCAGCACGGCCCACAGCGGCAACCGCAGGTGCAGCGCGATCGCGAGCGCCAGCGCGGTGAAGGCGGCGGCCGTGACCCGGACGCCGAGGCCCATTTCCACCTTTCGCGACCACAGCCGCGTTGCCGTGCGTTTCAGGAATGAGGTCATGCACCGCGGGGTTGGGTTAGCCAGCCGTTCCGACGTTAAAGCCGGTCGCGCATCATTCCGCAACAGGGTCGCTTGCAGGGGCGCAACCCGTCCGTTAAACGATGGCCTCGCGGTCACATGTTCGTGGTAACCCGCGACGGAGCATTTCAAATCCGGACGTGTGAACCATATTCCTGATATTGCCTTGAACCTGAACTCCGTTTGGGGAACTTACTCCCGTAGATCGTGTTTTATTTGTTCGCGTACGCGTTGGTGTTGTGATGCCGATTTTCCGTTATTTTCTGGTCATGGGCTGCTGTCTTCTCGGCGTGCTTTTTGCCGCCGACTGGATCTGGCCCGGCGACGCGGCTTCCGGCGGTCATCCGGTTACCGTCGCGACCGCAGGCGCGGCATCCGCAAACTTGCAGGCGACTGGCTTGCAGTCCGTAACCTCCGACACAAAAGGCTCAGCCTCCAAGGACTTGGCGTCTAAAGATGGAGCCTTGACGGATTCGGGGTCGGCGTCGGCGGTTCTCAGCTCGATCGACGACTGGCGCCGCTCCGAGGAACGCTTCGAGCGATCGAAGCAGAATCCGCAACCCATCGTCTATCCGGACGTCGCTACGCTTGCGCCCACTCCCGATCGTCTGCAGTGGGAACGCCAACTTCGCTATCTGCCGGCCGATCATGTCTACGAAGCGCGGGCGGAAATGCCCAAGGGCATGGCCATCGAATCCCCGAAAGTGGCGGAGAAGACGGCACCGCCGCGCAAGCACGTCGCCCACGCCCGCAGCAGAGCGAGGGTCGCGGCTGAGGTGGAGCGATTGCCTCCGCGCTACGCCCGCAACAGTGCGTGGAACCCATTCGGCTTCTTCGACTGATCGAGGACGCGAGCCTTCGCGCGGCATCGACCCATCCGGATCCTTGCTGGCCGCCGAGTCGCGTCAGCGCACAACGCCCGCGGGATCAGCCTTCGATGATGATGAAATCGGCTTCCGAATATTTCTGGCGGATCGCCTTCGCAGCCTGATATTCGGGACTTTGATAGCACGCCTTCGCGGTGGCGAAGTCCTTGAACTCGACCACCACGTTGCGGTCGCGGGAGGTGCCTTCCATCGAATCGAACGGGCCGCCGCGCACGAGAAAGTTGGCGCCGAACTTGTCGAACGCGGGCCTGGCCGCGGCGAGATAGTCGGGATAGCGATCGCGGTCGCGGATCGAAACGCGCACGATCCAATAGCCTTTTGCCATGCTCGATCCTCCGTTTGACCCAGGTTTATCAAACCCGCCGGCCTAACGCGCTCCGACTTTATGATGGGATCCGCCGGCTTCGAACCGCGGATCGCCGACAGCCTCCTGCCGCGCGGCTTTCGACAGGCGCTGCAACGACTTCGTGAAGCCGGAACCTGACGACGTCTGGTGAACGCGGTTGTCAGCGCCGCGGCCGCGCCCGATAATCAGGCTCGATCCCCATTCCGATGGAGGCAACATGAGCTGGCTTCCCTCCAACGATCCCGAACTCGGCGACCCCCTGACATGCGACGCGCTCGAGCTCGTCATCGTTCCGCGCATCCGCGACCTCGGCGATGGATTTGCGGTGCGCCGCGCGCTGCCACACGGCAGGCGGCAGATGGTTGGCCCCTTCATCTTCTTCGATCATTTCGGCCCGGTGCAGTTCGTCTCCGGCAAGGGCATGGACGTGCGGCCGCATCCGCACATCGGTCTCGCCACCGTCACCTACCTGTTCGACGGCAGCATCATGCACCGCGACAGCGAGGGTAACATCCAGGAAATCCAGCCCGGCGCCATGAACCTTATGACGGCGGGGCGCGGCATCGCCCATTCCGAACGCACCCCCGACGTGCAGCGCGCCAGCGGGCAGATGATGCTCGGCCTGCAAAGCTGGATCGCGCTGCCGGAGGGCAAGGAGGAAATCGCGCCCTCATTCCAGCACTACGACGCGGGCAGCCTGCCGACGGTCCAGGACAAGGGATTGCGCGCCCGGGTCATCGCCGGTCGGTCGTTCGGCGCAACTTCGCCGGTCGAGATGGTGTCGCCGTGGTTCTACGTCGAGGTCAGCTTGAACGCCGGCATGAGCGCGCCGCTGGATGCAGATCACGAGGAGCGCGCGATCTATATCGTCGACGGCGAGATCGAGATCGCGGGCGACCGCCACGAAGCGCCGCAGCTTCTGGTTTTCCGCCCCGGCGACCGCATCACGGTGCGGGCGACAAGGCCCGCGCGGATGATGTTCCTCGGCGGCGACGCACTGGAGGGGCCGCGTCACATCTGGTAGAATTTCGTCTCTTCGAGCAAGGAACGCATCGAGCAGGCCAAGGAAGACTGGAAAACCGGCCGCTTCGCTGCCGTCCCGAACGAGCACGAGTTCATTCCGCTGCCGGAAAACTGATCCTTGTTTTGACGCGTTTTTCTTTACGCGAACCGGTATCCATCCCCGGGTCAAGCCCGAGGACATGCTTCGCTCGAAAACGCTATAGCTTACACTGGGAGGCCGTTTGCCTGCGCAAGCTCCTTCAGCGACACCTGCGGCCGCGCGCCGATGTGCTGGATCACCTCGGCCGCTGCCAGCGCGCCGAGCCGGCCGGCGTTTTCATGGCTCGCGCCTCTCACCAGTCCAAACAGGAATCCCGCCGCGAACAGGTCGCCGGCCCCTGTCGTATCGACCAGGGCGTCGATCGAGCATGCCGGCACCGCAACGACGCCGTCCGTCGTCGCGACCACGCAGCCCTTCTCGCTGCGGGTGACGACGCCGAACGCAATGTCCTTGCGCAACTGCGCCAGCGCCGCATCGAAGTCCGAGGTCTGATAGAGCGAATGCAGCTCGCTCTCGTTGGCGAAGATCAGATCGACGGCGCCGCTTCGCATTAGTTGCAGGAACTCGTCGCGGTAGCGATCGACGCAGAACGCATCCGACAGCGTCAGCGCCACCTGTCGCTTCGCCCCGTGCGCGATCTGCGACGCCTTCAGGAACGCTTCTTTCGCGGCCTTGGGATCCCACAGATACCCCTCGAGATAGAGGATCGACGCCGCGGCGACGGCCTCGGCATCGATATCCGCAGGCGACAGATCCTGCGCCGCGCCGAGATAGGTGTTCATGGTGCGCTCGCCGTCGGGCGTCACCAGAATGTAGGAGCAGCCGGTCGCCGGGCCATCGGAGGCGGGCGGCGTATCGAAGGCCACCTGCGCGGCGCGAATGTCATGCGTATACAGGCGCCCGATCTGATCGTCCTTCACCTTGCCGACATAGGCCGTGCGCGCGCCGAACCCGGCGAGACCAACGATGGTGTTGGCGGCCGATCCCCCCGACATCTCGGTGGCGGGTCCCATGTCGGCATAGATCGAGGCTGCGCGCGCCTCGTCGATCAGCGCCATGCCGCCTTTGGCCATGCCATGGGCGGCGAGAAAGCCTTCGTCGGTCCGCACCAGAACGTCGAAAATCGCATTGCCGATCCCGAGCACGTCGTATTTCGCTGAAGTCATTAAGAATATCCCGTTGCGGCAATTGCGGGGAAGCGCGGAATCCGGTCAGACTCCCGCGAAATGGGGTTTGCCGCGACCTATCACGGCGTCTCCATGCCATCAAGCACGGCCTAGTGGTCCGATTCTAACATTTGTATCCCGTTGCAGCAGGTGTTTTTGCAAATGTTAGAATCAAAGGACCACTAGCAAATATAAGTTTCTAGTGGAGCTTTGGATTTGACATTCGCTTCTTGCGTCGCTCCAACCGGATAGCGAATGTCAAATCCACTCCACTAGGCCGACATCGCCATGATCCGCTCCGTCCTCACCGTCTCCTCGGGCACGCTGGCCTCGCGTCTGCTCGGCTTCGCGCGCGACGCGCTGACCGCGGCGCTGCTCGGCGCCGGACCGGTCGCCGACGCATTTCTGATGGCGTTTCAGCTCATCAACGTGATCCGGCGGATGCTCGGCGAAGGCGCCCTGAATGCGGCGCTGGTGCCGGCCTGGATGCGCCTGCGCGATGGCAGCGGTCCTGCCGCGGCAGCGGCCTTCGCCGGCGCGGTGCTCGGCACCGTGAGCGCGGCCCTGATCGCGCTCAGCGTGATCGCAGCCGTCGCGATGCCGCTTCTGATGATGGTGCTGGCGCCGGGCTTTGTCGGAAGCGAAAGCCTGCAGCTTGCGGCGACGAACGCGCGGCTGATGCTGCCTTATCTTGCCTTCGCAGGCCCTGCAGCCGTCATGATCGGCCTGTTGAACGCCCGGCATCGCTTCGCGATTCCCGCCTTCGCACCGCTGATATTCAACATCGCCCTGATCCTGGTCGCCGCGGTGCTGCTGCTGTTGCATCGGGACTCGCATTTGGCGGCACTGGTGATGGCGACGACCGTGGGCGCAGCCGGCCTGCTGCAACTCGCCGCCCTCGCGACTCCCGTCCGCCGCGACAATCTCGCAAGCCCTTTGCGCATATCTTTCGATGCCGGGATGCGGGATTTCGCCCGCAAGGCCATCCCCGGCATGATCGCGAATTCGGGACCGCAGTTGCTGATCGTGGCCGGCGCGATCGTGGCGTCGGCATCGCCGTCGGCGGTTGCGTGGCTCTACTTCGCCAACCGCCTGATCGAACTGCCGCTGGGGATGGTCGGCGTTGCCGTCGGCACCGTGCTGGTGCCGGAATTGAGCCGCGCCTTCACCAGGAACGACACCGCCGCGCTGGCCGACGCCGAGTCGCGGGGGCTCGAGCTTGCGGCGGGCCTGGCTCTGCCCGCGACGCTCGGCCTGATCGTCCTCAGCGAACCGATCGTGCGTGTTCTGTTCGAGCACGGCGCGTTCACCGCAGCCGACACCCGGGCCACGGCGCTGGCGCTCGGCTGTCTCGCCCTCGGCCTTCCCGCCCACATCCTGATCAAGGCGCTGTCTCCCGCATTCTTCGCGCGTGGCGACACGATGACCCCGCTACTGGCGACGCTGAAGGGCATCTCGGTCGCCATCGTATCGGCGGTCGCATTGGGATGGATGTTCGGAGCTGGCGGAATAGCCGCAGCGATGGCGCTCGGCGCATGGAGCAATGCGGCAAGTCTGGCCCGGAGCGTCACCGCGACGTTCGGATTTTCCATCGACGCCGAAGCGCGCCGGCGTCTGCCGCGCATCGTATTGGCTGCATTGCTGATGGGCGGGACTTTATGGCTCGCCGCTCGATTGCTGCCGATCATGGCCGGCGGGCACACACTCTTGCAGGCGGCGTTGCTCGCGATCCTGATCGCCTTCGGCATCGCCGTCTATGGCCTCGCGCTGCTGGTCTTGCGAGTGATCGACTGGCACAGCATGCGGACCACCTTGATGCGATCCGGCGACTTGCGCCCCTAGAACCCTTCCGCTTCTGATGGAATCAGAAGCGGGGCTCTATGATTTTGATTTGACGCGTTTTCTTCCCGCCAACCGGATTCCACTTGGCCGGAAAATGCTCTAAAGCGTGGCAATGGACGACATGCGGCGCCGGCCGCGTTGAACAGGAAGAAAGCGAAGAGAGCGATGACACGGGTTTTTTCGGGCGTGCAGCCGACCGGCAATCTGCATCTGGGCAATTATCTCGGCGCCATCGTCAATTTCGTGAAATTGCAGGCCGACCACGAATGCCTCTATTGCGTGGTCGACCTTCACGCCATCACCGTGCCCGTCGCGGTCTGGGGCGGGCCGGAGGAATTGCGCCGCAATACCCGCGAGGTCACCGCCGCCTTCATTGCGGCCGGCATCGACCCGAAGCGCCATATCATCTTCAACCAGAGTCAGGTGGCGGGACACGCCGAACTGACCTGGGTGTTCAACTGCGTGGCGCGGCTCGGCTGGCTCAACCGCATGACCCAGTTCAAGGAAAAGGCCGGCAAGGACCGCGAGAACGCCTCGGTCGGGCTTTACGATTATCCGGTGCTGATGGCGTCGGACATTCTGGTCTATCGCGCCACCCACGTTCCGGTCGGAGAGGACCAGAAACAGCACCTCGAACTCAGCCGCGACATCGCCCAGAAATTCAACAACGACTTTGCCGGATCGATCGCCGCCAACGGCTTGGAGGAAAAATTCTTTCCGCTGCCCGAGCCCGTGATCACGGGGCCCGCGACGCGCGTGATGAGCCTGCGCGACGGCACCAAGAAAATGTCGAAGTCGGACCCGTCGGATTATTCGCGCATCAACCTCACCGACGATGCCGACACCATCGCGCAAAAGATCCGCAAGGCCAAGACCGACCCGGAGCCGCTTCCGTCGGAGGAAAAGGCGCTGGAAAGCCGCCCCGAAGCCGACAACCTCGTCGGCATCTATGCGGCCTTGTCGGGCACGCCCAAATCCGAGGTGCTCGCGCAATTCGGCGGCGCGCAGTTCTCCGGCTTCAAATCCAGCCTCGTCGATCTGGCGGTCGCAAAACTGTCGCCGATCGCCGCCGAGATGAAGCGGCTGACCGGCGATCCGGCCTATGTCGACCGGATTCTGATCGAGGGCGCCGACCGCGCCCGCGCCATCGCCTCGGAAACCATGAACGCGGTGAAGGATATCGTCGGGTTTATCCGCAAGCGCTAGAGCCCGCTTCTGACGGAATCAGAAGCGGGGCTCTATGATTTTGTTTTGACGCGTTTTCTTCACGCGAACCGGTTTCCATCCCGGGTCAAGCCCGAGGATATGCTTCGCTCGAGAACGCTGTAGATCAAGATGATCGGATCGAATCCATCCGACATCATGAGCGTGATCGAATCCGGTATTTCAAGGAAGCGGGATGCGGGCGGAAAACCGCTGCAAGCTTTCCCGCTTCACTATTGCATCGCCTTCCACCGCTTTCGGCTCCTGTTGATCGCTATCCCGCAACCTGCTTGTCGGAGCGGGGCGCGCCGTGGCAGCATGGCGATGGCTGGTTCAGCACCGGGACATTCATGAGCGCACACCGTCGAAGCTACGAGAGCGGCCACAAGCCGAAATATCTGGTCGTCGTCGACGACAGCGCGGAATGGGACCGCGCCGTTTATTATGCCAGTCGGCGCGCCATTCGCGTCGGGGGCGGCATCGTGATGCTGCGGGTGATCGAGCCGGAAGACCGCAACCAGGAATGGCTCGGCGTCGCGGAGGTGATGCGCGCCGAAGCCTATGAAGGCGCGAACGCGGCGCTCGACCGCGCCTCCGGCCGGGCCAACGGTATCGCCGCGATCACGCCGGAACGCGTCATCCGCGAGGGTTCCTCGCTCGAACAGATTCTCGACGTCATCGACAAGGACCTCGATATTTCGATGCTGGTGCTGGCCGCCAGCGGCGGCCCCGAGGGTCCGGGTCCGATCATCACGACGCTGGCCAAAACTGCGGGCAACTTCCCGATTCCGGTGACGATCGTGCCGGGGAGCCTGGATGACGACGCGATCGATGCGCTGTCCTAGAGTCCTTTCACCATTTCCATGGAACCGCTGAAAGATTCCAGCTTATTGATTTGAACGCGTTTTCCTGGCGCTGACCGGTAACCCACCTGGCTGAAAATGCTCCAGATCGGCGTCAGGCGCCCGGGAGCCGGCGGCCCGCGCCCTTGATCGTGCTTTGGCCATGGCTATCTGCTAAGGGAACCTACGCGCCGGCCTTGAACCGGCGACGACGGAGACACCCATGTTCATTCAGACCGAAGTTACCCCCAATCCCGCCACCCTGAAGTTCCTTCCGGGCCGCACCGTGCTCGGCAAGGGCACGATGGAATTCACTGGCCCCAGCTCGGCCGGCCGCTCGCCGCTCGCCGTGAAGCTGTTCGCCATCCACGGCGTCACCGGCGTGTTCTATGGCTCGGACTTCATCACGGTGACGAAGGACGACAGCGACTGGCAGCATCTCAAGCCGGCCATCCTCGGCGTGATCATGGAACACTACATGTCGGGCGCGGCGCTGTTGACGGACGGCGAGGCCGCGGGGGATGGCGAGAGCGACAATGACGTTGAATTCTTCGACGACGCAGACGCCGAGACCGTGACCTTGATCAAGGACCTGATCGAGACGCGGGTGCGGCCGGGCGTTGCCGACGACGGCGGTGACATCACCTTCCGCGGCTTCAAGGACGGCATCGTCTATGTGAACATGAAGGGCTCGTGCTCCGGATGCCCGTCATCGACCGTGACCTTGCGGAACGGCATCCAGAACCTGCTGAAGCATTTCATTCCCGAGGTGGTCGAAGTGCGGCCGGTATAGCGGGCGCCGCTTCCTCCGAGGACCTTCAGAGTTTGGCGACGACGACCAGCCGCTTGACCTGGCCGCTCTTATAGGCGCGCAGGAAGGCGTTGTAGTTTCTGAACGACACGCAGCCGTTGGAGTCGCCATTCGGCCCGAGCATGTAGGTATGCGCGAGCAGCCCGCTTCGCCCGTATATCTTGTCCTCGCCGCCCACCGGTTTCAGCCGGATCGCTTCCACGCCGTGGAACGGACGTTCGCGCAACGACAGATCATAGGTGTGCGGCGGCGTCACGCCGCGCATTTTCCTGTCGGCGGAACGCGGATCGTCGAGCATCTTGCCGAGACCCGAATGCGCCTCCAGCTTGGTGCCGTTCGGCATGTAGACCGTGCGCGCCGAAATATCATAGACGGCGGTGTACTGGTCATATTGCGGAATGCGGCCGAGCGTCAGGCTCTCGCCGTCGCTCGTCACCCCGCCGTCGGGCGCCGCGAAAGCGAGCTGCAGACCGCCGGAGAGGGATTTGCCGAACAGCTTCTCGAAGATCGACGGCTTCTTCGGCTCGGGCTCCGGCTCCAGCGCGGCAGCGGTATTGGCCTGCGCGACGTCGTGGCGGGACGGAGCGGAAGCCTGTAACTGGCGCAGTTCGGCCGGACGCGGCGCCGGCATCGGCACCACCGCGACGACTTGCGGCACCGGCGGAAGCGGCAACGTCTCCGGCATCGCCTCTGCGGGAAGCGAGGCGACCTCTACCGGAGCAGGCTGAGCCGGCGCGGCCTGCGGGCGGAAGCTTTCCGGCTCTCCGCCGAGAAAACGCGGACCGTAGAGCCAGGCCGTGCGGGCCGGGGCGGCGGAATCCTCGACGCGGGCCTGGGCCGTGGCACTGACTTCGGGAGTTGGCTGGGCCGCACGTGGCTGGGGCATCTCGTGCAGCGCCTCATACGCAGCCGCGATGCGATCGGCTGGTACAGCGCGGATGGATGCGGCCGGCGGCAGCGACGCCGTGACCAGTTCCGGGTCTCCGCCGGAAACATTGGCGTAGAGGGTCCAGGCGCAGGCGAGCGCGATGCAGGCGAGCGCGGCGGCGCCGACAATATTCTGCGGAACGGCCTTGCGGGGCAAGGCGGCGGAATAGGCCGCTGCATCGTAATAACGCGTGCCCGTAACGTACGTCATTCGCCCCACATCCAGAGTCACTCAGCATCCGATCCATGCGAGCGCACGAAAGTCCGCATGCCGCCCGCAAGGTGCGGATACAAGACTACGCATGGTCGAATCGCTGACCCCAAGTTCGGTAGAACCTGTCGCAGACTTGCGAAGCGTCATTAAGGCGAGTTTTAGTTAAATGCCGATTAAATGCAGGCTGGATTCACGATGCGGCCCCAAAAGTGGACAAAACCATGGCAATCAGGTGGCCATAACATGGCTACGCCTGTCGATGCCCGCCGGGGCCGCAGGTCATGCGGCGAGAACGGTGCTAGACCATGAGGCCCGGCTTTATGCCGTGATTTGATAAGACGCGCGTTCTCCACGCGGACCGGCACAAGCCCCCGGATCAGCCGAGGACTTGCTTGAAAACGATAGTCTGGCTTCCGATGCTTGTTCTTGCGATCGACACCGCACTCGATGCCTGCGCCGCCTGCGTCCTGGACACCGACGAAGGCCGGCTTCTCGCTCATGAATCGCTGCCGATGAAGCGCGGGCACGCCGAAGCGCTGATGCCGCTGATTGCGCGCGTCATCGACTCCGCCGGTATCGCCTTTTCCTCGCTTGACCGCATCGCCGCGACCACCGGCCCCGGCAGTTTCACCGGCCTTCGCGTGGGACTGTCGGCCGCGCGCGGCATCGCGCTTGCCGCCGGCAAGCCCGCCGTCGGCGTAACGACGCTGATGGCCTATGCCGCACCGGTCGTCGGCGAGAACCGCGAGTCGCCGGTGATCTCGGTGATCGATGCCCGCCACGACCACGTTTATTTCCAGGTCGCCGGCGGCGATGGCTCCCCGCTGGTCCTGCCGCAGGTCGCGCCGGTCGAGGAGGCGCTCGCTGCTTCGCGGTTCGGTGCGCCGCATCTGGTCGGCAACGCCGCCCGGCTTCTGGCCGACCGCTGGCCCGCGCACGCATCGCCGCCGGTCGCGGTCGATCCGCAGGCGGCGCCCGACATCGCCTGGGTGGCGTGGCTCGCCGCAGCGGTCGATCCGGATGCTGCGCCGCCGCGTCCCACCTATCTGCGCGCGCCCGACGCGAAGCCCGCGGGCGACCTCCTGCACAAGACATCCAGGCCGGCTGCATCGTCATGACATGGTTCGGAAGCAAGGAACGCGCGACGCCCGTGGTCGAGTCCGCGACCGCTCACGACGCCGCGCGCCTTGCGGCTATTCACGGCGCATCGTTTCACCGCGGATGGGGCGAAGGCGAATTCGAAGTCATGATCGCGGAACGCAACACGCTGGTTCAGCGTTTGCGGCTGAGATCGAGCGTGATCGGCTTCGCGGTGTCGCGCATCGCTGCGGACGAGGCCGAGATTCTCTCGATCGCGATCGACGCGGACCACCGCGGTCAGCGATTCTCGCGCGACCTGCTGTTCACGCATCTCGGCTATCTCGCCGGCCGCGGCGTCCGCAAGGTGTTTCTCGAAGTCGAGGAAAATAATCAGCCGGCGCGGCGTCTCTATGAACGCGCGGGCTTCGTCGTCACCGGGCGCCGCGAACGCTATTATCGGGAGGCCGGCGGCAAGGAACTGAACGCATTGGTGATGCGCCGCGACTTGTCGTAGTCTGCGCGCGGTGGCAAAAGAAAAACGATCGGCGGCGGTGAAAGCGGTTTTGCGTCCGACCGCACTCCCGAATATCATTCGCTTGCATTATCTTTACGCGCTATCTTCATGCGATGCGGCCCACACCTCGGCGAAACATGCGCCATCGGAACCGGACACGTCATGACGGCCCTGAAACCGACTTCTGCGCAGAAGCCCACCAAGATTGAAGCGCGTTGCGCCGCCACCGGGATGCGCATGACCGAACAGCGCCGGGTTATCGCGCGCGTGCTGGCGGAAGCCTCCGATCATCCGGACGTCGAGGAGCTCTATCGCCGCTGCGTTGCGGTGGACGACAAGATCTCGATCTCGACGGTCTATCGCACCGTCAAGCTGTTCGAGGACGCCGGTATCATCGAGCGGCACGATTTCCGCGAGGGCCGCGCGCGCTATGAGACGATGCGCGACAGTCACCACGACCATCTCATCAACCTGCGTGACGGCAAGGTGATCGAATTCACCTCCGACGAAATCGAGAAGCTGCAGGCCGAGATCGCCCGCAAGCTCGGCTACAGGCTGGTCGACCATCGCCTCGAACTCTATTGCGTCCCGATGGACGAGGACAATTCCTGAGCGCCACTCTCCATCCGACGCATGCGGCAGGGTGCCGCGATCCGTCGTTCAGTTGGAAAAACAGCCAGGTCGTTTCCGGGACACACGCTTCGCATGGCCTGGAATCCGGATGCGATCCGGCCGGAATACCGGATTCGCGCTCGCAGCGGCGCGATTGCGCATCGGGAATGACAATGGACATACTGGATTTTCCGCCGCTCAGCCTATAACTGAGCGATATAACCGACAACGGGTTCCATGACGCCGCCGCGCAAGCTGCACATCAAGTCCTACGGCTGCCAGATGAACGTCTACGATGCCCAGCGCATGGTGGACACGCTGGCGGGCGAAGGCTTTGTCGAGACAGCCAGCGCCGAGGAAGCCGATCTCGTCATCCTCAACACCTGCCACATCCGCGAGAAGGCCTCCGAGAAGGTCTATTCCGAACTCGGCCGCTTGCGCGCCGCCAAGGACCAGGCGGCAAGCGCCGGCCGCGACATGAGCGTCGTCGTCGCCGGCTGCGTCGCGCAGGCCGAAGGCAATGAGATCATCCGCCGCGCGCCCGTGGTCGATGTGGTGGTGGGACCGCAGAGCTATCATCACCTGCCGCAACTGCTGGCCCGCGCGAAGGCCGACGGCCGCGCGCTCGAAACCGAGTTTCCGGTCGAGGACAAGTTCGGCTTCCTGCCGCAGCCGTCGCCGCAGGCGATCCGCGCCCGCGGCATCTCGGCCTTCGTGACGGTGCAGGAAGGCTGCGACAAGTTCTGCACCTTCTGCGTCGTGCCTTATACGCGCGGCGCGGAAGTATCGCGGCCGGTGGCGAAGATCATCGAGGACGTGCAGCGCCTGGCCGACAACGGGGTGCGCGAAATCACCCTGATCGGGCAGAACGTCAACGCCTATCACGGCGACGGCCCCAACGGACGGCCCTGGCCGTTCGGCAAGCTGCTGCACCGCCTCGCCGCAATTCCGGGCATCGTCCGCCTGCGCTACTCCACCAGCCATCCGCGCGATGTCGAGGAGACGCTGATCGAGGCGCACCGCGATCTCGACGCGCTGATGCCGTTCGTGCATCTGCCGGTGCAGTCCGGCTCCGACCGTATCCTCGCGGCCATGAACCGCAGACATACCGCCGCCGATTACCGCCGCGTGATCGACCGGCTTCGCCATGCCCGGGCGGACATCGCGTTCTCGTCGGACTTCATCGTCGGCTTTCCCGGCGAAGCCGAGGAAGATTTCGCCGCGACCCTCGCGCTCGTCGACCAAATCGGATACGCTGCCGCCTATTCGTTCAAGTATTCGCCACGGCCGGGGACGCCGGCGGCGGAGATGCAGGAGACGGTGTCAACGGCCGATATGGACGCACGACTGGAGCGGCTTCAGGGCCTGATCGACAGCCAGCAATCCGCCTTCAACAGGGCGGCGATCGGCAGGACGGTCGATGTGCTGTTCGAACGCGCCGCGCGCAATGCGGGCCAGATCGTCGGCCGCACCGCCTATCTGCAGCCCGCGCATGTCATGGCGTCCGCGGACATTATCGGAAAGGTGCTGCCCGTCGCCATCGACAGCCTCGAGCGCTACAGCCTGCTCGGATCGCTTGCCGATCCCCGCTCGTCCTCGGCATCCGGCGACGCGAGAGAATCTTCGCTGATGGCCGCGCCTCAAGCGATCATGGGAGCCTGAACCCTTGCCCAAGAGCGCATCGGATTCGCCTTCAATCGCCCCCGGTCAGAAAATCGACATGCAAGCCCCGCCCGAAACGCAAGTCGTCATCGATTTCGACGACAATCGCGCGGTGTCGGCGATGGTCGGACCCTACGGACAGAACCTGGCGCAGGTCGAACGGCGGCTCGGCGTGGTCGTCGATTCCCGCGGCAACCACATCACCATCACCGGATCGCGCGACGGCTGCGACGCCGGACGGCGCGTGCTGGAAACGCTCTATACCCAGGCGGCGCAGGGTCATGATCTCACGCAGGGCGAGGTCGAGGGAGCGATCCGCGCCGTGATCGCACAGGGCTCGCTGTTCGAATACGACCCCAAGGGGCCGCGCTCCACGTTTGAGGCCATCAACCTGCGCAAGCGGCCGGTGCGGGCGCGCACCGCCGCGCAGGATGCCTATATCCGCGCACTGAAACACCATGAACTGGTGTTCGGCATCGGCCCGGCCGGCACCGGCAAGACCTGGCTTGCGGTGGCGCAGGCGGCGCAACTGTTCGAGCGCAAGGAAGTCGATCGCATCATCCTGACGCGACCGGCGGTCGAGGCCGGCGAACGGCTCGGCTTCCTGCCCGGGGACCTGCGCGAAAAAGTCGATCCCTACCTGCGACCGATCTACGATGCGCTGTATGACCTGATGGACTCCCGCATCGTCGAGCGCGCGCTGCAATCCGGCGAGATCGAGATCGCGCCGCTCGCCTTCATGCGCGGCCGCACCCTGACCAACGCCGCGATCATCCTTGACGAGGCGCAGAACACCACCTCGATGCAGATGAAGATGTTCCTGACCCGACTGGGCGAAAACAGCCGCATGATCGTCACCGGCGACCCGTCCCAGGTCGACCTGCCGAACGGCCAGACGTCCGGGTTGACGGAAGCGACGCGGCTGCTCGACAGCGTCGAGGGCGTGGCGCAAGTGAAATTCACCGCCGACGACGTGATCCGTCATGAACTGGTGGCGCGGATCGTCGCCGCCTATGAGGGGCTGCCGCAGCGGCCGGCAGCCAAAAAATCATGACGCCGCAGACGCCTGGAAAAGGCGCTCGGTCTCCGCGACAGGCCGGCGCCGGCGAAAGACATACGATGACCCTCTCCGCTTCGCCCGCAACCGAAATTCTGGTCGTCGCCGAATGCTGGCGCGCCGAGACGGATGCCGAAGCGATCATTCTGCGCGCCGTCGAGGCTGCCGCCGAAATCGCCGATACTGCGACCGGCGATGCCGAACTCGCGATCATGCTGACCGACGACGCCGGCATCCGCACGCTCAATGCCAACTGGCGCGGCATCGACAAGCCGACCAATGTCCTGTCGTTCCCGGCGTTGCAGCCGACCGGCCCGTCTTTACCCGGCGATCCGCCGCGCATGCTCGGCGACATCGCGATCGCCTATGAGACCACCCGCCGCGAAGCCGACGACGAAGGCAAGGCCTTCGATCACCACCTGAGCCATCTCGCGATCCATGGCTTTCTGCATCTGATCGGTTACGACCACGAAACCGATGAAGAGGCCGGGGAGATGGAAAGCCTCGAGCGCGAAATTCTGGCGCGGCTCGGCATACCCGACCCCTATGCGCCGCAAGAACGGATGACCTGAGTGCCTTCCGAGGACGAATCCAGCGACAGCAGGCCGCCGCAGGACAACCGCAACCTGCCGGTGACGGTGCACAACGGCGAGATCCTGCGCCCGGTCTCCGAACGCTGGCTGATGCGGGCGATCCGCTCGCTGTTCGGATGGAAAGCGGGATCGGTCCGCGCCGATCTGCAGGTGGTGCTCGACGCCTCGACCTCCGACGAGACCAGCTTCACCGCCGTCGAGCGCACCATGCTGCGCAATATCCTCGGCCTGCACGAACGTCGCATCGCCGATGTCATGGTTCATCGCGCCGATATCGTCGCGGTCAAGCGCGATATCCCGCTCGGCGAGTTGATCAACGTGTTCGAAAGCGCGGCGCATTCCCGTCTCGTCGTCTACGACGAAAACCTCGACGATCCCGAAGGCATCGTTCATATCCGCGACCTGCTCGCGTTCATGGCGGTTCGGGCACGCACCGGACTGCCGTCCAACGCGAAACGCAAGAAAACCCCGCCGGCCGGTCTCGACCTGCGCGCCGTCGATCTGGCGCTGCCGTTGAACGAAGCCAACATCATTCGCAAGCTGCTCTACGTGCCGCCCTCGATGCCCGCGATCGATCTGCTGGCGCAGATGCAGGCGACGCGCATCCATCTGGCGCTCGTGGTCGACGAATATGGCGGAACCGACGGCCTGGTGTCGATCGAGGACATTGTCGAGCAGATCGTCGGCGAAATCGACGACGAGCACGACGGCGACGAGCCGCCCTCGATCGTGCAACAGGCTGACAATTCCTTTATCGCCGATGCGCGCGCCAGCCTCGAGGACGTCCGCGCCATGATCGGCAACGCCTTCGAAACCGGCGAAGCGGGCGAGGACGTCGACACGCTCGGCGGCTTTCTCGTCACCCATGTCGGCCGACTGCCGGTGCGGGGCGAGGTCATTTCGGGACCCGGTCCCTTCGAGATCGAAGTGCTCGACGCCGATCCGCGCCGCGTCAAGCGGCTGCGGATCGGGCTGCGCAAGGAACGGCCTGCCGTCCGCCCGCGCGACGGGCGGCGGCGCGAGGCTGCGCCGGATGCGGGATCGCAGATGCAAGGTGACCCGGCCTCTCCCTCACCGCCGGGCGATGGAGGCGAAACCTCGTGAGCATTGCAGCCAGCATCCGCACCGCCGGGCTTCCCGTCACCCTGTCATGGGGCTGGAAACGCGCCGTCATCGCGCTTCTCGCCGGCGCCGCGTCCTCGCTTGCGATGGAGCCGTTCAACGCCTGGCCGGTGTTGTTCGTCACCTTTTCGCTAGCGACCTGGCTGATCGACGGCGCTGGCGCCGGTCGCCTCAAGGGCGTGCCGGCCGCGGCGCTCTCGGGATGGCTGTTCGGCCTCGGCTATTTCGTTCCGGGACTGTACTGGATCGGCAACGCCTTTCTGGTCGACGCGAAGACCTTCGCATGGCTGATGCCGTTCGCCGTCCTTGGCCTGCCGGCCTATCTCGCGCTCTTCACCTCGCTCGGCTTCGCGCTGGCGCGCTGGATCTGGACCCGCGACGCCTCGCGCATTCTCGCGCTCGCCGCAGCGCTCACGATCAGCGAATGGCTGCGCGGACATGCGCTGACCGGATTTCCGTGGAATGCATTCGGTTACGCGCTGACGGAGCCTTTGGCGCTGGCGCAAACCGCGTCGCTGATCGGATTGTGGGGCCTGACGTTCCTGAGTGTTGCGATCTTTGCGAGCCCCGCCGTGCTGATCGACGGAAGCAGCCGAAGGCCATGGATCGCTCCGGCGACCGCCGCCGTTCTGCTCCTCGCCATGGGCGTCTACGGCGCGATCAGGCTGTCGCGCCATCCGACCGAGTTTGTCGACCACGTCAAGCTGCGCATCATGCAGCCCAATCTGGAGCAGGATGCGCGGTTCAATTATTCCGCCAAGGCGGCGGTGATGCAGAAATATCTGACGCTCTCCGACCGCGCCACCGGGCCGCACTCGGCCGGCGTCAGCGGAGCCTCCATCCTGATCTGGCCGGAATCGGCGTTCCCGTTCTTTCTCGCCCGCGAAGCCGACGCCATGGCCCAGATCGCCGATCTCCTGCCGAAGGGCACGATCCTGATCACCGGCGCGGTGCGCGCGCCCGACCTGCCGCCGGGGGTCCGCATCACCCGGGCCTACAACTCGATCTATGTCATCGACGACGACGGCAGCATCCTGTCGATTTACGACAAGCTCCACCTGGTGCCGTTCGGCGAATTCCTGCCGTTCCAGGGGCTGATGGAAAAGCTCGGCTTCGTCCAACTCACTAAGGTCCAGGGCGGCTTCATTCCGGGCACGGCACGGCGAACCATCGAACTTCCGAACGCGCCGAGCGTGCTGCCGCTGATCTGCTATGAGGCGATCTTTCCCGGCGACATCGAATCCCGCGGCGGCCGGCCCGGCTGGATCGTCAACCTCACCAATGACGGCTGGTTCGGAATCAGCACGGGCCCCTATCAGCACCTTCAGCAAGCGAGGCTGCGGGCGATCGAGGAAGGGCTTCCGCTGGTCCGGGCGGCGAACACCGGTATTTCGGTGGTGACGGACCCGGTAGGACGGATTGTCGCACGGCTCGATCTCGGCGTCGAAGGCGTGCTGGATTCCCGCCTGCCCGCCGCGATTCCGCCCCCGCCTTACGCCCGCGCCGGCGACGTTCCGGCCGCAATCATGGTGGCTATCGGGCTTGCATTGGCGATTCGACGGCGTCGCAAACCCTGACGGCGGCAACGCGCGTCCTGCAGCCGTTCATCCGCACGATCGACATAATTTGTGTAACAATTTGCACGACTGGTATAATGCGACGGATGGAACCGTCCTAAATTAAACGCAGATTTTTATCACGTGATCCAGTTAAGTTTGACGATAATAGTAATCGGAAGCGTATCCCCGGGGATCGCGACCTCATTGAGGAGATCTACGAGATGTCGACCAAGGCGCCCAATCCTGTTGACAGGCATGTCGGCAGCCGTGTGCGCATGCGCCGTATCATGCTCGGCATGAGTCAGGAGAAGCTCGGCGAGGCTTTGGGGCTGACATTCCAGCAGATTCAGAAGTACGAGAAAGGCACCAACCGCGTCGGCGCAAGCCGCATCCAGCAGATTTCCGAAATCCTGCAGGTCCCTGTCTCGTTTCTGTTCGAAGGCAGTCCGGGCACGGGCGTCGCCAGGGTCGAGGGTCTGAGCGAGGCGCCGTCTCCCGCCTATGTCTCGGATTTTCTCGCAACCTCCGAAGGTCTCGCGCTGACCCGCGCATTCACGCGGATCACCGACGCGAAACTCCGCCGCAGCATTGTCGACATGGTCGAACAGATCGCGGCGCGCGAAATGCCGGACCGTCGCTAGGCGGACAGGCCATTGCACCGCCTTCACCAGACGTCGCAAATGACGGCCGCTCCCGATCCGCGCGACCGTCATCCGTCGGCCGACGACGCATCATCGCTCCAGCACGAAACGGCCCGCGTTTCCGGGCAAGGCTCGTTCTTCGGACGCCGCAAGGGGCACAGGCTGCGCCCGCACCAGAGCGATCTGATCGCGCATCTGCTGCCGCGCCTCACTATCGCTCCCGGGGAGCGCAGCCCCTCCGATCCCGTCGCGTTGTTCGACATGCCCGTGGAGGAATTGCGCGCCGAGATCGGATTCGGCGGCGGCGAGCATCTCGTCGCCGAGGCACTGGCGTTTCCGCACACCGGCTTCATCGGCTGCGAACCCTACGTCAACGGCATGGCCAAGATCCTCACGCAGATCGAGGCGCACGACATCGACAACATCCGCCTGTTCGCCGGCGACGCATCGGAATTGCTGGAATGGCTGCCGCGCGCATCGCTGGCGCGGATCGATCTGATCCATCCCGATCCGTGGCCGAAGCGGCGGCACTGGAAACGCCGTTTCGTTCAGGACGCAACCATCGCGGAGATGGCGCGCGTGCTTCGGCCGGGCGGTGAATTCCGCTTCGTCAGCGACATCGCCGACTACTGCGCATGGACGCTGTCGCACTTCGCCCGCTCGCCGGATTTCCTCTGGCTCGCCGAACGCGCCGACGACTGGCGCAACCCCTGGCCTGATTACACCATGACGCGCTACGGCCGCAAAGCGACGCGCGAAGGCCGCCGCGCCGCGTATCTGCGTTTCCGGCGCGAAAGCAACGCTGCATAGGCTTGTTGTTTTTCAGGCCGGCAGCCCTTTTGCTGAAAATTCACCATTCGCTGCCCGGTCAAAAGCCGGACCCTGCGGCGAGGCGATGAAATCGGCCCTCGCGCCTCACCCGGGCCTTGCCGGGGAGTTCGAAAACGGCTATATTCATCGAAACTTTCTCATACGATCGCGTATCGAGAGTGGGCCCCTCCGGACCCGCTCTTTTTTATTTCTGAACGGACCTGATGCGCCGCGGCAGGTTCCTTTCAGGCGTGCAACTGCCGAACCGGACCGTGGTCCGGGAGAGCCCGTGACCGCCGGACTTAACCTTTGACGCTGGATATGACCGACCCCGTTGCCCGGATTCTGGATCACGACCTGCTGGACGAGCCGCGTCTTGTGGTCGAGCCCGGTGTCGCTGCACGGGTCTCGTCGGTGGTCGCCCCGGTCCTGCAAGGCATGGGATACCGCCTTGTCCGCATCAAGGTGTCGGGCGAAGCCGGATGCACCGTGCAGATCATGGCCGAGCGACCGGACGGATCGATGCAGATCGAGGATTGCGAGGCGATCTCGAAGGCGCTGTCGCCGGTGCTCGATATCGCCGATCCGATCGACAAGGCCTACCGGCTGGAAATCTCTTCGCCCGGCATCGACCGGCCGCTGGTGCGCCGGTCCGACTTCGAACGTTACGCCGGTCACCTCGCAAAGATTGAGATGGCGGTCGCGCATCAGGGTCGCAAGCGGTTTCGCGGCACCCTTCGGGGCGTCGAGGACAACGCGGTGCGCCTGCATCGGGACGATGTCCAGAACGACGGCGACAGCGAGGTCCTTCTGGTCATGGAGGATATCGCCGACGCCCGCCTGGTGTTGACCGACGAACTGATTGCCGAATCGATGCGGCGGGGCAAGATCGCGGAACGCGAGATGAAACGGAATCTCGGCATCCTGCCTCCGCCTCCGTCACATGCAAAAAACGATACGGCCGGAAGCAAGGCGCCGAAACCGAAACTCAGGGGCAAGGCGAAGGTCCCCGCAAGGACGCCGCCGAAAAACACCAAGCAACACCGCCTGGCCGCAGAAAGACTGCGGCGCGGCGACATCGATCCCATCGAAGGAGAATAAGTCATGGCCGCTGTCAGCGCCAACAAGCTCGAACTGCTGCAGATCGCGGACGCGGTCGCGCGGGAAAAGACCATCGACCGCGGCATCGTGATCGCCGCGATGGAGGACGCCATCGCCAAGGCGGCGCGGGCGCGCTATGGCAGCGAGACCGACGTTCATGCGGAAATTCACCCCAAGACCGGTCAGCTCCAGCTCACCCGCCACATGCTGGTGGTCGATCAGGTCGAGAACGCCGCCAACCAGATCTCGCTGAAGGACGCCCAGAGAGCCAACCCCGGCGCACAGATCGGCGACACCATCGCCGACACGCTGCCGCCGCTGGAATATGGCCGCATTGCCGCGCAGTCCGCCAAACAGGTCATCGTGCAGAAGGTGCGCGAGGCCGAGCGCGACCGACAATATCAGGAGTTCAAGGACCGCATCGGCGACATCGTCAACGGCATCGTCAAGCGTGTCGAATATGGCAGCGTGATCGTCGACCTCGGCCGCGGCGAGGCCGTCGTGCGACGCGACGAGATGCTGCCGCGCGAGGTGTTCCGCAACGGCGACCGCGTCCGCGCCTATATCTTCGACGTGCGTCGCGAAACCCGCGGTCCGCAGATCTTTCTGTCGCGCACCCATCCGCAGTTCATGGTAAAGCTGTTCGCGCAGGAAGTGCCGGAAATCTACGACGGCATCGTCGAGATCAAGGCGGTTGCGCGCGATCCCGGTTCTCGCGCCAAGATCGGCGTGGTGTCGCGCGATTCCTCGGTGGATCCGGTCGGCGCCTGCGTCGGCATGCGCGGCTCGCGCGTTCAGGCGGTCGTCAACGAGTTGCAGGGCGAGAAGATCGACATCATCCCGTGGTCGCCGGACATCGCGACCTTCGTCGTCAACGCGCTGGCGCCGGCGGAAGTTGCGAAGGTCGTCATCGACGAGGACCGCGAGCGGATCGAGGTCGTCGTCCCCGATACCAACAATCAGTTGTCGCTGGCGATCGGACGGCGCGGACAGAACGTGCGCCTCGCATCGCAACTGACCGGCTGGGACATCGACATCCTGACCGAGCAGGAGGAATCGGAGCGGCGCCAGGCCGACTTCGAGAACGCGACCCGCATGTTCATGGAGGCGCTCAACGTCGACGAGGTCGTCGGCCAGTTGCTGGCGTCGGAAGGATTTACCTCGGTGGAGGAGCTGACGCTGGTTGATCCGCGCGAACTCGCCGTCATCGAGGGATTCGACGACGAGACAGCGAGCGAGTTGCAGAGCCGCGCCCGCGAATATCTGGAGCAGCTCGAGGCAGAACTGGAAAACAGGCGCAAGGAGCTTGGCGTGGACGATGCCTTGAAGACAGTGCCCGGCGTGACGTCGAAGATGCTGGTGAAACTCGGCGAGAACGAGGTGAAGAGCATCGAGGATCTGGCCGGCTGCGCCACCGACGATCTGGTCGGATGGATCGAGCGCAAGGACGGCGAGGCGGTCAAGCACGCGGGCTATTTCGACGGCATCGAGCTTTCGCGCGAGGACGCCGAGAGCATGATTATGCAGGCGCGTCTGATGGCCGGCTGGATCACCGAAGCAGACCTTGCGAAACCGGCGGAGGCCGAAGCCGCCGAAGATCAACCGGCTTGAACAGAGTTCGGCTTTGTCGCCCGGAATAACGCGCAAGACAACGCCAAGGACAGCAACGTCAAAGACAGGGAGAATGCTCCGGACATGCTCGCCATCGCCGACCCGGCAGATCTCGACGGCGGACCGCGGACCAACAGGTCCGCGACGACGCGCATGTGCGCGGTCACCCGTCAGGTGCGCCCGATCGGCGAATTGATCCGGTTCGTGGTGGCGCCCTCGGGCGAGGTTGTCGCCGACCTGAAACGGAAGCTTCCTGGCCGGGGCCTCTGGATTTCGGCGTCTCATGCCGCGGTTGCGGAAGCGGTCCGCCGTCACCAGTTTAGCCGGGGCTTCAAACGGGAGGTCCGCGCCTCGGCATCCCTGGCCGACGAGACCGGGCAAGCGCTGGTCCGCAGTGCGATCGAGGCGCTGGCCATGGTCGCCAAGGCCGGGCAGGTCGTCGCCGGATTTGCCAAGGTGGAGGAGGCGCTCCTTCGGCATCAGGCGACAGCCCTGCTCCACGCCGCCGACGGCGCCGCCGACGGAATCCGGAAATTGGACGCTATGGTTAGGAAAACAGCCGCGGATTCCGGCGAAACCCGGGAAATCCCGGTGATGACCGCGCTGGCATCGGCAGAATTGGATTTGGCACTGGGCCGGTCAAATGTGATACATGCAGCCCTGCTTGCCGGTCCGGCGAGCGGGACGTTCCTGTCGCGCAGCCAGCTCCTGGTCCGATACCGGGATGGCGGACAGCGGCAAGGCAGCTGAACAGGCTGGAATTTTCTAACGCAGCGAGAACCTGTACGACCGCGTACGGCGCAACAAGATTGGGACTGCTGAATGGTTGATACGAAAAATCCTGGCGACAAGACTCTGAGCGTCAGCCCGAGCAAGACCTTGACGCTCAAGCCGCGCGTCGAGCAGGGCACGGTGCGCCAGAGCTTCAGCCACGGCCGTACCAAACAGGTGGTGGTCGAGAAACGCGGCAAGCGCCGGCTCGGCGGCGATGCTCCGGCGGGAGAGCCCGCGAGTGTAGCGGAACCGGCCAGGGCGCCCGTCGCCAAAACCCCGCCGGCGCGGACGGCGCCGCCCGCCGCTCCCCGTGCGAGTTCGGGCGTGGTGCTACGGACCTTGACCGAGGACGAGCGCAGCGCGCGCGCCAGCGCGCTGGCCGAGGCCAAGGTCCGCGCCGAGGAAGAGCGCCGGCTTGCCGAAGCCGAAGCGGCGCGCCGCAACAGCAAGGAAGGCATCGAGCAGGCCGAGCGCGAGGCCGCCGAGGCCCGCCGCAAGGCCGAGGAAGAACGTCACCGCCAGGAAGAGGAAGCCAAACGCAAGGCCGAGCTTGAGGCCAAGCGCCGGTTCGGCGAGACCGAGACCAAGGCCGCCCCGGCGACGACGACCACGCGCGCAGCGCCTCCGGCGCGCCCGGCCGCAGTCGCCGCCGACGGAAGCGACGAGGACGAGGCTCCCCGCATGGTCCGCCGTCCCGGCGGCGGACCCGCACGTCCCGTTGTCGCGCCGAAGCCCGCCGCCAAGCTCGGGCCGCAGAAACAGCGCGGCCGCCTCACCGTGGTCACCGCGCTCAATGCCGACGACGTGCGCGAGCGCTCGATCGCCTCGTTCCGCCGACGAACCCAGCGCCTGAAAGGCCACGCCTCGAACGAGGCGAAGGAAAAACTGGTTCGCGAGGTCATCGTGCCGGAAGCGATCACCATCCAGGAACTTGCCAACCGCATGGCCGAGCGCGCGGTGGACGTGATCCGGATGCTGATGAAGCAGGGCGCGATGCACAAGATCACCGACGTGATCGATGCCGATACCGCGCAGTTGATCGCCGAGGAACTGGGCCACACCGTCAAGCGCGTCGCCGCGAGCGACGTCGAGGAAGGCCTGTTCGACGTGGCGGACAATTCCACCGACACCGAGCCGCGCTCTCCGGTGGTCACCGTGATGGGTCACGTCGACCACGGCAAGACTTCGCTGCTCGATGCGTTACGTCATGCCAACGTCGTGTCGGGCGAAGCCGGCGGCATCACCCAGCATATCGGCGCCTATCAGGTCACTTCGCCGGAGAGCGGCAAGAAGATCACCTTCATCGACACCCCGGGCCATGCGGCATTCACCGCGATGCGCGCGCGTGGCGCCAAGGTCACCGACATCGTCATCCTGGTGGTCGCCGCCGATGATGGCGTGATGCCGCAGACCATCGAGGCGATCAATCACGCCAAGGCCGCCAAGGTCCCGATGATCATCGCGATCAACAAGATCGACAAGCCCGACGCAAGGCCGGAGCGCGTGCGCACCGAACTGCTGCAGCACGAGGTGCAGGTCGAATCGATGGGCGGGCAGGTGGTCGACGTCGAGGTTTCCGCCAAGAACAAGACCAACCTCGACAAGCTGCTCGAAATGATCGCCCTTCAGGCCGAACTGCTCGATCTGAAAACCAACGCATCGCGTCCTGCCGAAGGCACCGTGATCGAAGCCAAGCTCGATCGCGGCCGCGGTCCCGTGGCCACCGTGCTGGTCCAGCGCGGCACGTTGCGGGTCGGCGACATCATCGTGGCCGGCGCCGAAATGGGCCGCGTCCGCGCGCTGATCTCCGATCAGGGCGAGACGGTCGACGAGGCCGGCCCGTCGGTGCCGGTCGAGGTGCTCGGTTTCAACGGTCCGCCGGAAGCCGGCGACCGACTGGCCGTGGTCGAGAACGAAGCCCGCGCCCGTCAGGTCACGAGCTATCGCGCCCACCAGAAGCGCGAAAACGCCGCCGCCAGCGCCTCCGGCATGCGCGGTTCGCTCGAGCAGATGATGTCGCAGCTCAAGACCGCCGGCCGCAAGGATTTCCCGCTGATCATCAAGGCCGACGTGCAGGGCTCGCTGGAAGCCATCCTCGGCTCGCTGGAAAAGCTCGGCACCGAGGAAGTCGCCGCGCGCATCCTGCATGCGGGTGTCGGCGGCATCAGCGAATCCGACGTCACGCTGGCGGAAGGCTTCAACGCCGCCATCATCGGCTTCTCGGTCCGCGCCAACAAGGAGGCCGCCGCCGCCGCCAAGCGCAACGGCATCGAGATCCGCTACTACAACATCATCTACGACCTGGTGGACGACGTGAAGAAGGCGATGAGCGGCCTGCTCGCGCCGACGCTGCGTGAAACCATGCTGGGCAATGCGCAGATCCTGGAGGTGTTCAACATCTCCAAGGTCGGCAAGGTGGCGGGCTGCCGGGTCACCGACGGCACCGTGGAGCGCGGAGCCCATGTCCGCCTGATCCGCGACAATGTCGTGGTGCACGAAGGCAAGCTCTCGACCTTGAAGCGATTCAAGGACGAAGTGAAGGAAGTCCAGTCTGGGCAGGAATGCGGCATGGCGTTCGAGAACTACCATGACATGCGCGTCGGCGACGTCATCGAGTGCTATCGCGTGGAAACGATCCAGCGTTCGCTGTGAGTTCGAATCTCACGAGAATGCTGCGTTAGTTGGAATACGGCGTCATGGCCGGACGAAAGCGCGAAGCGCGTCTTCGCATCAAGGTCCGGCCGTCCACGTCTCAATTCAGATGCTGAGAGAAAGACTTGGATGCCCGCGACATGTACGGGCATGACGACTGTTTGAAAGATCTTCCATGCCCCGCCATCATCAACCCGCGAAACATCCCGGCGGCTCGCAACGTCAACTGCGCGTCGGCCTCGCGACTCTTGTGTCTGCGTTGGCTGTAACGTCGCCTGCGTCGGCCGAGGTTTGCGACAAGGCTATCGGCGACAGCTGGAGGGCGGCTAACGGTCCGGTTTGGCTTCTCAATCCACAGGGATTTTCGTTTTGCGCCATAATACTCATCAGCGCGTTGCTCGTCATCTTCGTCACGAGAAAACCCATACTGGCTTACGTTGCGTCGGGACTTGCGCTGCTATACGGCGCGGTCATCCTCGCCAGCGATGTGGTCCTGCAACATGACCTCTATCTCTCAGAGCTTCGTGAAGGATGCCGTTCAGTAAGAACCGATCTTGCCGATGTCGCCATTCTCGCGGCGTTCGTCATTGTCTGCGCGAGCTTGGGGCTTCGGTTCCGGAGACACAATGCAAAAACGATCTAATAACAGAGCGGCGCCCGCCGGCGGCTCGCAACGTCAACTGCGCGTCGCCGAGACCGTGCGCCACGCGATCGCCGACATTCTCACCCAGGGCCTCGTTCATGATCCCGTGCTCGAAGGGCATCTCGTCACCGTGCCCGAGGTCCGCATGTCCGCCGACCTCAAGCTCGCGACGATCTACGTGATGCCGCTCGGCGGGCGCGACACGGCTGACGTGATCGAGGCGCTCGACCGCAACAGGAAATTCCTGCGCGGCGAAATCGCGCGGCGCGTTAACCTGAAATTCGCACCTGACATCCGCTTTCGCGCCGACGAACGATTCGACGAAGCGGAACGTATCGAGAAATTATTGCGAACACCTGCGGTGCAGAGAGACCTCGCACCGGATTCGGACGAAAGCTGACGACCATGACCACGCCTGATGCCGCCCTCGATTCGAAAATCAGCGAATCGGACGGCGCCGAGAAAAATAAATCTGCAGCCGAAAACGCCTTTCTCGACGCGCCCCGGAAGAGACAGAACAACCAGCCGCGCCGCGACCGCCGCGACGTTCACGGCTGGGTCGTCCTCGACAAGCCCGTCGGCATGACCTCGACCCATGCGGTGGCGGTCGTGAAGCGGCTGTTCAACGCCAAGCGCGCCGGCCATGCCGGCACGCTGGACCCGCTGGCCTCGGGCGGCCTGCCGATCGCGCTCGGCGAAGCCACCAAGACCGTGCCTTTCGTCATGGACGGCCGCAAACGCTACCGCTTCACGGTGCAATGGGGCGAGGAGCGCGATACCGACGACACCGAAGGCCGGGTCACGCAGACCAGCGAGGGCCGTCCCGATGCGGACGCGGTACGGGCGCTGCTGCCGCGCTTCACCGGCGTGATCGAGCAGATCCCGCCGCAGTATTCCGCGATCAAGATCCAGGGCGAACGGGCCTACGACCTCGCCCGCGACGGCGAGACCGTCGCCCTGCAGCCGCGACAGGTCGAAATCCACCAGTTCGATCTCGTGGAACATACCGGCGACGGCCGCTCCGTGTTCGAGGCGGAATGCGGAAAAGGAACCTATGTGCGGGCGCTGGCCCGCGATATCGGGCGGATTCTCGGCTGTTACGGCCATATCTGCGCGCTGCGGCGCACGGTCGTCGGCCCGTTCGACGAGGCCGACATGATTCCGCTGGAAGAACTGGAGGCTTTGTGCGATAGAGCCGCATCCGGCGAGGGAAACCTCGCCGATGCGCTATTGCCCGTTGAGACCGCGCTGGACGACATCCCGGCACTGGCCGTCACTCGGGCTGATGCGGCAAGGCTCCATCGGGGCCAGGCCGTCTTGTTGCGCGGACGGGATGCGCCCCAGAGTAGCGGCACAGTCTATGTCACGGTGGCGGGCCGCTTGTTGGCCCTTGCCGAACTGGGACATGGCGAACTCATCCCCAAGCGCGTCTTTAACCTGACCGGGCTGACAGCCAGTTCCGGCCGCAACGAAAGAGGCTGACGATGTCGGTGACCGCCGAACGGAAAGCGGAAATCATCAAGTCCAGCGCCCGCAAGTCGGGCGATACCGGTTCGCCAGAGGTTCAGGTCGCGATCCTGTCGGAACGCATCTCCAACCTGACGAACCATTTCAAGAGCCACACCAAGGACAATCACTCCCGCCGTGGCCTCCTGAAACTCGTTTCCACGCGTCGTTCCCTTCTCGACTACATCAAGAAGAAGGACGAGGCGCGTTACAAGGCGTTGCTCGAGAAGCACAACATCCGCCGCTGAGCGACGCCGCGCGCACCCCTGCGCGCAGTCGTGGACGTGAATGTCCACGCGATTCGTGATCTGCGACAAACGAAAGCCGTTTTTGAAAACAGATCGCGCCCAAGGAAGAGCGTGTCCAGCAGCAATCCGGCGGCTGGGCGATGACGGGTCAAATGCCCGTACCATCGGAAGGATGGACGCCATTCAAAACCCGAAAAACATGGCAGGATCGCCGGATGCCGACGTCGCAACCATCGTTGCGGCCAGCGTCCGGCAATCTTGCGCATGGTTTTTGCGTTCCGGCGTCCGCACTTTCGTGAACCGATGAAAGACCAAACAATGTTCAACAAGCATTCAGTCGAGATCGACTGGGGCGGGCGTCCGCTCAAACTCGAAACCGGCAAGATCGCCCGCCAGGCCGACGGCGCCGTGGTGGCCACCTACGGCGAGACCGTCGTGCTCGCCACCGTCGTCGCCGCCAAGGCGCCGCGCGAAGGCGTCGACTTCCTGCCGCTCACCGTCGATTATCAGGAGAAGACCTATGCCGCGGGCCGCATCCCGGGCGGCTATTTCAAGCGCGAGGGACGCCCGAGCGAAAAGGAAACGCTGGTTTCCCGCCTGATCGACCGCCCGATCCGCCCGCTGTTCGCCGATGGCTGGCGCAACGAAACTCAAGTCATCGTCACCGTGCTCTCTCACGACATGGAGAACGATCCGGACGTGCTGGCGATGGTCGCGGCCTCCGCCGCGCTGACGTTGTCCGGCGCACCGTTCAAGGGTCCGATCGGCGCGGCCCGCGTCGGCTTCATCAACGATGAATACGTGCTCAATCCGGTGCTCGACGAAATGATCGAGACCAAGCTGGAGCTGGTGGTCGCCGGCACCGCGGACGCCGTGCTGATGGTCGAATCGGAGGCCAGGGAGCTTTCGGAAGAGGTCATGCTCGGGGCCGTGATGTTCGGCCACCGTCACTTTCAGCCGGTCATCAATGCCATCATCGAGCTCGCCGAGAAGGCCGCCAAGGAGCCGCGTGAGGTCAGCCAGGCCGACGACAGCGCGATCGAGAAGGAAATGCTCGCGCTGATCGAGGGCGATCTGCGTCCGGCCTATGCGATTGCCGACAAGCAACAGCGTCAGAACGCCGTTGCCGCTGCCAAGGCCAAGGTCGTCGCGCATTACTTCCCGGAAGGGAAGGAGCCGAAATACGACAAGCTCCGCATCGCCGCCGTGTTCAAGCACATCGAGGCCAAGATCGTACGCTGGAACATTCTCGATACCGGCAAGCGCATCGACGGCCGCGACGTCAAGACCGTGCGCAACATCGTCGCTGAAGTCGGCGTGCTGCCGCGCGCCCACGGCTCGGCGCTGTTCACCCGCGGCGAGACCCAGGCGATGGTCGTGACCACGCTCGGCACCGGCGAGGACGAGCAGTACATCGACGCGCTGTCGGGAACGTACAAGGAGACGTTCCTGCTGCACTACAACTTCCCGCCCTATTCGGTCGGCGAGACCGGACGCCTCGGAAGCACCAAGCGCCGCGAAATCGGCCACGGCAAGCTGGCGTGGCGCGCGATCCATCCGGTGCTGCCGCCGCATCACGAATTTCCCTACACCATCCGCGTCGTCTCCGAGATCACCGAGTCCAACGGCTCGTCGTCGATGGCGTCGGTGTGCGGCGCCTCGCTGTCGCTGATGGACGCCGGCGTTCCGTTGAAGCGGCCGACGGCGGGCATCGCCATGGGCCTCATTCTCGAAGGCAGCCGCTACGCGGTGCTGTCGGATATTCTCGGCGACGAGGATCATCTCGGCGACATGGACTTCAAGGTCGCGGGCACCGAGAGCGGCATCACCTCGCTGCAGATGGATATCAAGATCGCCGGCATCACCGAGGAGATCATGAAGGTCGCGCTCGCCCAGGCCAAGGACGGGCGCATCCACATCCTCGGCGAAATGGCGAAAGCTCTGACCAATGCGCGCGCCGAACTCGGCGAATACGCGCCGCGCATCGAGACCTTCAAGATCCCGACCGACAAGATCCGCGAAGTGATCGGCACCGGCGGCAAGGTGATCCGCGAGATCGTCGAGAAGACCGGCGCCAAGGTCAACATCGAGGACGACGGCACCGTGAAGGTGGCGTCCAACGACGGCGAGGCCATGAAGGCCGCGATCAAGTGGATCAAGTCGATCGCTTCTGACCCGGAAGTCGGCCAGATCTACGAGGGCACCGTGGTCAAGGTGATGGAGTTCGGCGCCTTCGTGAACTTCTTCGGCGCCAAGGACGGCCTCGTGCATATTTCGCAGCTTGCTTCCGCCCGCGTGCAAAAGACCTCCGACATCGTCAAGGAAGGCGACAAGGTCAAGGTCAAGTTGCTCGGCTTCGACGATCGCGGCAAGACGCGGCTGTCGATGAAAGCGGTCGATCAGGAGACCGGCGAGGACCTGGAGGCCAAGCAAAAGACTGAAAAGGCCGATGCGCCGCGCGAGGCCGCTGTGGAGTAGCTCTCCTGGAGCAAGGTCATCAATTAAAAGGGCGGCTCGAGAGGCCGCCCTTTTGTTTGCTTGCATGTAAATGTTGTTTGAAAGCGCGTCATCCAAGCACGGCGCGCTCCCTTGCCCCGCAAGCGGGAGAGGTCAAGAACCGTTCGCTGCAACGCATCCCTTCACCACATCGCCCAGCGCTGCGAAATCAACCTTGCGCGGCGAGGTTCGGCGAAACGCCAGCCCGATGCTGCGGCCCGGCTGCGGATCTTGCAGCCGCAGAAATTTCACGCGGCTGTCGCGCGCCTCGACGGCGGCGGCGATCTGCGGAATCAGAGTCACGCCGTAACCGCCGGCGACCATCTGCATCACGGTGGCGAGGCTGGATGCGCCGAACGTCATGCCGGTCGCGCCCGGCGCCGGTCCACGCGGGATCGTGGCGCAAAACGCCAGAGCCTGATCGCGCAGGCAGTGACCATCCTCGAGCAGGATCAGGCGCGATTGATCGATGTCGCGTGCGGCAACGCGGCGTTTGACGGACCGCGGATCGCTCGCCGGTACCGCCAGCAGGAACAGATCGTCGAACAACTCCATGGTGTCGATGTCGGGCTCGCCAAGCGGCAGCGCCAGCATCGCGGCGTCGAGCGCGCCGCCCTTGATCTCCTCGATCAGCAGGCGGGTCTGCGTCTCCCGCAATTCAAGTTGCAGGTCTGGAAACCGCGATTGCAGCGCCGGCAGCATGCGGGGCAACAGGTACGGCGCGAGCGAGGGGATGATGCCGAGGGTCAGCCGTCCCGTCAGCGGCTTGGCGCGGTGGCGAGCGAAATCGACCAGATCGCGCGCCGAGGCCAGCACGTCTTCGGCGCGCCGGGAAATTTCCCGGCCGATCTCGGTCAGCATCACGTCGCCCGGCCGCCGCTCCACAAGGGTGACGCCAAGGAATTGTTCGAGTTCGCGGATCTGCATCGACAGCGCCGGCTGGGTGACGGCGCAGGCGTCCGCGGCGCGTCCGAAATGGCCGTGGCGCGCAAGCGCAGCGAGGTAGCGGAGCTGTTTGAGCGTGACCATCGTCGATAAGATAGGCTTATCGAGATACAAAGGCAATTCGACTGGACCTGATCGCAGATATCTTCCAGACTTGGCCCATCCTCGCGTTGCAGAAGGACCGCGGCCCTGTCTGGTCCAAATCCGTAGACCGCCGGTTTGGCCGGCCCGTCTGAAGACAGATGCGGCTCCGGGCTCGACCTTTGGCTCGGACGACCCGTCACTGGAAATTTCGCCGCAGCGGCTATTCGGCAACGACGCGACAGCACAGCATCGGAGACTGATCATGGACGCAAAGACGAACGACAAGGGCGCCGGCAAATGCCCCTTCACCGGCTCCAGTGGCCACCGCAACCGCGATTGGTGGCCCGAGCAACTGGACGTTCAGGTCCTGCATCACAACTCGAACCTGTCCGATCCGATGGGCAAGGATTTCGACTATGCCAGGGAGTTCGCCAGTCTCGACCTGAACGCCGTCATCAACGACCTGAAGGCACTGATGACGGACTCGCAGGACTGGTGGCCGGCCGACTTCGGACACTACGGCGGACTGATGGTCCGTCTGGCGTGGCACAGCGCGGGTACCTACCGTATCACCGATGGCCGCGGCGGCGCCGGCGGCGGTCAGCAGCGTTTCGCGCCGCTCAACTCCTGGCCGGACAACGTGCTGCTCGACCGGGCGCGCCGCCTGTTGTGGCCGATCAAGCAGAAATACGGCCGCAAGATTTCCTGGGCCGATCTCTACGTTCTCGCCGGCAACGCCGCGCTGGAATCGATGGGCTTCAAGACCTTCGGTTTCGCCGGCGGCCGTATCGACGAATGGGAGCCGCAGGAGTTGTTCTGGGGTCCCGAAGGAAGCTGGCTCGGCGACGAACGCTACAGCGGCGAACGTGAACTTGCCGAGCCGCTCGCGGCCGTGCAGATGGGTCTGATCTACGTCAATCCGGAAGGACCCAACGGCAAGCCGGACCCGATCGCGGCGGCCAAGGACATCCGCGAAACGTTCTTCCGCATGGCGATGAACGATGAGGAGACCGTCGCGTTGATCGCGGGCGGCCACACCTTCGGCAAGACCCACGGCGCAGGCGATGCATCGCTGGTCGGCCCGGCACCGGAATTGGCCGCGATCGAGGACCAGGGCCTCGGCTGGAAGAGCAAGTTCGGCACCGGACAAGGGGCGGATTCGATCGGCAGTGGCCTCGAAGTCACCTGGACGCAGACGCCGACCAAATGGGACAACAACTTCTTCGACACGCTGTTCAAGTTTGAATGGGAGCTGACCAAGAGCCCGGCCGGCGCTCACCAGTGGCAGGCGAAAAACGCCCCCGCGATCACGCCCGATGCCCACGACCCGTCGAAGATGCATGTGCCGACCATGCTGACGACCGACCTGTCGCTGCGCTTCGATCCCGCCTACGGAAAGATCTCAAAGCATTTTCACGAGAATTCGGACCGGTTCGCGGATGCCTTTGCCCGCGCATGGTTCAAGCTCACCCATCGCGACATGGGGCCGCGCGAGCGTTACCTCGGCCCCCTGGTGCCGAAGGAAGTGCTGATCTGGCAGGATCCGATCCCGGATGTGAATCATGAACTGGTCAACGACAAGGACGTCAACGACCTGAAGGCGAAGATCCTCGCCTCCGGCCTGAGCGTGCCGCAACTGGTTTCGACCGCCTGGGCCTCGGCCTCGACGTTCCGCGGCTCCGACAAACGCGGCGGCGCCAATGGCGCGCGTATCCGCCTCGCGCCGCAAAAGGACTGGGAGGTCAACCAGCCGGACCAGCTTCAAACAGTGCTGACCAGGCTTGAAGCAATCCAGAAGGAGTTCAACGGTTCGGCGGGAGGCGGCAAGAAGATATCGCTCGCCGACCTGATCGTACTTGGTGGCAACGCCGCGGTCGAGAAGGCTGCCAGGGGCGCCGGCCTCGACGTCAAGGTGCCTTTCATGCCGGGCCGCATGGATGCCTCACAGGAACAGACCGATGTCGAGTCGTTCGCTCCGCTCGAGCCGCGATCCGACGCCTTCCGCAACTACACCAACAAAAACAAAGAGCAGTTCATGGCGCCCGAGGAGGCGATGGTCGACCGCGCCCAATTGCTGAAGCTGACCGGACCGGAGTTGACGGTTCTCGTCGGAGGCCTGCGGGTGCTCGGCGCCAATGCCGGCGACTCCAGGCACGGCGTCTTCACCAAGAAGCCGGGCACGCTGACCAACGACTTCTTCGTCAATCTGCTCGACATGCGCACGCAGTGGCTGCCGCCGGGTTCGGACGGCATCTACGAAGGCCGTGACCGCAAGACCAACGCGTTGAAGTGGACCGCCACCCGCGTCGACCTGATCTTCGGCTCACACTCCCAGCTTCGCGCGTTCGCGGAAGTCTATGCCTGCGCCGACGCCAGGGAAAAGTTCGCACGCGACTTCGTCGCCGCATGGACCAAGGTGATGAATGCCGACCGGTTTGATCTCAAGGCCTGATCGCGGCGATCACGTCTCCGAGCGACGCTGTAGTCGGTTCTCGCCGTAAAGCGCCTTTAGAGTCTGATTCAACCGGTGTTGAATCAGACTCTAACTATTTATTTGACGGAGCATGATCTTATCCAAGACCGGTTTCCGCTTTCGGATCATGTGCTGGCAACACAGCCCTGCGATTTCGTCGCGAGGGCCTTTTTATTTGTTTTGTGTCGCGATATGGCCATCGCGTTATGCGACACGGCGAATGTTCGCCTGAAGAAAGGGCCGCTGTGCAATGATGAAACTCTACTGGTCGCCGCGCACGCGTTCGTTCTCCGCGCTCTGGCTGATGGAGGAGGTCGGACAGCCCTACGAGCGAGTCTTGACCGACCTCTCCACCGGCGCACAGAAGACGCCGGAGTTCCTCGCCATCAACCCAATGGGCAAGGTGCCGGCGCTGACCGATGGCAACATTGCAATCGCGGAATCAGCGGCGATCTGTGCCTACGTCGCCGAGCGCTTTCCGGATGCGAAGCTGGCTCCTCCGCTCGGCGATGCGCGCCGGGCGAAATATCTGCAATGGCTTTTCTTCGGACCGAGCTGCATCGAACCGGCACTGATCCAGATCTTCACCAAGATCGAGGTGCCGTCGAGAACGGCGGCCTGGGGCAGCGCCACGCAGGTTTTCGACGTGCTCGACAAGGCGCTGGAAAAAGGCCCGTGGATTCTCGGCGACGACTTTTCCGCCGCCGACATCGTGATCGGCTCCGGCCTGAACTTCGCGATCCGCCAGTTCAAGATGGTGCCGTCGCGTCCATCATTCGATCGCTACATCGATCGCTGCGTGGCCCGTCCGGCGTTTCGATGCGCGGAGAAAATCGCGGCGGGATGATTCAGCCTCCCCGCAGAAGAGGAGGACTGCCGCGCGCCGCTTCTATAGCGTTTTCGAGCGAAGTGGAATCCGGTTCGCGTGAAGAAAACGCGTCAAATGAAAAAGATAGAGTCTTTCACCGTTTCCACGAAACGGTGAAAGACTCTGGGCACTACTTCGCCGCATCGCCCGCGTTGCCGTTGCTGATGCCCTCGCTGCGCAGCGCGTCGGGCTGAGGCATCGCAATGATGTTGTAGCCGGAATCGACGAAATGAATCTCGCCGGTGACCCCGCCGGACAGGTCCGATAACAGATAGAGTCCGGCGCCGCCGAGTTCCTCAAGACTGACGCCGCGCCGTCGCGGCGAATGCTTCTGCTGAAACGCGAACATGAAGCGCGCATCGCCGATGCCGGCGCCGGCCAGTGTGCGGATCGGACCGGCCGAAATGGCATTGACGCGAACGTTCTGCCCGCCGAAATCGACCGCGAGGTAGCGCACCGATGCTTCGAGCCCCGCCTTGGCGACGCCCATCACGTTGTAGTTCGGCATCGCGCGGTCGCCGCCGTTGTAGGTCAGCGTGAGCATGCTGCCGCCATCCGGCATCAGCGCGGCCGCGCGTTTGGCGGCCTCGGTGAAGGCGAAACAGGAGATCAGCATGGTTCGCGTGAAATTCTCGCGCGTGGTGTCGGCGTAGCGGCCGTTCAACTCGCTCTTGTCGGAGAACGCGATGGCGTGGACCAGGAAATCCATCTTGCCCCATGCCTTGCCGATATCGGCGAACACCTTGTCGACCGAGGCGATGTCCTCGACATCGCACGGCAGCACCAGGCTCGCGCCGACCGATTCGGCCAGCGGCCTGACCCGCTTGGCCAGCGCCTCGCCCTGGTAGGTGAAGGCCAGTTCCGCGCCGTGTGCCGCCAGTGTCTTGGCGATGCCCCAGGCGATCGAGTGGTCGTTGGCGACCCCCATGATCAGGCCACGCTTGCCTTGCATCAGGTGTGTCATGCGAGACTCCGTCCTGCCCGCCCCAAGCCGGGCATCCACGCCGTTGCGACGCGGATATGTTGGAAGATTTGGATGGCCGACCATCCGCGCAAGGCATGCTTGGCGCTTCAGCCCGGTCTTTACGAAATCGGTACTGCGACCGCCGCTCTTGCGAGGAGCCGCACAAACAGATCAAGCATCCAGTCGTTTGAATACCAGCGTGGCATTGGTGCCGCCGAAGCCGAATGAATTCGACATCACCGCGCCAATTCTGGCGTTGTCGATACGCTTACGCACGATCGGCATGTCCGCGAACACCGGATCGAGTTCGGTGATATTGGCGCTTTCGCAGATAAAGCCGTTATTCATCATCAGCAGCGAATAGATCGCCTCCTGTACGCCGGTCGCGCCGAGCGAGTGGCCGGTCAGCGACTTGGTGGCGGAAATCGGCGGGCACGTCTCGCCGGTGCCGAACACCTTGCGGATCGCCTCGATTTCCGGCGGATCGCCGGCCGGCGTCGAGGTCGCGTGCGGGTTGATGTAGTCGACTTTGGTTTTCACCGTCGACATCGCCATTCTCATGCAGCGCTCGGCGCCCTCGCCCGATGGCGCGACCATGTCGTAACCGTCCGACGTGGCGCCGTAACCGACCACCTCGCCATAGATGCGCGCGCCGCGGGCCTTGGCGTGTTCGAGCTCTTCCAGCACCACCACGCCGGCACCGCCGGCGATCACGAAGCCGTCGCGACTGACGTCATAGGCCCGCGACGCCGTCGCCGGCGTGTCGTTGTATTTCGAGGACATCGCGCCCATAGCGTCGAACAGAACCGACAGCGACCAGTCGAGTTCCTCGCAACCGCCGGCGAAAACGATGTCCTGCTTGCCGATCTGAATGGTCTCGTAGGCATTGCCGATACAGTGATTGGAGGTCGCGCAGGCCGAGGAGATCGAATAGTTGACGCCCTTGATCTTGAACCAGGTGGCGAGCGTCGCCGAAGCTGTCGACGACATTGCTTTCGGCACCGCGAACGGACCGACGCGTTTGGGTCCCTTGCTGCGGGTGATATCGGCCGCTTCCACGATCGTGCGCGCGGACGGACCGCCGGAGCCCATGATGATTCCGGTGCGCTCGTTGGAGATGTCACCGGGCTCCAGGCCGGAATCGCGGATCGCCTGCTCCATCGCGACGTGATTCCATGCCGCGCCCTCCGCCAGGAAGCGCATCGCGCGGCGATCGACCACGTCGGCCGGGTTGAGCGTCGGCGCGCCCTGCACCTGTGAGCGGAAGCCGAGCTCCGCATACTTCTCCGCGCGCGTGATGCCGGACTTGGCCTCGTACAGACTCGACAGCACTTCCTGAGTGTTGTTTCCGATGGACGAGACAATGCCCATCCCCGTGACGACAACCCGCCTCATGATCTCCTCGCACCCTGGTTACGCTGTCTCATGAAGGCATCCTCGTCAAAAACCCCGAAACCCGCGTCGACCGGCCGAAGCCGTCCTCATTCATCATCGCGGGCTCTCATGCACCCGGCGCGGCATCCTGCTTGAACAGGCCGACCTTCAAGTCGTTCGCGCGATAGATAATATCGCCGTCGGCGGAAAGCCACCCGTCTGCGATCCCGAGCACCAGCTTCGAGCGCATCACGCGCTTGATGTCGACATTGTACACGACCTTGCGGATGTGCGGCAGCACCTGGCCGGTGAACTTCAGATCGCCAAGACCCAGTGCGCGGCCACGACCCTCGCCGCCGGTCCAGCCGAGATAAAATCCGACCATCTGCCACAGCGCATCGAGGCCGAGGCAGCCCGGCATCACCGGATCGCCCTTGAAGTGGCAGCCGAAGAACCAGAGATCGGGTTTCACGTCGAGTTCGGCGCGGATCAGTCCCTTGCCGAACTCCCCGCCATCGTCGTTGATGTCGGTGATCCGATCGAACATCAGCATCGGCGGCAACGGCAACTGGGCATTTCCAGGTCCGAACAGTTCGCCCCGGCCGCAGGCCAGCAAACCCTCATAATCGTAGCTGCTGCGCCGATCCTGCATCCTGTCTGGCCTTTCTCTCCTGAGGAATGACGCTTCGCGAGGCGCGAAACGTGGCTTTCGCCTGAGACGTGCGCCGGTTCCTGGATCGGCGCCGCGGGCTCTCTATCACAGGGTCCGGAGGGGGGCAAAGCGATGGCGGCGACCGACTTTGCATTGACGCAATGTCTTGTGATGCGGCATCGATCAAGGAGATTTCGGCAGCCTCCTGATTCGAATTTGACCTCGTTTCCGGTGCTTGTCGGGGCAAGTGTCCGAAAAGGCCCTGCGACCGCCGGTCACAGCCCGGCCCGCGGTCAACGGGTGTGACCCAATACATCTGATTGATGTATAAAGGTAATTCTATTATCAGACCCGACAGTGCCTTTTGCCGCGCTTTCAGTTTGGAGCCGTTCTAGTTGCGAAAAACTTGCATCTAAACACCCTTCTTTCTATAGTTTTTCTGAGGATCTATCGGCGTGAACAGCTTTCGGGTGCATGGCGTGAGTACGAACGAAAATATCGTGATGGTGGCCGAGGAAGAACACGAAGTTGCGGCGATCAGTCACGGACGCCAGCCGACGCTGACGGGCTGCCCGTGGCACGACGTCAACGAAATGCTGCAATCGGTTGGCCTCCGGCCGACCCGGCAGCGCATGGCGCTGGGCTGGCTGCTGTTCGGCAAGGGCGCGCGTCATCTCACGGCGGAAATGCTCTACGAAGAAGCGACCATCGCCAAGGTTCCGGTCTCGCTCGCCACGGTCTACAACACGCTCAACCAGTTGACCGATGCCGGACTGCTGCGCCAGGTCAGCGTCGACGGCACCAAGACCTATTTCGATACCAACGTCACCTCGCACCACCACTTCTATCTCGAGAACAATCACGAACTGGTCGATATCCCGGATCCGCATCTCGTATTGCAGAAGATGCCGAACGTGCCGGAGGGTTACGAAATCAGCCGTATCGACATGGTGGTGCGGCTGCGCAAGAAGCGCTGACCCCGTTTTGCAATTTGACCATAGTCATCGTGCCCGGCCCTCGAGCCGGGCATTGTTTTTGCGACGGAGAAGCTGACCAATCAACCAGGCGACGCCGGTCGGGCCTTGCACTTAGTTGATCTTCTCGTCGGCGTAGACACCCCAGAGGCGCTGCTGCTGGATCCAGCCGTCAAAGCCGTCCCCCGCAATATGGCACCATCCCGTCGCGCAATGCTTGACCTGCGCCAAGACGCCGGCCTGCAGGCGGGCCGCCACCGCGCTCTGGATATCGGCGCTGGTATAGAGTTGCGCGAGATCGTCCTTGGTCTTCATCGTAACGACCGCGGTGCGGCGGCCGGACAACAGCGAGTGATAGACCCACCCCTCGGCGCCTTCCGAATCGCGGATGCGGCGCCAGTTCTCGAATTCGGCCGTGATTTCGACAGGCAGTCCGGCCTTGGTGTAGATCCAGGAGACATCGTTGTCCTTGGTCGGGCCGGCGCGGACGTTCACATGATCGGATTTCAGGCTCACATAACGCGGAATCGGAAGTCCGCTCGTGGACAGCGCGGAGTCCTTGGCATTGGCGGCGGCTTCGATGCCGACCGCACCGAGCATCGCGGCTGCGCACGCCATGGACGTGAAAAGCTGTCTCACCATCGTCACCCGCCCCCTCGCGAAACTCACGTTGCCGCCCGATCCCGACTGATCCGCATTCCAGGCCCGGGGGTTCTTGTCTTGGCCCGGCCTTCTGCTAGAGAGGACCAGGCACCCGGCGACCGGGGAGCCCGGGAAACTGCACGGAACATGCAAGCGACCCGGGGAAACCGAGGTGACAGACGCTGAGATCTGCAGGCGGCCGCAGTTTCGAACAAGCGGGTTAACGGGGACTGAACGGTCCGTCGACCGAACCTGAATTCGCCGGATTGCGCCGCCGCATCGGAGCCGTTTCGAAACCGCAAAAACGCAACACTAGAGGGCAAGAGATGTCGGCGAAGAAGAAGCCTCTGGTTGTCGTCACGCGCAAACTGCCGGATTCGATCGAGACCCGCATGCGCGAACTGTTCGACGCGCGGCTCAATCTCGACGACCAGCCGATGACACCGGAACAGCTCATCGACGCCGTCCGCACCGCGGATATCCTGGTCTCCACGGTGACCGACGACATCACCGCGACCGTGCTGAATCAACCGGACTGCAAGCTGAGGCTGATCGCGCAGTTCGGCAACGGCGTCGACAATATCGATGTCGTCGCCGCGCACGAGCGCGGCATCACCGTCACCAACACGCCAAAGGTTCTCACCGAAGACACCGCCGACATGACCATGGCGCTGATTCTGGCGGTGCCGCGCCGTTTCATCGAGGGCGCGGCGCTGTTGACCGCCGGCGGCGACTGGCCCGGCTGGTCACCGACCTGGATGCTCGGCCGGCGGCTGGGCGGCAAGCGGCTCGGCATCATCGGCATGGGCCGCATCGGCCAGGCGGTAGCGCGCCGCGCCCGCGCTTTCGGCCTGCAGATCCACTACCACAACCGCAAGCCGGTCGCTCCGAAGATCGCCGACGAGCTTGGCGCCACCTACTGGGATTCGCTCGACCAGATGCTGGCGCGGATGGACATCATCTCGGTGAACTGTCCGCATACCCCGGCCACCTTCCATCTGTTGTCGGCGCGCCGCCTCAAGCTGATCCGCAAGGACGCCTACATCGTCAACACCGCGCGCGGCACCGTCATCGACGAGGACACGCTGACCAGGCTGATCGAGGCCGGCGAGATCGCAGGCGCGGCGCTCGACGTGTTCGAGCACGAACCCGCCGTCAACCCCCGGCTGGTCCGCCTCGCCAAGGCCGGCAAGGTGGTGCTGCTGCCGCATATGGGCTCGGCCACCATCGAGGGCCGCGTCGAGATGGGCGAGAAGGTCATCATCAACATCCGCACCTTCCTCGACGCCCACAAGCCGCCGGACCGCGTGCTGCCCAGCATGTTGTGAGGGCATTGAGGGCGCGCAGCAGATCGCCGCAAAAACGTGTGTGTCATGGCCGGGCATAGCCGTTCGAAGAACGGCGTCGCTTCCGCTCGCCTATGTTCCGGCCATCCGCATCTTGCTTGAAACAGTGACAGAACAGAAAGACATGGATGCCCGGCATAAAGCGGGGCATGACGTTTCATTGGATAGGGCGGCTTAGTCGAATCTCCGACACTCGTGGAGCGTCAGCGATACGCGCTCAAATCGGTGATGGTCGGGTGATCGCCGTTGAGCGGGTTCGACGGATCGCGCCGGTAGTGCAGCGTCTCGAACCGCATCGCGCGCGCGTCCACCATCAGCAAACGCCCGACCAGCCCCTCGCCGAATCCGACGATCTCGCGAATGACCTCCAGCGCCGTCATCGAGCCGAGCACGCCGGCCAGCGCACCGATGATTCCGGCCTGCTGGCAGCTCGGCACCGTGCCCTCCGGCGGCGGTTCGGGGAAAAGGCAGCGGTAGGTCGGGTTGAACTCGCCGTCGGCATTTTTTTCGTGAGCGCGGATCGTCGTCAGCGTGCCGTCGAACACCCCCAACGCGGCGGTCACCAGCGGCTTTCTCGCCAGAAAGCAGGCATCCGCCACCAGATAGCGCGTGGCGAAATTGTCCGAGCCGTCGGCGACAAGGTCATAGTCCGCCAGCAGCGGCAGCGCGTTCGCCGCATCCAGCCGCATGTGATGGGCGTGGAATACGACGTGCGGGTTGAGCGCGCGGATCTTGTCCGCGGCGCTTGCGACCTTGGGACTGCCGATGTCGGGCGTCGCGTGAATGATCTGGCGCTGCAGATTCGACAGCGTCACCACGTCGTCATCGATCACGCCGAGCGTGCCGACGCCGGCCGCGGCCAGATACATCAGCGCCGGCGCGCCGAGGCCGCCGGCTCCGATCATCAGCACGCGCGCGTTGCGCAACGCGTTCTGGCCGGGGCCACCGACCTCGCGCATCACGATGTGGCGGGCATAGCGTTCAAGTTCGTCGGCGCTCAGCATCGTCCCTGTCGTTCTCGTATCTCGATCCAGCGCCGCACACAGGCCTGAACCGATAGCCGCTGTTACCGGCCACGCAGATGTGTTTCAATATAGCGTTTTCGAGCGAAGTGGAATCCGGTTCGCGTGAAGAAAACGCGTCAGACCAAGACTCTAGCGCCGTTTCAACGGAGACGAAAGCTGTCATGCGAGCGACGATCGCCGCGGCATTGATGATCGTGACCACCGCGATTTCCGCCGAGGCGCAGCGTGCCGCCACGAATGGACGCGCCGTGACAAAGCCGCAGCCGTCGGCCCGCCCCGCGGTGCAGACTCCGGCCGACACCGCGAGCGCGATGGCGCAGACGGAGCGGCAGGCGCTGCAGTCCGACCTGGCATGGACCGGTCACTACAACGGCCTCATCAATGGTGAGGTCAGCGACCGCCTGATCGCTGCGATCAGGACGTTCCAGAGAGATCAGGGCGGCAAGCAGACCGGCGTGCTCAACCCGCAGGAGCGCAGCGCGCTCACTGCCGCCGCGCGGAAGACGCGGAGCAATGCCGGCTGGAAGACCGTTACCGATTCCGCGACCGGCGCCCGGCTCGGCCTGCCGGCGCGGCTGGTGCCGCAGCAGTCGAACGATGGCGACGGCACGACATGGAGTTCGGCGACCGGCACGATCCGGGTCCGGCTGACACGCCGCAAGGACGCCGGCCTCACCACCGCGAAACTCGCCGAGTCCGAGCGAAAAGAGCCGGCCGGGCGCAAGCTCGATTACAGCACGGTCAAACCGGATTTCTTCGTGCTCTCGGGCACGCAGGGCCTGAAGAAATTCTACGTGCGGGGCCAGCTTCGGGATGGCGAAGCGCGCATCCTGACCATCCTCTACGATCAGGCCACCGAAGGCATCATGGAGCCCGTGGCGATCGCGATGTCGAGCGCATTCGATCCGTTTCCCGCAGATGGTCCGCCGCCGCGCAAAACCGTGGAGTACGGGACGGGCGTGATCGTCAGCAGCGACGGCGCGATCGTCACCGGCACTGATGTCACCGATGAGTGCAAATCGATTGTCGTCGCGGGCCACGGCAACGCCGACAAAATCGCCAGCGACAAGGACCACGGCCTAGCGCTGCTGCGCATTTACGGCGCGCATGGATTGAAGCCGATCGCGCTCGATGGCGGCGCGGCCAAGGGCAGCCTCGAACTTGTCGGCATCACCGACCCGCAAAACCAGGGCGGCGGCTCCGCGGTGAGCCGCGCCAGGGCGTCGGTTGCGTCAGCCGGCAGCGGCGGCGAACCGGCGCTGTCTCCGGCGCCCGCACTCGGCTTTTCCGGTGCTGCAGCGCTGGATGCAAACGGAAAGCTCGCGGGCCTCGTGCTGTTGAAGCCGGGCACTGTTGCAGGGCCTTCGGCGGCCGCCGCGCAGGCCGTGCTTGCTCCGGCCGAGACCGTGCGGGCTTTCCTGAAAGCCAGCACCGTGACGCCCGCAAGCGAATCGTCCGATGCGAAAGCCGCGGTGGTCCGCGTGATCTGCGTGCGGAAGTAGGCGACTGAAATGAAGAGCGTCACGTCATTGCGAGCGTAGCGAAACAATCCAGACGTTCTTTTGCTCTGGATTGCTTCGCTACGCTCGCAATGACGCGTTGAAGCTTTTCAACCGTAGCTCATCTCGGTTTGCTCCTACTTCTGACAACTCGGGCACCAGAACGTGGAACGCCCGTTCTGGGTGAATCGCTTCACCGTGCCCTTGCAGCCGGGGGTCCTGCACGTGTCGCCCTCGCGATCGTAGACCTGGAACGAATGCTGGAAATAGCCGAGTTCGCCCGTGGTCTGGCGATGGTCGCGCAGGGAGGAGCCGCCGGCCTTGATCGCCTGGTTGAGCACATCGTGAATGGCCTCGACCAGCCGGCCGGCGCGCTCGGTCGGCGCGCCCGTTTTCAGGGCCAGCGTCGCGGCGAGACGGCGCGGCGACAGATGCGCGCGAAACAGCGCCTCGCAGACATAGATATTGCCGAGCCCCGCGACCACGCGCTGGTCGAGCAACGCGGCCTTCAGGCTGGTTTTCTTGTCGCGGCACGAACGTGCCAGCATCGCCGCGTCGAATGCGTTGCCGAGCGGCTCCGGACCAAGCCCTTTCAGCAGCGGCTCGTCGTCGAGCGCCTCGCGTGCGACGATCTTCATGTAACCGAAACGGCGCGGATCGTTGAACACGATCTCGGCGCCGGACGACATCGTAAAACTCACATGATCGTGGGCGCGTCTCTCATCGCGGGGAAAATGAAAATCACCCGGAGCCGTGGCGCCTGCCGCATCAATCACGCGGAACGAGCCAGACATGCCCAGATGCATCAGCAGCACGTCGCCGGATGCGAGGTCGGCCAGCAGATATTTCGCGCGCCGTCCGAGCCCGGTCACGGCCTGCCCTTCCAGGCGGGCGACGAAATCCTTCTGGAACGGAAACCGCAGGTCCTTGCGACGGGTTTCGGCGCGCAGGATGGTCGCGCCCTCCATCGCGGGCTGCAAGCCGCGGCGTACGGTTTCGACCTCGGGCAGTTCTGGCACCGCTTCGCTCGTTTCGTGGGACTGTCCGACGTTTTAAACCGCGTTTCCGTCTTCTTCGCTGAAGACCAGCCAGTTGAAGAACGGATCGGTCACCGTCATGGTGGTGGCGCCCCAGGGCTGGCGCTCCAATCCCGGCCGCGCATAGCCGTAACGCTTGGCGAGCAGCCCGGCCTGATAATCCGCGAGCCCCGTCGTCTCGATGATGATCCGCGCGCCGGGCGAGCAGCCTCCATAGTGCTCGCTGAGATGCAGCACCGCCGAGCCCAGCGATATTCCCATATAGAGCGGCAGGTCCGGCTCGAACCGATGCTCGAAGTCAACCTTGAAGCCGAGGAAATCAAGGTAGAACTCCCGCGCCTTGCGAACATCGAACATCCGCAGGGTGGGGGTTATCCTGGCAAACTGCGAGGGCATGAACGCTCCTTTCCCGATGTCGCCGGTTAACCACGGTGGACAGCCGATCCGTCTTCAGATGGACCTCGCTTGTAGCGCAGCGCAGCATGGCAGGCTATGGTCCGGACCATGGAGAGCACGGGCATGGATGGAAAGGACCAGACGACGCATTTCGGCTTCAGGGACGTTGCCGTGGAGGACAAGCAGCCGCTGGTGAACGAGGTGTTCCACAGCGTGGCGCGGCGTTACGACCTGATGAACGACCTGATGTCCGGCGGGCTGCACCGCGTCTGGAAGGACGTGATGATCACGGCGCTGAACCCGCCGCGCGGCGATGCACCGTTCGCGCTGCTCGACGTCGCCGGCGGCACCGGCGATATCGCCTTTCGCGCAGCGAAGGCCGCCGGCCGCGGATTACGGGCCACCGTCTGCGACATCAATCCGGACATGCTCGCGGTCGGCCGCGAGCGCGCGGTCAAGGCGCATCTCGATGATCGGGTATCGTTCGTCGAAGGCAACGCCGAGACATTGGCGTTCGCGGACCGCAGCTTCGACGGCTACACGATCGCGTTCGGAATCCGCAACGTGCCGCGCATCGATGCCGCGTTGCGCGAGGCGTTTCGGGTGCTGAAGCCGGGAAGCCGGTTTCTCTGCCTCGAATTCTCGACGGTGGATGTGCCCGGCCTCGAGAAGGTCTACGACCTGTTTTCCTTCAAGGTGATCCCGCCGCTCGGCGGCGCCGTCACCGGCGATGCCGGCTCCTATCAGTACCTCGTGGAATCGATTCGCAAGTTTCCCAAACCGAACGCCTTCGCAGACATGATCCGCGACGCCGGCTTCGCGCGGGTCAACTGGCAGATCCTTTCCGGCGGCATCGTCGCGCTGCATTCGGGCTGGCGTTTGTGATATCCGCATTGACCCATGCCGCGCGGCTGGCGCGCGCCGCGTTCGTGTTCGCGCGCGAGGGCGTGTTCGGCGTGGTCGATCCCTCGCTGGTGCCGCCGCCCGGTCAACTCGCGCTGCGCATGGCCCGCCTGATCGAGCGCCGGGGCGCGAAATCCGGGCCGCGGCTGTCGCGGGCGCTGACCCGGCTCGGGCCGGCCTATCTCAAGCTCGGACAATTCCTCGCCACGCGGCCCGACGTCGTCGGCGTCGTGATGGCGCGCGATCTGGAAAGCCTGCAGGACCGCCTGCCGCCGTTTGCGCAAGCGGAGGCCGAAGCCGTGGTCGCGGCCGCTCTGGAAAAGCCCGTGGCGCAGGCCTTCGCAAGTTTCGGACCGGCGGTGGCTGCCGCTTCGATCGCGCAGGTTCATCGCGGCGAGATCGAGAAGGAGGGCGTCCGCAAGCAGGTCGCGATCAAGGTGCTGCGGCCCAACGTCGCCGCGCGTTTCCGCCGCGACCTCTCCGATTTCTTTTTCGTCGCCAACAAGGCCGAAGCGCATTCCGCCGAAGCGCGGCGGCTGCGCCTGGTCGAAGTCATCAACACCATGTCGCGGTCGGTGGCGATGGAAATGGACCTGCGGCTGGAAGCGGCCGCGCTGTCGGAGATGGCGGAGAACACCCGCGACGATCCCGACTTCCGCGTCCCCACGGTCGACTGGGACCGCACCACCCACAACGTGCTGACGATGGAGTGGATCGACGGCATAGCGCTGAACGATCATGCGCGCCTTGCGCAATCGCATGTCGACCTGCCCGAACTCGGCCGCAAGGTGATCCAGAGCTTCCTGCGTCACGCGCTGCGCGATGGCTTCTTCCACGCCGACATGCATCCCGGCAATCTGTTTCTCGACAAGTCGGGCCGGTTGGTCGCCGTCGACTTCGGCATCATGGGACGGCTCGGACTGAAAGAGCGGCGCTTCCTCGCCGAGATCCTGCTCGGCTTCATCACGCGTGATTATCGCCGCGTCGCCGAGGTGCACTTCGAGGCCGGCTACGTGCCGAGCCATCACTCGGTGGAGAATTTCGCGCAAGCCATCCGCGCCATCGGCGAGCCGATCCACAATCGCACCGCCGAGGAAATCTCGATGGCCAAGCTGCTGACGCTGCTGCTCGAGGTCACCGGCCTGTTCGACATGCAGACGCGCCCCGAACTGATCCTGCTGCAGAAGACGATGGTGGTGGTCGAAGGCGTGGCGCGCAGCTTCGATCCCAAACTGGACATCTGGACGGTGGCCGATCCCGTGGTGCGCGAATGGATCACGCAGAACCTCGGCCCGCTTGGACGGATGCAGGGCGCGGTGGCAGGCGCCGGCGAACTTGGCCGCCTGCTCTCGGGGCTTCCGGCGCTCGCTTCGCGAACCGTGGCCCTGATCGAGCAATTCGAGACGATGTCCCGCGAAGGGCTGACTTTGGGGCCCGATACCATCGCGGAAATCAAGCGGGCCGAAGCGCGCAGCCACCGCTGGAGCATCCTGGCGCTCTGGGTCATCGCGGCCGCGCTGGTCGGCCTGCTCTGGGCCGCACATTAGAGACATTTGATTGCAGTGATGGCATCTTTTTGCTATCAATGATGGCGCGCTTGACCGCAGGACCGTCATGGCCAGCCTGACCATCCGCAAACTCGACGATGCCACCAAGGCCGAACTGCGCTTGCGGGCCGCGCGCAACGGCCGGTCCGTCGAGGACGAGGTCCGCGTCATCCTGAGGGCGGCGACGACCGCTTCATCCTCTGACGCCGTTGCGGACGATTGGGCATCTCGCAGCGCGATAATATCTCGCAAAAACAATAAGACAAGAAATTCCAATGCCTTGCTCCATGTCACGCTGATTATCGGCGGCGGCATCGCGGCCTACAAATCGCTCGACCTGATCCGGCGGCTGAAAGAACGCGGCTTTATTGTGCACTGCGTCATGACAAATGCTGCGCAGCAATTCATCACCCCGCTGAGCGCCAGCGCCCTGTCGCACACCCGGGTCCACACCGACCTGTTCGACCCCGGCAGCGAATTCGATGCCGGCCATATCCGGCTCGCGCGCGACTGCGACCTGATCGTCGTCGCCCCCGCTACCGCCGACCTGATGGCAAAGATGGCGCATGGCCTGGCCTCCGACCTCGCCACCGCGATCCTGCTCGCCGCCGACAGGCCGATCCTGCTGGCGCCGGCAATGAATCCGCTGATGTGGAACAATCCGGCGACACGCCGCAACGCCGCGCAGCTTGCCCGCGACGGCGTCGTCATGATCGGCCCCGATGCCGGCGAGATGGCCGAAGCGGGCGAGGCCGGCGTCGGCCGCATGGCCGAGCCGACGGAGATCGCGACCGCCGCCGAACGGATTCTCAGGCCCGCGCGCCCGCAGCCCCTCAAGGGCCGCCGCGTGCTGGTCACCGCCGGACCGACCTTCGAGCCGATCGATCCGGTGCGCTATATCGCCAACCGCTCCTCGGGCAAGCAGGGCTTTGCCATCGCGGCTGCGGCGCAGGCGGCCGGGGCCTACGTGACGCTGATCGCGGGGCCGGTCGGCCTCGACGATCCCGCTGATGTCACTGTCAAGCATGTCGAATCAGCGCGCGAGATGCTGGCGGCGGTCGAGGCCTCGCTGCCAACGGACGTCGCGATCTTCACCGCCGCGGTCGCCGACTGGCGCGTCGCGCACGAAGGCGCGCAGAAACTGAAGAAGACCGCGACCGGAATGCCGCCGCTGCAACTGGTCGAGAACCCGGACATCCTGGCAACCATCTCGAACCTGCGCGAGAACCGGCCGGCGCTGGTGATCGGCTTCGCCGCCGAGACCGAACATCTCATCGACAACGCGACAGCGAAGTTCGCGCGCAAGGGCTGCGACTGGATGGTCGCCAACGATGTTTCGCCCGCGACCGGCGTGATGGGCGGCGACCGCAACACGGTGCATCTGCTGACGCGCGATGGTGGTGGCGGCGAGATCAGGACCGAGTCCTTTCCCCTCATGACCAAGGAAGAGGTGGCCGCGATGTTGATCGAACGCATCGTCCCGGCCGTGACGGATCAGCCGGCATGAGCGGACCGATCAAGGTCGACGTCCTGCAACTGCCTCATGCCGAAGGTCTTCCGCTGCCGGCCTACCAGAGCAGCCAGGCCGCCGGCCTCGACCTGCTGGCCGCGGTTCCGGAGCAGGCGCCGCTGGTGCTCGCAGCCGGACAATACGCGATGGTCCCGACCGGACTGGTCATCGCATTGCCGGAGGGATTTGAAGCGCAGGTGCGGCCGCGCTCCGGTCTCGCCGCAAGGCATGGCGTCACCGTGCTGAATTCGCCCGGCACCGTGGATGCCGACTACCGCGGCGAGATCAATGTGCTTCTTGTGAATCTCGGTCAGGAGGCGTTCACGATTCGGCGCGGCGAGCGCATCGCGCAGATGATCGTGGCGCCGGTGACGCGCGTGGAACTCGCGCGCGCCGATTCGCTCTCGGCCACCGCGCGCGGCAGCGGCGGATTCGGCTCGACCGGTTCTTGATCTGGCGCGTTTTCTTCACGCGAACCGGATTCCACTTCGCTCGAAACGCTGTGGCGCTCTCGAGGTCACGCCTCGTCGCAGGAAAAAATCGATTCTATTTTGCAACAATCGTTTCGGAAATGTCGCGGCCGCGCATTTTTCCCTCGCCGGATTCCCGTTCACGGTCTGGACTCTTACCCCTCGAGTCCGCTTAAGCGTAATGTTGGTCGATTCGCGAACGGCGAGCAATTTGCCGGTCGTATCGTCGCGCGATTTTGGGGCAGGCATGTCGGGCGTAATCGCAGTGATGCGTCGGACCTTGCTGTCATGCACTTCGCTGGTGCAGGGCGGCATCGCGGGCGCTGGCGCGGCCGGTCTCGTCGACATCTCGCCCGCATGGGCCACGGAACCGGGCTTGCCGGAACGGCTGATCCAGACCTTCACCAATCTCAATCGGCAGGATCTGACCATGCTGGCGATGGCGCTGGGCGTGCTCGGTTTCTCGGTGGTCTGCGCCATCCTGCTGATGCGCACGCGGGTCCGCGCCGACGCCAACGAGCAACGGCTGCGCGCCGAAATCCGCGAGCTGCAATCGGAAGCCGACCGCTTCCGCGCGCTGCTGTTCGCAGAACCGCAGGTTTTGATTTCCTGGAGCGCCGGCGAGGACCGACCCCGAATCAGTGGCGACACCGCGCTGCTGTTGCCGCAGGATGCGAAACAGCCCTTGCGGATTCTGGCGTTCGGAACCTGGCTGCCGCCGGAACCGGCGTTGCAGATGGATCATGCGGTCGACGCGCTGCGCAGCGCCGGCGAAGGTTTTCTGCTCAACCTGCTTACATCGTCAGGACGGACGGTGGAGGCCATGGGCCGCGCTATCGGCGGTCAGGCGATCGTGCGGATCCGCGACCTCGGCGGATTGCGGCGCGATCTCGCCGAGATGACGCTGCGTCACAACAGCCTGCGGGAAGAAACCGAGATGCTGCGGGCCTTCGCAGCCGCGGCGCCGTGGCCGCTGTGGACGCGCGGCAGCGATGGCAAGCTCAATTTCGCCAATGCCGCCTATGCGCGTGCCACCGAGGCCGCCAGCGCCACGGATGCGATCGAGCGCAATCTCGAACTGCTCGACAGCAACGACCGCCTCGCGATGGCGCGCATGCTGAACGAGCATGCCACGTTTACCGCGCGACTGCCGATCGTGATCGGCGGCGAGCGGCGCATATATGATGTCCACGCGCTTCGCGCCGCCGGCGGAAGCGCCGGCATCGCGCTCGACGCCAGCGAAGCCGTCATGCTGCGCCAGACGATGGAGCGGATGGCGGACGCGCATCGCCGGACCCTCGACCAGTTGTCGTCTGGTGTTGCGGTGTTCGACGGCCGGCGGCGGCTGGCGTTCTACAACGATTCCTATCGCCGGCTGTGGGACCTCGACCGCGCTTTTCTGGACGGCAATCCCGACGATTCCAGCGTACTCGATCGGCTGCGCGCCGGGCGCAAACTGCCGGAGCAGCCGGACTTCCGCGCCTGGAAGGCACGCCTGCACGAAGCCTATCGCGCCAACGAAGCCGCCAAGGACGTCTGGTATCTGCCGGATGGACGCGCGCTCAGCATCGTCACCACGCCGAACCCCGAAGGCGGCGTCACCTATCTGTTCGACGATGTCACCGAAAGCCTGGACCTTGCGCGGCGCTACGACCGCCTCATCACCGTGCAGCGAGAGACCCTGGACAGCCTCACTGAAGCGGTCGCGGTATTCGGCAGCAACGGCCGCGCGCAGCTTTTCAATCCCGCCTTCGCCCGGATGTGGAAGCTCTCGCCCGAGGCGCTCTCGCAGTCACCGCATATCGATACCGTCGAGGCCTGGTGCAAGCCGCTGTTCGACGACGATGCCGCCTGGCAGACGATCCGCAACGCCGTCACCGGCATCGACAATCGCGCCGCGGTGCCGCTCAAGCTCGAGCGCAAGGATGGCAGCGTGCTGGACTGCATGACCATGCCGCTGCCCGATGGCGCCACCATGCTGACGTTCCACGACATCACCGATAGCGAGAACGTGGAGCGCGCGCTGCGCGAGCGCAACGATGCGCTCGAGGCCGCCGACCAGATGAAGGTCGATTTCGTCCATCACGTCTCGTATGAGTTGCGTTCGCCGCTGACCACCATCATCGGCTTCGCGCACCTGATGAACGATCCCGGTACCGGCCCGCTCACCGAGAAGCAGGCCGAGTATGTCAACTACATCACCTCGTCGACCGATGCGCTGCTCGCGCTGACCAACAACATCCTCGACCTCGCCACCATCGACGCCGGCGCCATGACGCTCGAACTCGGGCCGGTTGATGTGCGCAAGACCATCGCGGCGGCGGCGGAGGGCATTCAGGACCGCCTGGCCCGCGACCACATCATCCTGAATGTCGACGTCGATCCGGACATCGGCAACTTCATCGGCGACGAGCGCCGCATCATTCAGGTCCTCTACAACCTGCTTGCCAACGCCGCCGGCTTCTCGCCGCCGGACGCCGTCATCACGGTGAGCGCCCGGCGCACCGAGCACAGCGTGAGATTTGCCGTGATGGACGAAGGTCCCGGCATTCCGCCCGAGGTCAAGGACAAGGTGTTCGACTGGTTCGAGAGCCACGCCAACGGCTCGCGGCATCGCGGCGCGGGCCTCGGCCTGTCGCTGGTGCGCTCCTTCGTGGAACTCCATGGCGGACGCGTGCATTTCGATTCCACCGTCAAGCGTGGCACCAGGGTCGTGTGCGATTTTCCGCTCGACCGGAGCGCGCAGCGCAACGCCGCTGAATGAGTGAACCCTCGACATTCGCAACCGCGCTCGTCAACGAGACCGCGACCGCCGATCTGATGGCGGACCTCGCGCTGCTGGTCGGCCCCGATGACGTCATCACGCTGTCGGGTGATCTCGGCGCGGGCAAGACCGCCGCCGCTCGCGCCATGATCCGCTACCTCGCCGGCGACGACACGATGGAGGTGCCGAGCCCGACGTTCACGCTGGTGCAGCATTACGATCTGCCGCCCTACCCGCTGCTCCATGCCGACCTCTATCGCATCAGCGGCTCCGGCGAACTCGAGGAGATCGGCCTCGCACCACTGCCCGAAGGGACGGTGGTGCTGATCGAATGGCCGGAGCGCGCGGGCGGCGCCCTGCCCGCTGATCGCATCGACATCGCCTTCAGTCATCGCCCGGCGCTCGGCTCGGCCGCACGCGCCGTCGAGATCACGGGTTACGGCAAGGCCGCGGCCCAGGTCGCGCGGCTGGCGGCGCTGCGGCAATTTCTCGATGACGCCGGATATGGCGATGCGAAACGGCAGCGCATGGCGGGCGACGCCTCGACGCGATCCTACGCCCGGTTGATCCGCGGCGACACAAGCTTCATCCTGATGAACGCGCCGAAGCGGCCGGACGGGCCCGCGATCCATGACGGCAAGTCCTACAGCGCGGCCGTGCATCTTGCCGAAGACGTCAAACCCTTCGTCGCCATCGCGCGTGGCCTGCGCGAGCAGGGCTTTTCCGCGCCAGCGATCCATCATGCCGATCTGGAGTCGGGATTCCTCATCACCGAGGATTTTGGCAGCGCGGGTTTCGTCGAAGGCACCCCGCCGGCGCCGACCGCCAGGCGTTACGAGGCTGCCACCGACATGCTGGCGGCGCTGCACGGCCGGACGCTGCCCGAGATCCTCTCTGTCGCGCCGCACATCGCCTACACCATCCCGATATTCGATACCGAGGCGATGCTGGTCGAGGTCGGCCTGATGCTCGACTGGTATCTGCCGGACCGGGGCATCGAGCCGGGCGGCGATCTGCGCGCCGAATTCACAGCGATGTGGCGCGCATTGCTGGAGAAGGCAAATGCTGCGCCGAGGACCTGGGTGCTGCGAGATTTCCATTCGCCCAACCTGATCTGGCTGAAACAGCGTCCCGACATCAAACAGGTCGGCCTGATCGACTTTCAGGACACCGTGCTCGGTCCCGCCGCCTACGATCTGGTTTCGCTTTTGCAGGATGCGCGGGTGGACGTGCCGGAACCGCTGGAACTCGCGCTGCTGGCCCGTTACGTGAAGGCGCGGCTGGGAAGCGGCGCACCGTTCGATCCCGCCGGCTTCGCCGAGCTCTATGCCATCATGTCGGCGCAGCGCAACACGCGGCTGCTCGGCACCTTCGCGCGGCTGAACCGGCGCGACGGCAAACCGCACTACCTGCGGCACCAGCCCCGGATCTGGACCTACCTTGACCGTTCACTGGCTCACCCGTCATTGTCGGGGGCCAGGGCCTGGTATCAGGCTCACATTCCGCCTCCGGCGGCTTGAACACATTTGCTTTACGGCTTGTTAGAAATCGTGCCCTATTCTCTGCGACTCTAAGCCGCACTGCGGGTTGCGGTTTCTCGACGGGAGCAGGCCATGGGTGCGGAACGGCGCAAGGGCGAACGCGTCACCTTCGAGCGCGGATACAGCGCCCACATGATGGGCATCGACGGTACCTGGCGGCGCGACTGCACCATGGAGGATGTTTCCGAACATGGGGCCAAGCTGACCATCGAAGGTTCCATCGAAGGCCTTCACCTGAAGGAATTCTTCCTGCTGCTGTCGTCCACGGGACTCGCCTATCGCCGCTGCGAGCTCGCCTGGGTCAATGGCGACCAGATCGGCGTCAATTTTCTGAAACCAAGCGACAAGAAGAAAAAGGCGGGCCGGCGCAATGGCGCCACCGCAGAGGCCTGATCCTCGAGCCTGTTCGCTTCTGATGGAATCAGAGGCAGGCTTTCAAAAAATAACCGTACCGATCCGGACACACCTTCCCTGTCACGCTTGCGTCACGCCCGGCAGCTATCGCCTGAGATGCGATTCGTCCGTGCCATGATATTGTTCGGTGAATCGACCAGGGCTATTCCGGCTTCGATGGAATCAGGGCCGGGCTCCAGTTTTTTGTTTCGACGCGTTTTCTTGACGCGAACCGGTATCCATTTCGCTTGAAAACGCTATGGGATTTTGTTTGACGCGTTTTCTACGCGGACCGGTATCCATTCTCGGGTCAAGCCCGAGGACATGCCTCGCTTGAAAACGCTACAGGAAGCGCCGGAGACCTCATCGAAAATGCCCGTCACCCCGACCAAAGCCATGGTGCTCGCCGCAGGCCTCGGCCGGCGCATGCGGCCGCTTACGGAACGGATGCCCAAGCCCATGGTGCCGGTGGCCGGCAAGCCGCTGCTCGATCATGTGCTGGACAAGCTGGCGGATGCCGGCGTCAGCGAAGCGGTCGTCAATGTCCGCTACCTGCCGGACCAGATCATCGACCACGTCGCGCATCGCAGCCGTCCGCGAATCATTATCTCCGACGAGCGCGACGAGGTGCTGGGCACCGGCGGGGCGGTGGCCAAAGCCCTGCCGCTGCTTGGCGACGCGCCGTTCTTTCATCTCAACGCCGACACCATGTGGATCGACGGCGCGCGTCCCAACCTGACGCGGATGGCCGAGACCTTCGATCCCGCGCGCATGGACATCCTGCTGCTGATGGCGCCGACCGCAGGCAGCATCGGCTATGCCGGCAGCGGCGACTACGCCATGCTTGCCGACGGCGCATTGCGCAAGCGCCAGGAAAACCAGATCGTTCCGTTCGTCTATGCCGGCGTCGCCATCATGTCGCCCGCGCTGTTCGCCGGCGCGCCCGTCAGCGAGTTCTCGCTGACGACCATGTTCGATCGCGCCAACGAGCGCGAACGCCTGTTCGGGCTGCGGCTCGACGGCGTCTGGATGCATGTCGGAACCCCCGACGCCATTGAGGCGGCCGAGAAAGCGGTACTGGTCAGCGCCGCCTGACGTCGTGGGTCGTCGTCACTCCCCGCGCGTGCCATGATGGCCTGATCCCGAATCAAGGTCCTTCATGCGCGTCCGCAACGTCCCCCCGTCAGCGCCGTTTCTGCGCACCGTCATCACCGCGCTGGTCGATGGCGCGCTGATCGAGGGATTCCGTCCACGCGCGCAGCCCGAACGGCTTGCCGAGGCCACGCTCTATCTGCCGACCCGCCGCGCCGGCCGCATGGCGCACGACATCTTTCTCGATGTGCTGAATGTCGATGCCGTGATCCTGCCGCGCATCGTCGCGCTCGGCGACATCGACGAGGACGAACTGGCCTTCGCGCAGGCCGCCTCCTCTTCGGCGGAGACGCTCGACCTGCCGCCCGCGCTTGACGGACTGTCGCGCCGGCTGGCGCTGGCGCAGCTCATCGACGCATGGGCGCGGCAACTGAGGCCCGGCGATCCCGCGCAGGCGCCGCTGGTTCTCGGCGGTCCGGCCTCGACGCTAGCGCTCGCCGACGACCTCGCGCGGCTGATGGATGACATGGCGACCCGCGGCGTGGCGTGGCGCGCGCTCGACGCGCTGGTGCCCGACGCGCTCGACAGATACTGGCAGCTCACGCTCGATTTCCTGAAGATCGCGCGCGAGTTCTGGCCAGCGCACCTAAAGGAAACGGGGCGGATCGAACCGGCGGCGCGGCGCGACCGCCTGATCGAGGCTGAAGCCGCGCGGCTCGCCGCGCATGGCTCGGGACCGGTGATCGCGGCGGGGTCCACCGGCTCGATGCCTTCGACCGCGAGGCTGCTGCACGTCATCGCCGGACTGCCGCAAGGCGCGGTGTTGCTGCCGGGACTCGACACCAACCTCGACGAAGACGCGTGGCAACTGATCGGCGGCATCAGGGACAAAACGAGCGGCGACTTCATCACGCCGCCCGCCGCCGGTCATCCGCAGTTCGCGCTGCATGCCCTGCTCAAGCGGTTCGGCATCGCGCGTAGCGAGGTCGAAACGCTCGGCGCGTCTGCGCCCTACGGACGCGAATTGCTGGCCTCGGAGGCGATGCGCCCCTCGGACGCCACGGCGAAATGGCACACGCGACTTGCCGAGCCCGGGGTCGCGGAGAAGATCGCAGCCGGCATGACCGGCCTCGCCGTGATCGCCGCCGCCAATCCCGAAATGGAGGCGCTCGGCATCGCCGTCGCGATGCGCGAGGCACACGACCAGAACAAGACGGCGGCGCTGGTGACGCCCGACCGCGCGCTGGCGCGGCGGGTGATGGCCGCACTCGGCCGCTGGAATCTGGCATTCGACGATTCCGGCGGCGACGCGCTGATTGATACGCCCGCGGGAATTTTCGCGCGACTGGTTGGAGGCGTGGCGTGCAACGCTCTGGAGCCGCCGACACTGCTGGCGTTGCTGAAGCATCCGCTGTGCCGACTCGGGCGCGCGGCCGGCGGATGGACGCGCGCAATTACGATATTGGAACTGGCGATCCTGCGCGGCACGCGACCGCCGCCGGGCAGCAAGGGACTGGCGGACGAGTTCACGCGCTTCTGCGGCGAACTGGACAAGCTCGGTCGTGGCGAGAGTTCGTCGCTCCATCGCAGCGAGCCCCGCGCCGCGCTGAAACCGCATCAGCTTGACGAAGCCAAAACGTTGATCGCGGCCTTGCAGGCCGCGCTGGCGCCGCTCGAAGGCGATGGCGCAACGCGGTCGGCGGACTTCACCGTGCTCGCCGCGCAGCATCGCGACGTGACCGAGGCGTTGTCGCGCGACGAGCAAGGCATCGCCACCGCGTTCGAGGGACAGCATGGTCTCGCGCTCGCCGCCGCTTTCGACGATCTCGGCGGGGCGGGAGAGCGTAGCGGCCTGACGGTCAGGATCGCAGACTATCCCGAGGTGTTCGAGACCGCATTCGGCGACCGCATCGTGCGACGGCCGCAGGTTGCGACGGCGAGCCTGCGGATCTTCGGTCCTCTCGAAGCGCGTCTTACCCACTGCGACCGCGTCATTCTCGGCGGTCTCATCGAGGGCGTCTGGCCGCCGGCGCCGCCAAGCGATCCCTGGCTCAGCCGCCCGATGCGGCATGATCTCGGGCTCGACCTTCCGGAGCGGCGCATCGGCCTGTCCGCGCACGATTTCACGCAACTGCTCGGCGCGAAAAAGGTCGTTCTCAGCCACGCCGCCAAGGCCGGCGGCGCGCCGGCGGTGGCTTCGCGCTTCCTGCATCGTCTCGAAGCCGTCGCAGGCGCGGAGCGGTGGCGGGCAGCGCTCCAAGCCGGCGCAAGCTATATTCAATTCGCCGAGGCGCTCGACCGTCCCGACGAGGTCAAGCCCATCGCCCAGCCTGCGCCGAAGCCGACGCGCGCCGCGCGGCCGACGCGCCTCTCGGTGACCGCTATTGAGGACTGGCTGCGCGATCCCTACACCATCTATGCCAGACATATTTTGAAACTGCTGCCGCTGGAGGCTGTCGACATGCCGTTGTCGGCGGCCGACCGCGGCTCTGCGATCCACGACGCGCTCGGTGATTTCACCAAAATCTATCCGGCGGCCTTGCCGGACAATCCCGCGGAGGTGCTCCGCGCCATCGGCGAGACCCGCTTCGCGCCGCTGATGCAACGGCCCGAGGCGCGCGCGCTGTGGTGGCCGCGCTTCCAGCGCATCGCGGCATGGTTCGCGGAGTGGGAGCAATCGCGACGGGCGCAACTCGTGACGATCGATGCCGAGGTCAGCGGGGCAATCGAAATCCCGATCGACGGCGATCGCAATTTTATCCTGTCGGCACGCGCCGACCGCATCGAGCATCTCGGCGACGGAAGCTTCGCGATCCTCGACTACAAGACCGGCAGCCCGCCGAGCAGCAAGCAGGTGCGGCTCGGGCTGTCGCCGCAGCTTACGCTGGAATCCGCGATCCTGCGCGGCGGCGGCTTTGCGGGCATCCCCGCAGAAGCGTCCGTGAACGAACTCGTCTATGTTCGCCTTAGCGGCAACAATCCGCCCGGCGAACCCAGGCCGGTCGATCTCGACAACGGCAAGAGCAAGCAATCGCCGGATCAGGCCGCCGATCGCGCCCTTGAGAAACTCACGGCGCTGATCCTCGCCTTCGACAATGAGGCGCAGGGCTATACCTCGCTCGACCTGCCGATGTGGAAGACGCGCTACGGCACTTACGACGATCTGGCGCGCATCAAGGAATGGTCGGCGGCTGGCGGCCTGGGGCTGGAGGAATGGTGAAGGCGTCCCGCCCGGTTCATCCCGACGCCAGCGCGCGCCAGCAGCGTGCGTCCGATCCGGCGACTTCGGTGTTCGTGTCCGCCAATGCCGGATCGGGCAAGACTCACGTTCTGGTGCAGCGCGTGATCCGCCTGCTGCTCAACGGCGTCGATCCGGCGCGCATCCTTTGCATCACCTTCACCAAGGCCGCCGCCGCCAACATGTCGGAACGGGTATTCTCGACGCTCGGGCAATGGGTCACGCTCGACGATGACGCATTGAACGCGGCGCTGCGCGACGTCGGCATCGCGCAGCCCGATGTGAAATGGCGCGAACGGGCGCGCAAACTGTTCGCCTCCGCGCTGGAAACGCCGGGCGGATTGAAGGTGCAGACCATCCACGCGCTGTGCACGCGGCTGTTGCAGCAGTTTCCGTTCGAGGCGCGGGTGCCCGCGCGCTTCACCGTGCTCGACGAGCGCGACCAGACCGAGATGATGGAGCGCGCCAGCCTCAAGGTCATGCTCGCCGCCTCGCAGAATCCGGACAGCGCCGCCGGCCGCGCGCTGCAATACGCCATGGGCGCGGCGGCCGATACCACGCTGCGGGACGTCCTCAATCAGGCCTGCCTCAGCCGCGACCACGTCATGGACTGGACCGAGAATCGCGGCATTGAACAGGCGATCCGCGATGTCGCCGCAGCACTCGGCGTCGATCCCGCCGGGCGGGTCGAGGATGTCGAACGCGAGATCATCAATGGGCCGAACCTGCCGCGAAGTATATGGCTGAATACTGCGGCGCTGATCGCAACAGGCAGCTCAAACGACGTCAAGCAGGCCGAGCGGTTGCGCGCTGCCCATGCGGGAGTGGGCGACGCCGCGCAAGCAGACGGCTACCTGAAGCTGTTCCTCGATTCGAAAAACGAACTGCGCGGCAAGCTCATCAATGGCCCCCTCGCACGGGCGCAGCCCGCGCTTGCTGCCATGCTTGACCGCGAGATGCCGCGCATCGCCGCGCTGCTCGAACGCCGCCGCGCGCTCATCATTCGCGACCGCACGCAATCGTTGCTCGTCATCGCAACCGCGATCGCTGCAAACTACCGGCGCGAGAAGCAGGAACGCGGCCTGCTGGATTACGACGACCTGATCGACAAGACGCTGGACATGCTGAACCAGACCTCGCCGGGCTGGGTGCATTACAAGCTCGACCGCGGCGTCGATCATGTGCTGATCGACGAGGCGCAGGACACGAGCCCGAAGCAATGGGACATCGTCGAGCGCATCATCGCGGACTTCACGACCGGCGAAGGCGCGCGCGAGGGCGTGCGCCGGACCGTGTTCGCGGTCGGCGACGAGAAGCAGTCGATCTTCTCGTTCCAGGGCGCGGCGCCCCGCGAATTCGACGAACGGCGAAACAAGCTGGAGCGGAAGTTCAGGGACGCGGACCTTCCGTTTCGCAAGGAGGATTTCATCTACTCGTTCCGCTCCGGCAAAACGATTCTGGAGTCCGTGGACTACGTGTTTCGCGACCAGGCGATCTACAGCAGCATCCATGCGGTCGGCGCTTATCCCGTGCATGAATCGCTTGCCGACGCCGCGCCCGGCATCGTCGACCTCTGGAGTCTGGAGGAGCGCGACAAGCGGGAGGAGATCGAGGGCTGGCGTGCGCCGTTCGACACGGTGTCGGCGACCAGCCCGGAAGTCAAGCTGGCGCGGCGCATCCAGAGCGAGATCAGGACTCTGATCGCACGTGGTACCATGACGGGACATGAAGGCGCGCGCCGTCCGCTCAGATACGGCGATGTGATGGTGCTGGTGCGGCGGCGCGGCAACGCTTTTGATGCGATCATTCAGGCGTTGAAGCAGTCCGGCATTCCAGTTGCGGGTGCCGACCGCCTCAAGCTGACCGAGCACATCACGATCATCGACCTGATGAACCTTGCGGATGCGCTGCTGCTGCCGCAGGACGATCTGGCGCTGGCGGTGGCGCTGAAGAGTCCGCTGTTCGGTCTCGACGACGACGACCTGTTCACGCTGGCATGGCAGCGCAAGGGCTCGTTGCGCGATGCGCTCGCCGACCATGCCGCGGCAGGCGACAAATTCCGCGACGTGTTCGATCGCCTGAAGGCGTGCGAAGGTCGGGCCGCGCGCGAGACGCCGTTCGCGTTCTATGCGTGGCTGCTTGGCGAAGACGGCGGGCGACGGCGAATCCTGCGGCGGCTCGGCCATGAAGCGAATGACGCACTGGACGAATTCCTCGAGCTGGCGCTGACCTATGAGCGCAAGGCCCCCGCGGCGCTGCAGGGATTCATGGCGTGGCTGCGCGCCGCCGACACCGAGGTGAAGCGCGACATGGAAATCTCGCGCGACGAGGTGCGGGTGATGACCGTGCACGGCGCCAAGGGACTGGAAGCTTCGGTGGTATTCCTCGCCGATACCGTGACCTCGCCGGCCGACACCGAGCGCCTCAGCCTGATCCGCATGGCGCGGGGCAACGCGCCCGCCGATGCGGCGGGCGTCACGGTCTGGGCCGGCCGGAAGGCCGAGGATCCGCCTTGCGTGGCGCAGGCCCGCGCCGCCATGATCGCGGAAACCGAGCACGAATATCGCCGCCTGCTTTACGTCGCAATGACGCGCGCGGCCGACCGCCTGATCGTCGGCGGCTGCAAGCCCGGCAATATAAAAAATGTGCGCGAGTTCTCCTGGTACGACCTGATCGGCAAGGGTCTGGAAAAATCCGGCCTCGCAAGGCAGGAGATCGAGACGGCCGCCGGTACGGTCAAACGTTACAGCCGGCCGGGGGAGGACGCATCCGCCGCAACCGGTCCGGCCGCAGAAACCATCGCCACGCAAATCGCCCTGCCGCCGTGGCTACATGCGAAGGCTGCGCCGGCAGCGCCCCCGAACCGGTCGCTTCGCCCCTCGGAGGCGGACGACACGGCGCATCGACGCATCCGGCCCGGCGAAACCACCGGCCAGCGCAACCGCGCGCTGGTGCGCGGCACGCTGGTGCACCGTCTGCTGCAATCGCTGCCCGACATGCCGGCCGATCGCCGTCGCGACACCGCGCTGGCCCATCTCGCCCGCAATGCAAGCGACTGGAGCGAGGCCGAGCGCGACGGGCTGGCCGTCCAGGTGCTGTCCTTGATCGATGATGCCCGGTTCGCGCCGGTCTTTGCGGACGGTAGCGGGGCGGAAGTGGCGATCGCCGGGCGGCTGACGACGCGGCGCGGCGATCCCGTTCTGGTGTCCGGCCAGATCGACCGCCTCGTGGTCACGCCGGAGGCGGTTCTGATCGTCGACTTCAAGACCGGCCACGCGCCGCCTGCAAGCGAGGCCGAAGCGCCCCCGGCCTATGTCCGCCAGCTTGCGCTCTACCGCGCGGTGCTGGCCCGGCTGTATCCGCAATTGCCCATCAGGGCCGCGCTGCTCTGGACCGAGACGCCTGAATTGATGGAGATTTCAGCCGCGATGCTTGAGGCCGAGCTGGAAGCCCTCATCTCGGCGTGAGAAACCTTGACCCGGCAGGATCGCCTTCTTAACTTGGCACATAAGCGCAAGCGCATTCATTCACGGCGCGCGTTCTCATCGAGGCAACGAGGTATTCCATGGCTGTTGGCAAGGTTTCGGACGCCAATTTCGAAGCGGAAGTGCTCAAGGCGACTGGCCCGGTCGTGGTCGATTTCTGGGCCGAGTGGTGCGGCCCCTGCCGCATGATCGGTCCGGTGCTGGACGAGATTTCCAGCGCCATGGGCAGCAAGGTCAAGATCGTCAAGCTCAACGTCGACGAGAGCCCGCGGACGGCCTCCAAATACGGCGTGATGTCGATTCCGACGCTGATGATCTTCAAGGGCGGCGAGCTGGCCTCGCGTCAGGTCGGCGCCGCGCCGAAGCAGAAGCTGGAGCAGTGGATCACCGCCACGGTCTGATTCGTCCGCTTCCGATTTTTTGAAATTTTGCGAACGGCCGGTTCACCACCGGCCGTTTTTGTTTGGGTGTGCCTCTTACCTCCCCCGCAAGCGGGAGAGGGGGCTCGCAACGCATCACCGATACGTTTGCATTAAAATAAATAATTTAGCTCGGCGGCGTGCCGTTCTCCGCCAGCACATGACCGGCGAGATAGAGCGATCCCGCGATCAGGATGCGCGGCGGGATTTCATAGGCGAGCCGCGCCACCGACTGCAGCGCCGCGCTGACGCTCACCGCGGTTTCGGCGCGCATGTCGAGCGCGCGCGCCGCATCCGCCAGCACGTCCGGCGGCATCGCATTGTCCGTATCCGGAATCGGCACGGCGATGACATGGCGGGTCAGCCCTGCGAAGTTGGCAAGGAAACCTCGCGCATCCTTGTTTCCCATCATGCCCGTTATCACCACCAGCGGCCGCGACACCCGCTCCTCGAGATCACCGAGCGCAGCAGCCGCCACCCGTCCGCCGTCGATATTATGTCCGCCGTCGAGCCAAAGCTCGGCGTCGCGCGGCGCTCGATCCACCAGTCTGCCTGACGTCAGCCGCTGCATCCGCGCCGGCCATTCCGCACTCGTGACGCCGCGCTCGAACGCCGCGGCGTCGATGCTAAAGCGGTCCTGCGCCCGTAGCGCCGCGACCGCGAGACCGGCGTTATCGAACTGATGCCGGCCGAACAGCCGCGGCGCGGCAAGGTCGAGCAGGCCGCGCTCGTCCTGATAGACCAGCCGTCCATGCTCCATGCTGACGTGCCAGTCCTGGCCATCGGCGTGCAGCGGGCTGCGCATCTGCTTCGCCCGATGCTCGATCACGGCCTGCGCCTCCGGCAACTGCGCGGCAGCGATCACGGGCACGCCGCGCTTGATGATGCCGGCCTTCTCGCCGGCGATCTGCATCAGCGTGCCGCCGAGGAATTCGACGTGGTCGATCCCGATGGGCGTGATGACGCTGACAAGCGGCGTTTCCACCACGTTGGTGCTGTCGAGCCGGCCGCCGAGGCCGACTTCCAGCAGCAACACGTCGGCGGGAATTTTCGCGAACAGCAGGAACGCGGCCGCGGTCTTGATCTCGAACTGGGTGAGAGGCTCGCCACCGTTGGCGCGCTCGCATTCGAGCAGCGCGTCGCGCAGGTCGTCGTCGCCGACCAACGTTCCAGCCAGCCGCACGCATTCGTTGATCCGCACCAGATAGGGCGAGGTAAAGACGTGCACCCTCAATCCGGCGGCCTCAAGAATCGCGCGGAGATAGGCGACCGTCGAGCCCTTGCCGTTGGTGCCGGCGACATGAATGACAGGCGGCAGCCTGCGTTCGGGGTGATCGAGCCGTTCGAGGATGCGCCACATCCGGTCGAGCGTGAGGTCGATCTTTTTCGGATGCAGCTTCGAGATTCGCGCGACGACCTCGCCGAGCGGCGTTTGATGGGACGGAGCAGCGCTCACGCGGGAGGCGCAGGCGGCGGCGCCGCGTCCGTTGCAGGCACGGGCTCGGCCGGCTCATCCGGACCGGCCGGCGGTTCTGCCGTCGCATCGAACGCAGGCGCCTTGGTCAGCAGCCGGCACAGCCGCGCCAGCGTCGGCCGCAACTCATGGCGATGCACCACCATGTCGACCATGCCGTGGTCGCGCAGATATTCGGCGCGCTGGAAACCGTCCGGCAGCTTCTCGCGGATGGTCTGCTCGATGACGCGCGCGCCCGCAAAGCCGATCAGCGCGCCGGGCTCGGCGATGTGGATGTCGCCGAGCATCGCATAGGACGCGGTGACGCCGCCGGTGGTCGGATTGGTCAGCACCACGATGTAAGGCTGGCCCGCCTCGCGCAGCATCTGCACCGCGACCGTAGTGCGCGGCAATTGCATCAGCGACAGCACGCCCTCCTGCATCCGCGCGCCGCCTGAGGCCGCGAACACGATGAACGGACATTTCTTCTCGACCGCGAGCTCGAGGCCGCGCACGATGGCTTCGCCCGCCGCCATGCCGAGCGAGCCGCCCATGAAATCGAAATCCTGCACCGCGACGACGACGCCGGCGTTTTCCAGCTTGCCGTATCCCACCTTCACGGAATCATTCAGTCCGGTCTTGGCGCGGGCATCCTTGATGCGGTCGACATACTTGCGCTCGTCGCGGAACTTCAGCGGATCGGCCGCCACCTCGGGCAGGGCGACGTCGTACCAGGTCTCGTTGTCGAAGATCGACCGCAGCCGCGCATCGGCGCTCATGCGCATGTGATAGTTCGAGCCGGGAATGACGAACTGGTTGCTCTCGACGTCCTTGTAGAACACAAGCTGACCGGTGTCCGGACATTTGATCCAGAGATTCTCCGGCGTCTCCCGCTTGAGCATATTGCGGATCTTGGGGCGGACGACATTCGTCAACCAGTTCATGCTTTACTCCGTAACGCCACACCATCCAGCGATGGCCCGAACCCTTTCCCCTTGTGGGATAGGGTGGCAAGCACCGCGCGAAGCAAGGTGCGAGCCCGGTGAGGGGTTCTATCGCAAACAGGACGAGGGGACGATCCCTCACCCGCCTCACCGCATACATGCGGCTCGGGACCCTCTTCTACAAGGGGAGAGGTAAAGCAAAGACTATTCCTCATCCCGCTCTGGCCGACCGCACACCCTCGGCCAGCGACGCCACGAGACCGGCGACCGCGTTGACCGTCCCGGCCGTCGCCTTGCCCTCGGCGTCGAGGCTGCGGCTGAGCGCATCGACCAGCGCCGAGCCGACCACCGCGCCGTCGGCGCCCTCGGCGATGCCGCGCGCGGCCTCCGGGGTGCGGATACCGAAGCCGACGCAGACCGGCAAATCGGTATGGCGCTTGATGCGTCCGACTGCCGCGCCGACGGCGGCCGAATCCGCCGCCGCACTGCCGGTGATGCCGGTGATCGAGACGTAGTAGACGAAACCGGAGGTATTCGCGAGCACCGCAGGTAACCGCTTGTCGTCGGTGGTCGGCGTCGCGAGGCGAATGAAATTCAGCCCGGCCTTCATCGCCGGGATGCACAGTTCGGAATCTTCCTCGGGCGGCAGATCGACGACGATGAGGCCATCGACGCCGGCGGCCTTCGCGTCGATAAGAAACCGCTCGACGCCGTAGATGTAGATCGGATTGTAGTAGCCCATCAGCACGACCGGCGTCGCGTCCTCGCCTTTCCGGAAGTCGCGGATCATCTGCAGCGTCCTGGTCACGGTCATGCCCGCATTGAGCGCGCGCCGGCCGGCGGCCTGGACGGACGGACCGTCCGCCATTGGATCGGTGAACGGCATTCCGATTTCAATGATGTCGGCACCGGCCTCAGGCAGCGCCTGAATGATCGCGAGCGAGGTCGCGGGGTCCGGGTCGCCGGCCATCAGGAAGGTGACGAAGGCCGCGCGGCCCTGCTTCCGCAAGTCGGCAAAACGCGTGTCGATACGGGTGGTCACTTCTTCCTGCCCTTCAAGATCTCGCCGACCTGCGGCACGTCCTTGTCGCCGCGGCCCGAAAGATTGACCACCATCAGGTGATCTTTCGGGCGTTCGGGTGCGAGGTCGATGACCCGTGCGATCGCATGCGCCGATTCCAGCGCCGGGATGATGCCTTCCAGCCGCGACAGCAGTTGAAACGCGTCAAGCGCTTCCTCGTCGGTCGCGGACAGATAGGTGACGCGGCCGGTCTCATGCAGCCATGAATGCTCCGGACCGATGCCGGGATAATCGAGGCCCGCGGAAATCGAGTGCGCGTCCTGGATCTGGCCGTCGTCGTTCATCAGGAGATAGGTGCGGTTGCCGTGCAGCACGCCGGGCCGTCCGCCGGTGAGCGAGGCGGCGTGCAGCTTGTCGAGGCCGTGTCCCGCCGCCTCCACGCCGAAAATCTCAACCGACGAATCGTCAAGGAACGGATGAAACAATCCCATCGCGTTGGAGCCGCCGCCGATGCAGGCGATCAGCGAATCCGGCAGCCGCCCTTCCGCCTCCTGCATCTGCGCGCGCGTCTCCTCGCCGATGACCGACTGGAAGTCGCGCACCATCATCGGATAGGGATGCGGCCCCGCCACCGTGCCGATGCAATAGAAGGTGTTGTGCACGTTGGTGACCCAGTCGCGCAGCGCCTCGTTCATCGCGTCCTTCAGCGTGCGGGTGCCGGACTGCACCGGCACAACTTTGGCGCCCAGCATTTCCATGCGGATGACGTTGGGCTCCTGCCGCGCCACGTCGACCGCGCCCATATAGACCACGCAGTCGAGGCCGAAACGCGCGCACAGCGTGGCGGTGGCGACGCCGTGCTGGCCCGCGCCGGTCTCGGCGATAATGCGCTTCTTGCCCATGCGGCGCGCGACCAGGATCTGGCCGAGCACGTTGTTGACCTTGTGGGAGCCGGTGTGGTTGAGCTCCTCGCGCTTCAGATAGATTTTCGCGCCGCCAGCGCGGCCGGAGGCCGCGGCAATGTCCCGAAGGTGCCCGGTCAGGCGCTCGGCGAAATACAGGGGCGACGGCCGGCCGATATAGTCCTTGCGGTAGCCGGCCATCTCGCGCTGGAACGCCGTATCAGTCCTGGCTTCGGCATAGGCCTTCTCCAGATCGAGGATCAGCGGCATCAGCGTTTCCGCCACGAAGCGGCCGCCGAAAATGCCGAAGTGGCCGCGCTCGTCGGGGCCGGATCGGAAGGAATTGGGGAGAGAATTCATTGGCACCCTTCGTCATGGCCGGATTTATTCCGGCCATCCACGTCCTGCTCGCTGTGATTTCCGGCAGAGGTGAATGCCCGCGAAACGGACAGGTTTGCGCAGTCTGCGACTCTGCGCAGGCACGACGGCTGCCGTGGTTCTCCGGAACTACCCAACATGGGAGGTCGCTTCGCGCAAACTGGTTGCGGCCGCTCGCGCGGCCCGAATGAAATCCCGGATCATTTCCGGATCCTTGACCCCCGGCGCGCTTTCCACGCTGGAGGAGACATCGACGCCGCCGGCGCGCGTGATCCGCACTGCGTCCTGGACGTTGCTTGCGGCGAGGCCGCCGGAGATCATGAACGGAATCTCAAGAGCCAGGTTTTCCAGAACCCGCCAGTCGAAGGGAACGCCCAGCCCGCCCGGCCGCGTGGCGTCCTTCGGCGGACGCGCATCGAACAGCACACGGTCGGCCGCAGCGGCGTAACCGGGCAGTTCCGCAAGATCGGCTGATGTCTCGACGCCGATCGCCTTCATGACCGGCAGCCCAAACCTCTGCCTGATCTCGTGTATGCGAGCCACGGTTTCCTTGCCGTGCAATTGCAGCAGATCGGGCCGCAAGGCCTCGACGATGCCGTCCATCGTCGCGTCGTCGGCATCCACGGTCAGCGCGACCTTGACCGCGCGACCGCGCACCTGCGCGCCGAGTTGGTGCGCACGCGCCAGATCGAGATGCCGTGGCGAGGCCGGAAAGAACACGAATCCCGCCATATCGGCGCCGGCCTGCAGCGCCGCATCGAGGGTCGCAGGGGTGGACAGGCCGCATATCTTGACGATCAGGGACATGGGTCTCGAACGATCCGGCGCGCACACGGACAACCGGCGACCCGGCCGGTTCCGGGCATCACACGCGCTCGCGCGGGTTCTACAACGTCGCGTGGCCCTTGTCTCGTCCGCGCGCAGGGGCCGTCGGAAAGTTCTTTGCCTTGGCAGCGGGGACGCCGCTATCCGGCCCGGCGCGTCAGATCCGGCAGCCGCGCGGTCTCGCGGGACTCCCAGCGCGATCGCAGGTCGGCCAGTTCCATGCGCGCCTCCCGCGCATCCGCCTCATACTGGCGCACCTTTTGACGCCAGCGGCGCTGCCCGAACCGGGTCGCGACGCTCCCGGCCACCACGCCGAAGATCGCAACCGCAATGATGAGGATGAACAGCGGCAGGGTGATGGTGGCCATCCGGTCGTTCGCATCGAAGGGATCGAACGTCACCGTCACCGGATGACGGTTTGCGAACGCGAACACGATGAAAAGCACACCAAGCGGAATCACGATCAGGCCGGTCAGGAATTTTCGCATGATCTCTCTCGCGACGGTAGCGTCAAGCACTCATGCTGACAGGTTCGGCAGATTCATGGGGCCGTCCCCCTGAATGTTCCTACGCGCTCGCTTCACTCGCCGCATTCTCGCGATTGAGCCGCTCGCGCATTTCCTTGCCGGTCTTGAAAAACGGCACGCTCTTCTGATCGACCGGGACGTGTTCTCCCGTACGCGGATTGCGACCCGCACGCGCAGGACGATGTTTGACCGAGAACGCCCCAAAACCACGCAGCTCGACCCGATCGCCCCGCGCAAGCGCGGCGACAATCTCGTCGAGAATCGCGTTCACGATGTTCTCCACATCCCGCTGATAGAGGTGCGGGTTGTGCTCGGCGATGCGTTGAACGAGTTCGGATTTGATCATCGAGACTGGGACCCATATATGGGAGGGTCCATTTCCGTGAAAATGGTCAGGACTGTCAAGTCGCTAAATGCGATTCGCACGGTTCAGGGAAGCCGCCGCAAAAATTCTGCACCGCGGCATTTGCGGGCTCCTTCCAGCAAAAAATGCCCGCGCGCGTCCGATTCGAGCCTCAATTCGAGGGCGCTGGCTGCCACAATGCCAGCATTCCGTCGAGACCCAGCCGATCCGCCGCCCGCACCACGCCGGCCTGCTCCACCTGACGCGCAATGCCGCTCAGTCCCAGCGCATCGAAGGTCACGAAGGCGGCGGTGCGCAGGAACGTCAGGTCTCCGAAGCGCGGCGACAACTTGAAATCGCGCACCGGCAGGTCGGGAGCGACTTTCTTCTCGGCGACAAGCCATGCGATCGCGGTCTTTTCGTCGCCAAGCTGATCGATCAGCTTGAGGTCGATCGCCTGCCGTCCGGTGAAGACGCGGCCGTCGGCGACCTTCTCCAGTTGCGCAGCGTCCATGCCGCGCCGATTCTGCACCAGGCCGCGGAACCAGGCGTAGGAATCCTTCACCAGCGCATCGATTGCGGCCCGCGCCTCCGGGCTGGTCGGCTCATAGCCGTTCGGGGCCGCCTTCAGCGGCGACGATTTCACTTCCTCGACCTTGATTCCGACCGTTTTCAGAAGATCGGTGAAATTCGGATACTGAAACAGCACGCCGATCGAGCCGACCAGCGCCGTCTGCTGCGCGACAATGTGATCGGAGGCGAGCGCGGCGATATATCCGCCCGACGCGCAGAGCCCTTCGACCACCACCACCATCGGCTTCCTGGCCTTCAAACGCATCAGGGCGTCGTAGAGCTGTTCGGATCCGGACGTGGTGCCGCCCGGCGAATTGATGTGCACGATGACCGCGGGCGCGTTCGACTTGCCGAGCCGCTCCAGCGCCTCGACGCGATTCTGGTCGCTGCGGATCAGGCCTTCGATATTGACGCGCTGGATGGCGGTGGCACCGGTCAGCCTGCGGCCCCACGGCGTGGCGTAGGCCGCAACGGCGATAAACGCGGCAATCGCGATCGCTGCCGATGCGACTCGCCAGAAAGTGAGCTTGCTGCGCAACCTGCGGCGATCGACGATCACATCCGACTCAATCGACATCGACTTTCTCCTCAAGGACCGCAATTCCGGGCTTGTATCCTGGTGTGCGCACGGCACCGGCTTCCGCCAGCCAAAACCCGGACCGAACAACTACACCAATTGCGGCGCAATATGAAGAAAGCAAGGCCGGGCCGTCCCGGCCATCCAGGTCTTCGCGGCGGAAATTTCCGGAAAGACGTGGGATGCCCGACATAAGCCGGGCACGGCGGCTCCGTCCGAAGCAAACCCGCTCTAGGCCAGCGGCTGCCGGCCGCGCCGATCCGGCGCGATCAGCTCGGACCGCGGCCCCGACAACCGCTTGTGCATATGGACCATGAACGCCATGCCGAACAGCGGCGTCGCCAGATTGACGATCGGGATCGCCACGAAGCCTGCGATGATCAGACCGGCCATGAACACCGTGGCGGCGTGGTCGCGGCGCATCGCCTTGGCCTCCGCAGGCGAACGAAACCGCATCGCCGCGAGTTCGAAATATTCCCGGCCGAGCAGCCATGCGGTAGCGATGAAGAAGGCGATGAAGCCCGCGCCGGCCACGAACACGAAAGGCAGCGCGATCAGGTAGACGAGCAGCGTCAGAGCCGCGGTCTTGATGCCTTCGGACATCGCGAGGCCGAACGGCAGCGGCGCGCCCGGATGGTCCGCCGGATAATGCTCGCGCTCGACGATCTCGCCGACGTCGTCGACGAACACGCTCGCGACCAGCGAGGTGATCGCGGGCATCAGAAACACCGCGCCGAACACGATGCCGAAGCCCGCGGCGATCGAAATGATCCAGGCCAGGATGTTGAGCGGTGTGTGGAAGGTCGGCCCCAGCACGGTCTCGGCCCAGAGCTCGCCGGAACCGGCGAACCAGCTCAAGAGCCGCTGCAATCCGACCGAGACCACGACGATCAGCACCAGCGCAAGCCCGATGGCGCGCCACAGGATGGCGCGCATCGGCGGCGACAGTATCTGCATGAGAGCTTTGACAGCAGCGCCGATCATGACCGTCAGTTTCCGGTGAACCCTGGGCTCAGATAAACGCCGTGGCCCGCCCCGGCAAGGGCGCGGACCAGCGCGGATGCCGCAGCCGAGATGCGGAGGCGGATCGTGCCGAGTTCATGCGCGGAGGCGCGGCGATTCAGAAGCGAAAAAGGCGCTAGGCGGCGTAAGTCTTTGCGCCCGCGAGTTCGGCCGCGATCATGGCGCCAAGCGCCATGTCGCTCTGCTGGCCGAAGCCGTGATGAACGATGCTGCCGTTGCGGCCGATCAGAATGCTGGTCGGCGTCCCCTGCATGGCGTAGCGACTCATGGTGACCGGCAGCGGGGTGCCGTCGCCGGCTGCGTCAACGCCGATCGGAAATGTCAGCCTGTATTCGTGAATGAAGGCTTCGAGCGAAACCGGCATCATCGCGGCGTGATGTTCGAATACCGTATGCAGGCCGATCACCTGAAGGTCGGTCGCCTTGAACAACTCATAGGCGCGCTGAGTCTGCGGCGTGCCATGCGCGACGCAGCCGGGGCACAGCATCTGGAAGGCATGGAGCAGCACCGGGCGGCCGCGCAGCGCGGCAAGCGTCAGCGGCTCGCCGGTGTTGAACCATTGCGACACGGCAAGTTCCGGAGCGGCGCCGTCGGCCTCGGTCATGAATGGCCTCGCATTGCACTCACTTCTTCAGGAAGAACCGGCTGATGCTGGTCAGCCGGTTCGGAAACAGGCGGCGGCGACCCGACCCCGGCTTGAAACGGATCCATCGCGCCCGCCACCTCCCCGAGCGGCTTTTGCCTGTCGGCCCAATGGAGCGACAGATAGTCGAACCCCCGCACGATCGTGGGCTTGACGATCTCGAAATAAGGCGAGATGTCGAAATCGCGCGGCATGTAGAGCGAGGAATCGCGGATGTGCAGAATCTCGCGCCGCGCGTTGCGGCTGCCGGCGCGGGTGATCTTCGGCAGGATCGGATAGCGCACCGCGCCGAACGCTTGCGCGATCAGCGCCGAACAGATCATCTTGGTCGGATCGCCGGAACCGAACGCGATCATGCGCCGCCGCCAGCGCTGCGGCACGGGCAGCGGAACAAGATATCGCATCAGATCGACGATATTCTTGGTGTCGTAGCCGAAACCGATCCGGTTGATGGCATAACGGCATACCGTGACACGGTCTTCGTAGGACAGACCGACCGGGCGGCACAGCCGGGTGTGATACGGAAAATATTTCGACAGCGGCGCGGAGGTGACGCCCATGCCGATTTCGGCCTCGATCAGGACGTGCGGCTCGCCGTCAGGTTCTCTGGCGCCGTCGATCGGGCCGACATAAAGCGCGGAGTGCGACCATGTCGATTGCGTGAGATACTTGATGATGCCGGAGATGCGGCTGTTGCCCTCGACCAGGAGGACATCGCCCTCCTGAATGAGATCGCGCAGATGCTCCGGGTCGCTCGGCGTGAACGGTTCGTAGCCCGGCACCTCCTTCTGGAGATAGGCCGCAATCCATTTCCCGACCGTATCGAGCACGAGGCCCATGGCAGTTTCTCTCCGCCGTTCGTCCTGACCGGTTTTCCACTCCTTATCATGGTCAAAGGCCATTGCAATTTAGTTCATGGCAGCGATCGCCAGATTACGATTGATTCACCATGACGGTTGCCGCAGACGCATTGATGCGGCAAGTTCGCTACATCCCGAATCCGAAGTTCTCCGGCCTTTGCGGCGATGTTTTGCGAACTTCGGATTCGAAAGGATTGAAAATCTGCGATTTTCGTGTGGCTTAGGTTCAGAAGTTCTCTTATCGGACGTGCAGAAGAGGTGAGAAAAACATCTGAACCACCACACGAGCGGTCCCTGCGTTTCAAGACATCGGAAACCATGCCATGACAATCACGCGCCGCGATGTCCTGCTGGCATTCGCCGCGCTCGCCGCAGGAGCGCAGAGCGACGCGGCGCGCGCATCGCTGCCGCGCGAGGCCGACGTGGTGGTGATCGGCGCGGGCGCCGCCGGCATTGCGGCAGCGCGGCGGATTCATGACGCCAACCGCAAAGTGGTCGTGGTCGAAGCGGCTGACCGGATTGGCGGACGCTGTCACACCGATCTGACGACCTTCGATACGCCGTTCGATCGCGGCGCGCGCTGGCTCTTTGACCCCGACACCAACCTGATGGCCAGGCTGGCGCGAGGCACAGGAACCGCGGTGTTTCCTGCTCCGCCCGGCCAGAAAATCCGCATCGGGCGGCGCAACGCGCGCGCCGGCGAAACCGAACAGTTCCTTGCAGCGCTGGTGCGCGCGAGGCGCGCCATCGCAGACGCCGCGCGCGGCAGGACCGACCTCTCCTGCGCCGCGGCGATGCCCGGCGATCTCGATGTCTGGGCCGGGACGATCGACTTCGTGCTCGGCGCGAGCGCGACCGGAAAGGACCTGAAAGACCTCTCGGCGATGGATCGCGCACGCGCGCCCCAGCGCCACGCCGCAATCGGCTGCGAACGAGGCCTCGGCGCGCTGCTTGCGGCGCTCGGTCAAGGTCTTCCGATCAGCCTATCGACGCCGGCAAGCCGCGTGACGTGGGCCGGCCGCGACATCGGAGTCGAGACGCTCGCGGGTCGCATCGGCGCGCGCGCTGTCATCGTCACCGTGTCCACCAATGTGCTGACCTCCGGCGACATCCGCTTCACGCCTGAACTGCCGAAGCGTCATCTCGATGCCGCTGCAAGACTGTCGCTCGGCAGCTACGACCGCATCGCGCTGTGGCTGCCCGATAATCCGTTCGGGCTCGGACCCGGCGAGACCATGATCGAGCAGAGCAGCGACGGAAAGACCGCGCTTCTTACGGCGGGCACAACCGGATCGTCGCTGTGCACCATCGATGTCGCAGGCAGCTTCGGCCGCGATCTCTCGGCACAGGGCGAGGCTGCGATGATTGCGTTCGGCCAGGAATGGCTGACGAAACTGTTCGGCAGCGATGTGGCGAACGCGGTGCAAAGATCCGCCGCCACCCGCTGGAACGCGGCGCCCCATGTGCTCGGCGCCATGTCGGCGGCGGAGGTCGGCGGGCAGCCGTCGCGCAAAATCCTGATCGAGCCGCTGGGCAACCTGTTCTTCGCAGGGGAGGCCACGCACGAGACGCTGTGGGGCAGGGTCGACGGCGCGTGGGAAAGCGGCGAGCGCGCCGCTGATGCCGCGCTCCGCAAGATCGGCGCGCTCAAGGAAGCGACGCCGGAGACGCAACCGCGCAAGCCATCCCGACATCACGGACGGAAACCGTCGCGACGTCCGCAGGACTCCTTCGGCTTTCCGTTACCCAGATGACGCGATCGCAAGCGCTGATCTCGTGGTCGTCAGGCAAGGACAGCGCCTTTGCCCTGCACGAGGTCCGCCAAACGGGCGCGTTCGATGTCGTCGGCGCGCTGACCACCGTAAATGAGACCTTCGGCCGCGTCTCGATCCATGGCGTGCGCGAGGAGGTCTTGAAGTCGCAGCTCGCAACCGCAGGACTTCCGGCGAACGTGGTGCCGATTCCCCATCCCTGTCCGAACGAGGTCTACGAAGAGCGGATGGCGGCGGCGATGGCGGACGCAAAGCGGAACGGCATCACGCATGTCATCTTCGGCGATCTGTTTCTTGCGGACATTCGCGCCTATCGCGAGCAGAAGCTCGCCGGTACCGGCATTGCGCCGGTTTTTCCGCTGTGGGGCCGCCCGACCGCGGCGCTTGCGCGCGAGATGATCGCAAACGGCTTAGAGGCGCGTCTTGTCACGGTCGACCGGGCGAAACTCGACTCCTCGTTTGCCGGCCGCAGCTTCGATCAGGCGTTGCTGGCGGACCTTCCAGCCGGGATCGATCCGTGCGGCGAAAACGGCGAGTTCCACACCTGCGTCGTCGCTGGTCCGATGTTTTCACATCGGATCGAGGTCACCTCCGGCGAGGTCGTCGAGCGCGACGGGTTCGCCTATTGCGATCTGTTGCCGGCGTAATCGCGAGACATTTTTTTCGCCATGCGCGCTATCCGCGCAAGCTCCCGCCGGTTTTCTTCGCGACCTCGGCGACGATCTTCGCCGCCACCGCGTCGATCTCCTGATCGGTCAGGGTCTTGTCACGCGGCTGGATCGTCACCGCGATGGCGACCGATTTCTTGTTCGCCTCGATGCCCTTGCCCTCATAGAGGTCGAACACGGTGACGCCGGCGATCAGTTTCTTGTCCACGCCTTGCGCCGCGCGCACGATGTCGGCGGCTTTCACGCCGCGATCGACGATGAAGGCGAAGTCGCGCGACACCGGCTGAAATGCCGGCAGCTCCAGCGCCGTTTTGGCGCGCGTCGCCTTTTGCTTTGCTTCCGGAATGCGGTCGAGGATCACCTCGAACGCCATCACCGGGCCGTCGGCCTTCAATGCTTCGAGCACGCGCGGATGCAACTCGCCGAAATAGCCGAGCACGTTCTGCGGCCCGATCTGGATCGCGGCCGAACGTCCGGGATGCAGCCAAACCGGAAAGTTTTTCGATTCGCTGCCGGCCGCGACCTGCATCGCCTGCACCGGCGCGCCGGCTGCGGCGAGCACCGCGAACGCATCGGCCTTGACGTCAAGTGCATCCGCCGCGGCCGAGCCCGACCAGTGCCGCCCGATGCCTGCCGACGAGGCGATGCCGCGGCGAACGCCGGCGGCTGCGGTGAACTGGTCCTGCGGACGGTCGCCGCGGAAGATCTGCCCGACTTCGAACAGCGCCACATCGGGGAAGCCGCGATCGGCGTTGGCCTGCGCGATGGCGATAAGGCCCGGCAGCAGGCTCGGCCGCATGTCGGAGAGGTCCGACGCGATCGGATTGGCGAGCGCCAGTTCCGCATTCCCGCCGCCGAACAGTTCGGCCTGCGATTTCGCGATGAACGACCAGTTGACCGCCTCGACCATGCCGCGCGCCGCCAGCGCACGCCGCGCCTTTCGCGTGCGCGACTGGATCGGCGTCAGCACCGGTTTGCGTGCCGCGTCGCCCCGATCGAACGGCGTCATCGGCACCTTGTCGACGCCGACGATGCGCACGATCTCCTCGACGATGTCGGCCTTGCCGTGAACGTCGGTGCGCCAGGTGGGAATCGCGACCTTCACCACCGGGCCATTGCCGGCCACCATGAAGCCGAGACGGCTGAGAATGCGGCGCGTCTCCGGCAGCGGCACGTCAATCGCCGCGAGACGCTTTGTTTCAGTCAGCGGAAAATCGATCACCCGGTCGTCGGGCAGCGCCTGGCCGGCAACGATAATCTCCGACGGCGTGCCGCCGCACAATTCCATCACCAGCCGCGTCGCCATCTCGAGCCCGGGCACCATGAAGGCGGGATCGACGCCGCGCTCGAAACGATAGCGCGCGTCGGAATTGATGCCGAGCCTGCGGCCGGTCTGGGCGATGTTGATCTCGCTCCACAGCGCCGATTCGATCAGCACGTCCGTCGTGCTCTCGTCGCAGCCGGATTGCTCGCCACCCATGATGCCGGCGAGCGATTCGACACCCCTGTCGTCGGCGATGACGCAGACGCCCGGATCGAGCGTGTAGGTGCGGCCGTCGAGCGCCAGCAGCGTCTCACCGGCGCGGGCGCGGCGCACCGTGAGATTGCCGTGCACCTTGTTGGCGTCGAACACATGCAGCGGCCGGCCGCGATCGTAGGTCATGAAGTTCGTGATATCGACCAGCGTGTTGATCGGACGCAGGCCGATCGAGGTCAGGCGCTTTTGCAACCATTCCGGCGAAGGGCCGTTCCTCACCCCGCGAACCAGCCGCAGCGCGAAGCCGGGGCATAGCGTGGCGTCCTCAACGGTGACCTTCACCGGGCAGGAAAATTCGCCCTTGACCGGCCTGATGGTCGGATTTTTGAGGCTGCCCATGTCGGCGGCGGACAGGTCGCGCGCGATGCCATGCACGCCGGTACAGTCCTGCCGGTTCGGCGTCAGGTTGATCTCGATGACGGGATCGCCGAGGCCGGCCCATTCCGCATAGCCAGTGCCGACCGGCGCGTCGGCCGGCAGTTCGATGATGCCATCGTGGTCGTCGGAGATTTCGAGTTCTGCCGCCGAGCACAGCATGCCGCGGCTCTCGACGCCGCGAATGGTGCCGACCCCTAGCGTGATGTCCTTGCCGGGAATGTAGGTGCCAGGCGGCGCGAACACGCTGACAAGGCCCTCGCGCGCGTTCGGCGCGCCGCACACCACCTGGATATAAGCGGACTCGCCCTTGTCATTGGTCTCGCCGGTATCGACCATGCACACCCTGAGCCGATCGGCATTCGGATGCCGCACGGCGGAGACCACGCGCGCGACGGTGTAGGGCGCCAGCGCCTTCGACTTGTCCGCGATGTGCTCGACCTCCAGCCCGATCATGGTGAGCTTGTCGGCGAGTTTTTCCAGCGGCTCGTCGGTGTCGAGATGCTCTTTCAGCCAGGAGAGGGTGAATTTCATGGCTTTGGGCCGAAGATAAGTTCTGCGACAAATGTTACGGCAAAAATCACCGAGATAAAGAAAGTGAATCTAGCCGTTCCGTCGAGTATCGCCTCTCGCCTTACAGCTTCGTTCGAAGTCGGCTCTTCATCGAGGTATGGGATCATAATTAGCCTAAGACAGCAAAGAGTCATCACGACATAGGCTACTAGCTCGGCGCCAAACATGTAGCGAAGAAAACCTGTGGTTTGAGAATAAAGTACGCCCGCTGCAGCGAGCATTACCGATACGTGGGTCAATACCGCCGTAGCCTTTGTATCAACGGTAGCAAGTGTCTCATAGACCGCGCGATTTAGTGGCGTCTCAGGTTCGTTTTCAAAGTCACGCCTCGCGCCCGCGAGCTTCTTTTCGTCGATCAATGCACTGATCGCTCGATCAAACATCGCGATCATCCATTGATGGCTTTCAGATATTCGCGCTTTTAGCGTCACGAACTCAATCCCCCCGCCAGCGTCGGGATCTCGAGCGGCCTGAAGCCGTAGTGATTGAGCCAGCGCACATCGCCTTCGAACAACTGCCTGAGATCGGCGATGCCGTATTTCAGCATGGCGATGCGGTCGATCCCCATGCCCCAGGCGAAGCCCTGATAGACCTCGGGATCGATGCCGCACAGCCTCAAGACGTTCGGATGCACCATGCCGCAGCCGAGAATCTCCAGCCAGTCATCGCCCTCGCCGAAGCGGATCTCGTGCTTGTCGCGGCGGCACTGGATGTCGACTTCCAGCGACGGTTCGGTGAAGGGGAAGAACGACGGGCGGAAGCGCATGTTGACGTTGTCGACCTCGAAGAACGCCTTGCAGAATTCGTGCAGGATCCATTTGAGGTGGCCGAGATGCGATGACTTGTCGATCACCAGCCCCTCGACCTGGTGGAACATCGGCGTATGGGTCTGGTCACTGTCGCTGCGATAGGTGCGGCCGGGACAGATGACGCGGATCGGCGGCTTTTGACTGAGCATGGTGCGCACCTGCACCGGCGAGGTGTGAGTCCTCAGCAACAGGCGCGAGTCGCCCGCCCCGGACGATCCCGGGTCGGCGCCGGGCTCCGACCCGGTTTCCTTCTTCGGATTGAAATAGAACGTGTCATGCATCTCCCGCGCCGGATGGCCTTCGGGAAAATTCAGCCGGGTGAAGTTGTAGTCGTCGGTCTCGATGTCGGGCCCTTCGGCGACCGCAAAGCCCATGTCGGCGAAGATGGTGGTGACCTCGTCCCACACCTGGCTCAGCGGATGGATGCGGCCGGCCTCCGCAGGCGTCTCGCGCAAGGGAAGCGTGACGTCGATGGTTTCCGAGGCAAGGCGAGCGTCGAGCGCGGCGGCCTTGAGTACCTCGCGGCGCGCCCCCAGCGCCTCGGTCACCGCATCCTTGGCAAGGTTGATCTTCGCGCCCTCGGTCTTGCGCTCGTCTGGCGACATCTTGCCGAGGGTCGACAGCAGCGCGGAGATCGAGCCCTTTTTGCCGAGCGTCGCGATGCGCACGGCTTCCAGCGCGGCCTCGTCGGTGGCGGCTGCGATCTGGCTGAGGATCTGGGATTGAAGGGAATCGAGATCGGACTTTTCGGAATCGGACATGGCAATCACCACCTGCACAGCGTCATGCCCGGACTTGATCCGGACATCCACATCTCGCGGCCGATCGATGTCAAACAGACGTGGATGGCCGGGACCATAGGCGAGCGAAGCGACGCCGTTCTTCGCCCGGCTATGCCCGGCCATGACGACATCATCAAAATGTCAGGGATCGCGGCCGGGCAGATACGATCAGGCCGCGAGAGCGGCCTTGGCTTTCTCGGCGATCGCCTGAAACGCCGCCGGCTCGTTGATAGCAAGGTCCGACAGCACCTTGCGGTCGACGGTGATGCCCGACTTCGACAGCCCGTCGATGAAGCGGCTGTAGGTCATGCCGAACGGCCGCACGGCGGCGTTGAGGCGCTGGATCCAGAGCGCGCGGAAGGTGCGCTTCTTGCGCTTGCGGTCGCGGAAGGCGTACTGGCCGGCCTTGTCGGCGGCCGCCTTGGCGGCACGAATGGTGTTCTTCCGGCGGCCGGAAAAGCCCTTGGTGACCTTGTAGACTTTCTTGTGCTTGGCATGAGCCGTCACACCGCGCTTGACGCGAGCCATGACTGAACTCCTCTCAAAATCAACGGGTTAATGCGGGATACCGCGTTGTCGCGGCGAGCGGAGGTCAGGCGTTGGGCAAGAAGTATTTCTTGATGTTGTCGCCGTCAGTCTTGAACAGCACGCGGGTGCCGCGAAGCTGACGAATCTGCTTCTTGGTCCGCTTGATCATGCCGTGGCGCTTGCCGCGCTGGGCGTGCTTGACCTTCCCGGTGGCCGTGATCTTGAAGCGCTTTTTCGCGCCCGATTTGGTCTTCAGCTTGGGCATTTGGCTCTCCTGTCGCCACGACAAAACCGCCCGAAAAGGCGGTCTGCGGCTGAAATTGCTCGCTATTGAGCACGATCCTATCCGAAAAGCGGTTTCCGCTTTGCGCGGGCGCGGCCCTTCGGGTCGGAATCATGCTTTTAGAGCGCTGAAAGTGCTCGGCTATTCCTGAAAGAAAGTCCCCGGCACGGTCGTCGCCACGGCAGCCCTTGAATCAGCCGGGCAGCGAAGAACAGGCTTATGGCAGAGGACGGCCGGATTGGCAACGGGGAAGGGGTGCTGCGAAAGCGTGTCCCGGGTGCGATGCGGCGTTCTTCATGCCGCTTCGCTGAACCGGGACCGCCATTACATGACATGCTGGCGTTGGAACGATCCCGGATCGGCAGCACAGGACTCCGTCCCGCGCAGCGTCCGGGAAACCAGCCTCAGTGGGTTACCTGGGAGCCAGCACCATGACCACCTGGCGGCCCTCGAACTTGGCGTCCTGCTCGACCTTGGCGTAGGCGGCGACGTCGGCCTTCACCTTGTCGAGCAGCTTGGTGCCGATCTCCTGGTGAGCCATCTCGCGACCGCGATAGCGCAGGGTGATCTTGACCTTGTCGCCCTCCTCGAAGAACCGCTGCATCGCCTTCATTTTCACGCCGTAGTCGTGATCGTCGATCATCGGACGGAGCTTGATCTCCTTGATCTCGACGATCTTCTGGCGTTTGCGGGCTTCGGCGGCTTTCTTCTGGGCCTGAAACTTGTATTTCCCGTAGTCCATGATCTTGCAGACGGGAGGGCTGCTGTTCGGCGCGATTTCCACGAGGTCCATGCCGGCATCCATGGCCATCTTGATCGCGGCGATCGTTTCCACGGTACCTTGGTTGGTGCCGTCCTGATCGATCAGTTGAACCTGGGCATTGCGGATTTCATCGTTGGTGCGCGGTCCGTCTTTGGCGACGGGCATTGGCGCTCTACTGGGACGGCGAATGGGTGGTTCTCCAATGTTGTGAAAGAGACGCCTATTTTGGAGGAATAACCGCCTGCGGGCAAGCGGCGGGATCAGTTCGCCAGCAAAACGGTCAAATGCGCGGTATTTTGGTCACGCCGATCAACTTCCGGGTCAACCCCCCGAAGCCGCCGCTTGTTCCCGCCGGTCGACATTCGTTTGACGGACAGCGGCGGACCGCGACATACAACGAAAAACGGGGCGGACATCATGACGAGCGGGGCGGCGGCGCAGTTCATCGAAGTCGGCGGCGGTGAGGCAAAGCGCCCCATCGCCGTGCGCGCGCGAAGCGGCGGCTCTCCGGGCCTGTTCTGGCTCGGGGGCTTCAAGTCCGACATGGCGGGCACCAAGGCGCTCGCGCTCGATGCGTGGGCGACCGAACGCGGCCGGGCCTGCGTGCGGTTCGATTACTCCGGCCATGGCGAGAGCGGCGGCGAATTCACCGACGGCACCATCAGCCGCTGGCTCGAGGAGAGCCTTGCCGTGTTCGACGCCTTCTGTGAAGGCCCGCAGATCGTGGTCGGCTCGTCGATGGGCGGCTGGATCGCGCTGTTGCTGGCGCGTGCGATCGCGCGGCGGGCATCGTGCCGCGCCACGCTGGCCGGGCTGGTGCTGATCGCGCCGGCGCCCGACTTCACCGAGGAACTGATGTGGAAAGCCTTCCCGCCGGAGGTCAGGCACGCTATCGAAACCGAGGGCGCGTGGCTGCGGCCGTCGGACTACGGCGATCCCTACCCGATCACGCGCAACCTGATCGAGGACGGCCGCAATCACCTGCTGCTCGGCGGCTCCATTTCGACCGGCTGCCCGGTGCGGATCCTGCAAGGCGCGCAGGACGCCGACGTCCCATGGCGGCATGCCTTCGCGCTGACCGAACGGCTGCCAAGCGACGACGTGGTGCTGACCATGATCCGGGACGGCGATCACCGGCTGTCGCGTCCGCAGGACATCGCGCGCATTCTGGCGGCGGTGGCGGAATTTTAGAGCGGTCCTAACTCTGGACACCGCGGCAGCGGCGATCCGAAATCCGGCTGGTCGTTCACTTGCGGGTCACGACGAGTTTGGCGGAGCCTTCGTTGTTGCGGTAGAACACATCGTACAGTTTGGGAACGCCCAGCACCGCGTCATTGACGAAGATGAAAAGCTCGCCGCTTCGGGTTGGCCGGATCACCGCTTCGATGGTGCCGTCTTCCGGATCGGGATCGAGAAACACCTCCTCGCCACCCGTCGCACCGTAACGCAGCACGAGGCGGAACCAGGGCCGTGTCAGTTCGCGGCGCAGCGGCACGCCGAGCATCAGCAGCGCGCGTTGCCACCAGTGCGGCGCGTCGGTCGTGTAGAATCCGCCGAGCGGTGAAGGGATGCCGCCGTCACGGAAAGGCTGCGTGGTCTCGACCTGAACCAGATAGCGCGCGCCGAAACCGTCCACCGCGATGCCCGTGCCGGCGCAGAACTGCGACGTGCTGAAATTGAACGTCGCCTGCTTGCCGCGCGCGAGTCCCTGCGCCGTCGGACTTTTTTCATCGCAGGCCAAACCATAGATATCTTGCGCATTGTAGGCGAGATGGCTGGCGAAGGTGACGCCGAGATAGACGAACAATGCGGCGAAGAACGCGGGCGCCCAGCGGCGCTTCAACTGCCGGTGAAACCAGATATAGGGCCGGCTAGAACGCAGGAGATAGATCCAGTTGGTCGGCAAGCCTGTCGGCGCCGTCGGCGTCTTCTGCCAGATCGCATTCATGCGGTCGGTGATCCGGGTCGAGAGAATGACGCCCCACAGCGCCAGCAAACTAGCGAGCCCAAGCAATACAGCGAACTGCACCGGGCTGCGCGCATAGCCGTTGATCCAGGTCTGCGCGAAGCCGGGAAGGAATCCGCCGACGACGCGGATGATGTCCGACACCCAGCGAAACCTGCTGGTGTATTCGTCCGCAGGCGGCAGCGAGCGCGCCAGCGGATAGAGCAACAGCCAGGCCGTGGCGCCGACGGTCGCGAAATAGACCAGCCGACGCTTCCAGACCTCGTTCCAGACATGCTCCTGCGTTTCGCTGCGCGCCAACGCGCCGGCGCTGCTTTCGAACCCGTATTGATCCGGCGTCAGCACGAGCCCGTCTTCGGTCACGACGTCATAGGTCTTCGGCAGCCCGACCGGCGCATAGCTTTGCGAACGGCTGGCGATACGCTTGAATGCGCTGACATGCACCTTCGGCCGCTCGATGACGACTTCGTCCTTCCTTGAAAAGCGGTAGTTACAGAGTTCGGCCAGCTTGCGCGGCCCGTAGCGATAGTAACTGCCGAGTCCCTTGCGTGGATCGTAGAGTCGGCCGTCCTTGTCGCACATCGAGATCGCATTCTTGAACGGGTCGGGATCGGCCGCCGGCTGGCTCTGATCGGACTTGAACCGCAAGCCGCAGCGTTGCGCCTCCGTCATCATCCAGACCAGCGGGATGTAGGCCAGCGCATCATCGGGATAACCGCCGCCGACATTGGAATGAACGCCGGCGAACCACACCTGGCTGATCTGCTCGTCGGCGAGATAGCGCTTGCCATCGTCGCGCGGCGCCAACCTCGTCGCGTTGCGTTCGTCCCATAATTCCGGATGAAACGTGGTGCGCGGCTCGTCGAGCGACAGTGCCTGGCAGGCGCGCCTGACGCGCGTGCAGTCGAGCGTGTGGTTGGGCAATTCCAGCGGCCAGATCCATCTGCTGACGCCGCGCGTCATCTCATCGAGCGGCAGGCCGTAGGCAGCGACAGTGTCCCACACGCCGATGAAACGGATATGATTCACCTGGCGATTGTTGCGCTTGTCATAGCCCTTCGGCAGAAACAGGTCGCGCACGCTGCGAAAGACATCCTCGATGCGCAGGAAGGTATGGAAACGCTCGCGCCGGTACTGGCGATAGGCGGCCTTGGCCTTCCGCGTCAGTTCGGCCTCGCTGTCGGCGGCGACAAGGCCCTGATTGAGGATCAGTCCCATCACCACGCGGATCGTGAAGGCGCCGCGGCTGAAGCCGAAGCCGAACAGTTCGTCGCTGTCGTCGCGCCAGTTGCGGCATGCGAACTTGTACAGGTCGATGACGTTGCGCTTCAATCCGAAGCCGAACGCGCCGCCGAGGATGGCGAGCGGCTTGAACGACGATGTGCCGACTCCGTCGTCGTAGAACGCGACCTGATCCGACCCCGACAGATCGAGTGCTTCGAACGTGCGCCAGACATTGGTGCGCCAGACCTTTGCCGCCGAGTTTCCTGTGCCGTCGGACAGCAGAACGATTTTTCGGCCCATGCCACCCCCGGAGACAACGTCGCGCGACGTTGATTCGCCTTTTATTCAAAACGTGCGGCGCTGGTGAGAGCCGTCGTTTTGATCAGCGCATCCGATTTGCGGCGAAATTCGGGCTTGCTGTTGAAACGAAAAAAACTGGCGACGGCTCGACACCGTCGCCAGTTCTGTCTTTCGTTGCCCTGAACGGCAGGCCGTCACAGGAAGTTGGTGACAGCTCTCGTCGAGGACATCACCGCGTTGCTAAACCCTTCCCGAAGGTTATCCAGCAACTGGCCGAAGGTCGAGCGACCGCCGTTTGCAGTCTTGCGCCGTGCCTCTTCCAGCCGCCGCAGGCTCAGCGGCTCAGCTTCCGAAGCGACGGTGTTGTCGATCTCGCTTGCAACGACCGCGAAATCCTGTCCGGCTTCTTCTGTGCCCGACTTGACCATGGTTTCGTAGAACTCACGGATCGCAGCGCTCATCTCTCTCGCATAGGTGACAACCTTGAACGGCTTGCCGGCGAGATCGAGGACCGGACTGTACAGGGCCTGCATCCAGACTTCCTTGCCGTTCTTGCCGATCCGCTTGTATTCGATCGACTGCGACTCGCCGCGATTGAGCTTGGCCCAGAATTCGCGATACGTGCCGCTCTCGCGCTCCGACTGCCCGGCGAACATGCCGTCATGCTTGCCCTTCACTTCGCCAAGCGCGTAGCCCATCGTCTTGAGGAAGTTTTCGTTCGCGCTGATGATCGTGCCGTCCAGGTTGAAGGCGGCCACGGCCTGCGAACGGTCGAGCGCGGCAATCCGGCCCGCATTTTCCAACGCCTCGATTTTCTGCGCGGTGATATCGGTCGCGAGCTCGATGACCTTGGTCGGTTTTCCCTTCGAATTCAGCACCGGGTTGTAGGACGCCTGAACCCAGACCACCTTGCCGTCCTTGCCGATCCGCTTGTATTCGGCCGTCTGCGACTCGCCGCGATTGAGCTTGGCCCAGAATTCGCGATAGGCGGCGCTGGAGCGTTCGCCGGCTTCCACGAACATGCTGTGGTGCTTGCCCTGGACCTCCCTTGCGAATGCATAGCCAAGCGTTTTCAGGTAATTGTCGTTGGCGGTCATGACCGTTCCGTCCATGCCGAATTCGACAACCGCCTGCGCTTTTCCGATGGCTGCGATCTGGCCTTCCAGGTCGGCCATCCGCACTTTCTGCTTGGTGATGTCGTTGGCGAAGGTCACGACCTTGAAGGGCTTGCCGCTCTCGTCGGCGATCGGATTGAAGGTCGCCTGAAACCAGACTTCCTGCCCGCTCTTGCTGATGCGCTTCAATTCGGCCGTCTGCGACTCGCCGCGATTGAGCTTGGCCCAGAATTCGCGATAAGCGGCGCCAGCCCGCTCCAACGGCTCCACGAACAGCCCGTCATGCTTGCCCTGCACTTCGCCGAGCGCATAGCCCATCGCGCTGAGGAAGTTCTTGTTCGCGGTGATGATCGTGCCGTCGAGGTTGAATTCGACCACCGCCTGCGAACGATCGATGGCGGAAACCTGACCCGCATGGTCCAGGGCCTTGATCTTCTGGGCGGTGATATCGGCCGCGAGCTCGATAACCTTGGTCGGTTTTCCCCTCGAATCCAGCACCGGAATATAGGAAGCCCGAACCCAGACCTCGTCGCCGTGGCGGTCGATGCGCTTGTAGTCGGCGGTTTGCGACTCGCCCTGGTTCAGGCGGGCCCAGAATTCGCGGTACGCGGCGCCCGTCCGTTCGTCGGCGTCCACGAACATGCTATGGTGCTTGCCTCGAACCTCGGCGAGCGAGTAGCCGAGGATGTTGAGAAAGTTCTCGTTGGCGGTAACGATCGTTCCATCGAGACCGAGTTCGGTGACGGCCTGAGTCTTGCTGATCGCTGCGGCTTTCGCTGCATTTTCTTTTGCGATTGACCATTTTTTGAAGAAAAACATTGATCCTCCCCAGGAGTTAGATCCAAGAACAGCTCGCGACTCGCGGGCGCAAGCTTGGTTTACCGATCATGAAGGGGGTCGGTTAAAGCGAGGTTAATGGGATTGGTAGATTTCCTATAAGCGGGACCCCGGCGGGCCGCTTCCGCCGCGCAAACGGGGTTGAAATCGCGTCAGTTTCGCCAATAAAACCGGCCTGCGGCCAATCCGGTGCGACAGCGCGTCACAGCCAATCGTCGCATTAACTCGTCACATCAAATCAGGGTGGCCCGGCTTCTTAAGACGAAGCGGAAAATCGTGGACCGCAAAAAGTTTGATATCGGTCAGGAGCTTGCGCATATCCTGATCGCGAACCCGGTATCGGCGCGCTGGAAAACTGGAGCGGGCGAAGGGATTCGAACCCTCGACCCCGACCTTGGCAAGGTCGTGCTCTACCCCTGAGCTACACCCGCATCCGATAACAGGCAGCCGACTTTCCAGCCGCCAGAGCGCAGAGCTATGCCAAATGCGGCCTGTGAATGCAACAGCCAGATCGTGCAGGCCCTTGCGCGCGGCCGGCCCTCGCCGGACGCCGGCTGCAATGTCGGGATCCGGCCGGGCGATCCCACCTCGAGGTCATTTACCGCGATGGAAATCCGAACCAAAGCGGAAATCCTGCTATATTGTCCGGGCTTGGCGCCGATTGCCCGCCGGGGACCGCGTTCCGCCGATTGCAAAATTTTCACGCAGGGACCAATTAAGCGCTTGGGCGGTTGTCGAATCGGCCCGTTCCGGAAGATCAGGCGAGGATCATGTGACCATAGTCGAGCAGGGCAGCGCGCCGTCACCGCAGGCGTCGGATCTGATCAGGGAGACGACGACCCAGACCTTCATGAAGGACGTCGTCGAGGAATCGATGCGCCAGCCGGTGCTGGTCGATTTCTGGGCTCCCTGGTGCGGACCGTGTCGCCAGCTCACCCCCACGCTGGAAAAGGCCGTCCTTGCGGGCGGCGGCAAGATCAAGCTGGTGAAGATGAATATCGACCAGCATCCGGCCATCTTTCAGCAGCTTGCGGCCCAGACCGGCAGTCAGTCGATCCCCGCGGTTTTTGCCTTTGTCGGCGGGCGGCCGGTCGACTTCTTCATGGGCGCCGCGCCCGAGAGCCAGATCAGCGCCTTCATCGACAAGCTGACGCAGGGCGTGGCGGCGCCGGGCGCGCCGAATATCGAGGAAGTCCTGCAAGAGGCGGAAGCCGCGCTCGCCGCCGACGACCCCGCGACGGCTGCTTCGATCTATGCGGAGGTACTCGGTTTCGATGCCGCCAATCTTCCGGCGATCGCGGGGCTGGCGCGCTGCTACACGGTCACCGGCGCGCTCGACAAAGCCAAACAGACGCTCGAACTGGTGCCCGAATCCAAGCGCGGTGACGCCGCCGTGAAGGCCGTGCAGGCCATGATCGACCTCGCCGAGCAGGCGAATTCGCTAGGTCCTGTCGCCGAGCTGGAAGGAAAGGTGGCGGCCAATCCGCTCGACCATCAGGCGCGGTTCGATCTCGCGACCGCGCTGAACGCCAGCGGCAAGCGGAGCGAGGCCACCGATCACCTGCTTGAAATCGTCAGACGCGACCGCAAATGGAACGATGACGCCGCGCGCAAGCAGCTCGTGCAGTTGTTCGAGGCCTGGGGCGGTGCCGACGAAGCCACCGTCGAGGGGCGCAAACGTCTGTCGACGATCCTGTTTTCCTAGAGCCTGTCCGCTTCCTTTGCAGCGCTACGCGCAGATTTGAAGCTGGAGACCCCGCTCGAATTAGCATCCGGACCCGCCGCCCATGCCTATCAATCTCGACTATCGCGGTCCCGGTGACCTTCCCGAAGTGATACCGGTGTTTCCGCTGCCCGGCGCGCTGTTGCTGCCGCGCGGACAGATGCCGCTCAATATTTTCGAGATGCGTTATCTCGCAATGGTCGACGACGCGTTCCGCGACGGCCATCGCCTGATCGGCATGATCCAGCCCGACATCGCCCATTCCGCCAGCGAGGACAAGCCGAAGCTGTTCCAGGTCGGTTGCGCCGGACGCATCACCCAGTTCGCCGAATCCGGCGACGGCCGTTACATCCTCGAACTCACCGGCGTGTCGCGGTTCAAGATCGTGGAAGAGCTGACGGTGCTGACGCCCTATCGCCAGTGCAAGGTGGATTTCTTCGCCTTTACCGACGATCTGACCGCGCGCAAGGGCGAGGACGAGGTCGACCGCAAGCGGCTGCTCGAGGTGCTGAACGATTTTCTCAAGGTCAACGACCTGAAAGTGGACTGGAGCGGCATCGAGAACGCCCCGAACGAGGCGCTGGTCAACGCGCTGGCGATGATGTCGCCCTACGGCCCGCCGGAGAAGCAGGCTATGCTGGAGGCGACCGACCTGAAAACACGCGCGGAAATCCTGATCGCCGTCACTGAAATGGACCTCGCAAAGAAGCGCACCAGCGGCGATCCTGGATTACAGTAGCCGAAGGGCGTTCGTTCCGATCAGCCGCCGCAACAGATTTAAGCGGGCCATCTTTCGAAGAGACCACGCATGACGACCTCCTCCGACCGTTCCGAAGATACCGTCGATCCCAAGCTGCTGGAGGTTCTGGTCTGCCCGGTGACCAAGGGGCCGCTGGAATTCGACGGGGCGCGGCAGGAACTGATTTCGCGCTCGGCCAAGCTCGCCTACCCGATCCGCGACGGCATTCCGATCATGCTGCCGGAAGAGGCCAGGAAAATCGGCTAGAGCGTTTTCGCGCGAAGCATGTTCTTAGGACTTGACCCCGGGATGGAAACCGGTTCGCGTGACGAAAACGCGTCAAACCAAAATCATCGAGCCCCGCTTCCAGGGGATGAGGCGGCGTCGGGCATTTGCCCGACATCGCGGGCGGCTTGTGCATCATTGCACGACCTCGCCGTGCTGGGTGATGTCGAGGCCTTCGCGTTCGTTATCGCCAGTGACCCGCAGGCCGATCACCGCCTTGACGGCAAGCAGGATGATCAGCGTGACGACGGCATCGTAGGCGACGGTGGCGAGGATGCCATAGACCTGAATGACCACCTGATGAACGTTGCCGTCGATCAGCCCCGCGCCGGCCTTGTTGATGGCCGTGCGGGCGAACACGCCGGTGAGCAGCGCGCCGATGATGCCGCCGACGCCGTGGACGCCGAAAGCGTCGAGGCTGTCGTCGTAGCCCATCATGTGCTTGAGACCCGTCGCACCCCAGTAGCAGCCGACGCCGGCTACCGCGCCGATCACCAGCGCGCCGCTCGGATCGACGAAACCCGAGGCCGGGGTGATGGCGACCAGACCGCCGACCGCGCCGGAGCAGATGCCGAGCACGCTCGGCTTGCCGCGCAGGCCCCACTCCACGGCCATCCAGGCCAGCGCGGCGGCTGCGGTCGCGATCTGGGTGGCCGCCATCGCCATGCCGGCCTGCCCGCCCGCGGTCACCGCCGACCCGGCGTTGAAACCGAACCAGCCGACCCACAGCAGCGACACACCGATCACGGTCAGCACCAGGTTGTGCGGCGCCATGTTCTCGCTGCCGTAACCCTTGCGCTTGCCGAGCACCAGCGCGCAGACGAGGCCGGCGACGCCGGCGTTGATATGAACCACCGTGCCGCCAGCGAAATCGAGCACCCCGAGACCGCCGAGGAAGCCGCCGCCCCAGACCCAATGCGCGATCGGCGCATAGACCAGCAGCGACCAAAGGCCCATGAACCACATCATCGCCGAGAACTTCATGCGATCGGCGATGGCGCCGCAGATCAGCGCCGGCGTGATGATCGCAAACGTCATCTGGAAGCACATGAACACCGATTCCGGAATCGTCGGCGCGGCAGCCGCGACGGAGTCGGTGCCCATGCCGATCAGCAGCATGCGCGAGAAGCCGCCAAGAAAGTTCGTGCCTTCGGTGAACGCGAAGCTGTAGCCGATCACCATCCACAGCACGGTGACGAGACAGGTGATGGCGAAGCTCTGCATCACCGTGGCGAGCACGTTCTTCTTGCGCACCATGCCGCCATAGAACAAAGCGAGGCCGGGGATCGTCATCATCAGCACCAGCGCGGTGGAGGTCAGCATCCACGCGGTGTCACCTGAATCGATTTTGGGCGGAGGCGCTGCAGCAGCCGGAGCGGCGGTCTGGGCCAGCGCGGCGTCGGCAAATCCGGCAAGACAGGCCGCGCCCAGTATCGCCGCGATGGCCGATCCCGCGCGGGACGGACGTTCGAACCTCATGTGCATGACTCCTGATTGAGGAAAGGTGAGCAAGGTGAGCGCGGGATCAGATCGCTTCGGCATCCACATCACCGGTGCGGATGCGAAGCGCGTGCTCGAGGTCGATGACGAAGATCTTGCCGTCGCCGATCCTGCCGGTCCGCGCGGCCGAGGCGATGGCTTCGATGACCGCATCGACCTGGGCGGAATTGATTGCGACCTCGATCTTGATCTTCGGCAGGAAGCTCACCGAATATTCGGCGGCGCGATAGATTTCCGTATGGCCTTTCTGGCGGCCGTATCCCTTGGCCTCCGTGACCGTCAGACCATGCACGCCGATCGCGGTCAGGGCATCGCGGACCTCGTCGAGCTTGAAGGGTTTGATGATCGCCATAACGATTTTCATGTGTCCGATTCCCGCCTGCAGCCCGGCTGCAACGCCGGGCGGTCTCGGCTGAGCGCTTCAAGGAGGAGAAAAGGGTTCGCGACGCGGCTTCAGCCGGGATTCAGAGAATCAAATGCCGTGCCAACACGATCTGTGGTGTCTAGCGACTTGTAATATCTATGATTTTTCGCAAAGCCGCCGAACGATGCGGCAAGAGGCGGTGCGCTCCGCTTAAAGCCTGCCCATCTCTGCTCAGAAGATAGGCAATATCGCGGTCTCAGCGTATTTTTGCTCAGGGAGCAGGCAAAAAGAGGTTGAAAGGTTTGAACCCGCCGGCAAACAAGAAGCCCGATTCTGAAATCAGAACCGGGCCGGAAAAAGCGACTCGAAGCTGTCGTTATTATTGCATTACTGCAGCGCCTCGCCGTGCTGGGAAATGTCGAGGCCTTCCAGCTCGTTCTCGCGCGAGACCCGCAGCGACACGAAAACGCCGACCAGCTTGAGGAGACCATAGGTCACCGCGCCCGACCACAGCAGGGTGACGCCCACGCCGTAAAGCTGCAGCAGCAACTGGCGCGGATTGCCTTCGAGCAGGCCGGGCACGCCGCCGATCGAGGAGGTCGCAAACACCCCGAGCAGCAGGGTCCCGGTCAGTCCGCCGATGCCGTGGACGCCGAACACGTCGAGCGCGTCGTCATAGCGGAAGCGATGCTTGAGGCTGGTGCAGGCCCAGTAGCAGACCAGTCCGGCGACGATGCCGATGACGATACCCTGCAGCGGCGTGACGAAGCCGGACGCCGGCGTGATCGTGCCGAGGCCTGCGACCGCGCCCGAGATCATGCCAAGCACGGAGGGCTTGCGCCGCGTCGACCATTCGACCGCGCCCCATGTCAGCGCGCCGGCGCAGGCGGCAAGATGCGTGGCGATGATCGCCATCACCGCGCGGGAATTGGCGGCCAGCGCCGAGCCGCCGTTGAATCCGAACCATCCGACCCACAGCAATCCGGTGCCGACGACCGCCAGCGACAGATCGTAGGGCGACAGGTTCTCCGAACCATAGCCGTGACGGTTGCCAAGGACTTTTGCCGCGACCAGCCCGCCGACGCCGGCGCTGAGGTGCACCACGAGTCCGCCGGCGAAATCCTGCACGCCGGCCGCATTGAGGAAACCGCCGCCCCACACCCAGTGCACCAGCGGAACGTAGACAAAGATGAACCAGCCCACGGAAAACAGCAGATAGGCGGAGAAGCGCATCCGGTCGGCCACAGAGCCCGCCACCAGCGCCACGGTGATGATCGCGAAGGTCATCTGGTAAAGCATGAACAGCGCTTCGGGGATGGTCTTCGCCGCGGGATTGATGGCGTCCATGCTCATGCCCGCGAGGAACAGGCGAGCGGGCGATCCGAGCCACAGCCCTTCGCCCGTGAATGCCAGCGAGTAACCGAACGCCACCCACAGAATCGAAATCATCGCGACCGACGCAAGGCTTTGCGCCATCGTCGCCAGCACGTTCTTCTTGCGAACCATGCCGGAATAGAACAGCGCGAGCCCCGGGATCGTCATCATCAGCACGAAAGCGGTGGCGACGATCATCCAGGTGGTATCGGCCGCGCTTACCGCCGGCGCGTCGCTCGCCGCCAAAGCCCGCCCGCCTGACGTTGCGAACATGGCGAATGCAAAGGTCGTCGCGGCCGCGCGTGCCGGCCAACGTGAAACTGCCCCCATTGTCGATCCCCGGCCTTGGCTATGTCCGTCGTTGCGAGGAGCCCGAGGGCGACGCGTAAGCGTCGTCCCGACAGCTCCGAAGCAATCCAGTCCCCTCGGTGATGCGTCGACCGGATTGCTTCGCCGAGCCTGTCATCGGGCGGCGCTTCGCGCCGACCCGCTGGCTCGCAACGACAATGCTTGTCTCTGTTATCGATCTCACAGCGCGTCGCCGTCGGTCTCGCCCGTGCGGATGCGCAGGGCGTGATCGATCGGAAGCACGAAAATCTTGCCGTCGCCGATCTGGCCGGTGTGCGCGGCCGTGGTGATGGCCTCCACGGTTTTGTCCGCGATGTCCGACGGCACCGCGACCTCGATCCGCAGCTTTGGGAGAAAATTCACGACATACTCGGCGCCGCGATAGATTTCGGTATGCCCCTTCTGGCGGCCGTAGCCCTTGACCTCGGTCACGGTCATGCCATGCACGCCGAGTTCGGTCAGCACCTGACGGACCTCCTCAAGTTTGAAGGGTTTGATGATGGCGATGACGAGTTTCATAAGGGCTCATCCGCTCGATGGACAACACTGTGATAACCGAATTCGCGCGGCCAAGTCTGACACCTTTCCATGCAAACCGCACAAAAAACTTGCAGAGTGGACAAAAAACATGCGTGCCAGTCGCCACCGATGGGGCGAGCGCCGTGCAAGCCGGCCGGGTTGTCGCACGTGAACCGCCTTCCAACACTTTCCGACCAATGATCGTTCCGGCCGCGAAGGCCGTATGCAGGCAGTGGGCGTTGCCCTGGCCATGACAATACTTGACGCTCACGGTCGATAGTCTGTGGTCTGCTGCGTTATTATGAGCCCATTCCCTCGCCCCAGCGGTTCTGATCGAGGGCGTTTTTTATCGGGCTTGGCGACCCTATCAAAGCTACCAGACTGTTCCGTGATCGGCACTTAGCGCCGCTCGCGCACCGAGCCTTCCTGCGCGACGGAAGCAACGAGCGTGCCGTCGCGCTTGAAGATCAGCCCGCGGGCCAGGCCGCGGCCGCTCTGCGCGCTCGGCGAATCCTGCGCGTAGAGCAGCCATTCGTCGGCGCGGAACGGGCGGTGAAACCACATCGCATGATCGAGCGAGGCCGCCATTATCCGCTTGTCGAACAGGGTGCGGCCGTAGCGCGCCATCACCGCATCCAGCAGCGCGAAGTCCGACGCATAGGCGAGCGCGCACATGTGCAGCGCCGGATCGTCGGGTAGCTTCGCCGCTGCGCGAATCCAGACATGGACGCGGCCGTCGGCGATCTTCTCGCCGAAATAGCGGTTGAGTTCGACCGGGCGCAGTTCGATCGGCGGGTCGGATTCGTAATAGCGGCGGATGAACTCCGGCATTTCCTTGAACATCGGCTGCCTGGCGAACTCCTCCGGCGAGAGGTCGTCCGGCGGCGGAACGTCGGGCATGGGGTCCTGATGGTCGAACGCGCCCTCCTCGTCCACATGGAACGACACCATGATCGAGAAGATGGCGCGGCCGTGCTGGATCGCGGTGACGCGCCGCGTCGAATAGCTCTTGCCGTCGCGCAGCCGCTCCACCTCGTAGATGATCGGCACCGCCGGATCGCCCGGCAGGATGAAGTAGCAATGCAGCGAGTGCGGCAGGCGGCCTTCGACGGTGCGGCAGGCCGCGACCATCGCCTGTCCGATCACCTGCCCGCCGAATACCCGCTGCCAGCTCGTCTTCGGGCTGTTGCCGCGGAACAGGTTTTCCTCGATCGGCTCCAGATCGAGGATCGAGATCAGGTCGACCAGGCTTTTGGACATCGGGATGCCTTCCATTGGGACCGTCATCGCGGACGGGGGCGAAGCTCGAACCTGGATTGCGGGTCCGCGTCCAGGTCGGGGCGGAACGGCCGCTCGCGCTCCGCGTTTGGTGAACGTGTTTCGCCCGGCTATAATGCCGGCGCAAGAAGGTCAGGCGTACCATGACGACACAACAACAGAGCATTGTCATCTGCGGCGGCGCGTTCGCGGGGCTGGCGTTGGCGCTGGCGCTACGCCAGGGGCTGGGCGCGGAAGTCCCGATCGTGGTTGCCGACCCCATGCTGGCGAACCGGCCGAGCCGCGATCCGCGTGCCACCGCCATCGTCGCCGCCTGCCGTCGCCTGTTCGAGGCGCTCGGGGTGTGGGACGAGGTCGCGGGCACTGCGCAGCCGATCCTCGACATGGTGGTGACGGATTCGAAGCTCGAGGACGCCACCCGTCCGGTGTTCCTGACCTTTGCCGGCAACGTCGAACCCGGCGAGCCGTTCGCGCACATGGTCGAGAACCGTTACCTGATCGAGGCGCTGGCGACGCGCGCGCAAGCTGAAGGCGTCGACCTGCGCGCCACGGCGGTGACGGCAAACGAAACGCGGCCGGGCGGCGTCACAGTCTCGCTGGCGGACGGCTCGACGATTGATGCGAGCCTGCTGGTGGCGGCAGACGGCGCGCGTTCAAAACTGCGCGAGCGCGCCGGCATCGCCACCCACGGCTGGGACTACGATCAATCCGGCATCGTCGTCACCGTCGGCCATGAGCGCGATCATCACGGCCGCGCCGAAGAACATTTTCTTCCCGCGGGACCATTCGCGATCCTGCCGCTGACCGGACGGCGCTCGTCGCTGGTATGGACCGAGAAGCGCACCGACGCCGCGCGCATCGTCGCGCTTGCGGAAGACGAATTTCATTCCGAGCTGGAGCAGCGCTTCGGCCTGCAGCTCGGCGAGATCAAGGCGCTCGACAAGCCGCGCGCGTTTCCGCTTCAGTATTTCGTCGCGCGCTCGTTCATCGCCGAGCGGCTGGCGCTGGTCGGCGACGCGGCGCATGTGATCCATCCGATCGCGGGACAGGGCCTGAACCTCGGACTGAAGGACGTCGCAGCGCTCGCGGAAAGCGTGGTCGACGCGGTCAGGCTCGGCATCGATCCGGGGCAGGCCGATGTGCTCGAGCGCTATCAGCGGTGGCGGCGCTTCGACACCATGGCGATGGGCATTGCCACCAACACGCTCAATGTTCTGTTCTCGAACGAATCGACGCTTCTGCGCGGCGTGCGCGATCTCGGGCTCGGGCTGGTCGACCGCATGCCGCCTTTGAAGAACGCATTCATCCGCCAGGCGGCCGGACTAACCGGCGAGGTACCGCGGCTGTTGAAGGGCGAGGCGTTGTAGGGCAACGGGGGTCGTTGCCTCCGCAAACCACCTAGCACTGGCGTTCTTGAAGAACTATTCCCCAAACAGCAGCATGACGGCGGAAAAGGCCTATGGGCAGCCTTACTTTTCCACTCGCGTCCTAATTCGAAACTTCCTCGGCCACCCCTTCCTTTATCGGAAGGGGTGGCCTTTCGCATTCTGGTCCTTTCGGATCGCAATGAGATAAACATATGAACGTAACCTCCAAAATTATGAGTTAGTAGAAAGGTTATATCTCTTTATATTTTTATGGGTTCATGAGATAAGGTTCATATCCCGAGTGGGAGAGGATACTTACCATGGCGAAAACCAGAAGCCCGAACTATCCATCCCTCGACTTAGAGGCCGCTTTGGAAGCCGTTAGGCCGGTTTTCAAGGCCGAGAACCGCAATAAGTTTTCGCGGTTGGTTCTGGCACAGCACTTGGGGTACTCCAGCCTGAACGGCCGCGCCCTGGGAAAAATTGGCGCCGTGCGCGCATACGGACTGATCGAAGGGTCTGGTGACGATTTACGCCTGAGTGATGATGCGATTACTACGTTAATGGCACCAGAGACATCTCACGAGCGTCAGCAAGCTCTTGAACGTAGCGCTTTGAAGCCTTCCCTCTTTCAGGAGCTTAGCCAAGAATTTCAAGGCCTTCCTAGCGAAAATAACTTGCGATATTGGCTTGTAAAACGCCATTTCACTGCCGAAGCTGCGGCGAAGGCTGCGGAAACTTATCTCTCGACTTTTCGACTTGTTGGCGGATCAGACGAAGGGTACAATCGCAATCCTCCCGCTGAGGATACGCTCATGCAAGCCACCCTACATCACGATATCAAGCCCTCCGGGCTGCTTCGCCGGAGCGAAGGTCTTCTGCAAGAAAGCTTCAACCTGAAAGAAGGGCCTGTGACCCTGTCATTTCCGGCCGCGCTCTCTGCGGATAGCTACGAGGATCTCGCGGACCAGCTTGGCTTGGTCCTAAAGCGGCTGAAGCGACGCGTGGCCTCTGAAGGTGGGGGCAATGAAAATTCTTGAGATCAAGAGGACCGAAACCACTATTGTAGCGGTTGGCGAAGAAAGGCCTCCGTGGGTAAAACCGCGCGTTACTGCGGCTCCAAAGCTGCGCCAGCTGTATTGGTGCGACTTTCCTAAGGATGCCCAGTTGCCGGAGTTTTGGAAGACGCGGTCGGTTCTGATAATGTCATTCCGAAACACGCTACGTGGGGCGGTGACCGTGATCCCATGCTCAGGGCAGGATCAGCCCGGAAACAAGTGGGCTTACAAACTGACAAAAACGATCGACGGGAATCCTTCTTGGGCCATCTGCGACAAGCCCACGACCCTAGCCGTAAGCAGGTTAACGCCGGGGAAGAATGGTATCGTTAGAGTTACTGAAGACGAGTATAAGGAGGTGTTAGCCATGATGCTCAATTGGCTAACTCCCGGGAACCCAAACTAGAATCCTCTTGAAACTTTCGGGCTCTGAGTGTATTTATACTGCACTCGTGGCCCCGAAAGGGTGACCATTTCCCGCTAGTGGGAGCTACATGCCGAGGGGTCTCCGTAAGGAGGCCCCTTTGGTACGTCTGGGCCTCGGATCGTACCCAGTAAAATCTGCGGCCTGCAGAGTTATCCGGGAAGGCATGGCCGTGTGAAACACGGACATGCCTAAATACCGGTTCGACCACTATCATCTTTAAACTGGCGACTGTGGTCGGAAACATGCCAATACCCGCGGCGACACAAGAACAAAACAAGAAAACACGCCCTCCCGCCGATGGTTAATCGCGTCTTAACCTCGCCGCACCTATGGTACTCAACTGGCTTTCGTTCCGGCCCCAAGGTGTGGCCGAACGTCTTGAAAGTGTTGACGCTTAACCGATGGCAACCACCGCTTCATCGCGCGCGGCGCAAGGCGCCGCCAGCCCGGCTGACTCCGCCGGCAGGCCGACCGAGTTCGACGCCGGCCCGGCCGGGACCACCGTGAGTCCGGCCGCGGCTACCGCGCCCGGCGAGCGGTCGCCGTTCGCGCGGACGGCGGAGTTGCTTGCGCCCTACCAGCCGGGGCAGCCCCTGATCCCGCTATCGCTGGGCGAGCCGCAGCACCCGCCGCCCGCTTTCGTCGGCGAGATATTGTCCCGGCATATCAACGAGTTCAGGCGATACCCGATGGCGCGGGGGATCGAGCCTTTCCGCCACGCTGCTGCCAACTGGCTGTCGAGGCGGTTCGCCCTGCCTCGCGCGATCGATCCCGAGACCGAGATTCTGGTGCTGAACGGCAGCCGCGAGGGGCTGTTTTACGCTGCGATCGCCGCCGCCCGTTACGTGACGCCGCGCAAGGGCACGCCGGCGATCCTGATGCCGAACCCGTTCTATCCCGCCTATGGCGCCGGCGCCCGCGCCGCGAATTGCGAGACGGTCCTGCTGCCGGCGACGCGCGCAGGCGGATTTTTGCCCGACCTCGATTCGCTCGACGAGGCCACGCTGGCGCGAACCGTCGCGATCTATCTCGCCTCGCCCGCCAACCCGCAAGGCGCGGTGGCCTCGCGCAATTACTTTTCGCGCCTGATCGCGCTGGCGCGCCGTCACGGCTTCCTCGTATTCGCCGACGAATGCTACTCGGAAATCTACACGCAAAGCGCGCCCGGCAGCGCGCTGGAATGCGCGGGGGATGATTTCGCCAACGTGGTCGCGTTCCAGTCGCTCTCAAAACGTTCGAACCTGCCGGGCCTGCGCGTCGGCTTCGTCGCCGGAGACCGCAACTTCCTCGCCGCGTTTCACGAACTGCGCAATGTCGCGGCGCCCCAGGTGCCGGTGCCGCTGCAGCACGTCGGCGCCGCCGCCTATGACGACGAGGCGCATGTCGAGGAGAACCGCCGGCTCTACCGGGCGAAATTCGATCTCGCCGACGAGATCCTCGGCCGTCGCTACGGCTACGTCAGGCCCGCCGGCGGCTTCTGCATCTGGCTGGATGTTTCCGCTTGCGGCGGCGACGAGGCCGCAACGGTGAAGCTCTACAGGGAGGCCGGCGTGCGCGTGATTCCCGGCAGCTATCTGTCGCGCCCGCAAGCCGACGGCTTGAATCCCGGCGCGGGCTACATCCGCCTGGCACTGGTGGCGGACACTGAAACCACGGCCGAGGCGTTGCATCGGCTGGTCAAAACTCTCGGATAGTCGCGGGGGCCCATGAGCATGGCAGCGATCGAACGCCTCCTTCCCATCGTCGATCATCTACCGCCGTCGATCCGCGATGCGCTCGCGCGACGCCTGCGCGAACTGACCGGGCTCGGCCTGATCGGATTGTCGGGCGCTGCCGCGGCTGCGCTGATGACATGGTCGGTGCAGGATCCGAGCCTCAGCCACGCCACTTCGCGCGCGATCCACAACGTCCTCGGCTATCCCGGCGCGATCGGCGCCGATCTGTTGATGCAGATTCTCGGCCTCGGCGCGATCATGCTGATCCTGCCGGTGGCGATCTGGGGCTGGCGCATGCTGACCCATCGCCCGTTCGATCGCGCGGCGACGCGGCTGGCCTGCTGGCTTCTCTGCACCGCCGCCGCCGCCGGTTTCGCCAGTTGCTGGCCGCATAACGGCGCGTGGCCGCTGCCGACCGGACTCGGCGGCGTGGTCGGCGATGCGCTGGTGCGGGCGCCTGCTATCCTGTTCGGCCCGGCGAGCGCGCTGCAGCACGTCGTGTTCGGCGCGATTTTCTTATGCATCATGGTCGCGACATTTCTGTGGGCCGGCGGATTGAAATCGCGGGTGGCCGACGAGACGCTCGCGATCGACGACGACGCGCCGTTCGACGACGGCAGCGATCACGCCTCGGTCTCGCTGGGCTGGCTGGTGCATGCGCTGATGAGCGCGAAAGCGCGGGTGAAACGCCTCAGGCTCGGAGCGCTTGTCGCGCTGGCCTACAAGTCGCTGGTGTCGAGCGCGCCGCAGAAGTCGGCGGCCTTGGCGTATGAGCGTCAGGAGCCGACCCTCGGCGGATCCAACGGCCCGTCCCTGGTGCCGGCGCACGACGAGGATGATGAGGAGGAGGAGGACGAAGACGAGGAGGAGGATGCTCCGGTCCGCGCGCCACGACGGAAAGCCGCTTCTCGCGCGCCCGCCAAAAAATCCATCAAGTTCGACCTGCCGTCGGTCAACGTCCTGACCGCGCCGCGCGCCGCCGATCGCCAACCGCTCAGCAAGTCCGAACTGGAAGCCAATTCGCGGGCGCTGGAAGGCGTGCTGCAGGATTTCGGCGTGCGCGGCGAAATCGTCAAAGCCAATCCCGGACCGGTGGTGACGCTGTACGAACTGGAGCCCGCGCCCGGCATCAAGTCGGCGCGCGTCATCGGCCTCGCCGACGATATCGCGCGCTCCATGAGCGCGCTGTCGGCGCGCGTCGCGGTGGTCGCTGGCCGCAACGCCATCGGCATCGAACTGCCGAACGCGCATCGCGAAAAGGTTTATTTGCGCGAATTGCTCACCGCCAGGGACGCTATCGACTCCGTCGCCAAGCTGCCGCTCTGCCTCGGCAAGACCATCGGCGGCGATCCCGTCATCATCGATCTCGCGCGCACGCCGCACATGCTGATCGCCGGCACCACCGGCTCGGGCAAATCGGTGGCGATCAACACCATGATCCTCAGCCTGCTGTACAGGCTGCGGCCCGACCAGTGCCGGCTCATCATGGTCGATCCGAAAATGCTCGAACTCTCCGTCTATGACGGCATCCCGCACCTGCTGACGCCGGTCGTGACCGATCCGAAGAAGGCGGTGGTCGCGCTGAAGTGGGCGGTGCGCGAGATGGAAGAGCGCTACAAGAAGATGGCCAAGCTCGGCGTGCGCAACATCGACGGCTACAATGCGCGGCTCGTCGAAGCGAAGAAGAATGGCGAGGAGCTGACGCGCACGGTGCACACCGGTTTCGACAAGGAAACCGGCAAGGCGATCTACGAGGACGAGAAGCTCGACCTGGAGCCGCTTCCCTTCATCGTCATCATCGTGGACGAGATGGCCGACCTGATGATGGTCGCCGGCAAGGACATCGAAGGCGCGGTGCAGCGGCTGGCGCAGATGGCGCGCGCCGCCGGGCTGCACGTCATCCTCGCGACGCAGCGTCCCTCGGTCGACGTCATCACCGGCACCATCAAGGCCAACTTCCCGACCCGCATCTCCTTCCAGGTCACGTCAAAAATCGACAGCCGCACCATCCTCGGCGAAATGGGCGCGGAGCAACTGCTCGGCCAGGGCGACATGCTCTACATGGCCGGTGGCGGCCGCATCTCGCGCGTGCATGGGCCGTTCGTGTCGGACGAGGAAGTCGAAAAGGTGGTTCGTCACCTCAAGACGCAAGGCGCGCCGGAATATCTCGAGGCGGTCACAGCGGAAGAGCCGACCGACGAGGACGGCGCGGTGTTCGATTCGACCGGCATGGGCGGCGACGGCGGCGGCGATCTGTTCTCGCAGGCGGTGGCGATCGTGAAGCGCGACCGCAAGGCCTCCACCAGCTACATCCAGCGCCGCCTCCAGATCGGCTACAACCGAGCCGCCTCGCTGATGGAGCGCATGGAGCTCGAAGGCATCGTCGGGCAGGCCAATCACGCCGGAAAACGTGAAATCCTGATCGAGGAAGAAGAAAGCCACTTCTGACGCATGACCGGAACGTTGGACGATGCCGTCTCGGAGTCGCGAAATCGCCACAGCGCCGCGATAGTGGCCGCTTCCGTGGCCCGCCTGTCCCTGCAGCAACCTTCGATGCGAATGGACGACCTTCTGAACCAACGCACCGGGCGGCAACATCCGCCCGGAACTCGCCCCGAAAAAGGAATTCCCGCGGCGGCGCAAAGCGCTTAGAGCGCGATCAGCAAAAGTGGATCACGGTTTTGCGTCCGGTCGCGCTCTAAAATATCGAGAATGCGCATGATCTTTTCGCCAAACCGCTCACACTTCGGCGGATCATGCGCTAGAAAGCACGCCTCGGGCGGACAGGACGAGACATTGAGCAGACACGTGACACATTCATCCGCGGCCCATCGCCCGATTCGCGGTCGCGCATGCGCCGGCGCGGTCTGGCTCGCCGCGGTGCTGATCGCCGGTCTTTTCATTCCGCATGCCTTCGCGCAGGCCGTTCCAATGCCGCGACCGGCGCCGAAGGACCGCGACGGCGCGGCCACGGCGAAACTTCATGAGACCGTCGAACCAGAGGTCACCGGGACCACGCAACCGCCAGAGCCGATCATTCCGGACCGGCGGCGCAACGTGCCGGCAAACTTTTTCGCAACCTTCAGCGCGGACCAGAAGGCCGCGGCGGCGCGGGTCAGCGCCTATCTGTCGTCGCTGCGGACATTGGCCGGAAACTTCGTGCAGGTCGGCCCCGACGGCAGCCGCTCGACCGGCGAATTCTATATCCAGAAGCCGGGCAAGGTGCGGTTCGAATACGACCCGCCGTCGCCGATCGCGATGATTTCCGACGGCTCGTCGCTTGTGGTTCGCGACACCAAGCTCGCGACCCAGGACATCTATCCGCTGTCGCAGACGCCGCTGCGCTATCTGCTGTCGGATCGCATCGACCTGATGAAGGACACCAACGTCGTCGGCGTGACCTCGGACGATCTTTACATCAGCATTACCATCGAGGAAAAGCAGGCGCTGATCGGCACCTCCCGCCTGATGCTGATGGTCGGCGTCAAGGACGGCAAACTCAAGCAGTGGACCGTGACCGATCCGCAGGGCTACGACACCACGGTGGCGATCTACAACCTGAATTCGACGGCGAAGCTCGACCCCGGTTTGTTCAAGATCGACTACACCCGATATCCGACGTCGAATAATTAGGGCGCGTCATAGCGTTTACGGAACGAGGCGGGTTACCGGTTCGCGTGAAGAAAACGCGTCAAATTAAAATCATAAAGTCCCCTTCCTTTCCCTCTCCCCCTGTGGGAGAGGGTGGTTTCGAACGAAGTGAGAAACCGGGTGAGGGGTACCTAACCGCGCAAAGCTTTCCCCCTCACCCGCCCTCGCTAACGCTCGGTCACCCTCTCCCGCAAGGGGAGAGGGTAAAAATCTACGGTGCCGGACGTTTATGCATCTCTCCCTCACCACCTGGAATATCAATTCGGTCCGGCTGCGCATCGATCTGGTTGCGAAGTTTCTGAAAGCGCAGCGGCCCGACGTGCTGTGCCTGCAGGAAACCAAGTGTCCCGACGACGCCTTTCCGCTGAAACGCTTCCGCCGGCTCGGCTACGAGCACATCGCGCTCAACGGGCAGAAGGGCTATCACGGCGTCGCGGTGGTCTCGAAGCTTCCGTTCGACGCCAGTAATATCCGCACCTTCTGCGACAAGATCGACTCACGCCACGTCACTGTGACCTTCGGCGGCCAGGCGGGCCTCGCTGCGCCGCTGGTGCTGCACAATTTCTATGTGCCGGCGGGCGGCGACATTCCCGATCCCGCGCTCAATCCGAAGTTCGCCCACAAGCTGCAATTCCTCGACGAGATGAAGGCCTGCGCGCCGCTGCATCCGCAGGGCAACGACCGGCATGTCCTGGTCGGCGACCTCAACGTCGCCCCGCACGAGAACGACGTCTGGTCGCACAAGCAGCTTCTGAAGATCGTTTCGCATACGCCGGTCGAATGCGAGAAGCTACTCGGCGTGCAAAACCACGGCAACTGGGTCGACGTCGCGCGCGCGCGGATTCCGATGTCGGAGAAGGTCTATACGTGGTGGAGCTATCGCGCCGCCGACTGGGTTGCCGCAGACCGCGGCCGCAGGCTCGACCACATCTGGGTCTCGGAGGCGCTGCGGGATCGCGTCCGCGACTTCCGCATCACCCGCGATGCCCGCGGCTGGAAGCGACCGTCCGATCATGTGCCGGTGACGGCGGTGATCGAGGTGTGAATGCGGAATGAGAGGAACGGAATCTTTCTTTTGATGGAATCCTGTTCGCCCTGCCGGACCTGATCCGGGCATCCATCCTTGATCTCATCCCGCTCTAGCTGTTCAGCTTGGCGCTCGCCATCAGGATGTCGCTGGTGGTCTGCCGCGTGCGGTTGGCGAGTTCGTCGCGCAGGCGGCGGGCGGCGGCGGGATCGCTGTCGAGCACGCGCAGAAACAGAGTGCGCGGAATCCGGATCGCCATCGAATATTCCAGCGCGACCGCCGTCGCGGGGCGCGACATCGGAACGATCAGGGCCAGTTCGCCGATCAGCGCACCACGCTCGGCGATGACTTCATGATCGCCGCCGCCCGCGACATGGATGCGAAACCCGCCTTCCTGAACCACGTAGCCCGCGTCCGCATCGTCGCCGGCGCGAAACAGGATCGAGCCGCGCGCGAACTGCTGCTGTTCGGCACCGATGGCGAGCACGCGCAGCGCATCGGCTCCCAGCAGGCGCAGGGTCGGGACGCGCTCGAGCAGGACAACGTCATCGTCGATCGACATGGAGGACCAGTCGGCGATCCAGGACCGGGATCGCCCAAAAACTGTTTTGACGAGAGCTGATACGAATTGTCAGCCTATAGCGTTTTCGAGCGAAGTGGAATCCGGTTCGCGTGAAGAAAACGCGCCAGTTCAAGAGCCTAGGGTCTTTCACCGTTTCCGTGACACGTCAAAGACCCTAGAGCATGACCCCGAACAGTGGAACCCGGATTTCGGATAAGACCATGCTGTTTCAAAAAGATAGGGCCAAAGTTTGATTCAGCCCGGTCGGGCCGGACGTATCACGGCACCAGCTTGTAGCCACCGGCTTCCGTGACCAGAATTTCCGGATTGGCGGCGTCCTTCTCGATCTTCTGGCGCAGACGGTAAATATGGGTTTCCAGCGTGTGGGTGGTGACGCCGGAATTGTAGCCCCAGACCTCCTGCAGCAGCGTCTCGCGCGACACCGGCATCTGTCCGGCCCGGTACAGGAAACGCAGGATGGCAGTCTCCTTTTCGGTCAGCCGCACCTTCTTGGCGGTGGCGGTCGTGAGCATCTTGGAGCCGGGCCGGAAGCTGTAGGGCCCGACCGAAAACACCGCGTCCTCGCTGGCCTCATGCTGACGCAACTGCGCGCGGATTCGCGCCAGCAACACCGCGAAGCGGAACGGTTTGGCGATATAGTCGTTGGCTCCGGATTCAAGGCCCAGAATCGTGTCCGAATCGGTGTCGTGTCCGGTGAGCATGATGATCGGCGCCTTGAAGCCGCCTTTGCGCAGGCTGCGCACCACCTCGCGGCCGTCGGTATCGGGCAGACCGACATCCATCAACACCAGATCGGGCGAGTGGGCCTTGGCGGCGCTCGCGCCCTTGGCGCCCGTATCAACGGCGGAGGCCTCGAATTCCTCATGCAGGGACAGTTGCTCGACCAGCGTGTCGCGCAGATCGGTGTCGTCGTCCACGATCAGGATTTTACGGGCGTTGGCCATCGGTGCGATCCTCCTGGCGGCGGGAACAGGGGCAGCAGCGAACCACCTTGATTTAACAGGTGTGCGCCACCTTCATGGGTCGTGTAAGTCGTGCGTCCGGATGTGTGAAAGCTGCAGCGATTCATTGTCCCGATGGAGTCTACCCCAGAACGGGCGGGAATTTGGGTGAATGTTCCTGTAAATCTGAAAGTCCCTATCCGGACCGCAGCGCGGGCGAGACCTCCTCATTCCATGCAAAATTCTGGATTATCAACGCCTTGGACGACACATTCCCGTGATCGGCCGCTCGCCGCGATTCGTGTCCGCCCAGCCGCCGGACGGCCGCAGCGGGGCTGGTTGATCGGCGGGGGTCAGATCACACCTGTGGCGATCGGCCGTGGCGGCATCCGCGCCGACAAACGCGAGGGCGACGGCGGCACGCCGAAGGGAATTTTCCGGCCCATCCGGCTGTGGTGGCGATCCGACCGGCATCCGCGGCCGCGGACGTTTCTGCCGGTTCGCGCGATCAAGCCGACCGATGCCTGGTGCGAAGATCCGGCCGACCGCCGCTACAACCGGCCGATCGGGCTGACGACCGGCGCGAGCGGCGACCGGCTGACGCGCGATGACCATCTCTACGATTTCATCATCGAAATCGATCACAATACCCGCCCCCGCATTGCGGGACGTGGCAGCGCCGTGTTCCTTCATCTGGCCCGCGACAATTTTGGACCGACCGCGGGATGTGTGGCGATGACGCAACCCGCGATGCTGCGGCTGTTGCGGCGGATCGGACCGCAGACGCGGATCGAGATCGGGTGACGTTGAAAAGCAGTAAGGATCTTCGTTCTTCCACAAGGTAAAAGCGAAACTACCGCACCCCGAAAATCGCCGAGCCGACCCGCACATGGGTCGCGCCGAGCGCGATCGCGACGCCGAAGTCCGCGCTCATGCCCATCGACAGTCGGGTGAGCCCGTTGCGTCTGGCGATCTTGGCGGTGAGCGCGAAATGCGGCGCCGGCGCGTCATCCACCGGCGGAATGCACATCAACCCCGCGATCGTCAGTCCATAGGTATCGCGGCATCGCGCGATGAAGGCGTCGGCGTCCGACGGCGCGATCCCGGCCTTCTGCGGCTCCTCGCCGGTGTTGATCTGAACGAACAGATCGGGCCGCCGGTCCTGCTTCCCGATCTCTTTGGCCAGCGCTTCGCAAAGGCTCGGACGGTCGACCGAATGGATGGCGTCGAACAGGGCGACGGCCTCCTTCGCCTTGTTGGACTGCAGCGGGCCGATCAGATGCAGCGCGATGCCGGCATGCGCGGCCATCAACGCAGGCCACTTCCGCTGGGCTTCCTGCACGCGATTCTCCCCGAAAACCCGCTGACCGGCGGCGATCACCGGCGCGATCGCGTCCGCATCGAAGGTTTTCGACACCGCCACCAGCGTCACCGAGGACCGTTCGCGCCGCGCATCGCGGCAGGCGCGGACGATCTCGGCTTCCACGGCAGCAAGGCCGCCTGGCAGCGGAGCGGTTGCGGATGCGTCGTCTGTGGTCATTGGTGCTCCGCCTATCCCCCCGCCGGGATCGCGAGGCCGCGCTGCACCGCGGGCCGCGCCAGCCCCCGCTCCAGCCAGGCCGCGACATGGCGGAAGCGATCGAACTCGACGAGTTCGCGCGCTCCATAGGATCCGATCAGGTTGCGCACCCAGCCAAGCATCGAGATATCAGCGATGGTGTACTCGTCGCCGGCAAACCACCGATGGGTCGAAAGATGAGCGTCCATCACCCCGAGCAACCGCTTCGATTCCGCCACATAGCGATCGCGCGGCCGCTTGTCTTCGAAATCCTTGCCGGCGAACTTATGGAAAAACCCGACCTGCCCGAACATCGGCCCGACGCCGCCCATCTGGAAGTGCAGCCACTCAATCGCGTGCCAGCGCGATGCCGGGTCAGCGGTCAGGAACTGGCCTGTCTTCTCGGCGAGGTATTGCAGGATCGCGCCCGACTCGAACAAAGCGAGCGGCTTGCCGCCGGGACCATTGGGATCGAGGATCGCTGGAATCTTGCCGTTGGGATTGAGCCACAGGAACTCGCTGCTCTTCTGTTCGTCCTTGTCGAAATCGACCAGGTGCGGCTCATAGGGCAGGCCGGTTTCCTCCAGCATGATCGAGACCTTCACGCCGTTGGGCGTCGGCACCGAATAGAGCTGCAGCCGGCGGGGATCCCTGGCCGGCCAGCGGCGGGTGATGGGATAAACGGAGAGGTTGGCCATTGAATCGCTCCCGAAGCGCGGTGGGCGTCCCGCTTACACCGCAAAACCACACCGCTTGCAAACCGTGACGTCCTGACTGCCGACCCGTTGACCCCCGGTCCGCTTTCGTGGCCTAGTCGAGGCCTGCAAATCACGAAAAACACCGCATTTCCATGACCTCAGAACGTTACAACGCCCGTGACGCCGAACCGCGCTGGCAAGCCGAGTGGGACAGGCAGGCGATCTTCGCCACCAAAAACGACGATCCGCGCGAAAAATACTACGTGCTGGAGATGTTCCCCTATCCGTCCGGGCGCATCCACATCGGCCATGTCCGCAACTACACCCTTGGCGATGTGATCGCGCGCTACATGCGCGCCAAGGGCTACAACGTGCTACATCCGATGGGCTGGGACGCCTTCGGTCTGCCGGCCGAGAACGCCGCGATCGAGCGCAAGGTCGCGCCGAAGGCGTGGACCTACGACAACATCAGGACCATGAAGAAGCAGCTCCGCTCGATCGGGCTGTCGCTCGACTGGGCGCGGGAATTCGCGACCTGCGATCCGTCCTATTACAGGCACCAGCAGAAGATGTTCCTGGACTTCCTCCGCGCCGGCCTCGCCGAACGCGAGAAGCGCAAGATCAACTGGGACCCGGTCGACATGACCGTGCTCGCCAACGAGCAGGTGATCGACGGCCGCGGCTGGCGCTCCGGCGCCGTGATCGAGCAGCGCGAAATGAACCAGTGGGTCTTCAAGATCACGAAGTACGCGCAGGACCTGCTCGACGCGCTCGACACGCTCGATCGCTGGCCCGACAAGGTGCGGCTGATGCAGCGCAACTGGATCGGCCGTTCCGAGGGCCTGCTGGTGCGCTTCGCGCTCGACGCCCCGACCACGCCAAACGGTGAGAGTGAGCTGAAAATTTTCACCACGCGCCCCGACACCCTGTTCGGCGCGAAATTCATGGCGATCGCGCCGGACCATCCGCTGGCGCAAGCGGCGGCGAAAGACAATCCCACGCTCGCCGATTTCATCGCCGAGTGCAAGCGGCGCGGCACCGCGCAGGCCGAGATCGACACCGCGGAGAAGATGGGCTTCGACACCGGCATCCGCGCGATCCATCCGTTCGACGCGGCGTGGGCGCTGCCGGTCTATGTCGCCAACTTCATCCTGATGGAATACGGCACCGGCGCCATCTTCGGCTGTCCGGCGCACGACCAGCGTGACCTCGACTTCGTCAACAAGTACGGCCTCGGCAACACGCCGGTGGTCTGCCCCGAGGGACAAGACCCCGCGAGCTTCGTCATCACCGACACGGCCTATGACGGCGACGGGCGGATGATCAATTCGCGCTTCCTCGACGGCATGACCACTGATGCGGCGAAGGAAGAGGTCGCCAAGCGCCTGGAAAGCGAGATGCGCGACAACATGCCGGTCGCCGAGCGCAAGGTGAACTTCCGCCTGCGCGACTGGGGCATCTCGCGGCAGCGCTACTGGGGCTGTCCGATCCCGGTGATCCATTGCCCCAACTGCGACGTGGTGCCGGTGCCGGAGACAGACCTGCCGGTCACGCTGCCGGAGGACGTCACCTTCGACAGGCCCGGCAACGCGCTCGACCATCATCCGACATGGAAGCATGTCGTCTGCCCGAAGTGCGGGACCAAGGCCACGCGCGAAACCGACACCATGGACACCTTCGTCGATTCCTCCTGGTACTTCGCGCGCTTCACCGATCCGTGGAACGAGCAGGCGCCGACCACGCCCGCGATCGCCAACCGCATGATGCCGGTCGACCAGTACATCGGCGGCGTCGAGCATGCGATCCTGCATCTGCTCTATTCGCGCTTCTTCACCCGCGCGATGAAGGCCACCGGCCATGTCGACATGGACGAGCCGTTCAAGGGCATGTTCACGCAAGGCATGGTGGTGCACGAGACCTACCGCAAGGCCGACGGCGGCTGGGCCTCGCCCGACGAGGTCCGGATCGAGGCCAGCGGCGAGACCCGTCGTGCCACGCTGATCTCCACCGGCAAAGCGGTCGAGATCGGCGCGGTCGAGAAGATGTCGAAGTCGAAGCGCAACACCGTCGACCCCGACGACATCATCGGCAGCTACGGCGCCGACACCGCGCGCTGGTTCATGCTGTCGGACTCGCCGCCGGACCGCGACGTGATCTGGAGCGAGGAAGGCGTGCAGGGCGCGGCGCGCTTCATGCAGCGGCTATGGCGGCTGGTCAACGAATCGGCTGAGGCCGGCAAGGCCGCGCCGCAGGACAGGCCGGCAAGTTTCGGCACTGAGGCGCTGGCGCTGCGCAAGGCGACCCATGGCGCGCTCGACAAGGTGTCGACCGGCATCGAGCGGCTGCACTTCAATGTCTGCCTCGCCAATATCCGCGAGTTCGCCAACGAGCTGACCGACGCCCTTGCCCGCTCCCGTGCCGGGACATCCGGCCTCGCGCCGGATCTGGCCTGGAGCCTGCGCGAGGCCGCCACCATCCTGGTCCAGTTGTTCAGCCCGATGATGCCGCACCTCGCCGAGGAATGCTGGCGGGCACTCGGGCAGGCCGGTCTGGTTTCGCAAGCCCGCTGGCCACAAATCGAGCGCGATTTGCTGGTTGAAGACACCGTGACGCTGCCGGTGCAGGTCAACGGCAAAAAGCGGGGCGAGGTTACCGTGGCGAGCGGCGCGCCAAATCCGGAAATTGAGACTGCCGTTCTGGCGCTCGATGCGGTAAGACAGGCGCTGGGCGGCAAACCGGCCCGCAAGATCATCATCGTCCCGCAGAGGATCGTGAATGTGGTGGGGTAGGTTGTCGGCTCGACCGGCTCGATCATGGCTTGGAGCGTCTTCGAGCGAAGTGGATACCGGTTCGCGGCAAGAAAACGCGTCAACATTAGAATCGAGAGCCCCGTTCCGATCCTATCGGAACGGAAACGGCTCTGGTCCGCGCATCGCGGCCCGGCTGAGCGTCGTCGCCGTGCTGGCGGCTCTGACGGCCGGCTGCTTTCATCCGATGTATGCCGAGCACACGGACGGCAGCCCGGCCCTGCGCGACAAGCTGATGGGCGTGGAGCTGATGCCGATCAAAAAGCCCAACGCCTCCCCCGATGCCCGGATCGGCATCGAAATACGAAACGCACTCGCGTTCAAGCTTTACGGCGGCGCCACCGGCGCACCTCCGACGCACCAGCTCAAGATCCGCTTCTCAACCACCCGCTCGTCGCTGATGCTCGGTGCCAACACCGCGCTGCCCTCCAACGAGAGCTACGGCATCGACGCCAGCTATCAGTTGATCGAGGTCGCAACCGGCAAGACCGTTCTCGATGCGAACACCTTCGCCCGCACCTCCTACGACATTCCCGGCCAGCTCCAGCGTTTCGCACGCGCGCGCGCCTATCGCGATGCCGAAGATCGCGCCGCGCAGCAGATCGCCGACAACATCAACACGCGTCTGGCGGCGTATTTCTATTCGGGAACGTGACAACGCCATTCACCTTCGTTCTGCGAAGCGATGGCGTTTCGGTATCGCGGCATCGGGAAGCCCGTTCCCTTCTCCCGTCGGGAGGGGGTTGGAGTGACGGGTTACGATCTATCGAGGTATCGAACCCTCGCCCGGCGCGCCGCGCCGACCTTTTCCACGGGAGAGGTTTAAGAAACATCGTTCTTGCCGAAACGGGGGTTGGGTCGAACGCACATGGTCGCGCTGCGCGGAAAAGACGTTGACAGCTTTCTCGCCCGGCCCGATCCGGCCCGCCCGATCATCCTGCTCTACGGCCCCGACGCCGGTCTCGTACGCGAACGCGCGGACGCCTTGACGGCGTCGGCTGTCGATGACGTCAACGATCCGTTCTCGCTGGTGCGGCTCGATGGCGACGAACTTGCGGCCGAGCCGTCGCGTCTTGTCGATGAGGCCATGACGGTGCCGCTGTTCGGCGGCCGCCGCGCCATCCGCGTCAAGGCCGGATCGCGCAGTTTCGCCAGTGGCGTCGAGACCCTGGCCGACTCCGATATCCGGGACTGTCGGATCGTGATCGAGGCCGGTGAACTGCGACCCGAAGCGCCGCTGCGCAAAACCTGCGAGCGCGCGAAGAACGCGGTGGCGATCGCCTGCTACCCCGACACCGAACGCGATCTCGCGCGCCTGATCGACGACGAGTTGCGTGCCTCCGACCTGAAGATCGCACAGGATGCACGCGCCATGCTGACGTCGCTGCTTGGCGGCGACCGTCAGGCCTCGCGCAACGAGTTGCGCAAGATCGTGCTTTATGCCCACGGCGCGCGCGAGATCACGTTAGAAGACGTGATGGCTGTGGTGTCGGACGCATCCGACTTCAAGCTCGATCCCGTCGTCGACGCTGCCTTCGCCGGACAGCCCGCCGTCGTCGAAACCGAATTCGCCAAGGCCATGGTCGCCGGCACCTATCCGGGCCTGGCCATTTCCGCCGCGCAGCGCCAGGTCGCCGCCTTGCACAAGGCGGCGCTTCTGATGGAAGGCGGCGCGTCGGCCTCGTCAGCAGCCGAGGGCGGATTTCCGCGACTGCATTTTTCGCGCAAAGCGGCAGTGGAAACCGCGTTGCGCAATTTCAGCGCCGCGCGGCTGCTCCAGGTGATGGATCAACTCGCCATTGCCGCACTGGACATACGCAGGCAGTCGTCACTCGCCGCCGTCATCGCACAGCGCGCGCTGATGTCGATCGCGGTGAATGCGCGGCGAAGGGGATGAGGCAGCGCGCGCGCCTGCGGCACATGTTCGCCTGACGGAGTTCGATTCATGGAGCATCTCGGCGCAAGGGCGTTCGGCAGCCTCGTTATCGTCATCGTGGTGATGGCGTGCGTGCTGTTCGGGACAGCCGGCACTTTCGACTACTGGCAGGCCTGGATCTTTCTGGCGTGCTACGGAATGGCCTCGCTGGTGCTGACGCTATACATGCTGCGCTACGACCCGGCACTGCTGCGGCGGCGGATGCGGGGCGGTCCGTTCGCGGAGAAGGAGCCGGCGCAAAAGCTGATCATGTTGATCGCGTCGGCGGAATTCATCGCGCTGCTGGTGGTCCCTGCCCTCGATCGTCGCTTCGCCTGGTCGCACATGCCGGCCATCGTCGCGCTTCTCGGCAACGCCGTGATGGCGTTCGGATGGTTTGCGATCTATCGGGTGTTTCGCGAAAACAGTTTTACCTCGGCGACCATCGAGGTCGCGCAGGACCAGACCGTCATTACGACCGGCCCCTATGCGCGCGTGCGGCATCCGATGTACGCGGGCGCGTTGGTGATGTTCGCTGGGATTCCCGTCGCGCTGGGCTCGTGGTGGGGACTGCTCGTCGTCCTGACAGTACTTCCGCTGCTGATATGGCGGTTGCTCGATGAGGAGAATTTCCTCGCCCGCGATCTGCCAGGCTATACCGCATATCAGCAGACGACCCGATATCGGCTGATCCCAGGAATTTGGTAGGGACGCTCATTCTCTTTCACCCGCGCTATCGATCGCGGCGAAGGGGATGAGACAGCCCATACCGCGACGAGGGCAGCTTCGTCATTGCTAGCGAAGCGCCGTCTTCTCTCTCGCCCCGCGCTTGGGGGTAGGCGCTTACTTGTCCAGCCGCTTCAAAATCTCGTCGAGCTGGTCGAGATCGCGGTAACGGATCTGCACGACACCGCCAGGATTCTTGTGCTCCACCGTCACCGCGAGGCCGAGCGCGTCGCTGACGCGCTTTTCCAGCGCCAGCGTATCGGCATCCTTCTGCGCCTTGTCCGCGCGCGCCTTCGGCGGCTTGCGCTCCGGCACGCCTGCCTCATGCGCGAGCGCCTCGGTCTGCCGCACGTTGAGCCCTTCCGCGACGATGCGCTTCGCGGCGGCGGACGGATCGGGCAAGCCGATCAGCGCGCGCGCATGGCCCGCCGACAACTCGCCGGAAGCGATCAGCGCCTGCACGTCCTCGGGCAGTTTCGTCAGCCGCATCATGTTGGCGACGTGGCTGCGGCTCTTGCCGACAATCTTCGCAATCTCGTCCTGGGTGCGTTTGAATTCGTCGGCGAGCGCGTGATAGCCCTTCGCCTCTTCCATCGCGTTGAGGTCTTCGCGCTGCACGTTCTCGATGATCGCTATCTCGAGCGCGACATGATCGCTGACGTCGACCGGCACGATCGGGACCTCATGCAGTCCCGCCGCCTGCGCCGCGCGCCAGCGCCGTTCGCCGGCGATGATCTCATAGCGATCCTGAGTGCCCTTCACCGGGCGCACCACGATCGGCTGGATCACGCCGTGCTGGCGAATCGAATCGGCAAGCTCGCCGAGCTCGACATCGGAAAACGCCCGGCGCGGGTTGCGCGGATTGGGTTTCAGGAATTCGATCGCCACCTTGCGCTGCGTGCGCGGGCGCTCGGCGTGGGCCGCCTCGCCGCCGACGTCGCCGATCAGACTTGCAAGACCGCGGCCCAGTCGCGAACGCGCTTCGTCGGCCATCGCCAGCTCCCTTGGATTCACGCTCGATACTCCGGGATTAATAAATCGAAATCCGCGATCCTGGATCGCTTCAATCCGTCATTGCGAGGAGTGAAGCGACGGAGCAGTCCAGTTCTTGCCTTGTGACTCTCTGGATTGCTTCGCTGCGCTCGCAATGACGACGTTATGGTCAATACTTGCCGATACTTCCCTAATGCGTCGTGCGCAGGTCGCGCTCCCGCTTGATCACCTCGGTCGCGAGCTTCAGGTAGGCTTCACTGCCGCTGCATTTGAGATCGTAGACCAGCACCGGCTTGCCGTAGGACGGCGCTTCCGAAATGCGCACGTTGCGCGGGATCATGGTGTCGTAGACTTTCGAGCCCATAAACTGTCGCACGTCGGCGACGACCTGGTTCGACAGGTTGTTGCGCGAGTCGAACATGGTCAGCACAATGCCGTGGATCGACAGGTTCGGATTGAGCGTGGTGCGCACCTGCTCGACCGTCTGCAACAGTTGCGACAGGCCTTCGAGGGCGAAGAACTCGCATTGCAGTGGCACCAGGATCGCGTCCGATGCCGCCATCGCGTTGACGGTGAGAAGGTTGAGCGACGGCGGACAATCGATCAGCACGTAGGTGTAATCGGCATTGTCGGCCGCGTTGCCGTTGAGCGCGGTGATCGCATCGCGCAGACGGAAAGCACGATCCTTCGTGGCACCGAGTTCGAGTTCGAGACCGGAAAGGTCCATGGTCGAGGCCGCAATGTGCAGACGCGGCACCGCGGTCGGCACCACGGCGTCGCGCAGCGGAGCTTCGCCGATCAGCACATCGTAGGTGGAGACGTTGCGGTCGCGGCGGTCGATGCCGAGGCCGGTGGAGGCGTTGCCCTGCGGATCGAGATCGACGATCAGGACGCTTTCGCCGATCGCTGCCAGCGCGGTACCGAGGTTGATCGCGGTCGTCGTCTTGCCGACACCGCCCTTCTGATTCGCGAGCGAAATGATCCGGGGATGGCGGGCGGACGATTCGCTCTCGCTATCATATTGATAAATATCATCAATTACCGTCATGGCGGCGCCATATGTGTTTCATGTCTGTTTTGTCGGAGGACACTCGCGCCGCTCGATGCGATCGAGTTCGACGATCCAGCCCCCTCCGCCGGTGCGGCTGGAATGAATGCGAGGCTTAACATTCCAATATTTAGTAGCTTCCGTCAATTCTATCTCTACATCTTGACCCTTGAGAAACAAGGCCTTGGCTCCCCGTTTGACCAGCGGTTCCGCAAAGCCGAGCAGCATTTGTAGAGGCGCCAGCGCCCGCGCGGTCACGCAATCGATCCGGCCCTCCAACCTTTCCACATAATCCCCAATATCCGCGTTGTGAATGACGGCGGGGGCCCCGGTAATCCGGGCAGCCTCACGCAGGAACGCGGCCTTTTTGGTGTTGCGCTCGACCAGATCGACCCGAGCGCCTTCGATGCCGGCGAGGACGCAGGCCAGCACGATGCCCGGAAAACCACCGCCGCTGCCAAGATCAGCCCAGAGTTTTGCCTGCGGCGCCAGCGAAAGAAGCTGGAGTGAATCGGCGATGTGGCGCGTCCAGAGCTGCGGCAGCGTCGAGGGCGCGACAAGATTGGTTTTGGTCTGCCATTGGCCGAGCAGATCGACGTAGGCGTCCAACCGCGCCTCGGTTTCACGTGAAACAGGGGTCAGCGCCAGCGCGGCCGCCTTGTCGGCAACCGAACCAGATTGAGCCTGTAAAGGTTTTGGCATGGCCACGCCGGCAGCATACGGGACCGTGTGATTCCCGGCCAGATATTTCGCTCTGGGTTTGGTTAGTCGGCCATTGGCCGATGGCGCATTCAGGCGCGTGAGTGGGGATCGTGCTTATGCCGCAGCCACCATGGTCAAGTACCTGCAAAACGCAGGAACCTCATACTATGCGGCGGACTCGCCTGACACTCCGGACCTTCTCCTTAAAGCGATCTTTCACAGCCAAGGATCTCTGTTTTCGCGGAGACGCGGACGAATGTTTCACGTGAAACATTGCGGCCGGAGCGCGCTCAGGCCGACGCTGCCGCTTTCTTCCGCGCTTCCCGGCGCAGATAGGCCGCCAGGATGCCGAGCGCGGCTGGCGTCAGGCCATCGAGCCGCCCCGCCTGCCCCACCGTGCGCGGCTGGGCTTTTTCCAGCCGGTTGCGCGCCTCGTTGGAGAGGCCGGGTACCGCCGCATAGTCGATCCCGGTCAGGATGAGCCCCTCGTCCCGCCGGAATGCTTCGACATCGGCGGTCTGGCGCCTCAGGTAGACGTCGTATTTGGCGTCGATCTCCAGATGCACGGCGATTTTCGGATCGACGGCCGACAGCTCCCGCCAGATCGCGGTCACCTCACCCCACCCGATCTCCGCATAAGACAGAAGCTCGAACGCCGACCGTCGATGGCCGTCACGGTTGAGCGAAAGCCCATGCCGGGCCGCCTCATTCGGCGTCACCGACAGCGATCTCGCCAGCGCCTTCGCTGCCTCCAACGCCGCCATCTTGGCGCGGTGGTGCGTGGCGCGTTCCGCCCCGACACATCCCATTGCAATGCCCTTGTCCGTCAGCCGCTGGTCGGCATTGTCGGCGCGGAGCGTCAGGCGGTACTCGGCGCGCGAGGTGAACATCCGATAGGGCTCGGTAATCCCGCGGGTCACGAGATCGTCGATCATGACGCCGAGATAGCCGTCGGCGCGGTCGAAAATAGCGGGATCGCCGCCGCCCGCCGCCAGGGCCGCATTCAGGCCCGCGACCAACCCCTGAGCCGCGGCCTCCTCATAGCCTGTGGTCCCGTTGATCTGCCCGGCCAGGAAAAGCCCGGGCAAGCGGCGGGTCTGCAAGGTCGGCTCGAGTTCGCGTGGATCGACATGATCGTATTCGATGGCATAGCCGGGCCGGGTCATCCGGACGCGCTCGAGGCCCGGAATGGTCGCGAGGATCGCGCGTTGAACCTCCTCCGGTAACGAGGTCGAAATCCCGTTGGGATAGACCGTGGGGTCGTCGAGGCCTTCCGGCTCCAGGAAAATCTGGTGGCCGTCGCGATCGCCGAAGCGAACCACCTTGTCCTCAATCGAGGGGCAATAACGCGGCCCCGAACTCGTGATCTGGCCGGAATAGATCGGCGAACGGTGGACGTTGGCCCGGATCACCTCGTGCGTTGCCGGCGTGGTGCGAGTGATGCCGCACTGGACCTGCGGCACCGTGATCCGGTCGGTCATCACCGAAAACGGCTCTGGCGGATCGTCGCCCGGCTGCATTTCCACCGCCGCCCAGTCGATGGTGGCGCCGTCGAGCCGCGGCGGCGTTCCGGTCTTGAGGCGGCCGAGCGTAAAGCCGATCCGCTCGAAGGCCGCGGACAGGCCGAGCGACGGCGCTTCACCGACCCGCCCGGCCGGCCAGCTTGTCTCGCCGAGGTGGATCAGGCCGCGCAGAAAGGTTCCCGTGGTGACAACGACCGCGCCAGCCCCGAGCTCACGGCCGTCGCTCAGGCGAATGCCGGCGATCCTGCCGTTTGCAACGAGCAGGTCGTCCGCCTCGCCTTCGATCACCTGGAGATTTGCGGTCTCTCGAATCGCGCCCTGCATCGCGGCGGCATACAGCTTGCGGTCGGCCTGTGCGCGCGGTCCGCGCACAGCCGGACCCTTGCGGCGATTGAGCATCCGGAACTGAATGCCGGCCGCGTCGGCCACTCGGCCCATCAGCCCGTCCAGCGCGTCGATCTCGCGGACCAGATGGCCCTTGCCCAGTCCGCCGATCGCCGGATTGCAGGACATGGCGCCCACCGTGTCGAAGCGATGGGTCACGAGCGTCGTCCGGGCGCCCATCCGCGCGGCCGCGGTCGCTGCCTCACAGCCGGCATGGCCGCCTCCGATCACGATAATGTCGAATGATGGGGTCATGGGCTTTTCATTCCGCCGTGCCTTTTATCTCAGGCGACGACCGTGCGAAAGATCAGATCAGACTCGGCGACGGCGCACGCGGGACGTTTCACGTGAAACATTTGGGACAAGAGCAGAGTGCAATCTCCTCGCCGATTTGCGACAAAGAAATGAATATAGATACACTACTTACCGATGCAAAAATCCTTAAACAGCGAATCCAGAATATCATCAATATCCACGCGCCCCAGCAGCCTTCCCATCAACTGAATCGAAATTCGAAGCTCTTCCGCCATAAATTCATCGCCCCGTCCGGCTGAAATCTCCGCCTTCGCAAGCGATGCTGCAGCCTCCCGCAATATGTTGCGGTGCCGCAGACGCGTGATAAGGGCCGTTTCGTCCCCTCCGAACCATTCTGCTGCGAACGACGTCAGAGACCTCACCAGTTCATCGACGCCATCGCCTCGCGCCGCAGAAATCCGGAAATAATGCGTCGCTGCCCCCCGCCCCGGTTTCGCCTCAAGTTGCCCCGACTTCGCCTCATCTGTCTCAGACCCGAAAAGATCGACCTTGGTGCGCACCCGCCAGACCGGCACGCCCCCCTCGCCGACCGGCTGCAGCGAACCGGCGCCGTCATCGTCCGCAAGCCACAACACCAGATCCGCGGCCGCAGCGCGCTCCTGCGCCCGCCGCACGCCCTCCCGCTCAACCGGATCCTCGGTTTCGCGAATGCCCGCGGTATCGATCAGCGTCACGGGGTAACCATCGAGATCGAGATGCACCTCGATGACATCGCGCGTGGTTCCCGCATACGGCGAGACGATCGCGGCGTCCCGGCGCGCCAGACGATTGAGCAATGTCGACTTGCCAACATTCGGCGCGCCCGCGATCGCGACCGTCAACCCGTCGCGCAGGCGTTCGCTTTGTGCCGATGCCGCAAGGGTTTCTTCGATCTCGCGTCGAAGCCGCGCGATCTTTTCCATCGCGGGCTTCAACAGATCATCAGGGACGTCGTCCTCGTCGGAAAAATCGATTCCGGCCTCGATCAGGGCCGACGCCTCGATCAGTTGCCCGCGCCATTCGCGCGCGCGATCGCCGAGCAGTCCCCGCAACTGCCGTAACGCCTGCCGCCGCTGCCGGTCGGTGTCGGCATGGATGAGATCGTCAAGACCCTCGGCTTCGGTGAGATCGATCTTGCCGTTCTCAAATGCGCGCCGGGTAAACTCTCCCGGCTCGGCTGCCCTCACATTGGCAATGGACGACAGCGCAGCGAACAACGCGTTCAATACCGCGCGACCGCCGTGAACGTGGAACTCCGCGACATCTTCGCCGGTCGCGCTCGCAGGTCCGGCAAACCACAAAACGACAGCATCATCAATCACTTCACCGAGCGAATCGCGCAGCATAACCCGCTTCACCACGCGCGCGGCGGGAATTTCGCCGACGATCTTTTGAAGCGCCGTTCCCGCCTCGGCACCCGAGACCCGCACGACCGCGATCGCCGACGGCGGCCGGCCCGACGACAGGGCGAAGATCGTTTGCTCCCGCGAATGCATTGCCTATTGTCTTAATCGGCTTCGACGACAAGGCAAATGCAGACGACAACGGCAAAGCCTTGCAGCTTTCCGTTATCGCACATTCGAAAGAAGGGCGCCTCGATATGAACCACGCCGCAGCCGGCTCCGGCCGTCCCGCGAATCGTCTGGCTGCGGAAACGAGCCCATACCTGCTGCAACACCAGTACAATCCCGTCGATTGGTGGCCGTGGGGACCCGCGGCGCTCGCCGAGGCGCAGCGGACCAACCGTCCGATCCTGCTGTCGATCGGCTACGCCGCCTGTCACTGGTGCCATGTCATGGCGCACGAAAGTTTCGAGGACGACGAGGTCGCCGCGGTGATGAACGAGTTGTTCGTCTGTATCAAGGTCGATCGCGAGGAACGCCCGGACATCGATCAAATCTACATGGCCGCGCTGCATCATCTCGGCGAGCAGGGCGGCTGGCCGCTGACGATGTTCCTGTCATCAGACGGATCGCCGTTCTGGGGCGGCACGTATTTTCCGAAGCTGCCCGATTACGGCCGCCCGGCATTTACCGACGTCCTGCAATCAGTGGCGCGGGTTTTTCACGACAAGCCCGACCGGATCGCGCAAAACCGCGATGCGCTGCTCGCCCGGCTTTCCGAACGCGCCAGGTCCGAAAATCCGGCGAATCTCGGCCCCGCCGAACTCGATAGCGCCGCGGCCTCGATCATGCATGCAATCGATCCCGTGCACGGCGGGCTGCGTGGCGCGCCGAAATTTCCGCAATGCTCGGTGCTGGAATTTCTCTGGCGCGCCGGCGCGCGCACCGGCGATGAACGCTTCTTCGCCGCCACCGCACTGACCCTGACACGGATGAGCCAGGGCGGCATCTACGATCATCTCGGCGGCGGCTATGCCCGCTATTCGGTCGACGACAAGTGGCTGGTGCCGCACTTCGAGAAAATGCTTTACGACAACGCGCAGATCCTCGACCTGCTCGCGCTCGACTCCGCACGCAGCCACAATCCGCTGTACCGCGAACACGCGATCGAGACCGTCGATTGGCTTTGCCGGGAGATGGTGACGGCGGAGGGCGGCTTCGCGTCCTCGCTCGACGCCGACTCCGACGGCGAGGAGGGCAAGTTCTACGTCTGGTCGCTAAAAGAGATCGAAGAGGTGCTCGGCGCGGCCGACGCCGCCGATTTCGCCGCGCGATACGACATCACCGCGAGGGGCAATTTCGAAGGCGATAACATTCCCAATCGCCTGAAGAGTGCCAGCGTCGACGACGGCGATGATCCACGCATGCGGGCGTTGCGCGAAAAGCTGTTGGCGCGTCGCGCAAGTCGCGTTCGTCCGGGCCTCGACGACAAGGTTCTCGCCGACTGGAATGGCCTGATGATCGCCGCGCTCGTTCACGCAGCCTGCGCCTTCGACGTCGCGGACTGGCTGCAGACCGCGCGCACCGCGTACGACTTCGTTCGGACCGCGATGACCCGCGACGGGCGGCTCGGTCATTCGTGGCGCGCGGGAAGGCTGCTGATTCCGGGGCTCGCTTCCGACTATGCCGCGATGGGACGCGCGGCGCTTGCCCTGTATGAGGCGACCGGCGACAACGCGTTCCTCGAGCAGGCGCTGTGCTGGCAGTCGACGCTGGATACGCATTACGCCGACGTCGAACACGGCGGCTATTATCTCACCGCCGACGATGCCGAAGGGTTGATCGTGCGGCCGCACGCGACGGCCGACGATGCCATCCCCAACCATGACGGACTGATCGCGCAAAACCTGGTCCGCCTCGCGGCACTGACCGGCGATACAAAGTGGCGCGAGCGCATCGACGCGCTGTTCGCCGCGTTGCTGCCGAGCGCGACCGCGACTGGCTTCGGACAGTTGTCGCTGATGAACGCGCTCGATCTCCGCCTCACCGGCGCGGAGATCGTCGTGGTCGGCGAGGGCACGCAAGCCGACGCGCTGCTCAATACCGCGCGAAAACTGCCGCACGCCACAAGCATCGTGCTGCACGTGCCGCATGCCGATGCGCTGCCGGCCGATCACCCCGCGCGCGCCAAGGCGAATTCCGTGCAGGGCGCCGCAGTCTTTGTCTGCCGCAACCAGAGCTGCTCGCTGCCGGTGGCTGATCCCGTTGATCTGATCGTCTGGTCACAAATCAATGGTTTATAGAGTCTTAAAGCAACCGTCCGGCCTGTAAGGTATTTACGACGGTAAGCCGCCTTTAACACGATCTGGCTAGCGTCCACCCATGTCATCGGGCGTCCTGGACCTTTCGGCTTTTAGACCAGCCAACCGGATCATCTGGCTGCTCATCACTGCCATGACCGGAGGGCTTGCTGTCAGCTATTGGGCTGCCGGCCTGTCGCTCGATCTGCGGAGCGGCTGGATGATCCTGACCGTTTTTCCGCTGTGCTTTTTGGTGGCGTGGTACTATCGCTGTCGCCGGATCGATCCATGGATATCAGCCGGCACGGAAGCGGCCGGACAGCTCACCCTGATCCTGTTGCTTGGGACTCTTTTGAGCTATGCCGCCGCCGCGCCCGCATTTCCCTATCGCGATGCCATGCTTTACACCGCCGACAAAACCCTCGGTTTTGACTGGCTATCCTACCTTGCATTCTTCAACTCACATCCGACTATAGGCTATCTCGGAAACCTCGCCTATTTTTCCATGAAACTGCAGATGCCGATTGTCCTGATCGCGCTGATAGCGACGTCGAGAATCGCGAGGCTGCAACAATTCATCGTCGCCACCGTGGCGTCGCTCACCATCACACTCGCCGTCTTCACCTTCGTACCAGCGGTGGCCTATTACGCCTATCTCGGAATACATCCCTCAGATTTTTCCAATCTGACCCCCTCGACGCCCTATGCTCACATCCGGCACCTTGAGGGTATCCGCAGCGGCCTCGTGCACATCGTTCGCCTTAACGATCTCGAAGGCCTGATCACATTTCCAAGCTTTCATACCGTCTCGGCGCTGCTCTATGTCTGGGCTCTATGGCCGATTCGGCGACTGCGTTGGCCTGCCGTTGTCCTCAACATCCTGATGATCGCTTCCACACCGATCGATGGCGCCCACTACGCTATCGACATTATCGGCGGGATCATCGTCGCTATCATCGCCATTGTCTTGACAACCTACGTGACGGGAGTCGTCTGCGCCCGCTCGGTCGCACAGTACGTCACCTTGAACGATCCCAAAGGGATTGCATCATCCAAGCCGGCATAGGAACGCTCGATATACAGGCCAAGTGTCAAGCTTGGAGAGCCGGTGATATTTAGGTATTCATCGACTCGAAGAATTCAGAGTTGTTCTTGGTGTTGCGCAGCTTGTCGAGCAGGAACTCGATCGCATCCATGGTGCCCATCGGATTGAGAATGCGCCGCAACACGTACATCTTCTTGAGCAGTTGCGGATCGGTGATCAATTCTTCCTTGCGGGTGCCGGAACGGGCGATGTCGATCGCCGGGAAGGTGCGCTTGTCGGCGACCTTGCGGTCGAGAATGAGTTCGGAGTTGCCGGTGCCCTTGAACTCCTCGAAGATCACCTCGTCCATGCGGCTGCCGGTGTCGACAAGCGCGGTGGCGATGATGGTCAGCGAGCCGCCTTCCTCGATATTGCGCGCAGCACCGAAGAATCGCTTCGGCCGCTGCAACGCGTTGGCGTCGACGCCGCCGGTCAGCACCTTGCCGGAGGAGGGCACCACGGTGTTGTAGGCGCGGCCCAGGCGCGTGATCGAATCGAGCAGGATCACGACGTCGCGGCCATGTTCGACCAGACGCTTGGCCTTTTCGATCACCATCTCGGCGACCTGGACATGACGCACGGCCGGCTCGTCGAACGTCGAGGATACGACTTCGCCCTTCACCGAGCGCTGCATGTCGGTGACTTCCTCCGGGCGCTCATCGATCAGAAGAACGATCAGATAGCATTCCGGATGGTTGGCGGTGATGGAGTGCGCGATGTTCTGCATCAGCACGGTCTTGCCGGTGCGCGGCGGCGCCACGATCAGCGCACGCTGTCCCTTGCCGATCGGCGCGACGATATCGATGACCCGCGCCGACAGGTCCTTGCGGGTTGAGTCCTCCAGTTCGAGCCGAAACCGCTGATCGGGGAACAGCGGCGTCAGGTTGTCGAAGTTGACCTTGTGCTTCGACTTCTCCGGGTCCTCGAAATTGAGCGTGTTGACTTTCAACAGCGCAAAATAACGCTCGCCTTCCTTCGGGCTGCGGATGTGACCTTCGATGGTGTCTCCGGTTCGCAGGCCGAAGCGGCGGATCTGCGACGGCGAGACGTAGATATCGTCCGGGCCCGGCAGATAGTTTGCGTCCGGCGAGCGTAAAAATCCGAAGCCGTCGGAAAGAACCTCGACCACGCCTTCGCCGATGATATCGATTTCCTGAATCGCCAGTTGCTTGAGAATGGCGAACATCAGCTCCTGCTTGCGCATGGTGCTGGCATTTTCGACCCCAAGCTCTTCCGCGAACGAGACGAGTTCGGCTGGCGTCTTGGCCTTGAGGTCTTGAAGTTTCATTTCCCGCATTTGGGAGGGTCCTGTGGAACGCTTCGAGGAGGATCGTCAGGCGGGTTCACGAAGATGCGGACGGCTTGAGAGAACGTCCGCAGATCCTGACCGTGGAAAAAAACTTTGGGCAAGGAAGATGCCGAAAGGCTTCCTGGCGTGGCGGCCGGCTCAACAACGAAACCGGATCGTGACCACATCCGCCTGCTTGGGGTGGGATATCAGCAATATAGAAAATTGAACGCTTTCGTGCAAGGAGGAGTGCATCAGTCTTCCGTCGAAGGCTGTCTGCTCAAGCAGCCCGGCGACCCGGAACCAGCGTGACGTCCCCGGTCTTGCCTGTCCGCCCTGGCGCGAAATTCCGCAAAGGGAACGCGGGTTTAGCGCCGGAAGGCGATCAAGTCACGGATTGACGGCATTCTTTTTCCAGCCGGCAACGTCCCGCTTCCGTCCCGTTACGGCTTGACGATAACAAGTATGACGATGCCGACCATCAAAGCTGTAACCACCTCATTGATAATACGATAGAATTTTTGACTCATCACGTTCCGATCGGCCGCGAAATCCCGCACGCGGCGAGCGAAATAGCCATGAATGCCGGACATCAGGATCACCAGCGCCAGCTTTCCCTGAAACCAGCCCGCCAGATACCATTGATGCACCCACATCATATAAAGCCCGAGCCCCCAGGCCACCATCATCGCCGGATTGATGATCGCCTTGAAGAGCCGCCGCTCCATCACCTTGAAGGTCTCGGATTGTTTCGAGCCGATCTCGGCCTCGCAGTGATAAACGAACAGCCGCGGCAAATAGAGCATCCCGGCCATCCAGGAAATCACCGCAATCACATGAAATGCCTTGATCCATTCGTACATCGATCTTCTCGCTCGGATGACCCGACGGTCGTCAATCTGTCGGAACATACAGCCGGCATCCGGGTTATTCCGGCGACGGATAGAGACCTGATCGGGACGATCTCCGCAAGCGACTCTTTTCTAAAAATTACTTTTTAGATTCTTAAAGTTTGAGTCTAAGTGGCGGTGAATTCGGCGGGCACAATTCTGTCCCGGCTCTTTCAAAAGCTTCTTCACAACGCTGCCGAATTAAGACCTGCTCAGCCGCGAAACCGAAAGATCGTTAGCAGCGCAAACACTTACGCGTTGTTGGGCTGCAATTACCCAGAGACATTTCCACACAGTCTCATTATCATAGCCGGTGATCGACGGAGTTATCACTGCCGTGAGGCCTGTGAGCAAAAACCCCGGTTATCCCGCGGTCCTTGCCGGATGAGCCCTATCGCGGTTCGAACTCCACAGCGATGCACAGGTATTCAGGGGTCATGGCGCCCATCACCGGCAGCAATTTTCATCTTCATCTGGTGTCTGATTCGACCGGCGAGACGCTGATCACGGTGTCGCGTGCGGTCGCCGCCCAATATGCCAACCTCACGCCGGTCGAACACGTCTACCCGCTGGTGCGCAGCCAGAAGCAGCTCGACCGCGTTCTTGCGGAAATCGAGGAAACGCCGGGAATCGTTTTGTTCACGCTCCTGGAAAAGGATCTGGTCGAGCGTCTCGAAGCCAAGTGCCAGGAAATCAACAGCCCGAGTCTTTCGATTATCGGTCCTGTGATGCAGTTGTTTCAGGCCTATCTCGGCGCTTCCACGATCGGCCGAGTCGGCGCGCAGCATACGCTGAACGCGGACTACTTCAGGCGTATCGACGCCTTGAACTACACCATGATGCATGACGACGGACAGCATGTCGAAGGGCTGGAGGAGGCCGACGTCGTTCTGGTCGGAGTGTCGCGCACGTCGAAAACGCCAACGTCGGTCTATCTTGCCAACCGCGGCATCCGCACTGCGAACGTGCCGCTGGTGCCGGGCATCGCCATCCCGCGTCAACTGGAAACTCTGAAAAAGCCCCTGATCGTCAGCCTTCATGCAGCGCCCGAGCGTCTCATTCAGGTCCGGCAGAACCGGCTGTTGAGCATCGGCTCGGGTGCCGGCAACGAGACCTATATCGATCGCCAATCGGTTACCGATGAAGTGACCTATGCCCGCCGCCTCAGCGCGAAGCACGACTGGGTCCAGCTCGACGTCACGCGCCGGTCGATCGAAGAGACCGCCGCAGCGATCATGAAGCTGTTTGCGGATCGGCAACGGCAGCGGCAGGCGGAGCAGGGTCGGTGACGCCGGTCTGGCTCGAACCGAAGCCCTTGATCCTGGCATCGCAAAGTCAGGTTCGCCAGGCATTGCTTGCAAATGCCGGCCTGTCATTCGAGACTATTCCAGCCGCGATCGACGAGCGAGCCGTTCAGCGGAATTCGGGCCTGACCAAGGGCGATGAAATCGCCGTTTGCCTGGCCCGCGAAAAAGCTCGCGAAGTTTCGTCGCGCTCGCCCGGCCGCTACGTCATTGGAGCCGATCAAACGCTTGAATCCGATGGCCATCTGTTCAACAAACCGGCTGGCCGCGTGGGGGCTGCGGAACACCTGCGCGTGCTGTCCGGCCGGACGCACACCTTGCACGCCGGTGTCGCGATCGTGCGCGACGGCAGGCCGCTCTTTGAAAATGTATCGGCCGCCCACATGACGATGCGGGATATGAGCGAGGAAGCGATCGAGACTTATCTGAATGCGGCTGGCGATGCGGCTAACGCGAGCGTCGGCGCCTATCAGCTCGAGAAGCTGGGCGTCCACCTGTTCAGCCGGATCGAGGGCGACCATTTCACCATTCTCGGCTTGCCGCTGCTGCCGCTGCTTGCTTTTCTGCGCGGCCAGGGGCTGCTGTCGCTGTGACGTCGGGTGTTCGCACATGCTGGTGCTTGGGCTGACCGGATCGATCGGAATGGGGAAATCGACCACCGCCAGGCTTTTTTCGGAAGCCGGGGTGCCGGTTTACGATGCCGACGCGACCGTTCACAAAATTTACGAAGGGGAGGCGGCACCAGCCGTCGAGGCGGCGTTTCCGGGAACGACTGTCCATGGCAAGGTCGACCGCGAGAAGCTGTCGGCAAGGGTCGTGCACGACGCTGCCGCCATGACACGGCTCGAGCAGATCGTGCATCCGATGCTGCACGCGCATCGTCAGGCGTTTCTTGACGGGGCCGAGCGATCGGGCGCCGATGTGGCGGTGGTGGACGTGCCGCTGCTGTTCGAAACCGGCGGCGAGAAGAATGTCGACGTGGTCGTCGTCGTCACCACGACGCCGGACGTTCAACGCGAGCGCATCCTGGCGCGAGACAACATGACCGGCGACAAGCTGACGACGATCCTGGCCCGGCAATTACCCGACGCTGAAAAGCGCAGCCGGGCAGATTTCGTAGTGGACACTTCGCATGGTATCGACCATGTGCGCGAGCGCATCCGGGAAATTCTGGCGCAGGCTGCTAAAATGCCGCGACGGCGTCCCTGATTCGCGAGTCCGAAGGAATTATGCGCGAAATCGTTCTCGATACGGAAACAACCGGCCTTGATCCGCTGCGCGGCGATCGTCTGGTCGAAATCGGGTGTGTTGAAATCTTCAATCGCATGCCGACGGGGCAAACGTTTCACCGCTACATCAATCCGGAACGCGACATGCCGCAGGAAGCGTTCGCGGTGCATGGCCTGTCGAGTGAATTTCTTGCCGATAAGCCGCTGTTCGCGCAGATCGTGGATGAGTTTCTGGAATTTGTCGGCGACGCGCCGCTTGTCATCCACAACGCCTCGTTCGATATCGGCTTCATCAATGCGGAACTCGATCGCCTCAAGCGGCAGGCGATCGAGCGAGAGCGGCTGGTGGATACGCTGCTGCTGGCGCGACGGAAGCATCCCGGCGTGTCGAACCGGCTCGACGATCTCTGCTCGCGTTACGCCATCGATAACAGTCGCCGGACCAAACACGGGGCGTTGCTCGACGCGGAACTGCTCGCGGAAGTCTATATCGATCTGATCGGCGCCCGGCAGTCGCAATTGATCCTGGTGGAATCAGTGTCCCGTCAGAGCGGCGGAACCCTCGATATGCCGAGACGTCAACGCCCTGCGCCGCTGGCGCCGCGCGTGACCGATGCCGACCGCATCGCGCATCGCGATTTCATCGCGACGCTCGGCGAGAAGGCAATCTGGATGGAATTCGCCGGAAACGAGGCTTGAAGCAGACCCGACCAAGCTGAAAGAGCTTGGCGTTTTCGAGCGAAACACGCCCTCCGCCTGCCCGAGGGTGGAACCAGTTCGGGTCAAGAAACGCGTCAAAACCAGATCACGGAGCCTTGTTTCTGATCCATCAGACTCGAAAGGCTATCGATAAAGGCTCCAGAGTCTGAATCAGCGCAGTTGAGTCAGACCCTTATCCTTCCTTCACGATTGAGCGCGACGCGTCCGAAAACCGGTCCACCTTGCGCACGCGCGAGCCCTTCGCGTCGGGATTAGCGTCAGCTTGGCTGTTGTTGCTGCTGTTGGGCCGCCGCCTGACGTTCCATGTTTTGCCGGTACAGGCTCACAAAATCGATGGGATCGAGCATCAGCGGTGGGAATCCGCCGTCGCGAACAACCGTCGCAACAATTTCGCGCGCGAACGGGAACAACAGCCGCGGGCATTCGATCATGACCAGTGGATGCAGGTTTTCCTGGGGAACGTTGACGATCCGGAACACGCCCGCATAGGCCAGTTCGAAACTGAACATCAGCTTGCCGGTATGTTCGGCCTTGCCCTCGACCTTGAGCACCACCTCGTAGTCGTTCTCCGCGACATTGGTGGCGCCGACATTGATTTGAACGCTGATCGAGGGAGGCGCTTGCTGCGGGGCAAGCGAGGCAGGCGCATTGGGATTCTCGAAAGAGAGATCCTTAGTGTATTGAGCCAGCACATTCAACTGGGGTGAAGGGCCCGCCTCGGGAGGTGTGCCGTTGCCGTTGGTCATTTGGATGTCTCCTGAAACGTTTCAAGCGAAGTCGGGGAATGAGGCTTGCTTGAAGGGGCAAATTGCCGCGCCGCCGCGAGTGGCTATCACAAGCCTGCCGCTGTCCACAAGGACGGCGGGACCCTCGGGAGGGTCCCTGGCTGAGGTTGCTCGTCAGTTTTGCCTCGGAGCTTTCGGAAAAAATGCCGCAGGTTGCACTACCGAGCGGCTTAAACTGTTGAAGGAACGCGTTTTCTAGCCGCAATCCGATTTCCCCTTTGATCGGAAACGCGCTATTGTTCTTTCAAGACGGCATTTCAGGAGACAACTCCCCGATCACGTTCGTTATGCTAAAACGCGCCCTTGGCCGGATTGGATATCATACCTACATTATCGACGCCGTCTGATGCGAACCTGTGACCCCCCGCTGGACCTTCGTTCGCCGGACGAGAACCAGACCGATCAGAAAGTGAAGACGAAGTGGATATTTACACCATCATTTTTCTGGCGCTGGCGGTTTTTATCTTCCTGCGTCTGCGCAGCGTCCTGGGACAGCGCACCGGAAGTGAGCGTCCGCCTTACGACCGTGCGACGCGCGAAGTTCTGCATGGCGCGAAGGACAACAATGTTGTTCCGGTACCGGGCGCCGTGATCGATCAGGCCCCGTCGGGGCCCACGGCCGATGTGACGTCGGCCTCCGAGCGATGGAAAAATCTGACCGAGCCCGGCACGCCCCTCGCCCTCGGGCTCGATGCCATCGCGGCTCAGGATTCGTCTTTCGATCCGAAGCATTTCCTCAGTGGCGCGCGCAGCGCCTACGAAATGATTGTGCTGGCGTTCGCCAACGGCGATCGCCGGACCTTGAAGGACTTGTTGTCGACGGACGTCTATGACAGCTTCGACGCCGCCATCAAGGACCGGGAGAAACTCGAACAGCAGACGGAAACGCGGTTTGTCTCGATCGACAAAGTGGAACTGATCGGCGCGGAATTGCGTGACGGCGCGGAGCAACTGACCGTTCGCTTCATCTCGCAGATGATTTCGATCACGCGCGACAAGTCGGGAGCAATTGTCGACGGAAACCCTGAGAAGATTTCCGATATCACCGATGTTTGGACGTTTGCCCGCGATATCGCTTCGCGCGATCCGAACTGGAAACTGGTTGGCACCGGAAGCGCCAGCTGATCTTTCTCGGTTAAAATGGTGCGCAGTCGGATTTTGCGTCGCCGCCGTGCTTGTGCCTGCCGCGGTCGAAGCGCGGCACGTCCCGCGTCATCCGGTCTGGCCGTTCGAAATCGCGGGCGGTCAATATATGCCGGTGGCATGGGCCGATGTCGCCGGCTGGAAAGACGACGATCACCTTGAAGCATTCAGGGCCTTTCGCAGAAGCTGCCGTGCGGTAACGGCGCGGCAGCCCCCGGCCGTCAGTCAGAAAGCGCTGGGCGCGTCATTGCGGGAGCCGTGCCGCGCCGCCAACATGGCCGATATATCGAAAGACGCCAGCGCCCGCGCCTTCTTCGAAAGCCGCTTCCGGCCGGTGCGGATTTCGCGTCTCGGCGAAGCCGACGGCTTTGTCACGGGCTATTACGAGCCTGTTATCGACGGCTCGCGCACCCGAACGGACGTCTACACCGTGCCGGTTTACCGGCGTCCCTCGAATCTTTTCGTCCGGGGTTTCACGCAGAACTCACCGAGCCTGCCGAACAGCGGACCCGTATATCGCAAGATCGGCCGCCGAAAGCTTGTCCCCTACTATGACCGCGCCGAAATCGAGGATGGCGCGATTGCAGGCCGCGGCCTTGAGATCTGCTGGCTCAAGAGCCAGACCGATCTGCTCTTCACGCAAATCCAGGGCTCCGCGCGCGTCCGTCTCGAGGACGGCTCGACGCTGCGCATCAACTATGATTCCTATAATGGATATCCCTATACCGCCGTCGGCCGTATCCTGATCGAGCGCAACATCATCCCGAAGGACCAGATGTCGATGCAGCGCATCAGGCAGTGGATGAATGAGAACCCGGATGGAGCCAAGGAGTTGCGCCGCCAAAACCGGTCATATGTCTTCTTCCACGAGGTGAAGCTCTCGGATCATGACGAGGCGGTCGGCGCGCAGGGCGTGCCGCTGGCGCCCGGCCGCTCGATCGCGGTCGATAAATCGCTACATGTCTACGGCACGCCGTTCTTCATCGAAGGGGAATTGCCGATCGAATCCGAACAGGCGAAAACCCCGTTCCATCGACTGATGATCGCGCAGGATACCGGCTCGGCGATCGTCGGCCCGGCTCGCGCCGACCTTTACTTCGGCGCAGGTTCGGAAGCAGGCCGCATATCGGGCCGTCTGCGCCACAATATGCATTTCGTGATGCTTGTACCGAACAGCCTCGATCCCGCCGTGAGCGGCAGAACCATGCCGCTTCCGGAAAAGCGGCCCTCGGCAAGGATCGCAAAGCTGTTTCCGCCGAAGCATCAGAAGCCGGACGGCCGCAAGGCCGCCCCGCAACAGTCCGTATCCTCACCCGTTGCCCCGGCTGCCAAGCCGGCTGGACCTGCTGCCGTGCCGGCGGCGAAAGCCGAGTCCTCGGAAGCCGCTCCGCCTCCGGTGGTGCGGCCCGGCGTCGGGTCCGAAGTCAGGTCCGATCGTCAGCGGGCGCGTCATCACCGCCGGCGCTGGCATCGCCCGATCCGATGAAACGCCCGTCGTCGGATGCCTTCGCACGGCCGCGCCGCCAGCGCGTTCTTACCGATGCCGAACGTCAGTTGTGGGAAAGCGTCGCCGCACAGGCGAAACCGTTACGCAAACGCCCTCGGTCGACTGGAGTTTCCGTGCCATCGCGCGAGGCAGCAGGCATCGCGGTGCCGTCCGCTTCGGCGCCAAAGCCGACCTCGCCCGACGTCGCCAAAGTCAAAAGGACCAAAGCTCCGCCGCCCGTATCGCTCACACGACGCGAGCGATCGCAACTGTCGCGGGGACGCAAAGACATCGATGCACGGATCGATCTGCATGGCCTGACCCAGGCGCGCGCGCATCGCGCTCTGCTCCACTTTTTGCAGAAGGCCTCGGGTGATGGCCTCACTTTTGTACTCGTCATTACCGGCAAGGGCCGCGCGACGGGTACAATCGCCGAACCAGGCGTGCTTCGTCGGAGGGTCCCGCAGTGGTTAGCCCTCCCGGAGTTCCGCTCGCTGGTCGCCGGCTTCGATGAGGCGCATGTCGGCCATGGCGGCGAGGGCGCGTTGTATGTCCGCTTGCGACGCGCGCGGAGTTAGCAGGCTGTTGAAAAAGTCCGTTTGACCATGAACGCATCCGAATCCAGACGTGAACGAAACCGAATCGGAACGGGAACCTCGTTCACTTTTTCAACAGCCTGTTAACCTAGAGAATGAATCTGCTCAGATCGGCATTCTTCGCCAGATCGCCGACGTGCTTCTGAACGTATGCGGCGTCGATGCGGATCGTCTCTCCATTGCGATCGGGGGCCGAGAACGAGATATCGTCGAGCACCCGCTCCATCACCGTCTGCAGCCGACGCGCGCCGATATTCTCGACGGTGGAATTCACCGCGACTGCAATATCCGCAAGCGCATCGATGGCGTCGTCGGAGAAGTCGAGCGTGACGCCTTCGGTCTGCATCAACGCGATATACTGCTTGATGAGCGAGGCCTCGGGTTCGGTCAGGATGCGTCGCATGTCGTCGCGGGTCAGAGCGTCCAGTTCGACGCGGATCGGCAGCCGGCCCTGCAATTCGGGCAGCAGGTCCGACGGCTTGGCGATGTGAAACGCGCCCGAGGCGATGAACAGGATGTGGTCGGTCTTGACCGCACCGTGCTTGGTGGAGACCGTCGTTCCCTCGATCAGCGGCAGCAGGTCGCGCTGCACGCCTTCGCGCGATACGTCGCCGCCGCTGCGGCCGTCCCGCACGCAGATCTTGTCGATCTCATCGAGAAACACGATGCCGTTGTTCTCGACCGCGGCGACCGCCTCCTGGGTGAGCTGATCGCTGTCGAGAAGCTTGTCGGATTCCTCATTGACCAGGATTTCGTGGGAATCTTCCACGGTCAGCCGGCGAGTCTTGGTTCGCCCGCCCATCTTGCCGAAAATATCGCCGATCGAGATCGCGCCGACCTGCGCACCGGGCATTCCCGGAATCTCGAACATCGGCGATCCGCCGGAGGATTGCGTCTCGACTTCGATTTCCTTGTCGTTGAGTTCACCGGCCCGCAATTTCCTGCGAAACGAATCGCGCGTGGCGGCGCTTGCATTGGCGCCGACGAGCGCATCGAGCACGCGCTCCTCGGCGGCAAGCTGGGCGCGCGCCTGAACGTCCTTGCGCTTACGCTCGCGGGTCTGGTTGATCGCGACCTCGACGAGATCGCGAACGATCTGTTCGACGTCGCGTCCGACATATCCGACTTCGGTGAACTTGGTGGCCTCGACCTTGAGGAAAGGGGCGTTGGCAAGCTTTGCCAGCCGCCGCGCGATCTCGGTCTTGCCGACCCCGGTCGGACCGATCATCAGGATATTTTTCGGCAGCACTTCCTCGCGCAGCGGTCCGGTCAACTGCTGGCGCCGCCAGCGATTGCGCAAGGCGATGGAGACGGCGCGCTTGGCGTCGGTCTGGCCGACGATAAAGCGGTCGAGTTCGGAAACGATTTCGCGAGGAGAGAAGTGCATCATGATCTCGAAGATAGGTTGGATCGTTGCGGGGACAAGCGGTCAGATGATGGGCGGTCCGGCCTGCCAGTGCCGGACGGCTTCGAACGGGTGGATCAGCATGATGACGTTGAGCGTCAGGTTGTCACGGATATGCAGCCCGACCAGCACTTCAAACCCGACTGCCAGTGCTATCGTCAAGACGATCGGCAGTTTGCGCGCAAGCACAAATCCCAGGATCATGGCGAGCGTATCGGACAGCGAATTGACGATGCTGTCGCCGTAGTAATCCAGTGAAATCGTCGCGGCGCGATAGCGATCGATGATCCAGGGCGAATTCTCGACGATCTCCCATGCGCCTTCGATCGTGATCGCGATCATCAGGCGGGTGGTCCACGGGGCGCGTGGCAGGATCAGCCATGTTGCGCCGTAAAACAGAAATCCATGGATGATGTGGGAGAAGGTGTACCAGTCGGTGAGATGCTGCGAATTCTCGGAGCTTTGCACCACGCCATGCCAGAACTTGACGTAGCCGCAGGTGCAGATCGGGACCCGGCCCATCGCATGGAGGATAGCGGCTTGCAGCAGGACCAGACCGAGCGCGATCGCAATCCCTTTGCCGATGGAAGGGCTTGTTGGCGGCGCGGGATCGGTTCCGGTCAAAGCGCTCATACGCCGCGCATCATCGAGCGGTGAGGGATGGCGGGCGGAATGTAAGAGTTCGGCATCTCTCAATCCGTGGACAACGTCTCGATGGTCAGGTTTCGATTGGTATAAACGCAGATGTCGGCGGCGATATCGAGAGAGCGGCGGACGATGGCTTCCGCATCCTTGTCGGAATCGATCAACGCACGCGCGGCGGACAGTGCATAGTTTCCGCCGGAGCCGATAGCCATCACCCCGGCTTCCGGCTCCAGAACGTCTCCGGTGCCGGTCAGGACCAGCGACACGTCCTTGTCCGCGACGAGCATCATGGCCTCAAGCCGCCGCAGGTAGCGGTCGGTGCGCCAGTCCTTGGCGAGTTCGACCGCGGCGCGGGTCAGCTGGCCAGGGTATTGCTCGAGCTTGCTCTCCAGCCGCTCGAACAGCGTAAAGGCATCGGCGGTTGCGCCGGCGAATCCGCCGATCACGTCGCCTTTGCCGAGCTTCCGGACCTTCTTCGCATTGGACTTGATGACGGTCTGTCCGATCGAGACCTGACCGTCTCCGCCAATGACGACCTTGCCGCCCTTGCGGACCGTCAGAATCGTGGTGCCGTGCCACGTCTCCGGCTGTGATGCTTGCATCTGAACCCCTTCGTGATCCGCCAGACTTAGACATTGCGGCGCGGCGTTTCAATCGGCGTTCGAAGTCGCGGATTCGAGTGGTCCGATTCTAACATTCGCATCCCGTTTCAGCAGGTATTTTTGCGAATGTGAGAATCGCAAGGACCACCACCAACTATAGGTTTCCAGTGGAGTTTTGGATTTGACATTCGCATCTCGGTACCCGCGGCAGATGGGTGGCGAATGTCAAATCCACTCCACCAGTCACCATAGTGCGAAGAACCCCCGCAAAAGGCGTCCTCTCGCAGTAGCGAAGGGAGCATGAGCCTGTTAAAAGGGCCCGGTTCAGGACCCGTATGATCCGAGCGCCTTTTGGCGGATCCTACGCGACGCGGAGAGCTCATTTCATGCGCACGGCGACCATCAAGCGCAAAACCAAGGAAACCGACATCGAGGTCGCGGTGAACCTCGATGGCTCCGGCGTGTCCGACATTGCGACCGGCATCGGCTTTTTCGACCATATGCTGGATCTGCTCGCCCGCCACTCGCGCATCGACATCACGGTCAAGGCCGACGGCGACCTCCATGTCGATCATCACCACACCACGGAAGATGTCGGCATCGCGCTGGGCCAGGCGGTGAAGCAGGCGCTCGGCACCATGGCCGGCATCACCCGCTACGCCGGCGTCCATATGCCCATGGACGAGACGCTGTCCCGTGTCGTGATCGACATTTCGGGCCGCCCGATACTGGTCTTCCGGGTCGAATTTCCGCGCGACAAGATCGGCGCGTTCGACACCGAACTGGTGCGCGAATGGTTCAACGCCTTTGCGGTCAATGCGGGCGTGACTTTGCACGTCGAGACCCTATATGGCGAGAACAGCCATCATATCGCCGAATCCTGCTTCAAGGGTCTGGCGCGGGCGCTTCGCGCGGCGGTGGCGATCGATCCGCGCGCCGCGGGCGAAGTGCCGTCAACAAAGGGTCAGCTCGGCGGCTGATCGCGCTGTCGTCGACGGAGAGTGCAGATGCCGGTCTATACAGTCCATGCGCCGCCTGCCGAGGGTACGGACGTGCGCGGCACCACGGACCAGTTCGTGTTCGTTCGTGACGGCTTTTCGTTCTGGGCCTTCGTGTTCGGTCCGTTGTGGTTGCTTTATCAAAGGCTCTGGCTGGCGTTCGCCGGATATATGGTCCTGTCGATCGTGCTCGAAGTCGCGATGACGCTGCTGCGCGCCGGCGGCGGGACACGCCTGGCAGTGATGGCGGTCATCGCCGTTCTGATGGGGCTGGAAGGGGCGAGCTTGCGGCGCTGGACGCTGTCGCGGCGTAAGTGGCGTCAGCTCGGCGTCGTTGTCGCAGACGACCGTGAGGCCGCCGAGCGGCGGTTTTTCGATCGCTGGACCACGATGCGGAGTGTAAACTTCGATCCGTTGGCCGTCGATCGCGGAGCGCCGCCGCCGACCCGTGGCCAGCCGCTGCCGTTGCCGCGTGGCGACATTGTCGGCCTGTTTCCGCAACCCGGGATGCCGCGGTGACCGCAGCGATCATCGATTATGGCTCCGGCAATCTTCACTCGGCTGCGAAGGCGTTCGAATGCGCAGCGCGCGGCATCGAAGGTTTGCAAAAGATCGTGGTGACGCGTGATCCGGACGTGGTGTTCCGGGCCGATCGCGTGGTGCTTCCCGGCGTCGGTGCGTTCGCCGATTGCCGCAGGGGACTCGATGCGCTCGATGGCATGGTCCAGGCTCTGACGGAGGTCGTGCGCGACAAGGCGCGTCCGTTCCTGGGCATTTGCGTCGGGATGCAACTGATGGCGACGCGTGGCAGGGAGCACGTCACGACCGATGGTCTGAACTGGATTGCGGGTGACGTCGAAAAGATTTCGCCGCGCGACGAAAGCCTGAAGATTCCGCATATGGGCTGGAATACGCTCGATCCGGTGCGTGAGCATCCGGTGCTCGACCGCCTGCCGTTGGGACCGAAAGGCCGTCACGCCTATTTCGTACACTCCTATCACCTGAACGCCGTCAATGAGGCCGATGTGCTGGCGCGTGCCGACTATGGCGGCCCGGTGACGGCTGTCGTCGGCAGGGACACCGCGATCGGCACCCAATTTCATCCGGAGAAGAGCCAGCGGTTCGGGCTCGCGCTGATTTCGAACTTTCTGAAGTGGAAGCCGTGATTCTTTTTCCCGCCATCGACCTGAAGAACGGCCAATGCGTTCGCCTCGAGCAGGGCGATATGGCGCGGGCCACCGTGTTCAATCTCGATCCCGCCGAGCAGGCGCGCGCGTTCGCCTCGCAAGGCTTTGAATACCTGCACGTGGTCGATCTTGACGGCGCATTCGCGGGCAAGCCGGTCAATGCCGATGCCGTGGAGCGGATGCTGAAGGCCGTCACCATGCCGGTGCAACTCGGCGGCGGCATCCGGGACCTGAAGACGATCGAGGCGTGGCTCGGCAAGGGCATCGCGCGCGTTATCATCGGCACCGCCGCGGTGCGCGATCCGGTTCTGGTCAAGCAGGCCGCGAAGGCATTTCCGGGGCGCGTCGCGGTCGGACTCGATGCGCGCGACGGCAAGGTTGCCGTCGAGGGCTGGGCGGAAACCTCGGAGGTGACCGCGCTCGATATCGCGCGGCGGTTCGAGGACGCGGGCATCGCGGCGATCATCTTTACCGATATCGCCCGCGACGGCTTGTTGAAGGGTCTCAACCTCGACGCCACCATCGCGCTTGCCGACAGCATTTCAATTCCAGTGATTGCGTCCGGTGGCTTCGCCTCGATCGCGGATGTGAAGGCGTTGCTCGCGCCGCGCGCGAAGAAGCTCGCGGGCGCGATTGCCGGACGCGCGCTCTATGACGGCCGGCTCGATCCCGCTGAGGCGCTGGCGCTGATCCGCGCCGCGCGTGCGGCAGCCTGAGAGTATTTGCGCGCGATGTTCAAGGTCCGCGTCATACCCTGTCTTGATGTGAAAGATGGACGCGTCGTCAAAGGTGTCAACTTCGTGGACCTGCGCGATGCCGGCGACCCGGTGGAAGCTGCGGTCGCCTACGATGCCGCTGGTGCCGACGAACTCACCTTTCTCGACATCACCGCGACGCACGAAAATCGCGGCATCATGCTGGATGTGGTCCGGCGCACGGCGGAGGCCTGCTTCATGCCGGTGACGGTCGGCGGGGGGGTGCGCACCATCGATGACATCCGTGTGTTGCTGCGCTCCGGCGCGGACAAGGTTTCGATCAACAGCGCGGCAGTCAGCCGGCGCGAATTCGTCAGGGAAGCCGCGGAAAAGTTCGGCGACCAGTGCATCGTGGTCGCGATCGACGCCAAGCGGGTGTCGAAAGCCGGTGGCTCGGATCGCTGGGAAATCTTCACCCATGGCGGCCGCAAATCCACCGGCATCGATGCGATCGAATATGCCCAGGAGGTGGTATCGCTCGGCGCCGGCGAGATCCTGCTGACGTCGATGGATCGCGACGGTACCCGTCAGGGCTTCGATCTGCCGCTGACGCGGCTGGTGGCCGACAGCGTTTCCGTTCCCGTGATCGCGTCCGGTGGCGTGGGTCATCTCGACCATCTGGTCGATGGGGTTCGCGAAGGCCATGCGACGGCGGTGCTTGCCGCCTCGATCTTTCACTTCGGGGAATTTACCATTCGCCAAGCCAAGGATCATATGGCCCGCGCCGGGTTGCCGATGCGGCTCGATCCTTGACGACTCCGCTACGCGGAAGTGCTAAACATTCGAAAATTGGCGCGTCCGGCATAATCGGCGCGCAGGACAAGAAGAGTAGCATGCCGCGTTTCACGATCCATGATCTTGCCGCCACCATCGACGCCCGGGCTGCATCCGGCGGCGAGGCGTCCTACACGCGAAAGCTGCTCGACAAGGGCCCCGAGCATTGCGCCAAGAAATTCGGCGAGGAAGCCGTCGAGACGGTGATCGCAGCGGTTGAAAACGACCGGAATCACCTGATCGCCGAAGGCGCCGACGTGATGTTTCACTTCCTTGTTTTGTTGAAAGCTCGCGGCGTGAAATTCCAGGACATCGAAGATGCCCTGGCGAAACGCACGGCGATGTCCGGACTCGAAGAGAAGGCTGCCCGCAATCGCGAGTAGCCGGAGGGCGAGCTTGATGGATTCGCGGCCAGAGCAGCAGCAATATAATCCGTACCGGATTTTCTCCCGCGCCGAGTGGGCGAAGCTGCGGCACGACATGCCGATGACGCTGGGCGCGAATGAAATCGCGGCATTGCGGTCGATGCATGACCGCCTCGATCTCGTCGAGGTCGAGGAAATTTATCTTCCTCTGTCACGGCTGTTGTCGATCTATGTCGCGTCGATGCAGCGGCTCTTCGTCGCCCAGCGGCAGTTTCTTGGCATCCACGACCGCAAGGTGCCGTATATCATCGGCGTGGCGGGATCGGTCGCGGTCGGAAAGTCAACGACGGCCCGCGTGCTGCAGGCGCTGCTCGCGCGATGGTCGCCGCGTCCCAAGGTCGAACTCGTCACCACCGATGGATTTCTGTTTCCGAACGCGGTGCTCGAGCGACACGGCCTGATGCAGAAAAAGGGTTTTCCTGAAAGTTACAATCTGCCGATGCTGCTGGGGTTTCTCAGCGACATCAAGGCGGGCCGCACGCCGGTGCGCGCGCCGGTTTACTCGCATCTAACGTATGACATCGTGCCGGATAGCTGGACCGAGGTCAGTCAGCCCGAGATTCTGATCGTCGAAGGCGTCAACGTGCTGCAGACCGGCCCGCTGCCGCGCGACGGCAGGGCCGTTCCGGTTGTCTCCGATTTCTTCGACTTCTCGGTCTATCTCGACGCCGAGGAACCGGTGCTGCGGGACTGGTATGTCAAGCGTTTCCTGGCGCTGCGGGATACCGCCTTTCATGACCCGCGCTCCTATTTTCATCGCTACGCGCTGCTGTCGGACGATGAGGCGACCGCAACCGCCATTGCGATCTGGGAACGCACCAATCGCGCGAACCTCGAGGACAACATCCTGCCGACACGGCCGCGCGCGACCTTGATTCTCAAGAAGGGAGCCGATCACGTCGTCGAGCAGGTCGCGCTGAGGCGGCTTTAGCGCACGATCCGAAAAAGCCTGATTTGAACCGGGTTCGAAGATCATACTCAATCGAAAACAGGGCCCGGGTTCAACGGCGTTGGATTCAGAACCCTCACGCCGCGATGTGGCGCGACGCCAGCAGCCTTGTAAGCGCGTCGACCAGCTTGTCCCGATCGAGCGGCTTGACCAGAAAACCGTCCATGCCGGCCTCCAGGCAGGCATGACGGTCGTCAGTCAGCGCGTTGGCCGTGAGCGCCAGAATGGCGGTGCGGCGGACGTGACGAACGGCTTCCCGTTCACGGATTTTCCGCGTGGTCTCGATGCCGTCGAGCTTCGGCATCTGGACGTCCATCAGCACGAGGTCGTAGGGCGCATCGGCCGTTTCGGCGGCAACCCACGATTCAAGCGCTTCCTCGCCGTTTGCGGCGACGGTCACGTCGTGCCCGAGCCGGGAAAGGAGCGAGCGGACCAGCAACGCGTTGATCTCGTTGTCTTCCGCCACGAGGATCGAAAGACTTTGCGCAGGCGCCGTCGCTGGCGCGCCGGACTCCTCGATCGTCTCGCAGTCGCTCTGGCGGTCGCTCGTCCGCTGTGCGGTCGAGCCATCGGGCGGCGCCGTCAGCCGCGCTGCGATCGACGCAGCTCGCAGAGGCTTGACCAGATAGCCCGTGAACGCAGCCGCGCCGGGGGTCTGAAGATCGTGTCGCGTCGACGGCGTGACCATGACGATCCGTCGCGTCGCGTGCGGGGATGCGGCCTGACCGAACAGCCAGACATTTTTCGCGCCCATGGCGTGATCCACGAACACCGTGTGCCACGGCCGCTCGGCAAGCAGCGCGTGGGCAGCAGCTATATCCGATGCCGTGCAGGTCTCGGCCCCCCACCGTTCCAGCCGCCGGGCCAATAGGGACGCTTCGATCGTCTGGGGGGACACCAGCAGGATCGGCTGGCCAGTGAGATCCGGCGGGGCGAACGGCTTTCGCTCCGGGGCGCCGTCATGAGCGGCGAGGGGTATCGAGACCTCGAATGCCGAGCCCGTACCCGGCCTGCTTTCGAGGGCGATGCGCCCGCCCATCCGCTTGACGATGCGATCGCTGATACTCAGTCCCAGGCCCGTGCCGCCATAGTGGCGCGCGATCTGTTCGTCGGCCTGCTCGAATTCGCGGAAAATCCGCGCTTGGGCATCCGGTGTTATGCCGATTCCGGTATCCTGGACCAGGAAACGGATGTCTCCCGGTCGCTTGCCAGGTTCGACGATCAGCGCGACGCCGCCGGATGGCGTGAACTTGATGGCGTTTCCCGCCAGATTGAGCAGCACCTGGCGCAACCGCGCCGCATCTCCGATCACTTCGATCGGCAGCCTGTCGTCGACATAGGCGGCGATTTCGAGCTGTCGCGCCTGCGCGCGGGGCGCCAGCAGTTCGGTGATATCCTCGATCAGGTCGGGCAGGACGAAAGGACGGCTTTCGAGCTCGATCTTGCCGGCTTCGATCTTGGAATAGTCGAGCAATTCCTCGATCAGCGACAGCAGTGCGTCGCCGGACGCCTTGACCGCCCTGGCATATGTCGTCTGTTCGGGCGTGAGAGGTGTGTCGAGCAGCAATCCGCTCAAGCCGATGATGCCGTTCAGCGGCGTGCGAAACTCATGCGAGGTCATCGCCAGAAAACGCGATTTGGCCCGGTTGGCCGCGTCCGCGTTATCGCGTGCTTCAGCGAGCGCGCGCCCGGTCTCCATGCGGCTGGTGATATCGCGGCCGACGCATTGCAGTTCCGCCGGATGGTTGGCGTCGATCCGCACCAGGCCTTCGCGCCACGCAATCCAGCGCGGGCCGAGCGCGGTTTCGACACGCTGATCGTGGATGCGCGTGCCGTTCGTTTCAAGCGTACCCTCGCTTTGCTCGAGAACGGGGAGCGCGAACCGGCTGCCGAGCAACTCGGCCCTGGAGCGCTGAGCCAGAACACAATAAGCGTCGTTGACCGAGGTGATGGCGCCGTCCGAATCGCGCAGAACGATCAGGTCGCCCTGCGATTCGAACAGGCTGCGCGCCCGTTCCTCCGCTTCCTTCAACTCCCAGTTCCGGTCTGCGAGTGCCTCGTTGTGAAGAGCGACCTTGCGAAGCTTTCTGCGCATCCAGCGCAGGCGCATGCTGAGGACTGCCAGCGCGACGCAGGCTACCGCAAAAAGAAAACTCACGCCGACTGCGAAGGTGTTCGGGTCGTAATCTGCGCTTCTGGCGCCGCTTATGAAGCCGTAGGCGCCTCCGAACGCGATCGAGAAGGTCGTGAAGGTCCGAAAGACAAAGCTCACGCGGGGATGTCGCCGGACCAGACGGCGCAGACGTGCCTTGAGCCACAACAATCGCGCCATCATCGCTCACCCGAGTTCGTCTGTGTCCGGCATTTTTCGTCCGAGGGCGGAATGCCGACGCAGGAGCGCCCGCGATGCGCAGCATGGGAGAACGGTGTTGCGAAGTGTTTGAGGAACCGGGCAAAAATTCCTGTCCGATGCGAACAGGGTTAAGGATGTTTTATTGACGGTTCACGGTTCGCTGTTGAAAGCGAGTGCCGGTCAGGCCGCTCGCCTGATGTCCTCCGCAAGCGCGCGATAGGACAGCGCTTCGGCGAGATGCAGCCGACCGATCTTGTCGGCGCCGTCGAGATCGGCGAGCGTGCGGGCGACGCGCAGCACCCGGTGATAGCCGCGCGCCGACAGACGCATGCTTTCGGCCGCATCGCGCAGCAGCTTAAGCCCCTGTGCATCGGGTTGCGCGATGTCTTCCAGCGCGGACGCCGGGGCTTCGGCGTTGGTGCGGACGTTCGGAAGTCCAAGCGCGGCATAGCGCGCCGCCTGAATGTCGCGGGCCGCGGCGACGCGGGCGCCGACTTCGGCCGAACCTTCCGAGGCAGGCGGCAGAATGAGGTCGGAGGCGGTGACCGCGGGGACCTCGATCCGCAGATCGATCCGGTCCAGCAGGGGACCGGAAATGCGCATTTGATAGTCCGCGGTACAGCGGTCGATGCGGCCGCGCTTGCAGGCATAACCGGGCTCGAAGGCATGGCCGCAGCGGCATGGATTCATCGCCGCCACCATCATGAACCGCGCGGGATAGGTCACGCGATGGTTGGCGCGGGAGACCGCGATCTCGCCGTTCTCCAGCGGCTGCCGGAGCGAATCCAGCACGCGCGGATCGAACTCCGGCAATTCATCGAGAAACAGCACGCCATGATGCGCGAGCGAGATCTCGCCGGGCTTGGCGCGGGTGCCGCCGCCCGTCAGCGCGGCCATGCTCGCGGAGTGATGCGGGGCGCGAAACGGCCGCCGCGCGGTCAGCGCCCCGCCGTCGATTTCGCCGGCGACGGAGGCGATCATCGACACTTCCAGCAGTTCGGCAGGCGACAGCGGCGGAAGGATCGAGGGCAGGCGCGCCGCGAGCATCGATTTGCCGCTGCCGGGGGAGCCGACCATCAGGAGATGGTGTCCGCCGGCGGCTGCGATCTCGAGCGCGCGCTTGGCGCTTTCCTGGCCCTTGATGTCGCGAAGGTCGAGAGCAACGCCCCGGGTTTCGCGAATCCGGGGCTGCGGCCGGGATAGAACCTGAGTTCCCTTGAAATGATTTGCGATCTGAATCAGCGAGCTTGCGGCAATGATCTGGATATCCGGGCTGGCCCAGGCCGCCTCCGCGCCGCACGCCGCGGGGCAGATCAGCCCCTCGTCGCGGCCGTTCGCGCCGATCGCGGCGGGAAGCACCCCGGCCACGGCCGCGATCGAACCGTCCAGACCGAGTTCGCCCAGCACCGAAAATCCAGACAGCGCGTCGGAGGGAATGGCGCCGATCGCCGCCATCAGGCCGAGCGCGATCGGCAGATCGTAGTGGCTGCCTTCCTTCGGCAGGTCGGCGGGGGCGAGGTTGACGGTGATTCGCCTGGCCGGCAGCGCCAGACCCGAGGCGATCAGGGCGGCGCGGACCCGCTCGCGAGCCTCCGAAACCGCCTTGTCCGGCAGGCCGACGATGTTGAAGGCGGGCAGACCCGGCGCGACCTGCACCTGCACGTCGACCGCGCGCGCCTCGATGCCCTCAAATGCGACGGTGGATACCCGCTGAACCATGGCCGCGCCCCTCTGCCGCTGCGAGACTAGCTTACAACCCTTCCGAGCACAAGAACATTGAGAGAACAAAGTTCCGGCTATTGGGAGACTCTAAATAGTCTCCTCCTGAAACCGGCCTTCGCCGTGTGCCGGCACGCCATTCCGATCCGGATCATCGCTAGAGCCTTTCCGCTTCTGATGGAATCAGAAGCGGGGCTCTATGATTTTGATTTGACGCGTTTTCTTGACGCGAACCGGTATCCACTTCGCTCGAAAACGCTCTAGGAACGTTTCGCCTCGATCCGGTCCCAGATATTCGCGGCGATGTCGGGGCCGCCGAACGCGGCGATGGCGCGAATGCCGGTGGGCGAGGTGACGTTGATCTCGGTGAGATTGCCGTCGATGACGTCGATGCCGACGAACAGCAGCCCGCGCTCGCGCAGCGAGGGGCCGATGCGCTCGCAGATCTCACGCTCGCGGGGTGTCAGGTCGGTTGCTCTGGCGGCGCCGCCGCGAACCATGTTGGAGCGCAGATCATCCGCGGCCGGCACGCGATTGATGGCGCCGGCGAATTTGCCGTCCACGAGGATGATGCGCTTGTCGCCCTGTTTGACCTCCGGCAGGAAACGCTGGATCACCCAGGGTTCGCGGAACGTCACCGAGAACATGTCGAACAGCGATCCGAAATTCATGTCCTGCGGCATCACGCGAAACACCGCGGCTCCGCCGTGACCATGCAGCGGTTTCATCACCACCGCCCCGTGCTCGGCGCGAAACGAATTGATCTCGTCGAGATCGCGCGAGATCAATGTCGGCGGCATCAGTTCGGGAAAATCCATCACGAACAGCTTTTCCGGTGCGTCGCGCACGCTCGCGGGATCGTTCACCACGAGCGTCTTCGGATGGATGCGCTCGAGCAGGTGAGTGCTCGTGATGTAGGCGAGATCGAACGGCGGATCCTGCCGCAGCAACACCACGTCGAATGATTCCATATGCGTGCGCTTCGCATCGCCAAGCGTAAAATGATCGCCGTCCTGATCGCGCACGGTCAGCGGCCGGACCGGCGCAACCAGGTCCTTGCCGCGCAGCGACAGCTTGTCCGGCGTGTAATATGAGACCGTGTGGCCGCGTCTCTGTGCCTCCAGCAATAGCGCGAACGTCGAATCGCCGCGAACGTTGATGCGCGCGATGGGATCCATCTGAACGGCGACTTTCAATGTCATCCTGCTTGTCCGTTGATTTCAGCCGGAGGCACGCGAGCGCCTCGGGCTATGTACTGGCGTCGAATGCGCCTGGCAGATGGCGCGGCAAGCGTCGCGGCGCAATCAGCATGGCGTCGAAACGAAGCTCGAAAGCTGAGTGTTCGGGATGCGCCATCAGCCAGCCTTGCGCGGCGGCGATGATTCGAAGCTGTTGCCGCGGCGTCACCGCATAGGCAGCCTCATCGAGGGTGCGGCGAGCCTTGACCTCGACGAAGGCGAGAAGCTGTCGCCGCCGCGCCACGATGTCGATCTCGCCATGCGGCGTGCGAAACCGTCGCGCCAGAATCCGGTAACCTTTGGCGATCAGAAAAGCTGCGGCGCGGCTCTCGGCCGAAAGACCTATGTTGAAGGCCGCGACGCGCTCCGGCGCTGCTGTCCTTGTGTGATCGAGGGAGTTGTCCTTACCTGCAGCCATTGTCGTCCCTGGCCCGGCTTTGTCCGGCAAGTTCAAGCGCGCGGGCATAGACTTCACGTCGCGGGCGGCCCGAAATCTCGACTGCCCGCGCGACGCTGTCCTTGACGCTGCTTTCCTTCAGCGAAGCCAGCAGCAGTTCGTCCAGATCTTCGGATGACATCATGCCCGCGTCAGCCGGAGGCGGGCCGACCACCAGCACAAATTCGCCCCGCGTTTCCAGCGCGTCTGCGGCGTCCGCGAGTTCTCCCAGAGGGGCGCGGCGGATGTCCTCGTGCAGTTTTGTCAGTTCGCGACAGATTGCGGCGTCGCGATGTCCGAGGACGGCTGCGAGATCGCGCAAGGACTCCCGGATGCGGCTGCCGGATTCAAACATGACCAGCGTCGCATCGATTCTTGCAAGCTCAGTAAGGCGCGTGCGACGTGCGGCCTCCTTTGCCGGCAGGAATCCTTCGAAGTAGAACCGGTCGGTCGGCAGCGCGGCGACCGCGAGCGCGGCCAGCACGGACGATGGTCCCGGCAGCGCGGTCACCTGATGGCCGGCGGCAGAGACCTCGCGGACCAGCTTGAATCCGGGGTCGGAAATCAGCGGCGTTCCGGCATCGGAGACCAGCGCGATCGAGGCTCCCGCCGCCAGTTGCTCCAGAATTTTCGGACGGGCGGCCGCAGCGTTATGGTCGTGATACGGCTTGAGCACGGCCGTGATCGCGAAACGTTCGGTGAGACGGCGCGTGATGCGGGTATCCTCGCAGGCGATGACATCGACGCCGGCGAGTGTCTCCAGTGCCCGCAGGGTGATGTCGCCGAGGTTGCCGATCGGTGTAGCGACCAGGTGAAGGCCCGGCGCAGCCCTGGGTGCAACCAGTTGATGACCCGCGATCGAAAAGGTCCGGATACCGAGAGTTTCGGCGTCCGGTTTCAGCGAGGCAGATTTTGCGCTCATGGCGCGGCACTCTATAGCGTTTTGGAGCGGAGTGGATACCGGTTCGCGGCCAGAAAACCGTCAGGACGAATAAACCGTCAAGACGAAAAGCAGTGGCCGTTCCTGACTTCATCGAAGCCGCAACGGCTCAGGGGAGTTTTACCCTTTATTCCGGTGAAGTCGGCTGGTTCCGCCGTCCACAAGGTTGGGTACGGTGCCAAGTCGAGGCGGGACACGATCCCTTTGTTCGGGTAACTATTCGTCAGCAATATGCCTGATTCCCTCGGAAGATTGCGCTGGGACCTGTGCGGACGGGTTCATGGCAAGGATAATAATGGCGGACTCGTTCAAATCGAAACCTGAACGTCCGGGCACGACCCGCCGGGCGGCGTTGGGTTTTGTCATTGGCGCGCCCTTGCTCGGAGCCTGCTCGGGCGTCCAGCAATCGCTGATCGGTTCGTCGACGCAGCCGACGCCGGCCGCGCCGCCTCAGCAGGGCGTTACGATCGGAACGGGCCAGGTCAAGGTGGCACTGGTTCTCCCGTTGTCGGCTTCAGGCAATGCCAGCATCGCGGCGCAGTCGATGAAGAATGCCGCCGAAATGGCGCTGTCGGAGTTTCAGAATCCGAATATCCAGTTGCTGATCAAGGACGACGCCGGTTCGGCGCAAGGCGCGCAGCAGGGCGCGCAACAAGCCCTCGATGAAGGCGCCGAAATCATCCTCGGTCCGCTGTTTGCAGCGTCCGTTCCGGCGACCGCGCAGGCGGCGCGGACGCGCGGCATTTCGGTGATTGCGTTCTCGACCGATTCAAGCGTTGCGGGCCGGGGCGTCTATCTTCTGAGCTTTCTCCCTGAATCCGATGTGAATCGGATCGTCGAATATGCCGCAAGCGTCGGAAGGCGCTCGTTTGCCGCCATGGTGCCCGAAAACGCCTACGGCAACGTGGTTGAGGTCGCCTTCAAGCAGACGGTCGGCCGGCATGGCGGGCGGATCGTTGCATTCGAGAAATATGGCGCGGATCGTGCCGGCGCGGCGAAGAATGTGGCGCAGTCGCTTCGCTCGGCCGATGCGCTGCTCATCGCCGATGACGGCGATGCGGTGGTCTCGGTTGCGGACGCGCTCACGGCGGCAGGTGCCAACCTGCGCAATGTCCAGCTTCTCGGCACGGGCCTGTGGGATAACCCGCGCGTATTCGCCAGCGCGGCGCTGCAAGGCGGTCTCTACGCCGCTCCCGACCCGTCCGGCTTCCGCAGTTTCGCCGGCCGCTACCGCGCCAAGTTCGGCGGCGAGCCGGTGCGCACGGCGACCCTTGCCTATGACGCCGTTGCGTTGGTAGCGGCTCTCGGCCGCACTCAGGGGCCGCAGCGCTTCGCGGCGGAGACGCTGACAAACCCGTCGGGCTTCGCCGGCATCGACGGCCTGTTTCGATTCCGTTCCGACGGCACCAACCAACGCGGCCTCGCCGTCATGCGCGTCGCGTCCGGTGGTGGACAACCGGTTGCCGGATCGCCCAAGAGCTTTGGCGCCTAATCCCTTGGCCCTTGACTGCCGAAATCAGGCGGCGAGATCTGCCACCACGGCATCGAGCAGCGGAAAGCCATCCTGCGTGACCCGCAAACGGCCGTCGGGGCTGATCGCAATCGCGCCTTCCTCGCGCAAAATCGCAATTCGTTGCGGATCGAGAGGGCGGCCCGCCAGCGCCGCGTAGCGCTGCGGATCGATGCCCTCGCGCAAGCGCAGCCCCATCAGCAGGAACTCGTCGGCGCGTTCTTCGCTGTTCAGGAGATCGTCGACGACGATCCCGTTGCCGATCGCCTCGACCCGCATGAGCCAGGCCTCGGGCCGCTTTTCAGTGGCGATGGCGTGCCTGTCGCCATCAATATCGAGACGTCCGTGGGCTCCGGGGCCGATGCCCGCATATTCCTGGCCGCGCCAGTAGACCAGGTTGTGCCGGCATTCCGCGCCGCGCCGCGCGTGGTTGGAAATCTCGTAAGCCGGCAAGCCATGACGCGCGCAGATCTCCTGCGTGACGTCATACAAGGCGCGTGCGACCGCCTCATCCGGCGTCCTGAGTTTGCCGGCCGCGTGCAGGCCGTAAAACGGCGTGCCTTCCTCGATGGTCAATTGATAGAGCGACAGATGCTCGGCGGCTTCCGAGATCGCGCGCTGCAATTCCTCCGCCCACATGTCAGGCGTCTGGTCGGGTCGCGCGTAGATCAGATCGAAGGAATAGCGGTCGAACACGGAACGTGCGATCGCGACCGCCTCCAGCGCCTCGCGCGCGGTGTGCAGGCGCCCGAGAGCTTTCAGCGAGGAATCGTCGAGCGCCTGCACGCCGAGCGACACGCGATTGACGCCGGCGCCGCGATAGCCGCGGAACCGCGTGGCTTCGACGCTGGTCGGATTGGCCTCCAGCGTGACCTCGACGTCATCAGCAACCTTCCAATGCTTTCCGATCGCGTCGAGGACGGCGCCGACGGTTCGCGGCTGCATCAAGGACGGCGTACCGCCGCCGAGGAAGATCGAGGACACGTCGCGGCCGGGTGCGCGAGCGGCGGTGGTTTCGATCTCGCGCACGAATGCCCGCACGAAGCGTTCTTCATCGATCGGCGCGTGCCGGACATGACTGTTGAAGTCGCAATACGGACACTTCGACAGGCAGAACGGCCAGTGCACGTAGACGCCGAAAGCGGGCTTCGTATCAGCGGCCATGGAGGGCAATCTCCGCCAGCTTCACGAACGCGCGGGCGCGATGCGACAGGCCGAGGCCGAGAGGCGGCAGCCCGTGCTTCTCGATGCCGGTCATCTCGCCGAAGGTGCGCGCGTGACCGTCCGGCAGGAACACCGGATCGTAGCCGAAACCGGCCGTGCCGCGCGGGGGCCAGACCAGCGTGCCGTCTACCCGGGCTTCGACCTCCTCGAGATGGTCGTCGGGCCATGCGACGCACAATGCCGATACGAAGTGAGCCCGGCGCTTCTTCGGCGTGGTCGCGCCGCGCTCCTGCAACAGCCGCTCGATCCGGGTCATTGCCGCGGAAAAATCCGCAGGTTTGCCGGCCCAGCGCGCGGAATGGATGCCGGGCGCGCCATCGAGCGCGTCGACGACCAGCCCGGAATCGTCGGCAAAGGCCGGAATCTTTGCGCGTCTCGCCGCAGCGATGGCCTTGATCCGGGCGTTGGCGCGGAAGTCGTCGCCGGTTTCCTCGGGTTCGCCGAGACCGAGTTCGCCGGCGGAGACCGCCTCGATGCCGTACGGCGCCAGCAATTCGCGCATCTCGGCGAGTTTGCCGGGATTGTGGGTGGCGATCACGAGCTTGCCGGCGATTCGACGATGCATGACCGATCGGGCTTCAGCTTCTTGTTTTGATGCGTTTTCTGGACGCGAACCGGTACCTGCTTCGCTCGAACACGCCACAGGACTCGGGTCCCGCGGGCGACACGCACGAGGAACGAATCACGCCACCGCCATTTTCTGCAAATCCACCAGCCGCGCGACACCTTTTTTTGCGAGCGTCATCAGCGCGAGGAACTCATCCCCCGAGAACGGAGTCTTCTCGGCGGTTCCCTGCACCTCGATGATTCGTCCGTCGCCGGTCATGACGAAATTGGCGTCGGTATCGGCTTCCGAATCCTCCGCATAGTCCAGGTCGAGGACGGGCGTGCCGTTATAGATGCCGCATGAGACCGCCGCGACGTTGTCGCGAAGCACGCCTGTCTTGAGCATGTTGCGGGCCTTCATCCAGCCGACGCAGTCGGCCAGCGCAACCCAAGCGCCGGTGATCGAGGCGGTGCGCGTGCCACCGTCGGCCTGAATGACATCGCAATCGATCGTGATCTGGCGTTCGCCGAGCGCCTCGAGGTCGACCGCGGCACGCAGGGAGCGGCCGATCAGGCGCTGGATTTCGACGGTCCGGCCGCCCTGCTTGCCGGCGGAGGCCTCGCGCCGGGTCCGCTCCAGCGTGGCACGCGGCAGCATTCCGTATTCGGCCGTGACCCAGCCGCGCCCCTGGCCCTTGAGCCACGGCGGCAGCCGCTCCTCCAGCGTCGCGGTCACCAGCACATGGGTATCGCCGAATTTCACCAGGCAGGAGCCCTCGGCGTATTTGACGACGCCTCGTTCGAGCGACACGGCGCGCAGTTCATCGGGTGCACGGCGGCTCGGCCGCATGGGAGCATCTCCAGCTAGCTTATGGAAAATCGTCTTGGGGTGCTTTTAGAGCATGATCCCGAAAAGTGGAAACCGGTTTTCGAAGAAGATCATGCTCGATCAAACACAGGGGCGGGAAACCGCTGTGGCAAGGCTGGAGCACCGATTGTTGCAAAGGTCGCTTGCAGCCAATGCCTCCGGGGGACAAATTAGAGGCAGCCATGATGCGCGGGAGATAGCGTTGGTCCATCACGAATCGATCGGCCTGATTGCACCGAATGCCGGGCTTGCCCAGTTGAACGAGCGGTCGCGCGACATTTTTCGTCAGATTGTCGAGAGTTATCTCGCGACCGGCGAGCCCGTAGGCTCGCGCAACATTTCCCGACTGATCGCGGTGCCGCTGTCGCCGGCATCGGTTCGCAACGTGATGTCGGATCTCGAACAACTCGGATTGATCTATGCGCCGCATACTTCGGCCGGACGCCTGCCGACCGAACTCGGCCTTCGGTTCTTTGTCGATGCCCTGATGCAGGTCGGCGACCTCACCGAGGCGGAGCGCCAGTCGATCCAGACCCAGCTCTCCGCGGTCGGCAAGGCGCAGTCGGTCGAGGCCGCGCTCGGCGAAGCCTTGACGCGGCTGTCGGGATTGACGCGGGCGGCGGCGGTGGTTCTGACGGCCAAATCCAACGTGCGTCTGAAGCACATCGAATTTGTCAGGCTGGAGCCGGAGAAGGCGCTGGTGGTGCTCGTGGCCGAGGACGGGCAGGTTGAGAACCGCGTGCTGACGCTGCCGTCCGGCGTTCCGGCATCCGCGCTGACCGAAGCGTCGAATTTTCTCAATGCGCGAATCCGCGGCCGCACGCTCGCCGAGGCGCGTCTCGAACTCGAGACCGCACTGACGCAAAGCCAGGCGGAACTCGATCAGCTCACCCAGAAGATCATTGCGGCCGGAATCGCGAGCTGGTCGGGCGGCGACAGCGACGATCGGCAACTGATCGTGCGCGGCCACGCCAATCTGCTGGAGGACCTGCACGCGATGGAAGACCTTGAGCGGGTGCGGCTGTTGTTCGACGACCTCGAAACCAAACGCGGCGTGGTCGATCTGCTCGGCCGCGCCGAAAGCGCCGAGGGCGTCCGCATTTTCATTGGTTCGGAAAACAAGCTGTTTTCGCTGTCGGGGTCCTCGACGATCATCGCGCCCTACAGCGACGGCGCCGGCCATATCGTCGGCGTTCTCGGCGTGATAGGACCGACGCGGCTGAATTACGCGCGGGTGATCCCGATGGTCGACTACGCGGCCCGCATCGTCAGCCGGATGCTCGGCGGCTGAGCCGGTCCCCACCGCCCACCGCGCTTGATTTTTGTGCCTGAACCACGATATCCCGCAGGTTCATCCCTTATCAATTCGGGATTATTGCGAAAAGGCTCCATGATGACCGATTCCGACGGCAAAAGAGACAATTCCGGCGATCCTGCTCCGGAGGCCGAGCCGGTGGTATCCAAGCCGTACATCATGCCCGACGATCCCGAGGAAGGATCGCTGGACGCGCTGACCAGGGAAGTCGCGGAAGCGAAGGACCGGATGCTGCGCACGCTGGCGGAAATGGAGAATCTGCGCAAGCGCACCGCGCGGGAGGTGTCGGACGCGCGAGCCTATGCCATATCGGGGTTCGCCCGCGACGTGCTGGACATCGCCGATAATATGCAGCGCGCGCTTGATGCGGTGCCGGCCGAGGCGCGCGCAGCGGCCGATCCAGGGCTGAAAGCCCTGATCGAGGGCGTCGAACTGACCGAGCGCTCGCTGCACAACGCGCTGGAGAAGCACGGCGTGAGGAAGTTCGATCCGTCCGGTGAAAAGTTCGATCCGAACGTTCATCAGGCGATGTACGAAGTTCCCGATTCGTCGATTCCCGCGGGCATGATCGCGCAGGTCATTCAGGCCGGCTACATGATCGGCGATCGGGTGTTGCGCCCGGCGCTGGTGGGGGTTGCGAAGGGCGGCGCCAAGCCTGCCGCTTCCGAACAGGGTTAGAGCATGATCACGAAAAGTGGAAACCGGTTTTCGTAAAAAGATCATGCTCAATCAAAAAGATAAACGACGAGTCTGATTCAACGCAGTTGAACCGGACTCAAGCCCGTTCGCGGGCTTCGCCGCAAGGTCGGTCTGTTTGCTAAGAGTCCGTCTACTGGGATTTTGGCTGGATGCCGTCGCGCACCGCGCGAAAGCGCGGAAACGCGGCGGACCATCCGTCTCGCGGTGTGCTGCCGATCAGTCGCATTGCCGTGTTTCCGCTGCCGAACACCAGCCATTGGACGACGGTCACCGGCGCATTCGTCTGTGCGTTGGTGGCGTCGATCCGCGTTTCAAAGCCGGGCGATCCGTTGATCCGCATCGGCTCCGACATCGTGATACGCGCGTCGCGCAGGTTCGGGATCGTGGTGGCGACGTCGCGCGCGAACCGGTCCCGATCGTCCGGCCGTTCCGGAGCCGATCCGATCGGGGCGATGATCATGAAGGCCTTGCTGTCGATGTCGGTGTCCGTTGCGGCGTCGGCGAGCAGGATGGCGGCTCCCGGCGCCAGCGTGCGGACCGTTTTGAAGGAGCTCAATTCGGTCAGCTTGAAGGGCAACAGGCTGAGCTGCTCCTCGATCGGCACTTCCTTGCGCAGGGCCACTGTTGCGAACATCTTCTGGACGGCCTCGTCGGAATAGATCTTTTCGACGTTCTCCGGCACTTGCGCCGCGACATATCCGGAGAAGGTGTCGCCCGACACCACCATCGAATAGCGCCGGACGTTGTCGTTGCCGCTCTTGGCGTTCTCGACGATGAAATAGCCCTGTCCGCTTGCGGTCTCGAGGCCCTGAGGCTTCGGACCCTGGGCGGCGGGTGTCTCTGATCTGGCGACAGCCTCCACGTCCCGGAAGGCGGCGGGGGGAAGTTCTGCGACGACGACCTTGACCTGATGATCGGCTGTCTCGAAGCCGGGAAATGTCTTTGAGGGAGAAAGGCCTATCAGCGGTACCAGTCCGATCCGGCTGCCGGGCGCATAGATCAGGCCGTCGGCGGAAGCGGCGACGACGCCGGCCAGCAGAAACAGAGCGGCTGCCGCTTGCGTGAGATATCTCATGGAAGCTCTCTTGAAGTTGCATTAAGGCCGTTCAATGATCGGTCGGTACAACGCTCACGCTGCTTTCGCCAACCGGTCTCGGCGGCGACTTCCGCATTTCGTTAACGGATCGGATCGCAATGTCGCGATCTGCCGGGCTCTCCGAAAGAGGCAGGCTTCCTTAAAAAGGGATGTTTTCCGCCACGAAGGATCGCGTCAGTCCTTGCAGCCACCACCCCCCCTCCTATATGAGGCTCACCGCCGCTATATCGCGCGCATTTGATATCTGGGGGTCTGGATAAGGGTGCCGTCAGGGCCCGGCCGGACTGCCGCAACAAAAGGGATACAAGGACCATGGGAAAGGTCATCGGGATCGACCTCGGCACCACGAATTCGTGCGTTGCCGTAATGGACGGCAAGACGCCGAAAGTCATCGAAAACGCGGAAGGGATGCGGACCACCCCGTCCATTGTCGCCTTCAGCGATGACGGCGAGCGGCTCGTCGGGCAGCCGGCCAAGCGCCAGGCCGTGACCAATCCCGAGCGGACCATTTTCGCCGTCAAGCGTCTGATCGGCCGCCGTTACGACGACCCCACGGTCGAAAAGGACAAGAAGCTTGTCCCTTACAAGATTGCAAAAGCCGGCAACGGCGATGCCTGGGTCGAGGTGGATGGCAAGACCTATTCCCCTTCGCAGATTTCGGCTTTCATCCTCCAGAAGATGAAGGAGACCGCCGAAGCCCATCTGGGCCAGAAGGTCGATCAGGCCGTCATCACGGTTCCCGCCTATTTCAACGACGCGCAACGACAGGCGACCAAGGATGCCGGCAAGATCGCCGGTCTCGAAGTGCTGCGCATCATCAACGAGCCGACCGCGGCGGCATTGGCCTACGGCCTCGACAAGTCGAAGGCCGGCACCATCGCCGTGTACGATCTCGGCGGCGGCACGTTCGACGTGTCGATCCTGGAGATCGGCGACGGCGTGTTCGAGGTGAAGTCGACCAATGGCGATACGTTCCTTGGCGGCGAAGATTTCGACATGCGTCTGGTCAACTATCTCGCCGATGAATTCCAGAAGGAGCAGGGCATCAACCTGCGCAACGACAAGCTCGCCTTGCAGCGGCTGAAGGAAGCCGCCGAGAAGGCCAAGATCGAGCTGTCGTCGACCACGCAGACCGAAATCAACCTGCCGTTCATCACGGCCGACCAGTCCGGTCCGAAACATCTGACCATGAAGCTCACCCGCGCCAAGTTCGAGGCGCTGGTCGACGATCTGGTTCAGAAGACCATCGAGCCTTGCCGCAAGGCGCTGAAGGATGCCGGACTGACGGCGGGCGAGGTCGGCGAAGTGGTGCTGGTCGGCGGCATGACGCGCATGCCGAAGGTCCAGGAAGTGGTCAAGCAGTTGTTCGGCAAGGAGCCGCACAAGGGCGTCAACCCGGACGAGGTTGTCGCGATCGGCGCGGCGATCCAGGCCGGCGTGCTGCAGGGCGACGTCAAGGACGTTCTGCTGCTCGATGTCACCCCGCTGTCGCTGGGCATCGAGACGCTGGGCGGCGTGTTCACCCGCATCATCGATCGCAACACCACGATCCCGACCAAGAAGAGCCAGGTGTTCTCGACCGCCGAGGACAACCAGAACGCCGTCACCATCCGGGTTTTCCAGGGTGAGCGCGAAATGGCGGCCGACAACAAGATCCTCGGTCAGTTCGATCTGATGGGCATTCCGCCGGCCCCGCGCGGGATGCCGCAGATCGAGGTGACGTTCGACATCGACGCCAACGGCATCGTCAACGTCTCCGCGAAGGACAAGGCGACCGGCAAGGAGCAGCAGATCCGCATCCAGGCGTCCGGCGGTCTGTCCGAGGCCGACATCGAGAAGATGGTCAAGGATGCGGAAGCCAACGCAACCGAGGACAAGAAGCGCCGCGAGGCTGTCGACGCCAAGAACCATGCCGATGGCCTGGTGCATTCGACCGAAAAGGCGCTGAGCGAACACGGCTCCAAGATCGAGGAAAGCGACCGCCGCGCCATCGAGGATGCCGTCAGCGACCTGAAAGAAGCGCTGAAGGGCGACGACGCCGAGGCGATCAAGACCAAGGCCAACACCTTGGCGCAGGTCTCAATGAAGCTCGGCGAAGCCATGTACAAGCAGCAGGCGGAAGCCGACGCGGCCAAGGATGCAGCCAAGGACGCCGCGAAGGATGATGTCGTCGATGCTGAGTTTACCGAGGTCGACGACGACAAGAACAAGAAGTCTGCCTAGGCAGCGAGAATGACCATGACCCCCGTTTCCTCGGAGCACGCAGAGCGTCTCGAAGGGCGGGGGTTATGTTTCTTTAAGCGGGACGCTGCATCCTCTGGCCAACGAATCATTCATGCGTCTTTTGGGATGAAGCGACGTTCGGGCGGTGTGGACTGATGTCGACCAAGCGCTGTTACTACGAAACCCTTGAGGTCGATCGGAACGCGGACGAATCCAGGCTCAAGGCGGCCTTTCGCAAATTGGCCATGAAATGGCATCCGGACCGAAATCCGGGTGATGCGACCAGCGAGATACGCTTCAAGGAAATCAACGAGGCCTATGAAGTCCTGAAGGACGGCGATAAACGCGCCGCCTACGATCGTTTCGGTCATGCCGCGTTCGAGCATGGCGGCATGGGTGGCGGCGGAGGCGCGGGATTCGGCGCCGGGTTCGCGTCGTCGTTCTCCGACATTTTCGAAGATTTGTTCGGAATGGCCGGGCAGCGCGGTCGGGGCGGCGGCCGCGAGCGCGGTGCAGACCTTCGCTACAATATGGAAATCTCGCTGGAGGAAGCCTTTCAGGGCAGGACGGCTCAGATCGAAATTCCGGTTTCGGTCACCTGCGAGTCCTGCTCGGGCACCGGCGCCAAGGCGGGGACCAAGCCGAAGAACTGCGCGATGTGCGGCGGAGCGGGCCGAATTCGCCAGGCCCAGGGCTTCTTCACGCTGGAGCGTACCTGTCCCGGCTGCCAGGGACGCGGCCAGATGATCGAGGACCCCTGTCCCTCCTGTAACGGTTCGGGTCGCGTCAGCCGCGAACGCTCGCTATCGGTCAATATTCCGGCCGGCGTCGAGGATGGCACCCGCATCCGCCTGGCCGGCGAGGGCGAGGCCGGAATTCGTGGCGGGCCACCGGGCGACCTCTACATTTTCCTTTCTCTTGCTTCTCATGAGTTCTTCCAGCGCGACGGCGCCGATCTGCATTGCCGCGTCCCGATCTCGATGGTCACGGCCGCGCTTGGCGGAGAATTCGAGGTGCCGACCATCGACAAGAGCAAGACGAAGGTGAAGGTGCCGTCGGGGACACAATCAGGCCGCCGATTCCGAATCGCATCCAAAGGCATGCCGGTGCTGCGCTCGCGCCAGACTGGCGACATGTATGTGCAAGTGGTGGTTGAAACGCCACAGAATCTGACCAAGAAGCAGCAGGATCTTCTCGCCGAGTTCGAAAAATTATCGTCGGGCGCCACCCAGCCCGAGGCGGCTGGTTTCTTCACTAAGGTCAAGGACTTCTTCGGTACGCGCGCGGGCCCCTGAAGAGCGTTTTGCTTGACCGCTTCGATTGCCGGCTGTACCTGTGTATAACTTAAGTCTGACATCCTGCCAGTAGTGACCCACCTGGGTGCAAAATGCCTTTGCAAATGTCCGCGCGTGCGTTGAAGAAGCCGCTCCGCCTCGACGATGAGGTTCGCTTTCTCCGCTCGTGGATCGAAAAGCCGCTCCATATGGGTGCGGTGATGCCGTCCGGGCGCCTTCTGGCCCGCACCATGGCGCAATATGTCGATGTCGGATCGAACGATCCGGTTGTCGAACTTGGGCCTGGCACCGGCGCCATCACCAATGCGCTGATCGAGCACGGCGTGGATCAGAAGCGTCTGGTGCTGGTCGAGTACGATCCGGGATTTTGCGCCCTGCTTCGCGACCGTTACCCTCACGCGACGGTCGTTCAGGGCGATGCCTATACGTTGCGGGACTCGCTGTGGAACGTGCTGGGCGCTCGCGCCTCGGCGATCGTCTCCGGCCTGCCGCTCGTCACCAAACCGATGTTGACGCGGCTCAGGCTGATCCGCGATGCTTTCGCGACGCTCGCCCCCGGCGCGCCGTTCGTGCAGTTCACTTATTCGGTCGTGCCGCCGATCCCCAAATCGCTGCCGGGCATTTCGACGGAAGCATCCGAACGGATCTGGATGAATCTTCCTCCTGCGCGCGTCTGGGTGTATCGCAGGCGTTGACAGGGCAGCGCGGTGGTACAGAAGTTCGCTTCCTTTCTCTGCGAGCGCTTCAAGCGAAGTTCCGAACCTCAACCACGCTAGAATTATGAAGTCGTCAGCACCCTTTCGAATCTGAGTTCGCTTCGGGAAGGCGCCGCACGATGACGCAAACGTCAGATTCAGGGCACTAGCGCGGCTGGCTGGCTGGCCTGCGATGCGACCGATGTCCGCGCCGAAAATCCTCGTCATTCCCGGCTCGCTGCGCACCGGCTCGCACAATGCGAGGCTCGCCGCTCTTGCAGTCGCGGAATTTGTTCGGGCCGACGTCGAAGTCGACCGCATTTCGCTCGGCGACTTTCCGCTGCCGATCTACGATGCCGATCTGCAGGCAAAATCCGGCGTGCCCGCCAGCGCCGTGCGTCTCAAGCAGATGATTGGGGCGCATGACGGGATTCTCATCGTGACGCCCGAATACAATGCCTCGCTGCCGCCATTGCTCAAGAATGCCATCGATTGGGTCTCGTGCGTTCAGGCCCCGCACGAAGCGCGCGGCCAGGTTTTTCATGGCCGTACGTTTGCGATCGCGTCGGCCTCCGCCGGACGGTTCGGGGGCGCGAGATGTCTGGCCCAGTTGCGCCTTGTACTTTGCGCGTGCCGCGCGATGGTGATACCCAATCAGTTCGCGCTGTCGTTCGCAGCCGATGCCTATGATGACATGGAACGCCTGAAGCATCCGGCCGATGCCGATGCGATGAGGGCCATGGTGCGCCAATTGATCGAGGTCGCCGGAAACGCACGCTGAAGCCGGCGCGGCCTGAGGCAATTGCCTGCTCATCACCCCGCCGTGTTGGAAAGACGCACGCGGTCATCGAGCGCCATGACATTCTTTCCGGCGCGGCGGGCCGATACGGAGCTTGATCGGTTGCCGGAAATCCCGACCCCCGCTATACCCGGAGAGCGTTTTTAAGGACTTGGTTCGTGGCCGACATGCGTTTGATTGTTGCGGGAGCAGGCGGCCGGATGGGTCGCGCCTTGGTGCGCGCGATGACGGAAACCAGCGGTGCGGTGCTGGCGGGCGCGCTGGAGTCGCCGGGATCCGAGCTGGTTGGAAAGGACGCCGGTGTTCTGGCCGGCCTTCCCGCCAACGGAATCGAAGTCTCGGCGGATCTCTGGTCGATGGCCGCGAATGCCGACGGTATCCTGGATTTTACGGTTCCAGCGGCAACCATCGCGAACGTCGCCATCGCCGCCGAGCGTCGCCTGGTTCACGTCATCGGCACCACGGGCCTGTCGGCTTCGGATATGGCGGTCATCAAGAGCGTGACCTCCCGCACGGTGGTCGTGCAATCGGGCAACATGAGCCTGGGCATCAATCTGCTCGCCGCGCTGGTGAAGCGGATGGCTCAATCACTGGACGAAAGTTTCGATATCGAAGTTCTTGAAATGCATCACCGGGCCAAGATCGACGCGCCCTCCGGCACCGCGCTGATGTTGGGACAAGCGGCGGCAGACGGCCGCAAGATCGTGCTGGACCAGCACGCAGCGCGTGGGCGTGATGGGATTACCGGCGCCCGCAAATCGGGTGACATCGGTTTTGCCGCGCTCCGCGGCGGCACCGTGTCCGGAGACCATAGCGTCATTTTCGCGGGCCCTTACGAGCGTATAACGTTGGCCCATCACGCCGAAGACCGGATGATCTTCGCGCATGGTGCGTTGAAAGCCGCAAAGTGGGCGCAGGGCAAGGCACCCGGCCTTTATTCGATGGCCGACGTGCTCGGGCTTGGCGACGTCTAGCGTCTGGCGCTATCAGGACTGAAGAAAGCGGGAACAGGCAGAATGAGCGAACGTCTTCTGGTGCTCGTGCGTCACGGCCAGAGCGAATGGAATTTGAAGAACCTGTTCACGGGCTGGAAGGATCCTGATCTGACCGAACTCGGCGTGGCCGAGGCGAGGGAGGCAGGACGCAAGCTGAAGGCGCAGGGCTTTGTGTTCGACATCGCCTTTACCTCGCTGTTGATCCGTGCCGAGCACACGCTCGACCTCGTGCTGGAGGAATTGGGCCAGACCGGAATTCCGGTCAGGAAAGATCAGGCGTTGAACGAGCGCGACTACGGCGACCTTGCCGGCCTCAACAAGGATGAGGCTCGAAAGAAATGGGGCGAAGAGCAGGTGCTGATCTGGCGCCGGTCGTATGACGTGCCGCCGCCCGGCGGCGAGAGCTTGAAGGATACTCTGGCGCGCACGCTGCCATACTTCGTGCAGGAAATCCTGCCATGCGTGCTGCGCGGCGAGTGCACGCTCGTCGCAGCGCACGGCAATTCGCTGCGCGCGCTCGTCATGGTGCTGGAAAAGTTGTCGCCGGAGCAGATTCTCAAGCGCGAGCTTGCGACCGGCGCGCCTGTGATCTATCGGCTGAACGCCGATGCGACCGTGGCCTCGAAGCTCGATCTCGCGGCCTGAAACGCCTCATTCGAGGCCGGTCTGGCCGGCTTCCCAACCCAGCATCGCCTGCTTGCGGGTGATTCCCCAGTGATATCCGGTCAGCGCGCCGCTCTTGCCGAGCACGCGATGGCAGGGCACCACGAACGATATCGGGTTCTTGCCGACCGCAGCGCCGACGGCGCGCGACGCCTTCGGGCGGTCGATATCAGCGGCAATGTTTGAATAGGTCGTGGCATTGCCCATGGGAATCCTGAGCAGGGTCTGCCAGACCCGGACCTCGAAGTCCGTGCCGATCAGAACCACGCGCAGCGGCTGATCCGCTCGCCAGAGATCCGTGTCGAACACTCGCTGCGCGAGCGCGGCCGTTCGGGCGTGGTCCTCGACATAGGTCGCATTGGGCCAGCGACGCTTCATATCGGTCAGGGCGGTCTGCTCATCGCCGGGGTCGGCGAAAGCCAATCCGGCAAGGCCGCGGTCGCTGGCGATCACGATCGCTGTCCCGAACGGTGAGGGATGAAAGCCGACGGCGAGCCTCGTGCCTGCGCCGCCGTTCTTCCATTCGCCGGGCGACATCGCCTCATGCGTGACGAACAGGTCGTGCAGGCGTCCCGGACCGGACAGGCCGGAGTCGAGGGCTGCGTCGAGCACGCTGGCCGATTTTCGCAACAGTCTCCTGGCGTGGTCGAGCGTGAGCGCCTGCATGAAGGCTTTCGGCGTCAACCCCGCCCAGCGGCGAAAGAGGTGATGCAACTCGTCCGGAGTAACACCGGCGGCATCGGCCATCGCTTCGACCGTCGGCTGCGTGCGCCAGAATTTTGAGATGAAGGCGATCGCGCGACGCACCGAATCGTAATCGCGCAATGCAGCGTTTTGTGAGCCGGGCCTTGCGAGGCGCGGATCGGTCGGAGCGAGTTCTTTTGCGAGCGTCACCATGCTTGGAATGTAGGGCGATCGCCTTGTCGCGGCCACCCGATTCCCGCGACGGCTTTTATTGCGTTTTCGAGCGAGGCATGCCCTCGGGCCTGGCCCGAGGGCGGGATAAGTTCGCGTGAGGACAACGCGTCAAAACAAAATCGTGGAGCCCGCTTCTGATTCCATCACAAGCGGAAAGACTCTAGGTGATCGGATTGTAGATCGGACCGCGCTTCGCGATCTGGAGCGCGTTGGAGAAGGCTTTGACGAAACTCAACTTTTCATCCGGGCCAAGAAAATTTGCGATCGAGATCCGGCGGCCGCGCGAAACCAGATAGAGCCGCTCGATGCCGAATTCCTCGTGCACGATCTTTTCGAGATGCACCCATAGCGGATTGGAGACCCATTCGACGATGTGACCGCGGTGGGTGGTGCGGCGCACCCGCAACTCGAGGTGAGTAATGGAGATTTCCTCGGTGGCCTTGGCGCGCTGGAAGTTGACCCGGAATGCCCAGTAGATGGCGAGGACGTCCAGACCGAAAAAGCCGAACACCGGCCAAGCGCCCATCATCAGGAAAATCATTCCTGCGACAAAACTCCCCAGGGTCAGAACCGCCATCAGCACCATGAAACGGGCTCGGTTCAACGAGCGGTGTGGCGTCAGCAGCGCCGAAAACAGCGTCTGCTCGGCGAGCTCCGGACGACCAGCCAAGTTACTGTCTAATGCCATTGGAAACCACTATACCATGATCATGTCAAAAAACACCCGTCGCACCTTTGCAACGCTGAAGCCCGCGCGAGAACGGGCGACCAAACTCGCAAAGGGCCCTGTGGCGGATTCTCGGCAGCAAAAATCCGTTGCGGCGAAATCGAGGCAGGCTCCGGCGGTGAAAAAGCTGCGGAAACCGGCGCCGACAGCCGAGGCGAAAACCGTCGCCAAGACCGTCAGGGCCGTCGCCGGGCCGGCCGCGCGGAGGTCGGCGTCGCGCGTGCCGTCCCTGAGACCCTGGACGCGTGCCGAAGTCCGGGAGGCTTTCGTGCGTTTCCGCAAGGCCAATCCCGAGCCGAAGGGCGAGCTCGAACATCTCAACCCCTACACGCTGCTCGTCGCGGTGGTGTTGTCGGCGCAGGCGACCGACGCCGGCGTCAACAAGGCGACTCGCGCGCTGTTCGCTGTCGCCGACACACCCGCCAAGATGCTGGCGCTCGGCGAGGAAAAGGTTCGTGATTACATCAAGACCATCGGGCTCTATCGCAACAAGGCGCGGAATGTCATCGCGCTGTCGGAAAAACTGCTCACGGATTTCAACGGCGAAGTCCCGCGCAGCCGCGCCGGAATCGAATCGCTGCCCGGCGCGGGCCGCAAGACCGCAAACGTGGTGCTCAACATGGCTTTCGGGGAGCACACCATGGCGGTTGACACCCATGTCTTCCGCGTCGGCAACCGCACCGGCATGGCACCGGGCAGGACGCCGCTCGAAGTCGAGCTCGAACTCGAGCGCGTGATTCCGGACGAATTCATGCTGCATGCGCATCACTGGCTGATCCTGCACGGACGCTATACCTGCCTGGCGCGATCGCCGCGCTGTGCGGTATGCCTGATTAACGACTTGTGCCGCTGGCCGGAAAAGACGATCTAGAGCGCACTCGCTGATCCATCATCTCCGGGGGCCTGGATCACGATGGTGGATCAAAGCGATCCAAAATCATGATCGTGATCGATTCGTAATAATTTCAGAGCGGGATGCGGGCGGAAAACCGCTGCACACTTTTCCTCATCTGCTCATCCTGCTCTCCGGCGTCCACCTGGACTCGCGGAAAACCTGCGTGTCCCATAAAACGCAAACACGGGCGTTCGGGTTCCGCGGCCAAGCGTCATTGCAAAATAAAAAGGCCCCGGTCGAAACCGGGGCCTTGGTTGCTGCAACAGGGAAGCCTGAGGCTTACTTGTCCGTGCGCTGCTTCAGCGCGGTGCCGAGAATGTCGCCCAGCGTCGCGCCCGAGTCGGATGAGCCATATTGCGCAATGGCTTCTTTCTCTTCGGCGACTTCCAGCGCCTTGATCGAGACCTGCACCTTGCGGGCCTTCTTGTCGAACTGGATGACGCGGGCATCGACCTTCTCGCCGACGGCGAAACGCTCGGTGCGCTGGTCGTTGCGGTCGCGCGCCAGTTCCGAGCGCTTGATGAAGGTCTGGAACTCGGTGCCGACGATCTGCACCTCGATGCCGCCGTCCTTCACCTCGAGCACCTCGCAGGTCACGACCGCGCCCTTCTTGACGTCCCCCGGCTCGGCGAACGGGTCGCCTTCGAGTTGCTTGACGCCGAGCGAGATACGTTCCTTCTCGACGTCGACGTCGAGCACGACGGCCTTGACCATGTCGCCACGCTTGAAGTTGTCGATGACCTGCTCGCCCGGCACCTTCCAGTCGAGATCGGAGAGATGGACCATGCCGTCGACGTCGCCCTCCAGGCCGAGGAACAGGCCGAACTCGGTCTTGTTCTTGACCTCGCCCTCCACGGTCGAACCGACCGGGTGCTTTTCGACGAACGCCTCCCACGGATTGCGCATGGTCTGCTTGAGACCGAGCGAAATCCGCCGCTTGACGCTGTCGACCTCGAGCACCTGCACCTCGACTTCCTGCGACGTCGAGACGATCTTGCCGGGGTGCATGTTCTTCTTGGTCCACGACATCTCGGAAACGTGGATCAGGCCCTCGATGCCCGGCTCGAGTTCGACGAACGCGCCGTAATCGGTGATGTTGGTGACGCGGCCGGTGAAGCGGGCGTTGAGCGGATACTTCGCCTCGATGCCCTGCCACGGATCGTCCAGCAGCTGCTTCATGCCGAGCGAGATGCGGTGGGTCTCGTGGTTGATCTTGATGATCTTGACCTTCACCGTCTGACCGATGGCCAGCACCTCGGTCGGATGATTGACGCGGCGCCACGCGATATCGGTGACGTGCAGCAGGCCGTCGATGCCGCCGAGATCGACGAATGCGCCGTAGTCGGTGATGTTCTTGACCACGCCGTCGATCACCTGGCCCTCTTCGAGGTTCTGCACCAGTTCCTGGCGCTGCTCGGCGCGGGTTTCCTCGAGCACGGTGCGGCGCGACACGACGATGTTGCCGCGGCGGCGATCCATCTTGAGGATCTGGAACGGCTGCGTGTTGTTCATCAGCGGGCCGACGTCGCGAATGGGACGGATGTCCACCTGCGAGCGCGGCAGGAAGGCGACCGCGCCGTCGAGATCGACCGTGAAGCCGCCCTTGACCTGATTGAAGATGACGCCGTGAACTTTCTCGTTGTTCTGGAACGCCTTTTCGAGCTTGCCCCAGCTTTCCTCGCGGCGAGCCTTGTCGCGCGACAGCACGGCCTCGCCGAGCGCGTTCTCGATGCGGTCGAGGAACACTTCGACTTCGTCGCCGACCTTCAGCGTGCTTTCGCGGCCGGGTCCGGAGAATTCGCGCAGCGCCACGCGGCCTTCGGTCTTGAGGCCGACGTCGATGACGGCCATGTCCTTCTCGATCGCGACCACCTTGCCCTTGATGACGGAGCTTTCCTGCAGGTTGCCGCCGGCGAAGGACTCGTCGAGCATTGCGGCAAAATCGTCACGGGACGGGTTGTAGGTATCAGTCGAAGCCATTTGTTCTCCAAGCGGGATAATTGCCGGCGGTTCAGGTTGACGGGCGTTTCGCGCGGGAAGGGTCAGGGGTCCGCAATCCTGACGACCGTCGTGCGGGAACATGCAACGACGAGCCGGCAGCAGCCTTCACGTTCGAAACGATGAATGTCTCCGGGACCTTCGACGATCGCAAAACGATCGAGGGTCAAGACCTTGAGCGGGGCGTTCCTCCAATGACGGCGAGAGCTTGAAACTCCGGCCGGCCCGCTCGGACGGCCCCGACATTATCGGTGGCGGCCCGGACGCCGTGGATATAGCGCCTGAGACATTCTGCGGCAAGCGCGGATTGCGTTTCAGGAAGGAGCGCTGAAACGCCGGTCCCGCTTGCGCCAGATTCAGCGTCCTGCCCTGACCGCCTCGACAATGGCGATGGCGGCCTTCAGGCCGGCCTCGATATCGAGGTTGGAATTGTCGAGCACGTGGGCGTCGGCGGCCGCCTTCAGCGGCGCGACGGGCCTGTTGCGATCCCGGTCGTCGCGTTTGAGGATGTCTGCCAGAACCACCGCCTCGTCGACATCCTCGCCGCGCGAGCGCGCCTCCAGCGTGCGCCGGCGGGCGCGTACGACCGGATCGGCCACCACGAAGATCTTCACGTCGGCGTCGGGGCAGATCACGGTTCCGATGTCGCGTCCGTCGAGCACCGCGCCGGGCGGCTCGGTGGCAAACTGGCGCTGAAAGGTCAGAAGCGCCTCGCGCACCCCTGGGAATACCGATACCACTGACGCCGCCTCTCCGATGGCCCGGGTTTTCAGGGCCGGATGGCCGAATTTTTCCGGGTCGAGTTCGAGCGCGGCGGCGACTGCGCGCTCCTCATCAGCCGGGTCCGCGCCGGCGTCGATCAGGGCTTTCGCGACGGCACGATAAATTACGCCGGTGTCGAGATGGCGAAAGTGGTAATGCGCCGCCAGCCGCTTGCCGAGCGTGCCTTTTCCCGATGCCGCGGGTCCGTCGATGGCGATGATCATGCGAAATCCGCTCCCAGCCGCCGCATCGTCGGAATGAAATCCGGGAAACTGGTGGCGATGAAGGCAGTGTCGTCGACCTTGACCGGCGCGTCCGACGCGCATCCCATCACCAGCGCCGACATCGCGATGCGATGATCCATGTGGGTCGTGACCAGACCGCCGCCCGGCACATGGCCGCGTCCCTCGACGATCAGGTCGTCGCCGGCGATCTCGACCGCGACGCCGTTGACGCGCAGCATGGCTGCTGTCGCCTGAAGGCGGTCGGATTCCTTGACGCGCAATTCGTGCAGGCCGCGCATCACGGTAGTGCCCTCGGCAAAGGCGGCCGCGACCGCGAGCACGAGATATTCGTCGATCATCGACGGCGCTCGCTCGGCCGGCACCTCGACGCCTCGGAGTTTCGAGGCGCGCACCCGCAGTTGCGCCATCGGCTCTCCGGCATCGCTGCACGTCTCGCTCTCCTCGATCGAGGCGCCCATCTCGCGCAGTGTTGCGAACAGCCCGGTTCGCACCGGGTTGGTCATCACGTCGGTCAACACAACATCAGAGCCTGCGGTGATCAGGGCGGCGACGACCGGAAACGCGGCCGACGACGGATCGGCCGGCACCCTGACCGCGGCGCCGTGCAGTTCGGGCTGTCCGGTCAGCGAGATTTTGCGCCCGTGCGCGCCATCCGGCACGGAAACAATGGTCGCGCCAAAATGCTTCAGCATCAGCTCGGTGTGGTCGCGGCTGGCCTCGCTTTCGATGACGGTGGTGACGCCCGGCGCGGACAATCCCGCCAGCAGCACCGCCGACTTGATCTGCGCCGAGGCGACCGGCGTGCGATACACGATCGGCAGCGGATCGCGCGCGCCTTTCAGCGTCAGCGGCAGGCGGCCGCCGTCGCTTTGCGAGACCACCCGCGCGCCCATCAATTCCAGCGGATCGAGGATACGCCGCATCGGCCGCGAGCGCAGCGAACTGTCGCCATCGAAAGTCGCAGTGATTGGACAACCGGCAACCGCCCCCATCACGAGACGGCATCCGGTGCCGGAATTGCCGAAATCGAGCGGAGCTGCCGGGGTTGCGAATCCGCCGGTGCCGGCGCCGCGCACCGACCAGACGATTCCGCCTTTTTCGTCCATGCGCTCGACCCTGGCCCCCACCGCCCGCATCGCTTTGGCGGTGTTGAGCACGTCCTCGCCTTCGAGAAGGCCCGAGATCCGGGTTTCTCCGACCGCCAGCGCGCCTAGGATCAGCGACCGGTGGGAGATCGACTTGTCGCCGGGCACCCGGACGCGGCCGGTCAGGGACTGGCATTTTCGCGCTTCGAGCGGCATCGGCTGGCCGGAATGAGTCAAGATCACGGGTTCCTGTTGTGGGCGGCTGGTATCACAGGGGCGGCTGCGCGTCACGCCCGCGGCTGGGGTCTGCAAAGCGCTATTGACAGGGCCGTCGCAACTAGCCAAGTGAAGCTCCGCTTTTCAAGAATATCCCGGGATTCCCCACGTGGCCAAATCAGAGCTCGGAACCAAGCGCATCTGCCCGACCACCGGCAAGAAGTTCTACGATCTGAACAAGAACCCGGTGATCTCGCCCTATACCGGCGAAGTCGTACCGATCGTCGTGGCGCCGATGCGAACCCGCGGCGAGGCTGCGCGCGCCGCCGCTGCCGCGGCTTCCGCGTCCGATGCGACGCCGGAGCCGGCGGAAGCCGAAGAGATGGTTTCGCTGGAGGAGGCCGACGCCGAGGAAAACACCGGCAAGGTCAAGAAGGCAGTTGTCCCGGAATCCGAGGATGATATCGAGATCGACGACACCCTCGACGACGACGAGGACGACGACTCAACCTTCATCGCCGACGAGGAAGAGGGCGACGAGGACGTGACCGATATCATCGGCGACGTCGGAGACGACGAGGAGACTTGAGATCGACCCTGAACTGTGGTTCAGGGGTCTTTAGGGCCGCGCTGCTGATTTGGTGCGGACCGGTCTGGAGCGGGATGAGGAAAAGTGTGGTGCGGTTTTCCGCCCGCAGCGCGCTCTGGAATATTGGAAATGATCACGTTCACGATTCCGGATCGAATCGATCCGGAATCATCGTGATCTTGGGGCCATAGCTCAGCTGGGAGAGCGCTTGCATGGCATGCAAGAGGTCGGCGGTTCGATCCCGCCTGGCTCCACCATCGTCCGACCGATGTCCCGGGATCGCTTGAACAGACCTGCGTCCGGCTTTCTTCGCTGGCATTCCAAAGAACTGACATTCCAAAGACATGGGTACAGACGCGGGTGCCCGGCGCGATGGATTGCTGATTCCGTCCGATCCTGCGTCACGAGATGGAACCCGACCGCGATACGTTCCGTTTCATACAAGTGGTTGAGTTCCTCGATTTGACCTTTCCCTGGATGCAGTTTGCCCGGTATCCTCCTTTCGCTTTCAGGATCGTTTGCAGGTTATCCAGCGCCGTATCGCGCGAAACGAAGATAACGGCCAACCCTTGAGGAAAATGATGGGTATTCGACGATTTGCCGGGGCGGTCGCGATTGCCGCCGTTCTCGGCCTGGCGACGCCCGCTCACGCCCTGACGGAAATCCACTGGTGGCACGCCATGACCGGCGGAAACAACGACGTTATCGTCAAGCTCGCCAATGACTTCAATGCCTCGCAGAGCGACTACAAGGTGGTCCCGACCTACAAGGGCGGCTACGCCGACACCATGAACGCCGGCATCGCGGCGTTCCGGGCCGGCACCGCGCCCGCGATTCTGCAGGTGTTCGAGGTCGGCACCGCCACCATGATGGCGGCGACCGGGGCGGTGAAGCCGGTCTACAAGCTGATGGCCGAGACCGGCGAGAAGTTCGATCCGAAGGCCTATCTGCCGACTATCACCGGCTACTACTCGACCTCCAAGGGCGAGATGCTGTCGTTTCCGTTCAACTCGTCGTCCACCGTGATGTGGGTCAACCTCGACGCGCTGAAGAAAGCCAACATTGCCGAGATTCCCAAGACCTGGCCGGAAGTGTTCGACGACGCCAGGAAACTGAAAGCGGCCGGCTATACCACCTGCGGCTTCTCCAATGCCTGGGTGACCTGGGTCAATCTCGAGCAACTCTCGGCGTGGCACAACGTGCCGCTCGCGACCAAGGCCAACGGTCTCGACGGTTTCGACACCAGGCTGGTGTTCAACGGTCCGCTCCAGGTGCGTCATCTGCAGAACCTGATCGACCTGCAGAAGGACAAGACCTACGATTATTCCGGACGGACCAACACCGGAGAAGGGCGTTTCACGTCGGGAGAATGTCCGATCTTCCTGACCTCGTCGGGCTTCTTCGGCAATGTCAGCAAGCAGGCCAAATTCCACTGGACCAACGCGCCGATGCCCTACTATCCCGACGTCAAGGACGCGCCGCAGAACTCGATCATCGGCGGGGCATCGCTGTGGGTGATGGGCGGCAAATCGCCCGAGGTCTACAAGGGCGTCGCCAAGTTCCTCGCCTTCCTCTCCGATACCGATCGGCAGGTCTATATCCACAAGGTCTCCGGCTATCTGCCGATCACCAAGGCCGCCTATGCCAAGGCCAAAGAGGAGGGCTTCTACAAGGACCATCCCTATCTCGAAACGCCGTTGAAGGAATTGACCAACAAGGAGCCGACCGAGAATTCCCGCGGCCTGCGGCTCGGCAACATGGTGCAACTGCGCGACGTCTGGGCCGAGGAGATCGAGCAGGCGCTGGCGGGCAAGAAGACCGCGCAGCAGGCGCTCGATGCCGCGGTGGAGCGCGGCAACGTCATGCTGCGTCAGTTCGAGAAGACGGCGGTGAAGTGAGGCTGTCGACCAGGCCGACGGCATGCCATTGCCGGACTTGATCCGGCAATCCTGCGAAGATGATGGAGGCCCGGGGCAAGCCCGGGCATGACGCTCCGGGGCCTTCATGCAGAAGCAAACCGTCTTTCAGTCGCGTCTGTTGCCCTATCTTCTGGTCGCGCCGCAACTCGCCGTGGTGCTGATCTTTTTCTACTGGCCCGCCGTGCAGGCGGTCGTTCAGTCGTTCCTGTTGCAGGACGCTTTCGGACTGTCGACAACTTTCGTCTGGTTCGACAACTACAAGGACGTGCTGAGCCAGCCGGACTATTTCGACGCCGTGGTCCGCACCTTCGTGTTCTCCTTTCTGATCGCGCTGTCGTCGCTCTCGCTGGCCCTTCTGCTCGCCGTCATGGCCGACAGGCCGCTGCGCGGCAGCATCGTCTACCGCACGTTGCTGATCTGGCCCTATGCGATCTCGCCGCCCGTGGTGGGCGTGCTCTGGGTGTTCATGCTCAACCCATCGCTCGGCATCATCGCGCATGCACTGCGCGCCATGGGCTTCGACTGGAATCCGCTGCTCGACGGCAATCAGGCGGCGGCGCTGATCGTCCTCGCCGCGGCATGGAAACAGATTTCCTATAACTTCCTGTTTTTTCTCGCCGGCCTGCAGGCGATTCCGACGGGCGTGATCGAGGCCGCGGCGATCGACGGCGCGGGACCGGCGCGGCGGTTCTGGACCATCATCTTCCCGCTGCTGTCGCCGACGCTCTTCTTCCTCATTGTCGTCAACATCGTCTACGCTTTCTTCGATACTTTCGGCATCATCGACACCATCACGCGGGGCGGACCGGCGAACGCCACCCAGACGCTTGTCTACAAGGTCTACCAGGACGGCCTGCTCGGCGGCAATCTCGGCGGCTCGGCGGCGCAGTCCGTGATCCTGATGGGCATCGTGATCGTGCTGACCGCGATCCAGTTCCGCTTTGTCGAGCGCAGGGTGAATTACTGATGATCGAGCATCGGAAATTCGGCAACCTGATCCCGCATGTCGTGCTTTGCATCGGCGTGCTGATCGTGGCCTTTCCGGTCTATCTCGCCTTCGTCGCGACCACGCAGGACACCGCAGCCATCGCCAACGGCCAGATGTCGCTGCTGCCGGGCAATCACTTCCTCGAAACCTTTTACAAGACGCTGTTCGTCGGCTCGTCCGGCACCACGCGTGAGCCCGTGCTCGTGATGCTGTTCAACTCGCTCGTGATGGCGATGTTGATCGCTGTGGGAAAGATCGCGATCTCGATCATCTCCGCCTATGCCGTGGTTTATTTCCGCTTCCGGTTCCGGATGACGATTTTCTGGCTGATCTTCATCACGCTGATGCTGCCGGTCGAGGTCCGGATCTATCCGACCTACAAGATCGCAGCGGATCTGCATCTGCTCGACAGTTATGCCGGACTGACACTGCCGCTGATCGCCTCGGCGACCGCGACGCTGTTGTTCCGGCAGTTCTTCATGACCGTGCCGGACGAGCTGCTCGAGGCCTCGCGCATCGACGGCGCGGGTCCGTTCCGCTTTTTCAAGGATACGCTGCTGCCGCTGTCGCGCACCAACATGGCGGCGCTGTTCGTGATCCTGTTCATCCTCGGCTGGAATCAGTATTTGTGGCCGCTGCTGATTACCACCCGCGACGACATGCAGACCATCCAGATCGGAATCCGCAAGATGATCGTCACCTCCGATGCGCTGACCGAATGGCCGGTGGTGATGGCGACCGCGGTGCTCGCGATGCTTCCGCCGGTGTTCATCGTCGTGGTGATGCAGAAGCTGTTCGTGCGCGGACTGGTGGAGACGGAGAAGTGAGTTCACATGGCTGACATCACGCTCCGCAACGTCCGCAAGACCTATGCCAGCAATGTCGAGGCGATTAAGGGCATCAGCCTCGCAGTCGGCGACGGACAGTTCTGCGTGCTGGTCGGCCCTTCCGGCTGCGGCAAGTCCACGCTGCTGCGCATGGTGGCAGGCCTGGAGACCGTCACCTCGGGCGAGATCGAGATCGGCGGCAGTATCGTCAACGAGATCGGACCGGCCGACCGCGACATCGCGATGGTGTTCCAGAACTATGCGCTCTATCCGCACATGAGCGTCTACAACAATATGGCCTACGGCCTGCGCAACCGCGGCATGGCCAAGCCGGAGATCGACAGCCGTGTGCACGAGGCTGCGCAGGTTCTCGAAATCGGCTCGCTGCTCGATCGCAAGCCAAAGCAACTCTCCGGCGGCCAGCGCCAGCGCGTCGCCATGGGACGCGCGATCGTGCGGCAGCCGAAGCTGTTTCTGTTCGACGAGCCGCTGTCCAACCTCGATGCGAAGCTCCGGATCGCCATGCGGGTCGAGATCCGGAAACTGCAACGCCGGCTGAAGACCACCTCGCTCTACGTGACCCACGACCAGCTGGAGGCGATGACGCTCGCCGACATTCTGGTGGTGATGAATGGCGGCCTTGTCGAGCAGATCGGCAATCCGCTGGAGATCTACCGGAAGCCCGCCACCACCTTCGTGGCATCGTTCATCGGCGCGCCGCCGATGAACCTCATCCCCCTGCCGGGCGGCGATATAAGCCTCGCCGGCGCGGGAGCTCAGTCAGGCATACTCGGGGTCCGGCCGGAAGATCTGGTGCTGACCGACGAACCGGTTCCCCCCGGCGGCGTCGCGCTGGAACTGACCGTCGAGACGATCGAACAGGTGGGAGCCGAAACCTATGTCTATGGTGTCCGCGACCGGCCGGCCGCCGGCGCGCGGACTGCGAGCGCGAGACCGGACCAATCGCTTCCCGGCGAGATTCTGGTCCGCATCCCGGGTCAGGGCGGTCCGTCGGTCGGCGAGCGGGTTCGCGCGGTTGCAGTGCGGGACAAGCTGCATCTGTTCAGCGCCTGCGGCCGTAAGCGGCTTGATTCCTGACCCGATTTCAAAGTGTTGGCCGGTGGGCCGGACGTCTTGAACAGCGTGCAAATCATCGCCATATTCGCTCTGACCGACCGGGAAGCCCCGGACGGCCGAACGGGGCGCCGCAAGGGCCCCAGCGCACGATCCGACAGGACCGTGCACGTCAAAGTCGCTTCGAGAGGACTTTGTGATGTCTCGTGTTCCTTCGTTGTCCAGTCCATTTCTCCTGGGATTCGACGAGATTGAGCGTGCGCTCGACCGCGTCGTGAAAGGCGCCGACGGCTATCCTCCCTACAACATCGAGCGGTGCGACCGTAACAACGGCGAGCCGGAGCGCCTGCGGATCACGCTGGCGGTGGCGGGGTTCACCCGAGACCAACTCGATGTGACCATTGAGGAAAATCAGCTTGTGATCCGGGGGCGCCAACAGGAGGAGAAGGCCCGGCAATACATCCATCGCGGCATTGCCGCGCGCCACTTCCAGCGCACCTTCGTGCTGGCGGAGGGGATGTTGGTGCTGGGCGCGGACCTGAAAAACGGGCTATTGTCAGTCGATCTGGCCAGGCCGGAACCTGAAAGGGTCGTTAAGACAATCGCGATCAATGAACACGAATAATGCATGGCCCGGACAGGCAAGGACCGGTGAAAATCATGCATCCGAGTGCAACGAGTAGCGGACTCGACCGCTTAGTCTACAGAAGGAGTCGAGACCATGAGTGAAGTGAGTTCCACATTCCGACCCGAAGGCGTCTCGATCGAGACGCTGGCGCAGCTCGGCGAAGGCCATATCGCCTACGTGAAGCAGGTTCGTTCCGAGGACGTGCCGGAACTGTTTCCGCAGGCCCCGAAAATCGCGCCCGGCCTGATGCTGTTCGCGCTGCATGCCGCCGACGGCACGCCGATCATGCTCACCGATTCGCGCGAGGCCGCGGTCGCGAGCGCCTGGAGCAACGAGTTGCAGGCTGTCAGCGTGCACTGATCCTGCGCCAAGCCGGTGCGGAGCAACGAGTTAGCGGAAAGCGGCGGCGCGTTCAGCGCAGCCGCTTTTCTGTTTGCCGCCTCCGGTGGCGGGGCTGTATGGTCCCGCCAAACTGTTGAACGTCCGGGAAAAAACCCATGCCCGCCTATCGCTCCCGAACCTCCACCCACGGCCGCAACATGGCCGGTGCCCGCGGACTGTGGCGCGCCACCGGCATGAAGAACGAGGACTTCGGCAAGCCGATCATCGCCGTGGTGAATTCCTTCACCCAGTTCGTGCCCGGCCATGTGCACCTCAAGGACCTCGGCCAGCTCGTGGCGCGCGAGATCGAGAAGGCCGGCGGCGTCGCCAAGGAGTTCAACACCATCGCGGTGGATGACGGCATCGCCATGGGCCACGACGGCATGCTCTACAGCCTGCCTTCGCGAGAGATCATCGCCGACAGCGTCGAATACATGGTCAACGCGCATTGCGCCGATGCCATGGTCTGCATCTCCAATTGCGACAAGATCACGCCCGGCATGCTGATGGCATCGCTGCGCCTCAACATTCCATCGGTGTTCGTCTCCGGCGGTCCGATGGAATCCGGCAAGGTCAACCTCAACGGCAAGGTCAAGTCGATCGATTTGATCGACGCCATGATCGCCGCCGCAGACGACAAGGTCACCGACGCCGAGGTCGAGGTGATCGAGCGCTCCGCCTGTCCGACCTGCGGCTCGTGTTCGGGCATGTTCACCGCCAATTCGATGAACTGCCTGACCGAGGCGCTCGGCCTCGCATTGCCCGGCAACGGCTCGGTGCTCGCCACCCACGCCGACCGCAAGGGCCTTTTCATCGAGGCCGGCCACCTGATCGTGGATCTGGCGCGGCGCTATTACGAGCAGGACGACGGCAGCGCGCTGCCGCGCGCGATCGCGAGCTTCAAGGCGTTCGAGAACGCGATGACGCTCGACATCTCGATGGGCGGTTCCACCAACACCGTGCTGCATCTGCTCGCGGCGGCTTACGAAGGCGAAGTGCCGTTCACCATGAAGGACATCGATCGGCTGTCGCGTCGCGTGCCGGTGCTGTGCAAGGTCGCGCCTTCGGTGGCGGATGTGCATCTGGAAGACGTGCATCGCGCCGGCGGCATCATGGGCATCCTCGGCGAACTCGATCGCGCCGGCCTGATCGATAGCAGCCTTCCGACGGTTCACAGCGCCTCGCTGAACGACGCGCTGGAACGCTGGGACATCAAGCGGACGAAAAGCGACAGCGTTCGCAATTTCTATCTGGCCGCGCCGGGCGGCGTGCGCACCGAGGTCGCGTTCAGCCAGGACAGGCGATTCGAGGAACTCGACGCCGACCGCGCCAAGGGCTGCATCCGCGATGCCGAGCACGCCTTCTCGAAGGACGGCGGTCTTGCCGTACTCTACGGCAATATCGCGCGCGACGGCTGCATCGTGAAGACCGCCGGCGTCGACGATAGCATCCTGAAGTTCTCAGGTCCCGCGCGCATCTTCGAAAGCCAGGACGCCGCGGTGGACGCCATTCTCACCAACAAGATCAAGGCAGGCGACGTCGTCGTCATCCGTTACGAAGGCCCGCGCGGCGGTCCCGGCATGCAGGAGATGCTGTATCCGACCAGCTATCTGAAATCGAAAGGTCTCGGCAAGCAGTGCGCGCTGATCACCGATGGCCGTTTCTCCGGCGGCACCGCCGGCCTGTCGGTCGGCCACGCGTCGCCGGAAGCGGCGGAGGGCGGCGCGATCGGCCTTGTCGAGGAAGGCGATACGATCGAGTTCGACATTCCCAATCGCAAGGTGCATCTTGCGGTCGACGACGCCGAGATCGAGCGTCGCCGCGTAGCGATGGAGGCGAAGGGCGACAAGGCGTGGAAGCCGGCCGTGCCGCGCAAGCGCCACATCTCGATGGCGCTGAAAGCCTACGCCGCCCACGCCACCAGCGCGGCGCTCGGCGCCGTGCGGGTGGTGAAGGACTGACTGAGTACTTGTTCTCGTCATTCCGGGGCGTCGCGAAGCGACGAACCCGGAATCCAGCATCCGCAAATTCTCCTCGCGTTACTGGATTCCCGACAGCCGCTATCGCATTTTCAAGCGGTAGCCGCCGCCCGTTCGCGTAAGGAGCCCGGCTTGATTTCATCAAAGCCGGAATGGCTCTAACGCGGCTTCAAGAGTGACGAAAAGTTTTTGGCGCTTATTCCGCGAAAGCAGACGCCGGTTTTGCGATCAATGCGCGCAAGTTATCGACTGAGAGCATTTTCATACGACAGTGCGGCCTTGAGAACCGCTCAGTCCCACAGCCCGTATTCCTGCCACTTCGATTTCGGGATCATCGCGCCGACGCGATAGGTAAACGACAGCACGTTGAGATGATCGGGCGATGCTTTGCATCTGTACGAGAATGCGTACCATTTTCCGCCACTGCGAAACGCGCCGCCGCTGGCTTCGATCGTGTCGCCGTGATGCCGTGGCGGGGTAATGACGTTGGATTTGGCGCGATCTGGTTTCGGAAGATTTCCGCTCTTGCCGATGTGTTCGACTGCCGCGAGGTCGCAGACCTGTTCCAGCCGTGTTTGCGGATCAAGCTTGCCGAGGCTTGCAAGAAGCCTCGGATCCGCCGCGCCGGCCGGCGTCGTGACCGCGAGAGCGAAGGCGCAGATCAGCAGGATGGATATCGCAAAAGGCATCATGACTCCGGATGGATTGTCGATGATTTCTGTCAGCGGCGGCCAACGGGCTCCAGCTTCGCCGTATCGTCCGGTGGAGGAGGGGACTTCGACGATCGTTCCGCCGGAACTAAGAATCTCTCTAGAACATTTTCGCTTCTGATTGAATCAGAAGCATGCTCCAGATGAGACATGCTCGGCCCGAAAAACGCCGGCGGTTTTGCTCCATTCCTTTCAAAAATACCCGAATCGATCCGTCCATGATTTTGGATTGATTCGCCCCCGAAATCATCGTCGTTTTATGGAGTGCATTTGCGTTCGCGCATTTCAGCAGCCGCAAGAGCCCGCGGAGAAGGGCTGCGAATGCTGGAAGCGGACCATCAGCCGGTGTGATTGGTTGATTCGCAGCAGCTCAGGGGACGGTCGCCGGCGGCAGCGCGAGCACGGAATAGATCGCCTCTGCATCGCGCGAGGCGCGCAGCTTGTTGGCGATGTCCTGATCGCGCAGCAGCCTTGCGATTCGCGCCAAGGCCTTCAGATGATCCGCGCCGGCGCCCTCGGGCGCCAGCAGCAGGAAAATCAGATCGACCGGCTGGCCATCCATCGCCTCGAAATCGATCGGGCGGTCGAGCCGTGCGAACAGGCCGAATATCTTGTCGAGTTTCTGCAGCTTGCCGTGCGGAATCGCGACGCCGTAGCCGACCGCCGTGGTTCCGAGCTTCTCCCGCCGCAACAGGACCTCGAAAACGGCGCGGTCGTTCTGCCCCGTCAATTCAGAAGCGCGCGCGGCCAGTTCCTGCAGCGCCTGTTTCTTGCTGTTGACTTTCAATGCAGGAATGATCGCCTCGGGTGCGACCAGGTCGGTAATCATCATATGACGTTCCGAGGTGAGTTTTGCCGTCAGGTTGCGAAAGACACGTCAGACAAGCAGCAACTGCGTGAGCCCACATCAGGGCAAACGCACATGGTTCGCGGCCCTCCGGCCGGGTGACCGGCCTTATAGTCTAACGCGAGCCCGATGCCAATTCCTGAACTTTTGTCCCTGCCCGGTGGAAAACCGATCCCGAAGGGCCGCGGACCATAGGGATCGGCGGCCCGGGCGTCAATTGCGGCTGGTCACGCCGAGCCGTTGACCGCCGGCGGGTCGATCCAGCCCACATTTCCGTCAGGCCTGCGATAGATCACGTTGACGCGGCCGCTGGAGCCATGCTGGAAAACCAGCACGGGCACACCGGTGAAATCGAGCTCCATCACCGCCTCGCTGACCGAGAGCCGCCTGAGCGACGTCGTGGCTTCCGCGATGATGACCGGATTGAAGGCGGTGACCTCCTCCTCGCCGTCGACGGCGGGCGCCTCGATGACGTAGCTCGGCGCGTCGAGCTCGGCGATCGCTTCTGCCGCGGCATGCGCCTTGCGGGCCGAACGATCCTTGAGGCGGCTCTTGTAGCGGCGCAACCGCTTCTCGATCTGCAGCAGCGCCTGATCGGCGCTCAGATAGGCGTCCGCGGCGTTGGATTCGGCTTCGAGCGTCACTCCGGAATCCAGATGCAGCGCGCAGTCGGTACGGAACCCGAAACCATCCTTGCTTAGCGTGATATGACCCGAATACTTTCCGTCAAAATATTTTCGGAGAACTTCGTCGGTGCGACCGCTGAGGCGCCCGCGCAGCGCCTCGCCGACATTGATGCTCTTGCCCGAGATTCGAAGTGTCATGGCACGCCTCGTCCATCATGAGTAGGAATGGATTATCGGGCGTGGCGGGCGCGCAATCAAGCCGGCGTGGCGTCGCTGGAGCGGTCGGTCGGCGGGGACGCCGTTCCCGGTTTGCCGGGCAGGTTCTGCTTGTCGCGGCGGCGCTGCACCGAGGAGGGAATGCGCAGGGCCTCGCGATATTTCGCGACGGTGCGGCGGGCGATATCGATGCCGGCTGCGCGCAATTGTTCCACAATGGTGTCGTCGGACAGGACGGCCGCCGGATCCTCCGCGTCGATCAGCCGCCTGATGTGATGGCGGACGGACTCCGCGGAATGGGCGTCGCCGCCGTCGGCTGAGGCGATCGATGCGGTGAAGAAATACTTCAGCTCGAAGATGCCGCGATTCGTCGCCATGTATTTGTTGGCGGTGACGCGGGACACCGTCGACTCATGCATCTGGATCGCGTCTGCCACGACCTTGAGATTGAGCGGCCTCAGGCGTGCGATGCCGTGCGTGAAAAAGCCGTCCTGCTGGCGCACGATCTCGGTCGCCACCTTGAGAATGGTGCGGGCGCGCTGATCGAGCGCGCGGACCAGCCAGGTGGCGTTCTGCAGGCAGTCGGTGAAATAGGTCTTGTCGCCGTCCTTGCGGATCGTCTTCGACAGTTCCGCATAGTAGCTCTGGTTGACCAGCACGCGCGGCAGCGTATCGCTGTTGAGTTCCACGAGCCAGCCGCCGTCCGGGCCCGGCCGCACGTAGACGTCCGGCACGACGGTCTGCGTGCGCGTGGTGCCGAACTTCAATCCGGGCTTCGGATCGAGATGGCGAATTTCTCCGATCATCTCGGCGAGGTCTTCGTCATCGACCCCGCAGATCCTGCGCAGGGCGGCGAAGTCGCGTTTCGCCAGCACGTCGAGATGCTCGATCAGCGCCCGCATCGCCGGATCGTAGCGGTCCTTCTCGCGCAACTGGATCGCAAGGCATTCGCTCAGGTTGCGGGCGCAGATCCCCGGCGGATCGAAGGTCTGCAGCACCGCCAGCACGGCTGCGACGTCGCCTGCGCCGGCGCCGAGCTTGTCGCCGACCTCGCCGAGGTCGGGCGGCAAGTAACCGGCATCGTCGACGAGATCGATCAGATATCGTCCGATCATGCGTTGCGCCGGCTCTGTGACCGCGACCGCGAGCTGTTCGGCGAGATGCTCGGCGAGCGTCACCTCCGCGGCGACGAAGGCTTCGAGATTGTAGCTGTCGTCGCTCGAAGCGCCGCCGCCCCATTCGGTGAACGTGGTCGGCGCGGAATCCTGCGCGGTTCGCGCTGCGGCTTCGGACGGCTCTTCCGGAAAGACGTTCTCCAGACCGCTGTCGAAAGTGTGCTCGATCTCGGTGCGGCTGCCGAGATCGCGGTTCATCCACTCCTCAGACGCGGATTCGGAATCCCGGCCGCCCGTGCGATCGCCCGCGCCGTCATCCCCGAACGCCGCGGCCTCGCTGTCTGAAAAGCCGGCAGCCGCTTCGGAAGGCGTGGAGTCCGCCGCCGCTGAACCAGAGCCGTCGTCGCCGGCGCGTTCCAGCAGCGGGTTGCGTTCCAGCTCGCTCTCGACGAATGCGGCAAGGTCGAGATTCGACAGTTGCAGCAGCTTGATCGCCTGCATCAGCTGCGGCGTCATCACCAGCGACTGGGACTGTCGGAATTCGAGTCTCTGAGTCAGCGCCATGCCAAGACCGGTCCAAGATTGGTCCGATTCTTGCTTAACTTTTTTGCGGCGAGATGTACACGCCTTGACGGCGACGAAATGCGACTCTGGCGGGACCCTGAGTCGTCAAAATACGCTCGCTCGCGTCGCCGGCGCGTTTCCCGCTTCTGACGAAATCAGAAGCGGGCATGATTCCGATTCGAAGCGAATTCTTAACGAACCGATAGCGGATCAAGTCGAGGGCACGGCTTATTCAAAACGCGAAGGCGCCGCGCGACCGTCATGGCCCGCGCCGGATCAACTTGAGCCTCTCAAATTCAAGCCTTGAGAATCAAGAACCGGAATCGAGAACGCGTCGTCAATCCAGGGCCTGCACCGGCGGCATCGTCGGTTCGAGGTCGACGGCGCGCGGCGTGGCCGCTGCTGCCGATGGGGCGTGCGGCCTTCCCGTCTGCGCGGGCGGTGCGCGGCGGGTATCGGTCACAGTGGTCAGCCGCCGTTGCGATCGTCTGGCTGATCGCTGGTGCGGTCGTCTCGAGGAGTGACGCATTCCCCATGAATGCGCGATCGACGGCCCGGCGGTGTAGCCGACCACCGCGCCCGCGAGCGCCCCGACCGGACCCAGCACCACCGCGCCCGACAGGGCACCCAGCGCAGCGTCGCCGGCGCGCTCCTGCGCCAGCACCGCCGAGGACAGCAGCGGTAACGCCAACGCGGCCGCAGCGACGACTTTCACGATTTTCATTTTACGCTCCCCATTTTGTCCGTGAGGAAGACTGAAGAATGCGGCGAGACGGCGGTCATCGCGCCGCCGAGAAGCCCGACCAGGTTCCAAATTTGGCCACCGCCGCCCGGCAGCTTCGGCGGACTTGGCTGGCTCCGCGGCGCCAGAGCCGTCGCGCTTGCGGAGGGAATTCGAAGCCCGGCCCGGTGATTCGATTTGGCGCGGTCTCTTAGCGCACCACGAGGAAATTCACATGTTGAGGATGAGCCTTCTTGTTGCGGCCGCGAGTTTGCTGGTCGCGTTTCGGGCGTCCGCCGCCGACTTCTCCTATGCCGGCGAGCCCCCGCAGCTCGCGCCAGTCGCTCCGATGCGTATGGTTTGCGACGATTACGGGAATTGCTACCGCACGCGCGCGCAGCGTTATGTCGAACGCTGGCATGATGACGACGATGAGGATGACGGCGGCCAATACCGCTACGATCGTCCGCGCTATGTCGCGCCGGATCCCGGCTTCTATCACCACTATGATGACGACGAGTAGCCCGCGGCGGATTTCGCGAATCGCGACACGCACTCCAGCATAGCCGTTCAGCTATCTGCGCGTTATAGCCGGAATTCCTCGCCGAGGTAGAGACGCCGCACGTCGGGATCGTTGACGATCGCGTCGGGAGTGCCCTCGGTCAGGATTTCGCCGGCATAGACGATATAGGCACGGTCGGTCAGGCCGAGCGTTTCGCGGACATTGTGGTCGGTGATGAGCACGCCGATGCCGCGATTGGTCAGGTGGCGCACCAGGTCCTGAATGTCGCCAACCGCGATCGGGTCGATGCCGGCGAACGGCTCGTCCAGCAGCATGTAGTTCGGGCGCGTCGCCAGCGCGCGCGCGATTTCCACGCGCCGCCGCTCGCCGCCGGACAGCGCGATCGACGGCGACTTGCGCAAGCGCGCGATGTTGAATTCCTCGAGCAGCGCGTCGAGTTCGGCCTCGCGCTTCTTCTTGCTGGGTTCGACGACCTCGAGCACCGCGCGGATGTTCTGTTCGACGCTGAGGCCGCGGAAGATCGAGGCTTCCTGCGGCAGATAGCCGATGCCGAGCCGCGCCCGCTGATACATCGGCAGCTTCGTCACATCGTGACCGTCCAGTTCGATGGTGCCGCGATCGGCAGGAATAAGACCGGTGATCATGTAGAACACGGTGGTCTTGCCGGCGCCGTTCGGACCCAGCAGTCCGACCGCCTCGCCGCGCCGGACATAGATGCTGACGCCGCGCACCACCTGTCGCGAACCGAAACTTTTTTCCACGCCGTGAACGGCGAGGTAGCCGGGACGCTGGGCCATCCGCGGCGTGCGGCTCTCGCTGGGGGCAGCGCGCGGACGGGGAGCCTCCGGCGCCGGGCGAGCCGGCGGCCGGGATCGGGGGATGGGCGGGGCAGGAGGAACGTCGCGGGGAGCCGCGCGGGAAACCGGCGGCGCGTCGCGCACCGGATTGGTCAGCATGTCGCCGACGGTGTCGTCGCCGAGCGCCGTGATCCCGGGCTGGTTCCGTGCGAACGCTTGCGGCCCGCGCTTCTGCGGCCGTTTGCGGAACACGTTGAAGATGTCCACCATGGGCGCTTGCTCAGCCTCTCACGGTCGTTCGCCCGCACCCGCAGCGTGCCTGATTCGTCGCACAAGCATGAAGGAGCAGATCGCACTTGCCCAGCGAGCGGCCGAAATTAGTCATGCTTTCGGTGAGGCCGCGCGCACCAGATACAGAGCGTCGCGCATGGATGCAACCTCGGAGGTCGCGTTCGCCGGTCGAACACTATGATGTTACTTGGGTTTTTTAGGGGCCAGGGGAGCTATGGGAGATCCGGAACCCGCGCAGCTCTCGTTGTTCTGAATGAATAGACCCTGCACCCTGCCGCTATTGGATTCGACGCGCGACACGCCGGTGGTCATGTCGACCAGCAGCTTGTCGCCGCGCAACACGTTCTTGCACTGGGTCAAGACGACCTTGCCCAGCATCGTGATCAGGTTGGTCCTGGTGTCGAACACTGCGGTCTCGCCGGTCACGACCTGGTCTTTCTGGGTCACCACCACGTCGCCCCTGGCCTCCAGCCGCTTGATCGAGGACGCCCCCGACGGTCCCGGCGTCGCCGCAGCCATCGTCGTCTTCGCCGGTGCGTTGCCCTTGGCGTTGGCATTGGCCGAATTGCCGCTCTCGTAATAGACCACGAGGGTCTTCGACGTCATCGTGGTGTCGCCCTGCACCACCTTGACGTTTCCGGAGAAGGTTGCCTCCTTTTTCTTGTCGCGCATCTCCAGCGCGGCGGCCTCGATCTGGATCGGCTGATCGCGGTTTTGCGAAAAGCCCTGCATCGCATTGGGAACGCCCTGCACCGAGCTTTGCCCGGCCGCTTCGCCGGCCGCCGTCACGGCGAAGGCGATCAATCCGCTGCACAGCAGGCAGACGAGGCGGGTCGCCCGCGGGAGATCGACACGGCTTTGCATGGCCAGAATCACTTCGTGTTGCCGGTTTTGCGCGGGGGGCTGTGCATGCGCTCCGCCGCGGATGCCGCCGGCGGCGGCGTCTCCTTGGCGGCCGCATCCGCGGTCGCGGCGGGATTGTCCAGGATCAGATGCATCACGACATTGTTTTCGAATCGCACCACGTCGCCTTTTTCCGAGACCTTCATGGTGTCGGCGGTCAGCGTCCCGTTCAGCAGTTTGACGTCGACAGGCTGGTCCGAGGTGACCGTGCCGCGGCCCATATCGACCAGCGCATGGTTCAGCCGCGCCTCGTATCCCGTCGACGACTGCATGAAGATGTCCTTGTGCAGATCAAGTATCTGCGTTTTCGTATCGAACAGGCCGGTGCGGGAATCCAGCGTTACCGTCGTGCGGTCTTCCATCAGCACCTTGGCGCGCAAGGTATGCAGCTCGACATGATCGGGATCGGTGATGTCCTGAGTCGCCGTCGTGGCGCGCATCTCGTAGGGCCGCTTGTCCGGCGTGAAGCCCGACAAGTGCGGCGACTCCATCGTGATCTTGGTGCCGGAGACGACGAGATTGTCCGTGTCGAGCGGCAGCTTGGCCAGCGCGCGAAAGGGATTGAAGACCGCGATCGCGATCAGTCCGCTCATGACGAGACCGACCACGGCCGGCACCGCGATCCGCAACGCCCGCACCATGCGGCTGTGGCGCGCCGCGCGGGCGAAACGCGCTTCCAGCCCGGTCTGCAGTCCGGCTTGATAGGTGGGTTTCTGAACCGGATACACCGCTGCTCCAGGCGTCTGTTTCAAAACATGATCCCGAAAGATGAAAGCCGGTTTTCGAACAGGATCATGCTCAATCAAAAGACAGTGTTTGAGTCGGATCTACGCAATTGGATCGCGCTCCGACCATTCTACCCCGAACCGCGGCGTTTCGCAGCCCGGCATCGCAAGACGAAGCGCCGCGGCCGGCCGCACGATTCCGCCGTCCCCGCGACCCGGAACGCGGTGCTCAATTTGCCGTGACGATCGCCGCAAAACCGGCGCCACCGAGAACGAGGAGTGTGACCGAAACGGGGCGGATTTGTTCATGTCGCAGCCTGTTCTGTCCGGCCGACCGCCCTCGGCAGCCCGGATCGTGCTGCTCACGCGTGGGCAAAAATGTCCTCGTCTCTCCATCCGCAGAGATCGAGTCTGGCCCGCGTCGGCAGGAATTCGAAACAGGCGCGCGCCAGGTCGGTGCGATCCTCGCGCGCCAGCATGGCGTCGAGCTTGTCGCGCAGGGCATGCAGGTGCAACACGTCGGAGGCTGCATAGGCGAGTTGCGCGTCGCTCAGTGTCTGTGATCCCCAATCACTCGATTGCTGCTGCTTCGACAGATCGACGTTGAGCAACTCACGCACCAGGTCCTTCAGGCCATGCCGGTCGGTATAGGTGCGGGTCAGCCGTGAGGCGATCTTGGTGCAATAGACCGGCTGGGGCATGACGCTCAGCCCGTTGTAGAGCGCGGCGAGATCGAAGCGCGCGAAGTGGAAGATCTTGACGATGTTCGGGTCGCCCAGCAGTTTTTTCAGGTTCGGCGCGTCATGCTGGCCGTGCGCGATCTGGATCACGTCGGCGGTGCCGTCGCCCGGCGACATCTGCACCACGCACAGGCGGTCGCGGTGCGGATTGAGGCCCATCGTCTCTGTGTCGATCGCGGCTGAACGGGTGTAGCGCGCAAGCTCCTGGTCCGGCAGATCGCCACGGTGCAGGCGAATGGTCATGTGTCTCGGCCTCGGGGGTCATCGAATCGGCGCTGTTCCAAGCTACCGCTCAAATGAGCAGGAGGCGAGAGCTGCAAATCAAGCTTTTTCGTATTCGAAAGCGCGCGACCGCCTGAAACGTGTCAGGTTCGATTGAACGCTTATTGTCAATCCACACCTGTTTAGATGCGGAGCAGGGGATCGGGCTGTACCTCGGATAAAGGTCGATCCTTCAATGTCCATTCGCGCTGTATCTCATGCACATGGACGTCCCGAGCACCGGCTTTCGTCAATATCTGGACGGCGAGGTTCTCCGCGGTGGCGTCCCGTACACTCACCCAGAGGACTATTCCGCCTCGCGAAAGTTGTTGCGAAACGCTTTCGCTGTGGTGGTTCGCTATCGCTCTGGCCAAAAGAGCGCCCAGTCCGCCTCCAGCCGCGCCGCCGGCAATGATCGCGCCGATTGTCGGCACAGCCAGACCACCGGAGCCGGCAGCGACTGCGGCAGCCGCGACGCAGCCGATATAGAAGGGAATACCTACGGCCGCCGCTTCCCCTTCGACACGAGAGTCCTTTTCGACAAAGGCAGTCCCCGGCGCCTGCCGATCGTCCTCGATCTCGACGAGAGTGTGATGAAGAGGCCCCATTCGCTCCTTGATCGTCTCATCGCTTGCGAGCACGGAAATCGTCGCTCTGTCAAAACCTGAGACCTCGAGTTCATCAACTGCGGCTTCCAGCGCCTCGCCGTCGGAAAAAACTCCCACGGCTTCGCGCACGCTATAATTCACTGTCCCATTAGTGTTTTCGGACATTTTGGGAAACTCCTATCAGTTTGTCATACTCAGCGGCGCTGCTTCGGCAACGCGCTCAGGTAACTGATAGAACTCGATTTAAGACGACAATGTTCCTGTCCAGCCTGGCGACAACGCGACGGACACGATGATTTGCGATTACCCAAAAGTCATTCTTGTTACGTGACGCTCTTGTTACGTGACGTCCTCCCGATCGAGGTCATTGCCAGTTTCGAGCGTGACCGGGAAGGACGGTCGTGGCGGAACCGTCCTTGCCGTCTTTTACAAGCCGTAATCGATTTCCTCAGGAATTCTCGCAACGCAATAGGTGTTATTCGCCTCCAGCCGCGCCGCTCTTCCGGGCGCTATCCAGATCGGCCAGATTTTTTTGCGATTGCGCGACATCGGGATGATCGGGAGGGAGCGCCTTCTCCCGGATCGCGAGTGCCTGCTTGTAGAGCGACTCGGCCTCGGCGTAGCGGGCCTCGTCCTTGTAAACCGAGGCCAGGTTGTCCATCGCCGAGGCGACGGAGGGATGGTGCGCTCCGAGCGATTTCTCGAAGATTGCGACCCCGCGCTTGTAGAGCGGCTCGGCCTCGGCGTAGCGGCCCTGGGCCTTGTACACGTAGGCCAGGCTGTTCAGCGACTGCACGAGATCCGGATGATCGGGCCCGAGCGCCTTTCGCCAGGTCGCCAGCGCCCGCTTGCAGAGTGGCTCGGCCTCGGCATAGCGGCCCTGGAGGCTGTAGAGCTCGGCCAGATCGGTCAGCCCGAGTGCGACAGAGGGATGCTCGAGCCCGCGCGTCTTCGCGCAGATGGCCAACGCTTGTCTGTACAGCGGCTCGGCTTCTGCATAGCGCCCCTCTGCTTTAAAGATCTCGGCCTGATCGTTCAGCCTCGCCGCAAGCATGATTTCTGATACTGCCATAACACTGGACTCCTGACTCGCGGGCGAATTTAGCCAAAACAGGGAACGCCGGTCTGCCCTAATTCGCCCCGGATTCTTCGATTCCAGGCACTTATAGCGTTTTCCAGCGAAGTGGATACCGGTTCGCGCGAAGAAAATGCGTCAAATCAAAATCATGGAGCCGCTCGTTTCTGATTTTATCAGTAGCTAAAGGCTCAGCCCTGCGTTTGACGCGGCTGGGGGCAAGCCCGGAAATTAGCGCCTCACCGGACGCGGGTACAGCGACATCGTGACCTGACCTCACCGGCGCGACCGACCACAGGGTTGCGGCCTCGTCTGCCAACTGGAACGCGCAGCGCCCAGGCCCGGGGCTATGCGTATTTCGTTCGAGGTCCCTTCGGCCATGCTGCGGTGTCGTGCCGGAAGCCGAGCGCCATGCGGCGCTCACGCTTTCCGCGCCGTTCGCGGATCAAATAGCATCGGAAGGCCCTGCCGCTCGGCGCCGGAACAAGTTTTCCCAGAGGCCGTTTAACATTTTTGGTCAAATCGCGATACGGGGGCGCGAGCGAGGCCGTACATGGCTGACATGACAGCAGAAGCGGGCTCGGGTCGCGCCGATCAGAGACCGCCTCGACAGGATGCTTCCTCGCCCACCGGCAGCGCCAAGGTACGATCAGAGCAACAACAGCCCGCTGTGGGTCGCGACAAGCCGGCCAAGACGCCGGACGACGCGCCTGAGGAGACCTCCCGGCAATCGGGCATCCGCAGCACCGTCAGCAATCATCCGATCCTGGCAATCGTTTGTCTCGGGCTGGTGGTTCTCGCGATCATCGCCGGGATTCTCTGGTATCTTCACGCCCGGCACTACGAGAGCAGCGACGATGCCTTCATCGACACGCGGCCGGTGCTGGTGAGTCCGCAGGTGACGGGCAGCATCGTCGACGTCGCCGTGACCGACAATCAGGTCGTCAAGCGCGGAGAGCTTCTGGCGAAAATAGATCCCCGCGACTATCAGGCCGCCGTCGATCAGGCTGATGCGCAAATCCGGCAAGCCGATGCGACCCTGCAAAATCTCGACGCGCAGATATCGGCCCAGCAGGCCCAGATCGATCGCGCCGAAAAACAGGTGGCGGAAGCCCAAGCCGCGCTGAAATTCTCCGAAGATGAAAACCGCCGCTATCAGGATCTGGTGCGGACCGGCGCGGGCACCGTCCAGCGCGCGCAGCAGGCGGCGTCCGATCTCCATAGCAAGCAGGCAGCGTTCGCCGCGTCCAATGCCGCGCAAATTGCTGCGCAACGGCAGATCGACGTCCTCGCTGCGCAGAAGGCGGCGGCTCGCGCCCAGATCGACCAGAGCAAGGCGCAGAAGGATCGTGCTGACGCCGACCTCAGCCGCACCGAATTGCGCGCCACTGTCGATGGACGGGCGACGAAACTCACGGCCGCCGTCGGCGCGCTCGCCTCGCCTGGCCAGTCGATCATGGTGGTGGTGCCGCTGGATGTTTGGGTGACGGCCAATTTCAAGGAATCGCAGCTCGCCGACATGCGCGTCGGCCAGCCCGTCGAGATCGAGATCGACGCCTTCGGCCGCTCGTTCTCCGGACATATCGACAGCATACAGGCCGGCAGCGGCACCGCCTTCAGTCTGCTGCCTGCAGAAAACGCCACCGGTAACTACGTCAAGGTGGTCCAGCGCGTGCCCGTCAAAATCCTGTTTGACAAGCTGCCGGATGTCGAGCTCGGGCCCGGCATGTCGGTGGTGCCGCGCGTGACCGTGCGCTGAGCGAGTCGCGCGCAATGGCTGCCGACTCTCACACCGGCGAATATGGCGGCGTCAATCCGTGGCTGATCGCCACGCTCGTCGCGGTCGCGACGTTCATGGAAGTGCTCGACACCACCATCGCCAATGTCGCATTGCGCTACATCTCCGGCGGGCTCGCGGTCAGCGCCGATGAAGCCTCCTGGGTAATTACGACTTACCTCGTTGCCAATTCAATCGTGCTGTCGGCGAGCGGTTGGATCGCCGCCATGTTCGGCCGCAAGAACTTCTTTCTGGTCTGCATCGCGCTGTTCACGCTCAGCTCGCTGCTCTGCGGTCTTGCCTGGAATCTGCAGTCGCTGCTGATCTTCCGGGTGATGCAGGGCCTCGCCGGCGGCGGCATGACGCCGGTGGCGCAATCGATCCTCGCCGCGGCATTTCCGCCGGCCAGGCGCGGACAGGGTTTTGCGCTGTACGGCATCGCTGTCGTGGTCGCGCCGGTTGTCGGGCCGACGCTCGGCGGCTGGCTCAGCGACAACTGGTCGTGGCACTGGTGCTTCCTCATCAACGTGCCCGTGGGAGCCGTGTCGCTGGTGTTGATCTACCTGATCATCCCGACCTCGCCCATGCGCGAAAAAGAACGCAAGGCCATGTGGACCGAGGGTCCGAATTTCGACCTCACGGGTTTCCTGCTTGTTGCGACGTGTCTGGGCGCGCTTGAGGTGGTGCTCGATCGCGGCCAGATTGAGGACTGGTTCAGTTCGACCTTCATCGTGACGTTCGCAGCCCTCTCAATCATCTCTGCCATGCTGTTCATCCCATGGGAGCTGACCCGCAAGCAACCCCTGATCGATCTGCGGATGCTCGCCGGTCGGCAGTTCGGTTCGTGTTTCGTCATTATGCTGGCGACCGGCGCGCTGCTGATCGCCACCACGCAGATGCTGCCGCAACTCCTGCAGGAACAATATGGCTACACCGCCACCATTGCCGGCCTTTCGATCTCGCCGGGCGGGCTCGTCACCATGTTCATGATGGTCGTGGTGGGACGGATCAGTTTTGTTCAGCCGCGCTATCTGATTGCCGCAGGCGCGACGATCGCGACTCTCGCGATGTTCGATCTGTGGCGCATGTCGCCCGACGCCGACTTCTGGTATTTCGCCTGGTCGCGCATCTATCTCGGCATCGGATTGCCGCTGATCTTCATCCCGATCACCACCGCTTCATACGATGGCATTCCGCCGGACAAGACCGATCAGGCGTCGGCTCTCATCAATCTCGCCCGCAATTTTGGCGGCTCCGTCGGTGTCGCGATTGGCCAGACCGTGCTGGCGCGGCGCGAACAGTTCCACCAAAGCCGGCTGGTCGAGCACATCGGCTCATGGAATCCAGTCTACAACGATACGCTCAACCATCTGCAGACTTACTTCAGGGGGCAAACGGCCACGGGCAATGTGTCCGGCACCAGCACCGCCTACATCGGCAGGATGCTGCAGGGCCAGGTCGCGATCATGGCCTATATCGACGTGTTCGTCGTACTGGCGGGAATCGCAGCGCTGATCGTGCCACTGGCGCTGTCGCTGCGAACGGTGAAGCGCAGCGAAAAACAGATGGCCGGACATTGAGGCAGGGCCGACGTTGTAAGAACGGTTTTGCCGCGTCTGCAAGCGACGGCTCGACCGGCGCGACAGAACCGTGACGCGAGCCTCAAGCCGCTTGTCAAATTCATGGCGGGACTGTGTCGCAGGATCAGAAGACGGCATGCGACCAGATTCGCGGTCGCTTGCCGATGCGCTGGCGAACGCTTGTATTCATCGGACACAACACCAACCTAACCCGTCAGCAGCAACAACCCGTAAGGTGTTCCATGCGTATTTTCGTTGCTGGCGCCACGGGCGCTGTCGGACGCCGCCTGGTTCCACGTTTGATCCATAGAGGGCATAGCGTGACCGGATTGACGCGAACGCCCGCGAAAACGGACCTCTTGCGGAAACTCGGCGCCGACCCCGTGGTCGCTGATGCGCTCGACGAGAAAGCCATTCATGCCGCGGTCGTTGCCGCGCGGCCGGATGTGATCGTGCATCAACTCACGGATTTGAAGGGCACGTCGGACCTGCGCAAATTCGACCGCACCTTCGCGAGCAGCAACCGGCTGCGCACGGTCGGAACCGACCACCTTCTTGCAGCCGCGCAGGCCAGCGGCGCGAAGCGAATGGTCGCGCAAAGCTTTTGCGGCTGGCCCTATGCACGGACCGGCGGTCACGTGAAGACCGAAGACGATCCGCTCGATCAGGATCCGCCGCGGGAACTCCGCGGCACGCTCGACGCGATCCGCTATCTCGAGCACGCCGTGACGACGACGCCCGGGTTGGTCGGCGTTGCGCTGCGCTACGGTGGATTCTATGGCCCGGATACCGGCTTCTGCGATCCATCCATTATCGAGCAGATTCGCAAGCGCCGCATGCCGCTGATCGGCGGCGGCACGGCGTGGTGGTCATTCCTGCATGTCGACGATGCCGCCGAAGCGGCCGCGGTCGCGGTCGAGCGTGGCGAGGGCGTTTACAATATCGTCGACGATGACCCGGCGCCGGTGCATGACTGGCTCACGGAGATCGCCAGGATGCTCGGCGCCAAACCGCCGTTCCGCATCCCCGCCTGGCTGGGCCGCATCGTGGCCGGACAACATCTCGTTGTCATGATGACCGAATCCCGGGCAGGATCGAACGCCAAGGCCAAGCGGGACCTCGGGTGGTCGCCACGCTATCCGTCCTGGCGCCAGGGCTTTTCCGAAATCATCGAAAAGGACATGCGGCTGGCCGCATAGAACGGCGTGATGCCGCATATCGCCCAAAGACTGCCGGGAATGGCCTGCTTCGGCAATCCAGGAAAAGACGGCAACCGCCCGGGCTTGCGCAAAGTGCGGCACATCTTTAATCCCGACCCGCACATCGAAATTGCAGGGGCGTAGCTCCGTTGTGCCCCGTCAAACCGCAAACCTCCGGCTTGCTTTTCGCGGCCAGGTCACGACTTTAGGGCCATGACGTCCTTGACAGAAACTTCCCGTTCCGCGCCCGCAGATGCGGCAGCGTTCATCCCCTTCGACAATACCTATGCCCGGCTGCCGGAGGTATTTTATCAGCGCGTGAAACCGGCGACGGCGGCAGCGCCCCGACTGCTGCGCGTGAACGACGCGCTCGCCCGCCAGCTACGCATCGATCCTCAGTTTCTCAAGAGTCCTGAAGGGGTCGCCGTTCTTTCCGGCAACGTCGTCGCACCCGGTTCCGATCCGATCGCGCAAGCCTACGCCGGGCATCAGTTCGGGGACTTCGTCGCCCAGCTCGGAGACGGGCGCGCCATCCTGCTCGGTGAAGTGGTCGACGTTGCAGGCAAACGCCATGATGTTCAGCTCAAAGGTTCGGGGCGGACCCGCTTCTCTAGAGGTGGCGATGGCCGCGCAGCGGTAGGGCCTGTCATTCGCGAATACATTGTCAGCGAGGCCATGGCCGCGCTCGGCATTCCGACGACGCGCTCGCTGGCCGCGGTATTGACCGGCGAAAACGTCATTCGTGAGCGGATGTTGCCGGGCGGTGTCCTGACCCGCGTCGCATCGAGCCATCTGCGCGTCGGCACGTTTCAGTATTTTGCTGTACGGGGCGACGTAGAGAATCTTCGTGTTCTCGCCGACTACGCCATCGAGCGGCACTATCCGGAAGCGCGCTCGGCTGAAGACCCGTATCGCGCCTTCTACGACGCGGTGGTCGCGGCGCTCGCCCGGCTGGCCGCCCGATGGATGCTCGTTGGCTTCATCCACGGTGTTCTGAACACCGACAACACTGCGATCGCCGGCGAGACGATCGACTACGGCCCCTGTGCCTTTATGGACGCCTACCATCCGGACAAGGTCTTCAGTTCGATCGACCACTTTGGACGCTATGCGTTCGCCAATCAGCCTGCCGTCATCAAATGGAATCTGACCCGGTTCGCCGAGACACTGCTGCCGCTGATGGCGGATGGCGCAGACAAGGCGATTGAAGCCGCCAACGCATCGATCAGGCTCTTCAACGATCATTTCAACCGGGTATACCTTGCCGGCCTTCGGCAGAAACTCGGTCTAGCGGCTGAAATGGAAGGAGATTTCGAACTCGCCTCCGATCTTCTGACATCGATGGCTGAGAATCAGGCGGATTTCACATTGACCTTCCGTGCCCTGTGTGATGCGGCAGTCGATCCCAAGTGCGATGCAGGCGTGGGGGCGCTTTTCGCAAACCCGTCCGCGTTCGACGCATGGGCCGCACGCTGGCGCCAGCGCCTGTCGCTTGAAGAGCGAGCCGCCGAGTCCCGCCGCACCGCCATGCTGGCAGCCAATCCGATGTTCATCCCGCGCAATCACCGCATCGAGGCGGCCATTCAAGACGCCGAAGCGGGACACTTCGATAAATTTCACCAGCTCGTCGAAGTGCTGGCGCGTCCTTACGACGACCAGCCGGAGTTTGCGGACTATGCGAAGCCGCCGGCCCCGGAGGAAGAAGTCCGGCAAACCTTCTGCGGGACATGATCTCCCGTCGGCAGATAATAAACGCCAAATCTCAGTTGTAGGGGGCGGGGCTGGAGCCTACTGCTTCTGATTCATCAGAAGCGGAAAGGGTCAATTCCTTGATTTTGCTTATGTGATTTCAAAACCAGCGCTCGAAAGCGTCATGGTGCCCAGGAAAGGACTCGAACCTTCACGACCTTGCAGCCACTGGCACCTGAAGCCAGCGCGTCTACCAATTCCGCCACCTGGGCACGGCCGGGTTAGTAGGCATCGGCCGCGCGCTTGTCAAATCCTTGAAGAGGCGACCGAATACGGGTGGGGCATCGCGCCGGTTGACGGGCCGCGGAATGGCGGAATATCCCTTGTTTTCGACCTGATACCAGCGCCCTTGAGGACCAGACCATGGCATCGAATATGGACACCCTCGTCACGGTTTTCGGAGGCTCCGGCTTCCTCGGCCGGCATGTGGTTCGCGCGCTCGCCAAGCGTGACTACCGTATCCGGGTCGGCGTCCGGCGCCCCGAACTGGCGGGACACCTGCAGCCGCTCGGCAAGGTCGGCCAGATCCATGCCGTGCAGGCCAATTTGCGTTATCCGGCGTCGGTGCGCGCGGCGATGCGCGACTCCCATGTGGCGATCAACCTGGTCGGCATCCTGAGCAAGAGCGGCGCACAGACCTTCGATGCCGTGGTGGCCGAGGGCGCCGCGACGGTTGCGAAGGCGGCCGCGGCTGCGGGCGCGCGCATGGTGCATGTTTCGGCGATCGGCGCGGACGCCAGGTCGGCCTCGGCTTACGCCCGCGCCAAGGCCGCCGGCGAAAAGGCGGTGCTGGCGGCGATGCCGTCCGCAACCATTCTGCGGCCGTCGGTGATGTTCGGTTCCGAGGATCAGTTCGCCAACCGGTTTGCGGCGCTGGCACGGATGTCGCCGGTGCTGCCGCTGATCGGCGGGACGACGAAGCTGCAGCCCGTCTATGTCGATGACGTCGCCGCCGCGGTCGCGGACGCGGTCGACGGCCGGACCAAGGCGGGCGCGGTCTATGAACTCGGCGGTCCCGAGGTGCTGACGATGCGCGAGATCATGCAGATCATCCTGCGCGTCATCGAGCGCGACAGGATACTGGTGCCGCTGCCGTTCATCGCCGCCCGCTTCAAGGCGATGTTTTTGCAGTTCGCGCCGGGCGCGCTGAAACTGACGCCGGATCAGGTCACCATGCTCAGGACCGACAACGTCGTGTCCGAGGCGGCGACCGCTGCGGGCCTGACGCTCCCGGGACTCGGGATCTCGCCGGACTCGATGGAGGCCGTGGTGCCGCAATATCTCTGGCGTTTCCGCAAGGCCGGCCAGTTCGCGACCAAGGGGGCGTGATCTTCGCCGCGCGTGCTCCGGATACTGCGCGGCACGACGTGTTGAGCTGCCGATCCGGGGCCGTAACGGATCACTGCATTTGTTGTGGTCCCGGTTCAGCGAAGCAGCGCGATGCGCCGCATCGCGCCCGGGACAAGATCATCTTCCCAGCGCCAGCGCGATCAGGCCGAGCGTGCCGACGATCACCCGCCACCAGGCGAAGAAGGTAAAACCGTTGCGCGTGACGTAGCTGAGGAATGCCTTCACCACGATGATCGCCGTGACGAACGACACCACGAAGCCGATCGCGACGATGACGAGATGGTCGCTCGTCATGTCTGCGCGGCTCTTGTAGAAATCATAGGCGAAGGCGCCGATCATGGTCGGGATCGCGAGGAAGAAGGAAAATTCCGCCGCCGAGCGCTTGTCGGCGCCGAGCAGCATCGCCGAAACGATGGTGGCTCCCGAGCGCGACACGCCGGGAATCATCGCAGTGCATTGCGCGATGCCGATCCAGATATACATCGATAGCGGAAAGGTGGTGGCGTCGTACTCGCGCGGCTTGTGGTCGAGTTGATCGACCCACATCAGCGCCGCGCCACCGACGATCAGCGAGAAACACACCACCCAAGGATTGAACAGCAGTTCCTTGATGTACCTGCCGGCGAGCAGTCCGACGATCACGGCCGGCATGAAGGCCGCAAGCACGCCGATGACGAAACGCCGGTCCGCGGCATTGGAGAACATGCCGAGCGCGATCCGCCACAATTTCCCAAAATAGATGACGACAATTGCAAGAATTGCGCCGAGCTGGATCAGCACCGTGAACGTATTCCAGAAATCTCCCGCGCCGAGATCGAAGAAGCGTTCCGCCAGCAGCAGATGTCCGGTCGAGGACACCGGCAGGAATTCGGTCACGCCTTCGACGATCCCGAGAATGACGGCTCTGATCGCATCGGAAAACATGAAATATCTGCTCCGAATCGCATTCGACGGCACATTGCGGGCTTTTTTCGCTTATTCGCCGCATCGCGGCAATGCCGAAATTCGTCTGATCCGCGATCGGCGCTCCCAAAGCTTCAGGCGGGCTTTTGGGCCGGCGGCGTTAACACATTAGAGATACTTTTTTAAGAATCGCATACTTATCAAGGACGTTATGTTCACGCTGTTTCATCATCCATTCTGTCCGCAATCGCGCTTCATTCGCCTCGCTCTCGGCGAGCACGGCCTTGATGTGCGGCCGGTAGAGGAGCGGGTATGGGAGCGGCGCGAAGCATTTCTCGCGCTCAATCCGGCCGCCACCACGCCGGTGCTGATCGCCGAAGGCATCCCGGCGATTCCCGGCGCGGCCATCATTGCGGACTATCTCGACGAGACCTATGGCGAACGGGTCGGCGAGCGGCGGCTGCTGCCGGCCTCGATGTCTGAGCGCATCGAGGTGCGCCGCCTGATGGCGTGGTTCAACGAGAAGTTCTTCGAGGAGGCGTCCGGCCCGCTGGTGACGGAGCGCATCTACAAGCGCTTCATGCGCGAGGAGAACGGCGGCGGCCCGCCCGAGACAGACGTGATCCGCGCCGCGAAGGCGAATGTGCGCCATCATCTGGCCTATATCGGCTGGCTGGCGCGGACGCGGAATTATCTGGCCGGCGAGAAGCTGACCTATGCCGATCTGGCCGCCGCGGCGCATTTATCCGCGATCGACTATCTCGGCGACGTCCCCTGGGCCGAGGACGAGGCGGCGAAGGCGTGGTATGCGCGGATCAAGTCGCGGCCCTCGTTCCGGCCGCTGCTGAGCGAGTGGCTGGCTGGCGTGCCGGCGTCGCGGACCTATGTCGATCTGGATTTCTGAGGATTGCCTCCGTTGTCCATGAATGCCGGACATCCCGCTCTCGCCGTGGCCCCCTGCGAACGCAGGGATCCGTAATCCCCGACATACTGAGGCGTTCGAACGGGTGTCCGAACTGCCGCGGCTCAGGCCATCATCGATCCGTCTGCGACATGGCGCATGGATCCCTGCTTGCGCAGGAACGGCGGCGCTCCAGCGCAGCGTCATTCCCGCCGGCTCTCGTAGGCTTTCAGATGCGTATAGATCGTGCGCAGCTTCGGCACGGGTAGCCTCGCCGCCTCTGCGCGGGTGATGAGATCGCCGATGATGTGATCGGCCTCGACCCGCGCGCCGGCCTCGACGTCGCGGAACATCGAGGCGGTCAGCGGCGAACCCTCCGCCGTCAGGATTCCGGTGGAGGAAATCAGAACTTCCTCGCGCGGTGTGTTCCCGGCCGCCCTGGCGATCCCTGCGATTTCATCGCGTGCGCCGAGGATGAAATCGCGGCCGCCGGGTGCGGCGACGATCTGGCCGATGGAAGCGCGCATCACGCAGGTGGCGCCGGCCAGCGTCGCCAGAAACACCCACTTTTCCCACATGTCCTGGATGATGTCGTCGGACGCCTGCGATCCGCAATTGGCGCCGGCGAAGACATTTGCGATGGCCCTGACCCGGTCGCTCATGCCGCCGTCGCGCTCGCCGAAACGAAGCAACTGCATCGGCGCGAGGTGAACGATCTCGCGCTTGGCGTTGAGCGTGACTGCGAGCGAGCACAGGCCGCCGAGCACGCGATCGCGGCCGAATTTGGCGTCGAGCCTCTCCAGGTGCCGCATTCCGTTGAGCAGCGGAATGATGGCCGTATGAGAGCCTGCGGCGGGCGCGAAAGAGGCGATGGCATCGTCGAGGTCGAACGCCTTGCAGGCCAGCAGCACGGCGTCGAACGTCTCGCTCAAGCCGTCGGCCTGCACGGTCGGAGGATTTTTCAGTGTCACGTCGCCGTGCGGGCTCTTGATAACGAGACCGGTGCTTGCCAGCTCGGCGGCGCGTTTGGGACGCACCAGAAAGGTCACGTCCCGATCGGCCTGGAGCAATCTGCCGCCGAAATAGCCGCCGGTTGCGCCGGCCCCGACCACGAGAATGCGCATCGATTTACTCCGTATTTGTCATGCCCCGATTTGTTGAGCCGAGTTGGCTTCGACGCCGGCTCGCGCGCCGCACACTGTCGCCTCAGATCAGCCGTTTGATCTCGCGCTTGCGCCAGACCATCTGGTAGAAGCCCATCTGCAGCACCATCATGGTGCAGAACGCGGCCGGATAGGCGATCCAGACGCCCTCGACCCCGATCCGGCGGCTGAGCACGACCGCGACCGGCACTTCCACGGCGACGATGGCGAGAATCGACAGCAGCGTCGGGACCAGCACCGTGCCGCTCGCGCGCATGGTGGCCGAGTACACGGTGGCCATGCCGAACGGGACCGTGCTCCATAACACGATGAACAACAGCGTTTGCGCCAGATCGAGTACCTCAGGGCCGGTGATGAAAAGGCCGATAATGAGCCGCGACAGCAGGTAGCCGAGCGCGACCAGTCCGCCGGTCAAAAGCAAATTGAGCCACATTCCGGTGCGGACGATCGCGCCGATCCGCTGGTTGTCGCCGGCGCCGATCGCCTGCGCCGCGAAGATCGACGCGGTGATGGCGATCGAGATCGCGGGAAATTGCGCATAGCTTAACACCTGATTGACCGCGCCATAGGCGGCGGTGGCGTCGGATCCGAATCCGTTGACGATGCCGAGCAGGACGATTTCCGCGAGCGACATCACCACGAGCTGGATCGCGGTGGGCACGCCGATGCGCAGCACCTTGCCGAGCAGTTCGCTGTCCAGCCGCATGGCGCGGAAAAACACCGCATCGGGCGCCAGCGGATGATTCATCCGCCGCATGTGGACCCCGAGCCAAAGCAGCGTCACGACCGAGGAAATCGCGGCGGCGATCGCGGCGCTGGCGACGCCGAGCCGGGGCAGACCGAACCATCCCTGGATCAGCGCCGGCGTGACGACGAGCCCGATCACGGTGGAGATCGCAAGCGCCCAGAGAGGAGTGACGGTATCGCCGACGCCGCGCATCATCGCGGTGGCGAGCAGGAAGGTGAAGGTCGCCGGCATGGCGATCATCATGATGCGGGCGTAGTCGGTTGCGGCGTCGAGAATGTTGGGCGGCGTCGCCAGCGCCACCATCAGATGTCGCGCGAACAATCCGCCGCCGATCGCGATCGCAACGCCGCCGAGCAATGTCAGCGCCAGCGTGGTCGCGGCGATCGCCTTCGCCTTGCCGCTGGCGTTCGCGCCCCACGCCTGGCCGATCAGCACCGACGAGCCCGCGCCGAGACCGATGATGAAGGAGATGAAGAAGAACATCACCGGAAAGAAGATCGAGGCGGCGGCGAGGGCGTCGACGCCGATCATCTGGCCGAGATAGATGCCGTTGATGGTGCCGAACAACGACTGGAGCACGTTGCTCAGCATCATCGGCATCAGGAAGAAGACATATGCGTGCCACAGCGGTCGCACGGCGGTCATGATCGGATCCTTGCAGGAGTTCTGACGGCACCGCCGAAAAGCTAGCTTTGAATTTGACACGTCGCATTGCGAGACCGCAGGTCGCCGCCAATGTCAAATTCGCTCCACCAGCTTGATGACGTGATCGCGGATGTCGTCCGGCCAGGTAGCGATCAGGCCAGCCAGCCGCCGCCGGTCGTCTGCGAACAGCGCGCGCGCGGCTTCCTCGAAGTTCGCAAGATTGCCCGCCATCGCGGACATGAAGTGATAGGCGGCGTCGCGGGCCGCGCGGTTGCGATCCCGCTCGCCATTGGCGCGGCGGGCCTCATCGACCAGCCTGCGCAAGGCGACAGACGCCCCGCCGGGCTGCGCGCTCAGCCATTCCCAGTGCCGCGGCAGCAGCGTCACCTCGCGCGCGACCACGCCGAGTTTCGGCCGGCCGCGGCCGCGCGGACCGGTCGCTTCGACCGGCGAGGTCCGCTGCAGACGGGCGGTGACATCGTCGTCGGACCCCCGCAGGTCGAGGTCGACGGGCCGCCCGGTCGCATCGCTGTAGATCGCGATGGGAGCGGTCGTGCGCGTCTCCGCGTGCTTGACCGCCAGCGCAACATCGGCAAGCGGGCCGGACGCAATGCGGCGCTGGCCCTCGAATGCGGTGAAACAGGGTGTTTGATCGTGGATCATCGGTACCATCCATCGTGGGGTCGCAATTATTACCCGGATATAATTAATCCGTCAATATTACCCGGATGAATATTACGAGATGGGGGTTAGGGCTGGCTTGGCCGGTCTGTTCGTCTCAATAACCCGCCGCCTCCGACCCGCGCGTTCGCGGATCGGCCGCCCCGTGGAAGCCGTCCGGCGAAACGGCGATGGAGTTGGCGGAGGTCTGTCCCATCGGCATGACAACGGCATGGCCCCGCGCCCGCAATTCCGCGATGACGTTCTCAGGAAATCCGTGCTCGGCGCGGGCCTCATCGGGCAGCCATTGATGGTGCAGCCGCGGTGTGGCCACGGCTTCCGCAATGTTCATCCCGTAGTCGAGCACGTTGACGATCACCTGCAATACTGTGGAGACGATGCGGCTGCCGCCGGGCGATCCCGTCACCAGCACCGGCCTGCCGTCCTTCAGCACGATGGTCGGCGTCATCGAGGACAATGGCCGCTTGCCGGGGCCGGGCAGGTTGGCCTCGAAGCCGACCAGCCCGAATGCGTTCGCCGCTCCGGGCGCCGCGGTGAAATCGTCGAGCTCGTTGTTGAGCAGAACGCCGGTGCCTTCCGCCACCAGCCCGACGCCATAGCTGAAGTTCAGCGTATAGGTATTGCTGACGGCGTTGCCGAAGGCATCGGCCACGGAAAAATGCGTGGTGTTGTCGCCCTCATGCGGTGGCGGCAGGGGAACTGCGGCGGCGGGCGTTGCGTGTGCCATATCGATCGAGGCGCGCTGTTTGGCGGCGTAGTCCTTGGAGAGCAGCGTTGCGATCGGTGCATGCACGAAGGCGGGATCGCCGAGATAGCGTGCGCGGTCGGCGTAGGCGCGCTTCATCGCCTCGATCAAAAAGTGCAGCGAATCCGCCGACCCCTGATGCAGATCGCGCATCGGGAATCCCTCGAGGATATTCAGCGACTCGATCAGAACGGTGCCGCCCGACGACGACAGCGGCATCGAGACGATGTCATAGCCACGATAGCTGCCGCGCACCGGCTCGCGGACGAGAGGTCGATACGACTTCAGATCGTCCAGCGTCATGATCCCGCCGGCTGCGCGGATCGCCGCCTCCAGCCTTGCCGCCACCGGCCCTTGGTAAAAGCCATGCGGCCCGCGCTCGGCGATCGCGGTCAGCGTCGCCGCCAGATCGGTCTGAACCAGCAGGTCTCCCTCGCGCGGCGAGCTGCCATCGGGGCGCGAAAATATTTTCACGGACGATGGCCAGCGCGCGAGCCGCCGGTGCCGTTGCGGCAGCGTGTCGGCGGTGTCGTCGCTGATCTTGAACCCGTCGCGCGCGAGCGTGATCGCGGGCTTGAGCAGGTCGGCAAGCGTGAATTTGCCCGAGCCGTATGACTCAAGCGCCAGCGCCAGACCGGCGACAGTGCCGGGCACGCCGATGCCGAGCGCCGAATCGCGCGACTTCGCAGGCTCCGGCTTGCCGTCGGCGCCAAGGAAGATGTCGCGCGTGGTCGCGCCTGGCGCGGTCTCGCGATAGTCGATGGCGATGTCACGATTCCGCTCTGCAAGGTGAATCACCATGAAACCGCCGCCGCCGAGATTGCCGGCGCGGGGATAGGTGACCGCCATGGCGAAACCGGTCGCCACCGCCGCATCGACCGCATTGCCGCCACGCGCCAGAATGTCCGCACCGATTGCGGCGGCCCGCGTCTCCTGCGCCACCACCATGCCATGTTTCGCGTCCACGGGACGGATCGCGACGGGCGCAGGGGGCGGGGAACCGCGCGCATCCTGCGCGGACACGGGCGTCCGGACAACCAGCAATGCGGCGATCAGAAAAAAGCCGATCGGGGAAAACATGTGCCGGAGCGGCCTTCGGCGGATCATCCATTGCTCCACGGGTGTTGCTGGTGTCGTTCCGTCAACCAATCGATGCTATAGGGATTCCGGCGCGTGAGGCCAGACACCCCGCGTGATTCGACGGGACATATCGATCATGACGATGACCACAGCCATGCCCGCAGGCAACGCCGGTGATCTTGAGGCGCGTTATGCGTCGCGCGCCGCGGTGGCAAGCTGGATCATGTTCGACTGGGCGGCGCAGCCCTATTTCACGCTGATCACGACTTTCGTATTCGCGCCGTATTTCGCGACCTTCGTGGCGGCGACGCCGGCCGAGGGGCAATCGCTGTGGGGCTTTGCGACGGGCGCGGCCGGCATCGTGATTGCGCTGGCTTCGCCGGTGCTCGGCGCCATTGCCGACGCCAGCGGCCGGCGCAAGCCCTGGATCGCGGCCTTCGGCGCGCTGCTGGTGATCGGCTCCAGCCTGATGTGGATCGGCAAGCCCGGCGACCCCGGCGTGATCCTGCCGCTCCTGATCGCCTACGGCATCGCCACCATCGGCGTCGAATTCGCCACCGTGTTCAACAATGCGATGATGCCCTCGCTGGTGCCGCCCCACAAGATCGGGCGTCTGTCGGGAACAGGATGGGCCACCGGCTATATCGGCGGCATCCTCAGCCTCATCCTGGTGCTCGGCTTCCTCGCCGCCAATCCCACAACCGGCAAGACGCTGTTCGGCCTGTCGCCGCTGTTCGGGCTCGATCCCGTGACCCATCAGGGCGATCGCATCACCGGTCCCCTCACCGCCATCTGGTTCATCGTCTTCGTGCTGCCGATGTTCCTGCTGACGCCGGACTTCCCGGCGAAGCGCCCGGTGCGAACGGCGTTGCGTGAAGGGTTGAGAGAACTGCGCGGGACGCTCGGCGAACTGCCGAAGCGCAGATCGTTGGCGACCTTCCTGCTCGCCAACATGATCTATACCGACGGGCTGGTGTCGCTGTTCGCGTTCGGCGGCATCTACGCCGCCGGCACCTTCGGCTGGCATACCATCCAGATGGGAGTGTTCGGCATGCTGCTTGCCGTCGCCGGCGCGCTCGGCGCGTGGATCGGCGGCAAGCTCGACGACCGCGTGGGTCCGAAGCGCGTCATCGCCGCGAGCATGACCGTCCTGCTGCTGTCGATCGTGATGATCCTGCTGGTCGAGAAGGATTCCATCCTGTTCGTGAAGGTGCCGCCGCCCGTCCCCGGCGGCGGGTTGTTCGCGGCACCTGCGGAGAAGGCCTATCTCATCCTCGGCTGCCTGATCGGCGGCGCCGGCGGCCCGCTGCAGGCGGCCTCGCGGACGCTGCTGATCCGGATGGCGCCGAAGGATCGCATCGCGCAGTTCTTCGGATTGTTCGCGCTGACCGGAAAGGTGACGTCGTTCGTCGGTCCGCTCCTGATCGGCTACGTCACCTTCGTCACTGCAAGCCAGAAGGCGGGCATGGCGGTGCTGGTGCTGTTCTTCGTCGCCGGACTTGCGCTGTTGTCCCGGGTGCGGGAGTAACCGTGCCCGCGCGTTCAATGCGCCGCGTTGATCGTCCCTGACGGCGGCGACTTTTCGCCAAGCAGCACGCCGTTCACGACCACGCCGTATTTGGACGTCGGCTCGTCATGGAATCGCTTGCGGGTTTCCGCAACCGATTCAACGAACCGCGGATCCTGCGGACGCTCCTGACTGTCCATGTAAGTCGCGATGTCCCACGCCTCCTGATCGCTCAGCGAGCCGCCGAGTCCGAGCGGCATATTGGCCTTGATGAAGCCCGCGGCGTTGTTGATCGAGGCCATCCCCGCGCCCCAGTTGAACGACCGCGGTCCCCATAGCGGCGGAAACACGGTCTGTCCGTCCGCCGACTTCTGTCCTGCGCCGTCAGCGCCATGACAGAGAGCGCAATGCTGGGCGTAGGCCTTTGCGCCGCGATCGTAGTCCGCCGGCTGATCCGGCGCCTTCAGTTTCGGATAGCCCTGACCTTTGACCACGACGCCGGTCGGACCGCCCTTCGCCAGGAAGTAGGCGTAGCTCTCCAGCGCCACCAGCACCTTGTCGTTGAACGGCGGCGCCTTGCCGTTCATGCTGTAGCGGAAGCAGCCTTGCAGCCGCTCCTGAAAGGTATTCACGCGGGCGTTCTTGGCGCGATAGGCCGGGTAAAGAAGATAGGCGGCACCGAGCGGCGCCGAATTGGGTTGACGGCCGCGATCGATGTGACAGTTCGAGCATTGCAGGTCGTTGCCGACGAAGCCCTTCGCGTTGTGCTGGGTGTCGTGAAAGATCGCCTCGCCGAGCCGTATCATGTCGCCGAAGGGTCCGTCCGGAATGTCGCTCTCCGCGGGCGGCGTGTAGGAGGGACGGGTGGCTTCCGCTTTTTGCGCCGGAGGCGGCTCCGGCGTCGCGCCTGTTGCCGGTGTTGCTGCGCCGGACAGAATGTATCCGGCAAAGCCGGCGGCCGCGAGGACGAGAACGGCCGCGGCCGGGACCGAAGGGGCAACGGGCTTGCGAGTCATGGCCTGGTCTCCGATGCAGGGGCCGACGCCGCCACGGGCAGGCTCTCGTAATAGGCGGCGACGCTCTTGATCTGGTCGTCGGTGAGCTTGCCGGCGACATTGGCCATCACGCCCATCGGATCGGTCTTGCGATCGCCGCTCTTCCAAGACCTGAGCGCTTTCTCGATATAGACGGCCCATTGTCCGGCGAGGCGCGGAAAGTCCGCCCCGACGCCGAGGCCGGCGGCTCCGTGACACTGTGCGCAACCCGGCAGGTCTTTTGACCAGTCGCCGGTCGCGGCGAGCTTCGCGCCCGCGGCGATCACGGCCGCATCGGCAGGTGCCGTTTCGGACTTCGTCGTCGCCATATCGGCATAATAGGTCGCGAGAGCTTTCTTCTCGCCATCCGACAGGTCGGAGGCGATCATCATCATGATGCGGTTCTTGCGCGTTCCATCCTTGAAGCCTGTAAGCTGACGTTCGAGGTATTGTGCGTTGAGACCGGCAAGGCGCGGCACGGCCGTCGTCGGCTGGCCCTCTCCCTGCTTGCCGTGACACGGTGAGCACGATGCCGCTCCGGGAGGTATCGCGTTCGCGGTGGTGTTTTTCCCATCCGCTGCAAGCACCGGCAGCGCCGACATGCCAAGGAGCAGCATTGCTCCGCCTGCTACCGATCTCATTCTGTTGCCCCCGCCTTCCATCTCAAGGTTCGCGTTGCCGAGACAAGAAAATATCCTCGTCCGGACCCAAAAGCACGTCGCGGCGATTGCCGCCAGAACACAAAAACCAAATCCGATTTTGGTTCCCCAAAGCGTGAGCAATTGGCGAAAAGACGGTCCGCATTCTCAATATCGAGAGCGCAGCCGGGCCGCATGGATCGCGCTTTAAAGCCTGACTCAACTGCGTTGAATCAGACTCTCGTCCATCCTTTTGATTGAGCATGATCCTATCCGAAAACCGGTTTCCACTTTTCGGGATCATGCTCTAATGCCGAAAATGACGGATGCCGGTAAACACCATGGCGATGCCGTGCTCGTCAGCCGCCTTGATGACCTCCTGGTCGCGCATCGAGCCGCCCGGTTGAATGACGGCGGTGGCGCCGGCCTCGACGCAGGCGAGCATCCCGTCGGCGAACGGGAAGAACGCGTCCGACGCCACGACCGAGCCTTGGGTCAGCGGCTCCGCGAGCTTCAGGTCGCGCGCCGCGTCCTCGGCCTTGCGCGCCGCGATACGCGCGGAGTCGACGCGGCTCATCTGCCCCGCACCGATGCCGACGGTGGCGAGGTCCCTGGCATAGACGATGGTGTTGGACTTGACGTGCTTGCCGACGCGGAACGCAAAGCGCAGATCGCGCATCTCGGCCTCGGTCGGCGCGCGCCTGGTCACTACCTTCAGCGGCATGTCGTCTACGACGGCGTTGTCGCGGGTCTGCACCAGAAGCCCGCCCGCCACCGTCTTTGCGCTCACTCCGCGCGCGCGCGGGTCGGGCAGGCCGCCCGCGAGCAGCAGCCGCAGGTTCTTGCGCTTGCCGATGATCGCAATCGCCTCCTCGGTCGCATCGGGCGCGATGATGACTTCGGTGAAGATGCCGGCCACCGCGTTGGCCGCATCAGCGTCGAGCGTGCGGTTGAAGGCGATGATGCCGCCATAGGCCGAGGTGGTGTCGCAGGCGAGCGCCTTGCGGTAGGCGTCGGCGAGATCGGCTCCTTCCGCGACGCCGCAGGGGTTGGCGTGCTTGATGATGACGCAGGCCGCGGTGCGCGCCGTATCGAATTCGGCGACGCATTCATAGGCCGCGTCGGTGTCGTTGATGTTGTTGTAGGACAGTTCCTTGCCCTGCAACTGCCGCGCGGTCGAGACCCCGACGCGCCGCTCCGGCGTGCGATAGAACGCGGCGCTCTGGTGCGGGTTTTCGCCGTAGCGCAGCGTCTGCGCAAGACGCCCGCCGATGGCGCGATAGTCCGGCGCGTCGGTCCCAAGCTGCGCCGCGAACCAGTTGGAGATCGCGGCATCATAGGCGGCGGTGCGCGCGTAGGCCTTGGCCGCGAGGCGCTTGCGCAGCGCCAGCGTGGTTGCGCCCTTGTTTGTTTTGAGTTCGTCGAGCACCGCCTGATAATCCTGCGGCTCGACCACGACCGCGACGTCGTCGTGGTTTTTCGCGGCGGCGCGGATCATCGCCGGACCGCCGATGTCGATGTTCTCGATGCAGTCATCGTAAGCCGCGCCTTTGTCGACGGTCGCCTCGAACGGATACAGATTGACGACCAGCAGGTCGATCGGGGCGATGTTATGATCCGCCATCGCTTCGGCATGATCGGCGTTGTCGCGGATCGCGAGCAGCCCCCCATGCACCTTCGGATGCAGCGTCTTCACCCGGCCGTCCATCATTTCCGGAAAGCCCGTGAGCTCCGAGACATCCGTCACCGCCAGCCCGGCCGCGGCGATCGCCCTGGCGGTGCCGCCGGTCGAGACCAGATCGATGCCGAGACCAGCGAGCGCGCGGGCGAATTCGATCAGGCCTGTCTTGTCGGAAACGGAAAGCAGTGCGCGGGTCACGCGGCGCGGTCGGTCGGTCATGGGCAGATCCTCTGTCTGAAGGGATACCTATGCCCAGGCGCGCGGCGGATATGTCCCGCGCTTCCCGATGGTGCTCCATCCAAGGTCGCCAGTCGCGCGAGCGCGGGTTCGTTAGCAGCTTTCGCCGCCCTTCACAACGATCGGAAAAAGACCGGGTCTTGTGCCGCTACAGCGGCAATTCCGGCTGCCGGCTCGCATTGCGGCGGGCGGTGGTGGCCGTGGGCGAGGTGGCCGAACGGACGAAGCTCCAGCGCACACTGGGGGCTTCCCGCGCATTCTGACGGATCACGATCTGCGCGCTGCGGCGGGGACCGTCGTTGCCGGCGAGAAACACGCTGTCTTCGAGGTCGACGCGGTCGGCTGGCGCATCGAACGTCCAGACCTCGCGGTTTTGCAGCACCAGCATCACCCCGTGCCCATCGCTGAGGCGGCTCGCCTTGATCGACGGATGCAGGTGAAAACGCAATGCGTAATCGATTCGGCTGCCCTTCATGCGGCCGCCGGGCGCGGGCGCCAGGATGTCCTCGCCCTCCAGCCGCGCGCCGTCAGGCGCGATCGTCAGCACGCGGCGATGGATCAGGCCGAAGCGGGCAAGATAGCCGTCATGCGAAGCCGTCAGCCGTTCGCCGTCGTCGACGGTGTCGCGGGAGCTTTCGACATTGCGCGGCCCGCCGACGATCGGCGCGCCTTGCAGCAGTCGCTTCATCGCCGACTGTTCGACGAACTGGCAGGATGACGTTTCATGGCAGGTCAGCGTGGAATGCGCCGGCGTGGTGCGTGCGAAGGCGCGCCAAGTGTCGCGGCTGGTCGAGGGCGTGCCGCAATTGATGACGATCCGGTTCAGACCGGAGGACAACTCGAACGACAGGCAACCGGCATGCGCCTCCTCGCTGAGGTTCGACGGCGGCGGCGGTCCGGTATCGACGATCAGCGTCGTCGCGCCGGCCTCGAGGCGCTGGAAGCCGGTGTGCGGCATGTGGGCCATCGGTATGCCGCGGGTGTCGTCATAGGCCAGAAGCGTTGCCAAAAGGTCCGACGGCGCACCGCTCATGCCATTGAACAGCGCAAAACTGCCGTCGCCGTGACGGAAGAAACGCAGCATGGGCATCATGCGGTCGATGGCGTTCAACAGCGCCGCCGGCGGCGCGATGTTGCGCGCCGCGAAGGTCTGCCGGAGCGGCAGCAGGTCGATCAGCAGTTCGATCAACGCGCCGGGATTGCGCGAGACATGGCCACCATCGGGCAGGATCTGCCGCCGCAATTCGTCGGACAGCTTGCGCGTCGCGGTGCGGATGGTGCGGGCCTGGTTGGCGAGGCACAGCGAAGCGTAGCACAGCGCGATCAGCACCTGGAGCCGCGGCACGCCGTCGGGCGCGTCGTGCAGGCCGAAACGCAAAAGACGAACGTCGCGGGCCAGTGCGCGCAAATAGCGGCGATAGAATTTTCCATCGGTATCGCTGAGCACGAGCGGCGCATGGCACAACAGCGAGATGACACGGCGCGCCATGACGTCGGCGCGGCGTCCGAGCGGCCGCCGGCGCGCCGGATTCGACATCCAGTCCTCCACCAGCGATCGCGCATTGGCGCGCGTGATCGCGGTATCGGCGGCGCGCAGATGTCGCAGCCAGCCGAAACCCAGCAGCATAGCTTCCCAGTCCTCGGACGGCGGTTCGAGGTCGAAGATCGAGCGGGAACGGCAGGTGACGATCTTGCCCGCGAACACGAAGCGGCCGGCATAGATTTCGGCGGCGCGGGTGGCGTCGGCCGTGCGCAGGTCATGCGGCGCGATCGTCAAACGGTCGGTACGGCCGGGCCATAGCCGCGACAACGCCGCCGGGCCGTCGCCAGCGCGTGCGAGCGTCCGTCGGGCGAAGCGGCGGAGCAACAGCGTTGAAATGCGTCTGCGATGAGCGACCGACACGCTGCGCCTTCAGTGTGAGGATTCCCGCGAATCCCTTTCAGTTGATGGGGACTCTTTCGCGAATCTTTTTAATCCGGAAAGGCCGGCAACGCACTATCTTGAAATGCCGCGAATCTGCTTGATCCGGCTTTGGATATCAGGACTTGGTCAATCGCGCCGCATAGAAACCGTCGAGGCCACCCAGCTTCGGATCGTCGCGCGGCAGATGGCAGGGCAGGGTGCGCAAGTCACCCGCCGGCGTCACGATACCTTCCAGTCCGGCTACTTCCGCGGCGCTGACCGGCGCGCGCCGTACACCTGCCTCGGACGCGAGCAGCGCGGCGACGGTCCGCTCGCCTTCCTCGGGTTCCAGCGAACAGGTGCAGTAGATCAGCGTCCCGCCGGGTTTGAGCAGCGCGAGCGCTTTTTTCAGCAATCGGTTTTGCAGCGTGGTCAGCGCCGCGATATCCGCCTCCTGCTTGAGCCAGGCCACGTCCGGATGACGGCGGATGGTTCCGGTCGCGGAGCAGGGCGCGTCGACCAGCACGCCGTCGAAGCCGCCGCCTGCCACATCGTCCTGCCATTCGACGGCGTCGGCGACGAGCGCCCGCGCGTCCAGCGACAGCCGGCCGAGATTTTCGCGAAGCCGCGCCACCCGATTTGGCGACCGGTCGATGGCCGTCACATCCGCGCCGGCCTGCGCGAGTTGCGCGGTCTTGCCGCCGGGCGCCGCGCAGAGATCGGCGATGCGCCGTCCTTTGAGATCGCCGAACAGCCGCGCCGGCAGCGCGGCGGCGGCGTCCTGCACCCACCATCGCCCTTCCGAGAATCCGGGCAGCATCGCGATAGGACCTTGCAACGCGGTGCGAACGGTTCCGGTCGGCAGGGCCTCGCCATGCAGACGCGCCGCCCAGTGTGCCGCGTCGGTCTTGACGGTGAGATCGAGCGGCGGTTCGTGGCCGATCGCCGCGGCAATGGCTTTCGCGGCGCTCTCGCCGAAATGAACGGTCCATCGCGCCATCAGCCATGGCGGGATGTCGAGCGCCTCCGAGCGGACCTCATCGATCAGGCCCTGACCCTCGCGTGCGCAGCGGCGCAGCACGGCGTTGACAAGTCCCGCATATTTCGCGGCGCGTCGGTCCGACTGCACGAGCCGCACCGAAAGGTCGACGGCGGCGTGATCCGGCACATCCATCCAGAGAATCTGCGCCGCGCCGATCAGAAGCGCGCTCTGGGCGCGCGGCGCGTCGGTTGGGACGCCGCGATCGAGCAGCCGTGACAGCAAATGGCCGAGCGTTCCGAGCCGGCGCAGAATCGTCGCCACCAGGCGCCGCATCAAGGCGCGATCGCGATCGGCGAGCGCCTTCAGACCGGGATGCGCGGCTGCGCCTTCGAGCTGTTCGTCGAGCGTGCGACGCTTGTGCAGGACGCCGTCGAGGATATCCGCTGCGATGCGCCGGGCTGCGAGGCCGGGAACCTCGGTGGGCGGTGCGAATCTGGTTGACGGCATGAGGCAGGCAAATCGCTTGAAAGTAAGGGATGACGGTACGCATGTTTTCAGCGTCCGTCACGGCAGGATCAGCTTCATGACATGTGAATAAGCCAAATATAAGAATCGCCATCATGTTCATCCATTCGGAACATGATTTGTGGTGGAAGACGGCTTTCCGGCGACGATGAGTCGCTTCGCCGCCGGAGAATCGCGACAGGAGGATGGTCACATGACGGACGAGCCTTCGATCTTGCCGTCCAATGATTCGGCGGATGCGCGGAAGCCGCTGACGCCGGCGGCCCGGCGCGCTGGCCGAGGCGGAGGCCCGCCGTGCCGCCTCGCAAGCCGCTGCCGGACCAAAAGAGAATCCGAAAGAAATTCAGGGACCGAAAGGCCCCGAGCCCACGCGGTTCGGCGATTGGGAACGAAACGGAATCGCATCGGACTTCTAAGCTGGCTATTTTCTTAGCGGATCATTTTCCGCCTCGATGCTTTTCCAGCTTGCAGTTTGGTCCGACTCGGGCTACTTTAGGAATATGTACCCATATAGCAGAATAAATACATCGCTTGGGACGCGGTGGCGTGGCCGCCTCTCGCCGATTCTGCCCTGGATTTTCACTTTGGGCGTGGTGGCGGGCACCATGCTGCCGATCCGGAACTGGGTGCATTGGCCGCCGCCGGTCCTTAACCAGACGTCGCTGCCGTCCCCGTCCGACACGCGTGCGATCTGGGCGCGCGCCGCCGATTCCGGAGCGCGGCACCAGGTCGAGGTCGTCAGGACCATCGACGGCGACACCTTCGAGGCGCTGGTTCATCTGTGGCCCGGTCTCGACATGACGACGCGAGTGCGGCTGCGCGGCATCGACGCCGCGGAAATGAAGGCCGCCTGCGCCGAGGAACGGCGGCTCGCGCAGGCCGCGAGCAACCGGTTGCGCGATCTGCTCAGTGAGGGTGGTGTCACCATCGCCAATATCGGGCCCGATAAATATAACGGGCGCGTCCTTGCCGATGCAGCCACGGCGCGAACGCCCGATGTTTCTGCGGCAATGCTGGCGGGCGGTTACGCCCGCGCCTATCACGGCGGTCATCGCGGAAGCTGGTGCGACGGCGCGAGGCGGTAAGCTTTACGGTCTGTCGACGGTCTTGGCGCTTACGGTCGCCACTCCCGGTCAGCGCTGCGTCACCACCACCGGCGTTCCGATCGAAACGCGTCGATAGAGGTCGTTGATGTCGTCGTTGTACATGCGGATGCAGCCGTATGACACGAAATGACCGACCGACTGCGGCCGGTTGGTGCCGTGAATGGCGTATTGGCCGCCGCCGGACAGCGTCATCGCCGCGACGCCCATCGGATTCGACGGCGAGCCTCCCGCAATCACGTCCGGAATATTCGGGTGATCGCGCTTCACGTCCGCCGGGGGCGCCCATGCCGGATCGCGATATTTGCCTTCGATGTGAGCGGTGCCCGCCCATTGCTTGCCGGCCTTGCCGACGCCGACAGGATAACGGATCGCGCGATCGGAATCGACGATCAGGTAGAGCCGCCGCTCATCGGTCTTCACCACGATGGTGCCTGGCGCGTAATCACCGCGGTAGCTCACCACATCCGGTCGCGCCTCGGCCGGCGCGATAATCAGCAAGCTCGCTCCGATCGTGGCGGCCAACGCCACCGCAGCCCTTGTCGACATTCCTTTGCTCCAAAGCTGCGCCGCAGCCGTGTCCGTCAACCGGAATCGCACGCGCCATTCGTCGGCGCGTCGTCACCGGCGACTCGAATGGCGGTGCCTCGGCATTCAAATAAAATTGCCTCAACAAAGTAAATGACCGGAAAACAACACCGGAACGCAGAAGCGTTGCCCGAGAGCCGACGCCAGTGCAGCCGGTCATCCGTTCGAAAGCACCTGAGCGCGAACCCGCCGGTGAGGTGGGGGGGCAGTCACCGGCGGGCCGGGAATGGACGGGAGAACCTCTGGGGAAGGTCCGTCCAGCCGGTTAATGTGGGCGAATGACAAGGCGTTCCGGACGATACAAAAAAAACCCGCCGGTTTCGGCGGGTCGCTTTTTTCCGGTTTCCGGATCCTCCGACGGTCTCCGGCCGGGATCGCGAAGACCGTCATCCCGCCCGCGCCAGCGCGCCGTCGATCATCGCGATGGCATTCTGCAAGCCATAGACCGCGACGAACGAACCGAAGCGCGGTCCCTTCTCCTGTCCGAGCAGCACCTGATAGAGCATGTTGAACCAGTCCAGCGAGACGCCGGGGCGGCCGTCCTTGGCCAGCTTCTTGTGGTTGAGAAAGGGTTCGCGCCGGCCGATCTCATAGACCACGTTCTGAATGTCTTCGGCCGAGGCATCTTCGGGCAATTGCGACAGCGCATCGCGCAGGTCCTGCAGCGCGGCGCGCTCGCTTCCCGTCGGCTCGCGGAATTTTTTCGCCGGCGCCACGAAGTCGCGGTAATAGTTGATGGCGTAGCCGACCAGCGCATCGAGCTTCGGATGGGTCTGCGGCGTGACGCCGGGACGATAGCGGCCGATGAAGCCCCACAGGGTTTCGGCATTCTCCGCATTCGATGACGACACCAGCGTCAGCAGCAACTGGAACGTGACCGGCATGTCGGCCTCGGGCGGCCGGCCGGCATGAATGTGCCAGACCGGGTTGGCGAGCTGCTGCCTTGGGTCCTGATGCGGATAGCCTTCCAGGAACTGCTGGTAGTCGTCGACGTTGCGCGGGATCACGTCGAAATGCAGCCGCTTCGCCGCTTTCGGTTCGCGGTACATGAACAGCGACAGCGATTCCGGCGAGGCGTAGCGCAGCCATTCGTCGATGGTCAGGCCGTTTCCCTTCGACTTGGAAATCTTCTGGCCCTTGTCGTCGAGGAACAGTTCGTAGTTGAAGCCTTCCGGCGGCGTGCCGCCGAGCGCGGAACAGATCTTGCCCGACAGCTTGACCGAATCGATCAGGTCCTTGCCCGCCATTTCATAATCAACCCCGAGAGCGGTCCAGCGCATCGCCCAGTCCGGCTTCCACTGCAATTTGCAGTGTCCGCCGGTGACGGGAACCGTGACGCGCTCGTTGGTTTCGGGATCGTCATAGGAGACGGTGCCGGCTTTCGCGTCGTGCGCCACGATCGGCACCTGCAGCACCACGCCGGTGCGCGGGCAAATGGGCAGGAACGGCGAATAGCTCGCGGCGCGTTCCTCGCGCAAGCTGGGCAGCATGATCGCCATCACCCTGTCGATATTTTCGAGCACCTTCAGAAGCGTGGCGTCGAAACGGCCCGAGGTGTAGTAGGCGGTCGAACTGGCGAATTCGTAGTCGAAGCCGAAGGTGTCGAGGAAGGCGCGCAGGCGCGCATTGTTGTGTTCGCCGAAGCTGTCATGCGTGCCGAAGGGGTCGCGGACCTGCGTCAAAGGCTTGCCGAGATCCTGCGCCAGCAGCTCCTTGTTGGGCACATTGTCCGGCACCTTGCGCAGGCCGTCCATGTCGTCGGAAAACGCCAGCAGCCGCGTCCTGATCCGGTCTTCGGTCAGCACCCGGAAGGCGTGACGCACCATGGTGGTGCGCGCGACCTCGCCGAAAGTGCCGATATGCGGCAGCCCGGAGGGACCGTAGCCGGTCTCGAACAGCACCTCGTCCTTCGGTGTCTTCTTCAGGCGCGCGACGATCTGCTTCGCCTGCTCGAACGGCCACGCATTGGATTGTTCGGCGAGGCCGCGCAGATCGCTCGCTGATATAACGTCTGACATTCCATTCTCCGGGCACGCGGCATCATCCGCTGCGCCACATCAGGTTTAAAACGGGCTGACGGAAAAATACCGCAGCCACAGGTCGGTGTAGCGGCCTTTTTCCCAGATCCGGAACAGCGCCCAGTTCAGCGCCTGGCGCAGCACGTCGTTGCCCTTCTTCACCGCGATGCCGACGCCTTCGCCGAAATAGCGGCTCTCGACGAACGGGCCGCCGCTGAACGCGCAGCAGCCTTCCGAATCGGTGCCATTGATCCAGAACGCCAGTCCGATGGCGTCGCCGAAGATGAAGTCGACCTCGCCCTTCCGCAGCGCCTGCCGCAGCGCCTCGTCATTCGGATAGGCATGCAGTTCGGCGTCGGTGAAGAAAGCCTTGAGATAGGCCTCGTGCGCGGAGCCTGCGATCACGCCGACCTTCTTGCCCTCGAGATATTCCGGGCGCACCTCGGGTATCACGGCGTCGCGCCGCGACACGAATCGCGCCGGCGGCCGATAGTACGGATCGGTGAAGTCCACCCGCTTCCGCAACTCCGGCGTCACCGCCAGCGATGCGATGATGGCGTCGCCGCGGTTGCTGGTGAGTGCGTCCACCAGCGTCTCGAAGCGCCGCATCTGGATCGTGCAGGTGACCTTGATCTCGTCGCAAAGGGCGCGCGCCAGGTCGACATTGAAGCCGGCCGGATTGCCGTCGGGGCCGGTGAAGTTGAAGGGCGGATAGTCGGTCTCGGTCAGAAAGCGAATCACGCTCAGGCGGGACAGTTCGGGCCGGTCCGGACGGCGACGCGGATCCCAGAAGCCCGGCACCGCCTGCGGCGCGACGGCCGAGGTCTTCGCCGCGGCGGTCGTTGCCGCCGCTTGCGCGCGCGCGCCGTCCGTCGCCGCGCCTGAAATCAGGAGCGCGCAAGCGACCAGCAGGCAACCCAGCGTCGTCGCGCGGCTGCGCATCAATCTTTCGTTGGCGGAGACGGTAATATGTGGTTGCATCGAGCGGGGCTTTTCGTCAGTCAGACATCGATCGCTCCGATGTATACGGCCTTGACGACGGCGTGCAGCTTGTTGCTAGCGCCCAGCTTTCGTTTCGCATTTTCGATGTGGGTTTGGACAGTGTCTGTCGAGATTGAAAGGATATCCGAAGTTTCTTCCATGGTCTTCCCGCGCGCTGCCCAAGACAAAACGTCGCGCTCTCTATCTGTTAATGTCACTTCGAATAAAGGACGTCCTGCGTCGTCAGCGAACCGCATTCGTGATTTCATACGATCCGCCAACAAATCGACAGCACGTTGTAAGAAGTAGATTGCCACAACATGAAGCTCATGCCGCTTCTGTGATAGAAGGAATTGTAGTTTTTGCACTGGATCGCGCCAGAAGAGGACGCATAGCGTTAAATTTGGGCGGCCAAGCGGATCGGCATAGTGGAAAGGAATAACAAATCCATCAGTGAAGCCATGATCCCGTGCCGCCTCCATGGTTTTTATAGCGCCGGGTTTACGACGACCGACCCGGTCGGGCAATTTCACTTTCCCCCAAGTGAAGGGAAGATTTCGTCGCCGTACCACAGGCAGCATCGGGTCAACGTGCACAAAGTTATTTTGCCGATATTCCCGCTCCCACGCCTGGCTAACAGTTCCCAGCGATAAAGGGTTGTCGATATCGGGCTGGCCGGCATCCAAAAAGTTGAATTCCGCGAAACCAAAATCCTCAATGATAGCCTGAAATCTCGCCATGAGATCGCTCACGGCGTTGCAGGTCTCAATTTCCCCAATGACGTTTTCTACGTCCATCTCAAACATCCCGCATTTACGGGATACCAGTTCCCTTTGAACACTAGCAGATATTCCCCCGGGGAAAAGGGGGAGGGAAGGATGAGATGCAATGCAGTATTTGGCCGGGAGGCCGATCTTGGCGGGGCTTTAGCAATCGACCTGATGAGATTTCGCAAGCGTCTTTTCGTTGATCAGTTTGGATGGAATTTGTCGGTCGCCGGCGATTGTGAACGCGACCAATTCGATAACCATCACGCTATCTACTGCGCGTTGTTCTGCGATGATGTGTTGGCCGGAATGTTTCGGTTGGTCCGGACGGACAACCCTTATCTGTCCCGCGTCGTGTTCCCGAACCTTGCTCAACTGGGCAGCTATCCGGTGCGCTTAGATGTGTGGGAGGTCAGTCGTTTCGGTGTGATGCATCCAAATTTGCGCATTGCATCAGCGGCCAATCACGCACTGATGATTTATTTTGCTCTCCGTTTGGACGTGCGGGCACTCGTTGGTGTCACCGACGTTCGATATGAACGCGCCCTTCGCCACCTGGGCATCAACACGCGGCGCTACGGCCATCCCGCCACAGTTGGCATCGATCACGCAGGCAATCCAATCCAGGCCGTAGCCGGCGAAATATTACTTTCGCAGCAGAGCAATGCAAAAATCCAATATTTCATCGACCTCGCGGAGCGGATGGACATTCAAGATGCCTCACATGTTTTCGGATATCAGCGCGTTTCGGCGTGACCCACTTACGTTATTTCGAGATGTCGGTGAACAAGCGACGGCACCTCTAGTCAAGTTGAATCTCGGTCCTAGGCCGGTTTATCTGGTGACCGATCCGGGTCTGATTAAACCAATCTTCACGGCTACGGAACAGCGGATTGACAAGGGTTGGCTCGTTAAAAAGATGAGTGCCATCATCGGGAAAAATTCGTTGACGATGAGTGGTCCGCTACATCAAGCACGCCGTGCGGCCATTCACGCGCAACTCTCACGCGGCGTTTCTTCAAGCTACGTCCCATCGATTACAGCGATTATACGAGAAGCTATAGTGAAAATGGTCGCTGTTGAGTCGTTTGAGGCTCACCAAACTATGTCAGCCTTAGCCTTACGAGTTATCTGCGATACGCTTTTTGGTCGCGGCGCTCTTTCTAGCGGTGATGAGGCGGCATTAATCAATGCGATTAAACTGGTTGAAGATGATCTTGCTGGCCGGATGTTTCAGGTTCTGCCTGACCTGCCATGGACGGCGATAAAGAAACGCCAACGGATGAAGACTAGTCGGAAGATTATGCTTGAAGTAGTTGAGCGAGCAAGGCGTCGTTCGCCCGGCGCGAGTATCCTGCAATCACTAAACAGTCTAAAACTTTCGAACACTGCTTTGCGGGATGAAGTTTTGCTGATTATGCTTGCTGGTCATCATACAACCGGTTCAGCGGCAGCCTGGCTCCTGTATCATCTAGCGACCACACCTAGCCTTGCTGCAAAGCTGGCCGAGGAGGCTGCGATAGTCACCGATGTGCAAGGTGACATTAGCCCTGTAATGCTGAACCGGGCGAAGATTAGTCGCGCCACCGCCTTTGAGATACTGCGTCTGTACCCTTCAGCCTACTGGTATGCCCGCGAAACCAAACAATCCATGACGCTGGCCGGAATTAAGATACGTACGGGAACTTCCTTGATTGTCAGTCCGTGGCATCTTCATCGCGACGGTCGTTATTGGATTGATCCTTTGAAGTTCGATCTTAATCGCGCTCATTTAGCCAACAAAGCCTTCGTTCCGTTCGGCACTGGCCCAAGAGCGTGTGTGGGGTTAGGGCTTGCAATGATGGAGTTACAAATCCTTGCGCTTCAAGTTGCATCGAGCTGCGAGCTTATCATTAAGTCTGCTACGCCGCTGCCAAATCCGAAGCCATCGATTACCCTAGTTCCTCCGGCGATTGAGATAGGCGCACTTCCACATGGTGCAGGCAACCAACGATTATCTCGATTGATCGCTTAACTTCTCAGCGAATTCTAAGATGCGCAGGCGATCTTCGGTTTTTAGCTTAACGAAGATCTTGATCAAGCGGAGGCCGGTGGCTGCTGGGCTTTCGGCCAAAGGGTCGCCATCATTCATCTGTGCGAAAACTTGATATAAGCCCTGCAGCATTTCTTCCTGATCATTCATGGCAATCTCGGGACTCAAAATGCAATCGCGCATTGATAAATTTGAGGCACTTGGCAGGGCTTTGGATGAGGCGTGCAAACTTGCACAGCAACTCTATCTTGAACACCTTCCTTTCCTTCTGGAGATGGCCAAGCTCGAATTCTTTAGTGAGGTCGAGACGGACCTCACTATGAATGCACTACCTAGTGCAGGAGAGCATCATTCTGTGAAGAGCTAACACAACTGAGTTAACACTCAAAACGTTAATCCGTTAATATTTCAATATCGTTGGAGTTAATGAGGCTGCCTACAGATAACGCTTGAGATCGGCGGCAGCCGCGTCAGGCGAGCGGTTGAGATTGAACGGCGAGACGAAATTGCCGTCGCGATCCATCAGATAGATCAGCGCGGTATGATCCATCGAGTACTCGCCGTCTTTCAGCGGAACCTTTTTGGCGAAGACCCGATATCCGGCCACGATCTTCGCGACCGCGGCCGCGTCGCCGGTCAGGCCTTTCAGGTGCGGATCGAAGCTGGACAGGTATTCCTTCATCGCCGCCTGGGTGTCGCGCTCCGGATCGACAGTCACGAAATAGGCATTGACGCGGTCGGCGTCCTTGCCCATCGCCCGCAGCACTTCCGACATTTCGAACAGCGAGGTCGGACAGACGTCGGGACAATGGGTGTAGCCGAAGAAGATCAGCGTCGGCCGGCCGATCAGATTCTTTTCGGTGACGCTCTGGCCGGTCTGGTCGATCAGGTGGAATGGACCGCCAATCTTCGCCGGCTGGGACTTGCCGAGCAGGTTGCCGCCAAACGGGCCGCCGCCGGTCAGCCAAAGAACCGCCGTGAGGCCGATTGCCAGGCTGCCGATGAAGGCCGCGAACACGGTCAGCGGGCGAGTAGCTCGATTTGCCATCAGATGTCCTTAGAGCATTTTCCGGCTGTGTGGAATTCGGATAGCCGCAAGAAAACGCTCGCGATTACGCCCGTTCCGATCACAAAACCGGTATCCACTTTTGCGGAATCCGCGCTAAAAGCAGGCGGCGATGCCGGAGGCCAGCATCTCGAAGAACACGGCGGTGCCGTAATGCGCCCACAGCGCCAGCGCTCCGAGCAGCAATGCCGCGCCGGCGGCTGCGCTGCATGCCACGATCATGGAGGCGAGACCCCGTTGCGAGGTCGCCATTTGCGCCGGGCGCTGCATGATTTTTCGCAATTCCCGTGAATAATCAACCCTCGTCAACCGGTGGACGCGACGCGGCCTGGCCGATCCGGTGAAGCTTCAGATAAGGCCAGTCGCGCCCTCAAGGCAAGCGCAACTGCCTCCGATCACGTCGTGATGAAGTGGCGGGGCCGCGTCAGTGTGCCGACGAGGCCTGAGCATCGAGATAGCACGGACGGTACATGCCAGCGAGCTGGCGGCCGCGCAGGAAGATCATGCGCCGCGTCAAGCCGCCGCGCTGTTGAATCCAGCGCCGCACCGCGGAAGGGTACATCAGATAGAGCATGTGGGTCGCTTCGGGATTGGTCACGGCCCGACCGTCGGATCCGATGTCCCAGGCGGCATGAAATCCGAGCGCGGCGTGCGACGTCACGCAGATCTTGTCGTGGGGAACCGCGCCGAGAACGATGGTGCAGGCCGATGCGCACAGCCCGTCGATGATGACGGACTGCCCTGAATTGCGAAGATTCTGATATTTGTCGACGTAGGTTCCGATACGACCGCCCCGATCTTCCCCGATGCGGACAACGGCATGACTCGCCGCAACATGTCCCATCACCAGAACCGCTGCGAGCAATCCTGTCACGACCCTCATCGTCAGCCCCGATGTTGACCCCGAATCCGTTGGGCACCGTCGTGCGATTCCCAACCCCGGTAGCCTCCGGCGAGATCGGCGCTTTGTCCAGATGACTGCGCTCTCTCTTGTCAAATTCAAATCCAGTGTTGCCGACGCGCTGCACTTCGCGCGACCCGCGATCAGGATTGCGCGGAGCCTGATCGCAGTCGCGTCCGCTATCGCGGCATACGCGTCAGGCAATCGTGGAACCGCCGCAGTGATATGGTTAATCTGAAAACGACCCGGGAACCTCGCCGGCTTTGCCGCATCCATGTCTTCAATAGCAGAGTTGTCTTAAAATCGGGAGCGATCGCATGCAACAGATTCAGTCCCGGCTAGCGGCGGGGACCTGTGACGACGATCTGGAATTGGTTCGCCGCGCGCGCGCACGTGACGAGGGCGCCATCCGCGCGATCATGCAGGCGAACAACCGCAAGCTTTACCGGATCGCCCGCGGCATCCTTCGCAACGACGGCGAGGCGGAGGACGTCGTGCAGGAAACCTACGTTCGCGCCTTCACGCATCTGGAAAGTTTTCGCGGCGACGCGCGTCTGGCGACCTGGCTCGCGCGCATCGCCATGAACGAGGCGCTCGGCCGGCTGCGGCGCCAGCGTCCGAGCGTCGACTGGGCCACGCTGGAGCCAGTGGCGTCGGACGCCCGTATCATCCAGTTTCCCGGGTCCGCTCTCACCGATGATCCGGAAAAAACCATGGCTCAGCGCGAAATGCAGCACATCGTCGAGCAGGCGGTTGACGAACTGCCCGAAGCTTTCCGTATCGTCTTCATCACCCGCGTTATCGAGGGAATGAACGTGGAGGAAACCGCCGAAATCCTTGACCTCAAGCCGGAAACGGTGAAGACGAGGCTTCATCGCGCCCGCGCGATGCTGCGCAAGAACGTCGAGAAGAAGATCGGTCCGGTAGTGATGGAGGCGTTTCCCTTCGCCGGCAAACGTTGCGCGCGCCTGACCGATGCGGTTCTCGATCGGCTCGGCCTGACCAAATAATCCAGGAACCTGTTCCGCTCCGCTGCATCCAACCCTGTGTCTCAACCAAACGCCACGGCGATCCGGTCGCGGCGTCACAGGAGGATCAAAGATGCTTGTCCGAATGAGCGCGGCGATCGCCGCCGCGGCGCTGCTGAGCAGCGGCGCGCTCGCGCAGGATGCGAAACCCACCGACCCGCAGATCGCGCATATCGCCTATACCGCCGGCGTCATCGATGTCACCGCGGCGAAGCAGGCGCTGGAGAAATCCGGGAACAAGGACGTGAAGGCGTTTGCCGCCGACATGGTGCGGGATCATGAGGCGGTGAACAAGAAGGCGCTCGCACTGGTCAAGAAGCTGAAGGTCACTCCCGAAGACAACGACACCAGCCGCACGCTCTCCAAAAATGCCGCCGCCAAGCTCAAGGAACTGTCGGCGCTGAAGGGTGCCGCGTTCGACAAGGCCTATGTCGACAACGAGGTCGCCTATCACAAGGCGGTCGACAGCGCGCTCGAGACCCTGCTCATTCCCTCCGCCAGCAATGCCGAGCTGAAGGGCCTACTGCAGACAGGGCTCAAGATCTTCCAGGGCCACGAGCAGCATGCCGAACACGTCGCAGCCGAACTGAAATAAGGAACGCCTCATGAAGCCGGGCGGACATTTTCTGATCGTTGCAGCCTCGGGACTCGCAGTTTCAGGCCTCGCAACCTTGGGACTATCCGTCCCGGCCCATGCGGCAACGGTTCAAATCACGATGCGTAACCTCGAGATTACGCCGGCCGTGGCGAATGCCAAAGTCGGCGACACCATCGAGTGGGTCAATGAGGACATTTTCGTGCATAGCGCGACGGCGCGGAACGGTGACTGGGACGTTGAGCTGCCGCCGAACAAGACTGTCAAGCTCGTTCTGAAAAAGGCGGGAACGATCGACTATTATTGCCGCTTTCACCCCAACATGAAGGCCAGGCTGACGATCTCGCCGTAGCGCGGTTCACGCCGGAACGTGCATACTCACGTCGATTGCGTGCGCCGCCGCAACGCCATTGCCAGGCAGATGGCGACGCCGGCCTGCCATACCGGATAGAGCGTCGACACCAGGTCGAGATTGAGCGCGTTGTCGAGCGCGAGCAGCGCGCCGGCACTGGTCCCGGTCACCAGCATCGGCAGCCACGCCAGCGGATCGCGCGGGCTGGCCGGCAGCAGGCTGACGCCGAGCGCCAGGGTGCCGGAGCCGACGAACCCCCCGGCCAGACCGGACAACACATTTCTCACGGCGCTTTCGGAAACGGAAATCCGCCCGTCGATCCAGACCGCAACGCTGACGGCCCAGACGAAGGCGATCACAGTCACCACGGCCCCTGCCAGCGCCGCCCACCGCGGATTGTCCGAGCCGATCTGGATCAGAACGAGGACGAGCAGCGCGAACGGCACAGCCAAAAGTGCTATTCGCAGGTCTGCCGGCGCGCCGTTGATGTGGTCGATCATTGGTTGAATCAGCGGCGTCAGGATGCCTGTTCCGGCGCCCGCGGCGCCGGTCTTCAGGAGTCCGTCACGGCTGCGGTCATGCGGCGCGGCCATCCCGTCAAGAGCCCTCCTGATCCACCTCAAAGAGCGATGATGGAGCGGGCGAAGGGAATCGAACCCTCGTATGCAGCTTGGGAAGCTGCCGTTCTACCATTGAACTACGCCCGCCTATTGCTTCTCGTCCTCTGATGTAGCCGAGACCGGGCGGTCCGCCAAGACGGTTAGTCCAGCCTGCGAACCATGGCTGCGGAGAGGCGGCGGTAACATTTTAAAGCAGCCGCACGATCTGGATGCCCGCGATCAGCGCGCTGACGGAGAGCACGACGGAGGCGATCATGTAAGCGCCGGCCGCCGCCAACTCGCCGCGCTCGAACAAATAGAAGAAATCGAGCGAGAACGTGGAGAAGGTGGTGTAGCCGCCGCAAATGCTGACCGTGACGAAGATGCGCACCCCCTGGGGCAGATGCCATCGCGTCGCGAACAGGCCGGCGAACAGGCCGATCAGAAGCGAGCCGGTGATATTGATGAACAGCGTTCCCCACGGAAATTTTGGACCCAGCAGCCGGCCGAAGCCGATGCTGACGAGATAGCGGGCCACCGATCCGAGCGACCCGCCGGCCGCCACAGCCAGAATAAACGTCCAGTTCAATGCCGGCCTCCCCGAAGCGTTTTCGAGCGAGGCGAATGGCGGTTCGCGTGAAGAAAACGCGTCGAATCAAGATCAAGGCCCGCTTCTGTCCATCACGAGCGGGGCTCCGGAGGCCATTGGGTCATGCCGCCGAGGGCGCCGATGACCGCCAGCGGGACCAGCATGAGCACCGCCAGCGATACCAGCAGAGAATCGATCGGGATCATATCGGAATCCATCAGGTATGCGATCGCGACCGCAATCCAGCAGACGCCGATGCCCCATAACGAGACTGACAGCGAATTCGGAAGTCTGGTCATAAGCGCCCTTTCTCGGGCGCAGCGGGGGGAAGGAAACAGCTCCTACCGACGCGCAAGCGCCCGGTAGGAGTCATCAGCCTTGCGGCGGTTATCGGGGGACCCCATCCCCATCGATTTCGGCCATGCTAGCCGGATCGGCGAGCCGGTCAAGCCCGCGTGTGAGTGATCACACGCGGAAATGCTTCGACAGCTTGAGGCCCTGGGCCTGATAGTTGGAGCCGATGCGCTGGCCGTACATGGCGTCGGGCCGCGCCAGCATCTTCTCGTAGACGAGGCGGCCGACGATCTGGCCGTGCTCGAGAATGAACGGCACCTCGCGCGAGCGCACCTCCAGCACTGCCCGCGAGCCCTGGCCGCCCGCGCCGGCGTAGCCGAAGCCGGGATCGAAAAAGCCGGCATAGTGTACGCGGAATTCGCCGACCAGCGGGTCGAACGGGACCATTTCGGCGGCGTAATCGGGCGGCACCTGCACCGCTTCCTTCGAGGCGAGAATGTAGAACTCGCCGGGATCGAGGATGAGGCTGCGATCGGGGCGCGCCGCGATCGGCTCCCAGAATTCGCCGACCGCATAGCCGCTGCGGCGATCGATATCGACCACGCCGGTATGGCGCTTGGCGCGATAGCCGACAAAACCGCCGCCGTTCTCGCCCGAGAGATCGACGCTGAGCGCGACCCCGTTGACGCAGTCGGCATGCTCGACATCGACCAGCCGCTCGCTCGCGTGCAAGGCGTCGAGTTCGTCGGCCTTGAGAACGGCGTCGCCGGTGCGGAAGCGGACCTGAGACAGCCGCGAACCCTCGCGCAGCAGCACCGGAAACGTCTTCGGGCTGATTTCCGCATAAAGCGGGCCGTGATAACCGGCGCCGATCATGTCGAAGCGGCGGGTGCCGTCGGCGATCACGCGCGTAAACACGTCGAGCCGCCCGGTCGAGCTTTTCGGATTGGCCGAGGCGATGATCTCCGCCGGCAGTGCAAGGCTTTCGAGCAGCGGCACGATGTAGACGCAGTTGGTTTCCAGCACCGCCCCATCGGAAAGGTCGATGTCGTGCAGCTTCAATTCGTCGATGCGTTCGGCGACAGTTGCATCCGGCCCTGGCAGAAAACTGGCGCGCACCCGGTAGGCGGTGGCGCCGAGCCGCAGGTCGAGGCTGGCGGGCTGGATCTGGCTTTCGACGAAGGGATACTCGGGAAGGATCAGCCCTGCGTCCGCCATCGCCGCGATCATGCGGTCGGGCAGGATGCCGTTGGCGTCCGGCGGGAGCGTGAATGACACGATGTCGTCCTTGCGGCGTGGGCGATATCGACCCGGGAGCAGGCTTTGATCCGTTATCCGACGGGCGCAACGCGAATGTCAATTCGTTGGCTTGACGGACAGGACGTGCCGGACTAGGCATGAGGCGTCCCGTGGTGATTTGAGCCGGCCGGCTTGCAGCCACGTTAAATAAGTCGCTAAACAGGCCGGGGACAATGTGATCCCGGCCTGTGGATTTTTTCCAGGCCGGTTTTTTTGTGGCCGTTTCCAAGGCGGCCGCGCAGGAGGTCACATGTCGCAGTCTTCAGCCACGGCCCGATATCGCCCAGAGACCCGGCTGGTTCATTCCGGGACGTTGCGCTCGCAGTTCGCCGAGACGTCGGAGGCGCTGTTTCTGACGCAGGGTTATGTCTACGACACCGCCGAGCAGTGCGAAGCGCGGTTCAAGGGCGACGACCCCGGCTTCATCTACTCGCGCTACTCCAATCCGACCGTCGCCATGTTCGAGCAGCGCATGGCCGAGCTTGAAGGCGCGGAGGCTGCGCGCGCCACGGCCACCGGCATGGCGGCGGTGACGACCGCGATGCTCGCCCCGCTGAAGGCAGGCGACCACGTCGTCGCGGCCAAGGCCCTGTTCGGCTCCTGCCGCTACGTGGTCGAGGATCTACTGCCGCGCTACGGCATCGAGTCGACGCTGGTCGACGGCCTCGATCTCGATCAGTGGCGCAAGGCGATGCGGCCGAACACCAGAAGCTGCTTCATCGAAAGCCCCACCAACCCGACACTCGACGTGCTCGACATCGGCGGTATCGCCGACATCACGCATCAGGCCGGCGCACGGCTGATCGTCGACAACGTGTTCGCGACACCGATCTGGCAAAGCCCGCTGGCGCTCGGCGCCGACGTCGTGGTGTATTCCGCGACCAAGCACATCGACGGCCAGGGACGCACGCTTGGCGGCGTCATCCTGGCGTCGAACGCCTTCGTTCAGGATCACCTGCAGACCTTCATCCGCCAGACCGGGCCGTCGATCTCGCCGTTCAACGCCTGGGTATTGCTGAAAGGGTTGGAGACGCTCGGCGTTCGCGTGCGCCAGCAGACCGAAAGCGCCGCGGCGATCGCGGATGCGCTGGCGTCGCACCCCAAAGTGTCCCGCCTCATCTATCCCGGCCGGCCCGACCATCCGCAAGCGGCGCTGGTGAAGAAGCAGATGCGCGCCGGATCGACGCTGATCGGCTTCGAGGTCAGGGGCGGCAAGGCGGGCGCCTTCCGCTGCCTCAACGCGCTGAAGCTCGCGCGCATCTCGAACAATCTCGGCGACGCCAAGAGCCTCGTGACCCATCCGGCGACCACCACCCACCAGCGGCTTGCGCCGGAGGTCCGCGCCAGTCTCGGTATCGGCGAAGGCTTCATCCGCTATTCGGCCGGCCTCGAACACAAGGACGATCTGATCGAGGATCTCGCCGCCGCGCTGGAGACGGTGTGAGAGGTGTCCCGGATGCTGTGCACCGCGGAGCGGTGCGCTGCTGATCCGGGACCGTGTTATGAGAGTGCAGCGATTTTGTTTGGTCCCGGCTCTGCAGAGCGGCGTGAAAAACGCCGCACCGCGTCCGGGACACAACGACCTCACAGCGGCCGATTGACCGCCGCGGCTGCCGGCAGCCTGACGCCCGCCTGCATCTGGTCCACCGACTTGATGATGTCATCGCCGAGCAACTGGGCGAAACAGGCGTAGCCCCAGTCGTTCATGTGCAGGCCGTCCTTGTTGACGAAGGTGTCGAACGGCAGCGACTGCCGGTCGTGCCAGTCGCGCATGACCTCGAAGCGCGGAAAGATCCCAACGTGCCTGTAGTGCGCGACCCTGCTCAGCAGACTGACCATCCTGCCGGCATTCTCGCCCCTCGCATTGACGGCGGGGGCGTATTGCGGATCGACCAGAACCAGATCGGCGCCGGAGGCCTGAATGGTCGCGACGCCGTCTTCGACGGTCTTCGCCGTGCTCGCGGGATCGAGATTGCGCAGCACCGCGTTGGTGCCGACCTGCCAGATCACCATGTCCGGCCTGGCGTCGATGACTTCCGATCGCAGCCGCTTCATCATCTCGGGGGCGTCCTCGCCACCCTTGCCGCGATTGATCACGGTGATGGCGGCCGCCGGATACTTGCGGCGCAGCCGTGCCGCCAGCTGGTTCGGATAATTGAATTCGGGCGATGTCGCGCCGTACCCCTGCGTCGACGACGAGCCGAAGGCGACGATGACGACCGGCTTGTTGGCGGCAAGCTTGGCCGCGACGTGCGGCAGCGAGCCCATCGATTGCGAGATTCCCTTGGGCGGCAGGCAGGGGACGCGGTCCAAGATGTCGCGGACGTGGGCGGCAACAGATTTCGCCTTGTCGACCGGCGCGTCGGTCAGGTTCTGCGACGGCGCGCCGGGGGATGCAGCCGCAGCGCCGGTCGAGGGCAGTGCTGATAGGCTGGTGCTGCCCATCGGCAGCGCTGCGGCGTTACCCGGCGCAGTTTGCGCGGTGACGCTCGAGATCGACGCGCCCGTCAACATGATCGCCAGCACGGCCGCGCCAGCGTTGCTGGGGAAGCGACCGCGGCTCGTCATTGGCGCCGCGTCCCGCGTTCGGCAGCGTCGATATGGGCGGTATTGATGACGAATGTCGACAAGGCGCGGCCAAGGCAATCGTGAACGCGCTTGGCCTGATCGACGCCGCGCACTGGGCTGAACAAATCGAATTCGCCGGTCTCGTTCCATTGACTCATGATCGCAAACCGGTCGAACAGCGGAACGTCGTGCTGCTGCGCCACCACCCGCATGTTGTCGATGTAGGATGTCGGGGAAACCATGGTTTCGGTACGCGGGCTGTATTGCATGTTCATCAGCACAACGTCGGCCCCCGCATTTTGCAACGCAGTAACGCCCTGGTCGATGGCATCGTGAAAACGGTCGACATCGACGGACCGGATAGCATCGACCGTGCCGGTCTGCCATACCACCAAGGTCGGTTTTTTTGTCTGCACCAGCTTGCCAAGGCCGGGGACGATATCCTCGGCGGCCTTCCGGGGCGCCAGTTCCACGGAGACGGATACGGGAATTGCCGGCAATTTCTGGCGAAGCGCGGCCTGCAGCCTTGCGGGATAGGCGTCGCCTTCCGCTCCGGAAATGGTTGAGGAACGGCTGCCTACAACCAGAATATCGAGCGGCCCGCCGGTCTTCACCGCCGAGGCCACCCGCGACAGCGTACTCTCGCTGGTCAGCAGATAGGCCGCGACACTGCAATTCCTCGGCGGGTCGTCCGCCCGCGCGACCGCGGTGGCCGACAAACCGGCCACCACGAACAAGACCGACATCCAGCCGGCCATCATGCTCCTCCTCCCGCCAGATCAGCGTCGCCGTCAGCGGTCCTGGGACGGCTCCCGCCCTTGCCGGCAACCTTTTTGTACCACGAAAATACCCACGCGGCTGCGGACATGATCAGGATTCCGCAAAGGCTGATAACGAAGTGAATCCCGGCGCCGCCGGACAACTCCGCGAGGATGAACTGTCCGGCGAATGCCAGGAAGACGCCGATGCAGAAAATCTCCAGCGAGTGCTGGCCGCACAGGATCATCGGCCGCAGCCATGGCGAGGTCAGCCCGGGCCAGTCCCTCGGCAGGAAGCGGACGGTGAGCGCAGCGAGCGCCAGGAAATGGGCGATGCGAAGCACGTCGAGGTTGGTCTTGTCGATGGGATACATCCACTGCTCGACGATGCGCGGCATGAAATAGTTGAGCTGCGGCACATGCCAGGTCAGCGTCGTGTAGAAGGCGAACAGCAGATAGGCGACGCAAATCCACAGCGTGACCGGCGAGCGGATGATGCGCGACGTCCGCTTCGCGCCTCCGAGCGCGCACCACGCCCCGAACACGAACAGCAGTTGCCAGGCGAAGGGATTGAAGAACCAGACCCCGTTGGGATAGGCCGGCAGCGCCAGATCGAACTGCCAGGTGAGCGCATAAAGGCCGACCGACAGCGCCAGCGCCAGGTCTGCCTTGCGCTGCATCAGCGCCAGCATCGGCGGAAAGAAAAGCATCAGCGCGATATAGAGCGGCAGCACGTCCATGTTGACGGGCCTGAACTTCAGCAGCATCGCCTGCACGATCGTGACGTCGGGCTGCTTGAGGAAATCGAGAATGCCCATTTCCTCGGTGTAAAGCGGGTTCTCGAAACGGCTCGCGACGTAGGAAATTTCTGCGAGAAAAATCGTGAACAGGAAGATGTGCGCCACGTAGATCTGCCAGACGCGCTTGAGAATGCGCGCGGCGGCGACGACAAATCCCCGCTGCAGCATGACCCGCCCGTAGACGAATGCCGCCGTATAGCCGGAGATGAAGATGAAAATCTCGGTGGCGTCGCTGAAGCCGTAATTGCGGATGGTGAGCCAGGTCAGAAGGTTCTGCGGCAGATGGTCGATGAAGATCAGCCAGAGCGCCAGCCCGCGGAACAGATCGAGCCGCAGCTCGCGTTCGGCGGGCGCGGTCGGACTCGAAATGGCCGGTGCTTCGCGCGTGGCGCCATCGGCCGCCACCTTGGCGCGGGCTCCGACAACCTGATCGGCAACCGACGGCATGCGCTCTGTTTCGAAACGTCTCGATCGCCCCCGACCGAGACTGATTTACGGGACGACAGCTTCACGCTAACGGTGACAAAAAAGCAATATTGCGGCCGGAATTCCGGCCCGGAACTGCACGGTTTCACAACTAAGTGGGGGCTGGTTCCTGGGCCTGTTTTCGCTATGATCGCCCCCGACGCCTTGAGCCTTCCGCTTCCGACGAGGCACTCTATGTTTTTGGTTTGATGCGTTTTCTTCGCGCGAACACGCTGGCGCGTATTCCGCAAAGGTGGATGCCGGTTTTGCGATCGGAATCCGCGCAAGTTATAAATTGAGGGCATTTTCTTCACGCTAACCGGATTCCACTTAGCCGGAAAATGCTCTAGAGAGAGTTTGAGATGTACCGCGCCGTTACCCGCCAGATCGAAGTCACCGTTGAGCCGAACTTCATGCCGGAGCGATCGTCGGCTGAGCGAGGCCATTTTTTCTGGTCCTACACCGTGGTCATCACCAATGCCGGGTCGGATACCGTCCAGTTGCGCACGCGGCACTGGATCATCACCGATGCCTCCGGGCGGAAGCAGGAAGTCCGCGGCGAGGGCGTGGTCGGCGAGCAGCCGGTGCTCGCGCCCGGCGAGCGCTTCGAATACACCAGCGGCGTTCCGCTGCCGACCGCCAACGGCTTCATGAGCGGCCGCTATCAGATGATCTCGGTCCGAAGCGGCGATGCGTTCGAAATCGATGTCCCCACCTTCTCGCTCGACAGCCCTGACAGCAAGCGCGTGCTCAACTGAACAGGCGGCACCTATTCCACGCCGGCTTCCTCCGGCGTGAATTCGTACACCGAACTGCAGAACTCGCAGGTCACCGCGACCTTGCCGTCCTGCACCATCCCGGAGCGGTCCTGCGGCGCGAAGCTCTTCAGCATCGCCGCCACCGCGTCGCGCGAGCAGGAACATTGCGCGTGCAGGGCCTGCGATGGAAACACCCTGACCCCGCGCTCATGGAACAGCCGGTACAGCAGGCGTTCGCCCGATAAATCTGGATCGATCAGTTCGAGATCCTCGACGGTTGCGATCAGCGACTGGCCCTCGACCCAGGCATCGTCCTCCGCCACCGTATGCACCGCGCTGCCTTCGGGCGCGTCGCCGGGATCGAGATCGGCCTGACGCGCGCGTTCCGGCGCCTTGGGCAGGAATTGCAGCAGCATGCCGCCGCCGCGCCAGCCGCGTTTCGGACCATTGCCGTCCCGGCGCCACTCCTCGCCGACCGCGAGGCGGACCCGCGTCGGTATCTGTTCCGAGCGCAGGAAATATTCATGCGCGGCATCTTCGAGGCTGCCGCCTTCCAGCGCCACCAGGCCCTGATAGCGGCTCATGTCCGGCCCCTGATCGATGGTCATGGCGAGATGACCGCGTCCGAGCAGCGCGCCGGAATCCTGCGCATCGTCGAGCCGCGTCCTGTCGAAACGGGCATAGGCCCGCAGCCGCTCCGGCGCCCGAAAGTCGACGATCAGGAACGACACCGGGCCGTCGGTCTGGGTCTGCAGGATGAAGCGGCCCTCGAACTTGAGCGAGGAGCCGAGCAGCGTCGTCAGCACGATCGCCTCGCCGAGCAGCTTGGCGACCGGCGCGGGATAGTCGTGCCGGACCAGCAGTTCGTCGAGCGCGGGTCCGAGCCGCGTCAGCCGTCCGCGCAGATCGAGCGCGCTCACCCCGAACGGAATTACCGCATCGTCGACCGGAACAGCCGAGGGCGCGCGCACCGGGGTTTCAGGTGAAATAGCGGAGTCGGACGGTTGTGAGGTCATGCCGCTCTATCTGGGGTCGGGGGTGCGGGATCGAAACCCCTCGAAAGCCGGATTCGGCTTCGTCTGCGTTCCGCTCCGGCAACAAACGCTCCAGAACATGCGTGCAGGGCCTTCCTCACGCCCTTTTCATCTCGACAGATACTTTCGGTCCATTTTTGATGGTCTGATAGACGACGCAATAGCGCTCGGTCAGCTTGAGAAGCAGATCGAGCTTGTCCTGCGGCGCATCGGTCTCGACATCGAACCGCAGGCGGATCGATTCGAAGCCGACCGGCGTTTCCTTGTCGACGCCGAGCGTGCCGCGAAAATCGAGATCGCCCTCGGCGCTGACGTGGCCGGATTTCAGCGGCACCTCGATTGCGGTCGCAACCGACTTCAGCGTGACGCCGGCGCAGGCGACCAGCGCCTCGAGCAGCATGTCGCCGGAGCACAATTCGAGGCCGGAGCCGCCGGTGGCCGGATGAAGCCCCGCGATCGCAAGCGCGCGGCCGGTCTCCACCTTGCAGGCGATGCCTTCGTTCTCGATCGAACCTTTGGCCTTCAGCGTGATCAGCGCCGACTTCGGGTCGCTCTTGTAACGCTCCTTGATCGGGGCCTGCGTGGCGCGAAGCTCGGCGGCATCCATCAACCTCTCTCCTTTTCCTGAATTCATTCAGAGCAATTGTAGTCACGGCGCGCCGGGTTCACCACCACAGCGCATCGCCGGTCTCGGCCGCCGCCGTCGGATCGGGCGCGGCCTGGTCGAGCGAGCGATCGAGTGCGGTCAGGATGCGCCGCTTGGTGGTCTCGAACAGGTCCGAATTGCGGTCGCGCGGACGCGCCAGGCTGATCTCGGCCTGCTCGAACAGCCGCCCGGGCCGCGGCCGCATCACCAGCACCCGGTCCGCCAGCACCACCGCCTCGTCGACGTCGTGAGTCACGAGCAGCAGTGTCGGACGCGTCTCCGACCACAGATCGAGCAGGTGGTCCTGCAGATCGCGTCGGGTGAAGGCGTCGAGCGCGGAAAACGGCTCGTCGAGCAGAAGCACTTCGGGCCGCACCACCAGCGCCCGCGCGATCGCGACGCGCTGCGCCTGTCCGCCCGACAGTTCGCGCGGCCACGCCCTGGCCTTGTCGGATAGGCCGACCTTGCCAAGCGCGGCGGCGACGCGTTCCCGCCGCTCGGTCGCAGACACGTCCGACAGACCGAAGCCGATATTGTCGGCGACGCTCAACCACGGCAGCAGCCGCGGCTCCTGGAAGATGATGCCGACCTTCGGGTGCGGCGCGGTGAGGGCTTCGCCGTCGAGCGTGATGGCGCCGTAGCTGGCGCGGTCGAGGCCGGCGACGGCGCGCAGCAGCGTCGATTTCCCGCAGCCGGAGCCGCCGATCACGGCGACGATCTCGCCGAGCCTGATCTCGATCGAAAATCGCTCGAGCGCGTTGACGCCGTTGGGGTAGGTCTTGCCGACGCGGTCGAGCACCAGCATCAGAACGCCCCGCGGTTTGGCGCGAACGCATCCTGCCAGCGCAGGAACGGCATCGCCGCGATTTCGATCAGCCAGTCGGTGGTCTTGCCGAGAATCGCGAAAATCACGATGGCGGCGAGAATCTGCGCCGGCTTGCCGAGTTGCTGGCCGTCGATCAGGAGATAGCCGAGCCCTTCGGACGCGCCCATGAATTCCGCCGCCACCACGAACATCCAGCCGAGGCCGAGCCCGACGCGCAACGACACCACATAGGCCGGCAGCACCGCGGGCAGCAGAATGCGCCGGATCATCGCCGGCCCGCTTAGACGGAAGGTGCGGCCGACCTCGACGATCTTGCGATCGACCGAGAGGATCGCGCCCATGACGCCCAGATAGATCGGGAAAAACACGCCGACGGCGATCAGGGCGACCTTGGACAACTCGAAAATGCCGAGCCACAGGATGAACAGCGGCACCCAGGCGATCGAGGGAATGGCGCGCAACGCCTGGATGGTCGGATCGAGCAGTTGTCGCGCCAGCCCCCAATAGCCCGAGATCGCGCCCAGCACGGTGCCGGCCGCAACGCCGAGCGCGAATCCGGCGCCGACGCGCTCGAGCGTGGTCGCCATGTGGCGGAACAACTCGCCGCTGCGGGCGAGTTCGTCGATCGTTGCAATAACCGTCGACGGCGGCGGCACCAGTCGTCCATTGGACCAGCCGGCGGCCACCGCCCATTCCCACGCGACGGCCGCGGTGAGCGGCAGCAGCAGGCCCAGCGCCGGACGCGTCCAGCGCCTCCACCGCGTCGCAGACGGCGGGGCGAGCGACTTTGGGCTCTCGACGGGGGTGTCCAGCGTCATTGTCATTGCCAAACCCTGTCCGGCCGCCGATTGCAAGATCGAAAAACGGCTAGTGGTCCGATTCCAACATTCGCAGCTCGTTGCAGCGAGATTTCTTGCGAATGTCAGAATCGAAAGACCACCAGCGAATATAAGTAACTGGTGGAGCTTTGAATTCGACATTCGCTTCCGCGACTCGAGGTTGACCGCGCGAATGTCAAATTCGCTCCACGAGCGCATGATCCGCCAAAGTGTGAGCGGTTTGGCGAAAAGATCATGCGCATTCTCACTATTTAGAGCGCGATCGGACGCAAAACCGGAATCCGCTTTTGCTGATCGCGCTCTAAACCCGGCACTCCGGTTCTCGCCGTTTCCGGACCAGCCGACCGATCAGTTGGCCGGCAGCGGAATCTGATCGTCGATCAGGCCGTCGAGCGCAGCCTTGACGTCGACCTTGGCGTCGAGGACGCCAGCCTGCTGGAGCGCCAGGCCGGCCGCGAGAATGGTGTCGCGCTGGGCCTTGCCGATCTTGCCGTTCGAGATGTCGGTGCGCTCGCGCAACTGTTTCTCGACCACGTCTTTCGGCAGCTTGGTTGCGGCGATGAAGCTCGCTTCCAGTTCCTCCGGATGGGCGACCGCATATTTGCGCGCGGTCTCATAGACGGCCAGCACGCGCTGCGTGATCTCGGGATATTTCTTCAGGAACTCTTCCCGCACGTTGAGGATGCCGTAGGTGTTGGCGTCGGCATCGCGGTAGAACAGCCGCGCGCCGTCCTGCAGTTCCGCCTGCGCCATCATCGGATCGAGACCGGCCCAGGCTTCGACGTCGCCGCGGATCAACGCGGTCTTGCCGTCCGGATGCTGCAGCAGCACCGGCACGATGTCCTTTTCGGACATGCCGAACTTCTGCAGCGCGCGCACCAGGAAGATATGCGGATCGGTGCCGCGCGTGACTGCGACGCGCTTGCCCTTGAGGTCGGTGACCGTCTTGATCGTCGTGTCCTTGCGGGTGACGAGCGCCGTCCATTCCGGTTTCGAATAGACATAGACGGATTTGAGCGGATTGCCGTTGATCCTTGCCACCAGCGCCGCGGAACCGGCGGTGGAGCCGAAATCGATCGAGCCGGCGTTCAGAAATTCGAGCGCCTTGTTGGAACCGAGGGTCTGGACCCAGCGCACGGTGATGCCGTCCTTGGCGAATTCCTTCTCGATCAGGCCCTTGTCCTTCATCAGCATCGACACCGGGTTGTAGGTCGCCCAGTCGATATGAATTTCCTTCGGCGCGTCAGCGGCGAACGCCGCCGCGGGCAAAAGCGTGGCGGCGGCGATGGCGGCGAGCACGGCGCGTCGTGCGGGCTTGAACATGATAATGTCTCCTGGGAGGTTGAAAATGCGAGCCGTTCGGCCGGGCGAAAAAGCCATCTTATGTCAAATAGTTGTAAACCTCAGTCAACGAGAAAATAGATTTTTCGGATGCTCCGGCGGGAGCAGATCCTTGCTCAAAGCCGGTAGCGCGAAGCATGGACCCATCGTGTGCGGCCGACAATCTCCGGTGACAGCCCGCGTGGCGTCCGTTATCCGGGTAGGCGATGGACATCGCGACGACAAATGACGCGGCCGGAGCCGCCGACGACTTCGATACCGCCAGGATCACCGGCGACATCGATGCGCTGGCCGAGAAGCACGCCGGGCACGAGGACGCCTTCCGCTCCGCGGTGTCCAGGTTGTTGAAGGCGGAATTCGCCAAGGTGCTCGATGCGGCGCAGGCGAGGCTTTTGCGCGACCGTCACGGGCGGCGCTGCGCCGAACGGCTTTGCTTCGTCCAGGACGAAATCATTCGCCTCGCATTCTCGGCCGCGACGCGCCACCTCTATCATTCCCCGATACCTTCCGACGGCGAGCGCATGGCCGTGGTTGCGACCGGTGGATACGGTCGCGGCCTGATGGCGCCGGAGTCCGATCTCGATCTGCTGTTCATTCTTCCGTACAAGCAGACCGCGTGGGGCGAACAGGTCGCCGAGGCGATCCTGTATTGTCTGTGGGACATGGGCTTGAGCGTCGGTCATGCGACGCGATCGGTCCGTGAATCGATCCGGCAGGCGCGGGGCGATATGACCATTCGCACCGGTATTCTGGAGACCCGGTTCCTCGCCGGCGACCGGGCGCTTTACGACGAACTGGTCACCCGTTTCGACAAGGAAGTGGTGCAGGGAACGGCGGCGGAATTCGTCACCGCCAAACTCGCCGAGCGCGAGGAGCGTCATCGCCGCGCCGGCCAGTCGCGCTATCTGGTCGAGCCCAACGTCAAGGACGGCAAGGGAGGATTACGCGACCTGCACACGCTGTTCTGGATCGCGAAATATGTCTACCGGGTCCACGAAAGCCACGAACTGCTGAAGTGCGGGGTGTTCGATGTCCGCGAGTACCGGACCTTCCGCCGCTGCGCCGACTTCCTGTGGTCGGTGCGCTGCAATCTGCACTTCGCCACGGGCAGGGCCGAGGAACGGCTGTCGTTCGACCTGCAGCGCGAGATCGCGGTGCGGCTCGGATATACCTCTCATCCCGGGATGCAGGATGTCGAGCGCTTCATGAAGCACTACTTCCTGACCGCCAAGGACGTCGGAGACCTCACCGCCATCCTTTGCGCCAAGCTCGAGGACCAGCAGGCGAAGCCGGCGCCGGTTCTCGGCCGCATATTGTCGGGACGGCGACCGGGCACGGAACTGCGCCGGGTGCCGGACAACGATGATTTCATCATCGACAACAACCGCATCAATCTCGCCTCGCCCGATGTCTTCAAGCGCGATCCCGTCAACCTGATCCGCATGTTCCGTCTCGCGCAGAAGAACAACCTGGCGTTTCATCCGGACGCGTTGCGAACCGTGACGCGGTCGAGGCGGCTCATCAACGCGCAGCTTCGCGAGAATCCGGAAGCCAACCGGCTGTTCATGGAAATCCTGACGTCGAACGACGCTGAGACCGTGCTGCGCCGGATGAACGAGACCGGCGTGCTCGGTCATTTCATCCGCGCCTTTGGCAAGATCGTCTCGATGATGCAGTTCAACATGTATCACCACTACACGGTGGACGAGCACCTGATCCGCTGCATCGGCATCCTTCAGGACATCGAGCGCGGCAATAACGACGAATTGTCCCTCGCCAGCGAACTGATGCGCAAGATCCGTCCCGAACACCGGCCCGTCATCTACATTGCGACCCTGCTTCACGACGTCGCAAAAGGCCGGCCTGAGGATCATTCCATCGCGGGCGCCAGGGTGGCGCGGCGCTTGTGCCCGCGTTTCGGATTCGATGCGGCCGACACCGAACTGGTCGCATGGCTGATCGAACAGCATCTGACGATGTCCAAGGTGGCCCAGTCTCGCGACCTGTCCGATCGCAAGACCATCGAGAATTTCGCCGCCGTGGTGCAATCGGTCGAGCAGATGAAGCTCCTGACGATCCTGACCACCGCCGACATCCGCGGCGTCGGCCCCGGCGTCTGGAACGGCTGGAAGGCGCAACTGCTGCGCACTCTTTATTATGAGACGGAGCCGGTTTTGACGGGGGGCTTCTCCGAGGTCAACCGCGTCGAGCGCATCGCGGCGGCGCAGGCCGAGTTCCGCGCCGCCTTCACCGAATGGTCCGAACAGGAACTCAACACCTACATCTCGCGGCATTATCCGGCCTACTGGCTCAAGGTCGATCTCGCGCACAAGATCAGCCATGCGCGTTTCCTGCACGCCAGCGAGCGAAGCGGCCAGAAGCTCAACATCAATGTCGGCTTTGACGAGACGCGCGGCGTAACCGAACTGACGATCCTCGCCGCGGACCATCCCTGGCTGCTGTCGATCATTGCCGGAGCGTGCGCATCGGCCGGCGCCAACATCGTCGATGCGCAGATCTACACGACCACCGATGGGCAGGCGCTCGATACCATCGCGATCTCCCGCGAATACGACCGCGACGAGGACGAGGGCCGTCGCGCCGCCCGCATCGGCGAAATCATCGAGCAGGTGCTTGAAGGCCGGCTGCGGCTACCCGACATGGTACCGAGCCGCGCCGGTGGAAAGAGGCTGCGGCCGTTCGTCGTGGAACCCAAGGTCAACATCAACAACCAGTGGTCGGATCGCCATACCGTGATCGAGGTTTCGGGGCTGGACCGGCCTGGCCTCTTGTTCCAGCTCACCGCGGCGATCTCCAAGCTCGATCTCAATATCGCCTCCGCCCACGTCGCGACGTTCGGCGAGCGCGCCCGCGACGTGTTCTACGTCACCGACCTGCTCGGGGCCCGGATCACCGCCCCGACGCGACAGGCCGCGATCAAGCGCGCGCTGGTCCATCTGCTCGCCGCCGGCAATGCGGCGGGCCCCGCCGCCTGAGGTTCCACGCTTCTCGCAGGGATCGCCTTGCAATGCGCTTGACCTTCATTCAGGTTTGAGCCGACATCAACTTGCTTGATTCGACCGGACCATGGGTACGATCATGCATCTGGCGAGCACGATGATAAGCAATGCAATGAAAAACCGTATGCTGCGTTGGACCGCGGCGGCGGCGTTGGCTGTCGCGCTATCGGTCTCGCAGGCCTCCGCTCAGAAAAAATACGGCCCCGGCGTCACCGACACCGAAATCAAGGTTGGCCAGACCGTCCCGTTCAGTGGACCCATCTCGGCCTATGCCACCATCGGCAAGGTACAGGCCGCCTATATGAGGATGGTCAACGACGAAGGCGGGGTTAACGGACGCAAGATCAGGCTGATCCAGTATGACGACGCCTACAGCCCGCCCAAGACCGTCGAACAGGTTCGCAAGCTGGTGGAGAGCGACGAGGTGCTTCTCACCTTTCAGATCATCGGAACGCCGCCCAATGCCGCCGTTCAGAAATATCTGAACGCGAAGAAAGTGCCGCAGCTCTTCGCCGCCACCGGAGCCTCGCGCTTCAGCGATCCGAAGAAATATCCCTGGACCATCGGTTTCAACCCCAGTTACTTCGTCGAAGGACGGATCTACGGCCAGTACATCCTGAAGGATCATCCGGATGCCAGGATCGGCGTGCTCTACCAGAACGACGATGTCGGCAAGGACTATCTCAAGGGGCTGAAATCGGGCCTCGGGGCCAGGGCCTCCAAGATGATTGTCGCCGAAGCGGCCTATGAGGTGTCCGATCCCACCGTCGATTCGCAGATCCTCAAGCTGCGCGCCGCCGGCGCCACGCTTCTGTTCAGCGCCGCGACGCCGAAGCAGGCCGCACAGGCGATCCGGAAGACCTTCGAGATCGGCTGGAAGCCGGTGCATATCCTCGACATCAACGCGACCTCGGTGGGCGCGGTGTTGCAGCCGGCGGGGCTGGAGGCCTCGAAGGGCATCATCAGCACAAACTACGGCAAGGACCCGCTCGATCCGCAGTGGAAGGACGATCCGGGCATGAAGAAGTATTTCGCCTTCATGGCGAAGTACTATCCGGATGGCGACCAGGACTCGAACTTCAATTCCTATGGTTACAGCACGGCGCAACTGCTGGTACGGGTGCTGCAGCAGTGCGGTGACGATCTCACGCGCGCGAACGTCATGAACCAGGCCACCAACCTGAAGGACGTCAGCCTCGACCTGTTGCTTCCCGACATCAGGATCAACACGGCGCCGGACGACTATCGCGTCAACGAGCAGATGCAGATGATGCGCTTCAACGGCCAGCGCTGGGAACTGTTCGGACCGGTCATTTCCGACGACGCCAGCGGTTAGCGCATCCCGAAAAGCGGCAACCGGTTTTCGGACAATGAAGCGTTCGACGCGTTATGGCCGGGCATGGCCAGGCATGGCCGTTCGAAGAACGGCGTCGCTTCCGCTCGCCCGTGTCCGACCATCCCATCTTGATCCAGCCACGTTTCAAGACAGGCGAACTTGCGCCGTCCCCGGTCTCTAATCTTACGTTAACTTTACGGTAACCGCCCCTTAAACCCCGACCGCTAGCGTGCCGCGGAAAAGGCATGGGCGTAGTTGCGTATGGGATGGGGACGAAAAAAGCGCGGCGGACGCAAGGAGCCGGTCTTCAGCGGATTTGCCGCTTCGCTCGCGGAGTTGCGCCTCAACCCGCTCGATCGCGTCACGGTTGCCGACGATGCGCCGGCCAAACGCGCGACGCCGCGCAAGGCCGGGCCGGGTGGCGGCGGGTCGCACAAGCCGTCGCCTGATCGGAACGGCAAGGGCCGGACCAGGAAGCGCCGTCGCGTTCGTCTGTCCCGAGTCTTCTATTGGGGCGCCGTACTCTCTTTATGGGCGGCCATCGCCGTGGTCGGCGTGGTGGTCTATGTCGGCGCGCATCTGCCGCCGATCCAGTCGCTTGAAATTCCGAAACGCCCGCCGACCATCCAGATCGTCGGCGCGGACGGCAGCGTGCTGGCGACGCGCGGCGAAATGGCAGGCAGCAACGTCTCGCTCAAGGACCTGCCGCCCTATCTGCCCAAGGCCTTCATCGCGATCGAGGACCGCCGGTTCTATTCGCATTACGGCGTCGATCCGGTCGGCATTCTGCGCGCGGCCCTGGCCAACGTCATGCACAGGGGGGTGTCGCAGGGCGGTTCGACCTTGACCCAGCAACTCGCCAAGAACCTGTTCCTCACCCAAGAGCGCACGCTCGAGCGAAAGCTTCAGGAGGTCGAACTCGCGCTCTGGCTGGAGCGCAAGCACACCAAGGCGCAGATTCTCGAACTTTATCTCAACCGGGTCTATTTCGGCTCCGGCGCTTATGGCGTCGAGGCGGCTGCGCAGAAATATTTCGGCAAGCCGGCGAAGAACGTCACGCTCGCCGAGGCCGCTATGCTGGCCGGTCTCGTCAAGTCGCCGTCGCGGCTCGCGCCCGATCGCAACCCGGAAGGCGCCGAGGCTCGTGCGAAGGTCGTGCTCGCGGCGATGGCCGACGCCCGTTTCATCACCGCGCAGCAGGCGCAGGCCGCCGGAAGCCGTCCTTCCTATGCCGTGAAACCGGCCAGCGCCGGCACGATCAATTATGTCGCCGACTGGGTTGGCGAGGTGCTCGACGATCTTGTGGGTCAGGTCGACCAGAGCATCGTCGTCGAAACCACCATCGATCCGAAACTGCAGAGCGCGGCGGAAGCCGCCGTGATCGACGAACTGGCCGCGAAAAGCGTCAAGTTCAATGTCAGCCAGGGCGCGTTGGTGGCGATGACGCCCGACGGCGCGGTGCGCGCCATGGTCGGCGGTCGCAACTATGCCGACAGCCAGTTCAACCGCGCGGTGACGGCGAAGCGCCAGCCCGGTTCCGCATTCAAGCCGTTCGTCTATCTCACCGCGATCGAGGCCGGACTGACGCCCGAGACGATCCGGCAGGACGCGCCGCTCGACGTCAAGGGATGGCGGCCGGAGAATTACAGTCACGAATATTTCGGCGCGGTGACGCTGACGCAGGCGCTTGCGATGTCGCTGAACACGGTCGCGGTCCGGCTCGGACTGGAGGTCGGCGCCGCGAACGTGGTCCGCACCGCGCACCGGCTCGGCATCACGTCGAAACTGGAGTCCAACGCCTCGATCGCGCTCGGCACCTCCGAGGTGTCGCCGCTGGAGTTGGTCGGCGCCTATGCGCCGTTCGCCAACGGCGGATATGCCGCCAATGCCCACATCGTCGATCGCATCCGCACCGTCGAGGGCAACAAGCTGCTCTACGTGCGCTCGCAGGACGCGCCTGATCGTGTGGTCGATCCGCGCGCCGTTGCGATGATGAACACCATGATGGAGCAGACGCTCATCAGCGGCACCGCCCGCAAGGCCGAGATTCCCGGATGGACCGCCGCCGGCAAGACCGGTACCAGCCAGGATTTTCGCGATGCGTGGTTTGTCGGCTACACGGCAAAGCTCGTGACCGGGGTGTGGCTCGGCAACGACGACAATACACCGACCCGCAAGGCTACCGGCGGCGGCCTGCCGGTAGAGATCTGGACCCGTTTCATGCGTTTCGCTCATCAGGGCTTGCGGCCCGAACCGATCCCGGGCACGCAGCGCGGCCTGCTTCCGGACATCGCTCAGCTCGGCCGGCAGGTCGTCGCGCCGCCGGCTCCTGTTCCTGCTGCTGCTCCGGTGCCGGTCGGCAGCCGACCTCAGCCGGTCCGGTCCGATGTCCGGCCGGAAGCCGCAAGCGGATTGGACGGCTGGCTCGTCGACCGGCTGTTCGGCGGGCGATAGACCTAGAACCCTCGCTGTCATTCCGGATGCCGCGTAGGCGGCGATCCATCGTGGTTGGGGAGTTCGGGTTTCGGAATGACGAAAAGAAGGTCGGCGGACTGCGAGGAGCCCGTCAGTCCTGAATGCCGTAGCGATGGAGGTCGTTGCCTTCGGCGTCGAGCCATCGCTTGGCCCGCTCGACATGATTGCAGATCCGGGCCACCACCTTCCAGAACCGCGGCGAATGGTTCATCTCAACGAGGTGGGCGACCTCGTGAGCGGCGAGATAATCCAGCACGAACGGGGGCGCCAGGATGAGGCGCCAGGAGAACGACAGCGATCCCGCTGATGTGCAGGAGCCCCAGCGGCTCGACTGATCGCGGATCGAAAGCCGCTTGACCCTGACGTCTAGCATGTCGGCATAGCGGTGCGCGGCCTTTTGCAGGTCGCGCCGCGCTTCGCGCTTGAGAAAATCGTGGACACGCCGGTCGAGATGTTCGAACCCGCCGGCCACACAGAGAATCCTTTCGCCGCTGTCGCGTGTTTCAGTCCACACCGTGCCGCGCTCGCCGGCGCGATGCACGATTCGGTGAGCGACGCCGCGCAGCGGAATGATCGCGCCATGGTGGAACGGCGCCGCCTTCGGCAGCCGCCCGAGGCGCGCCGCGATCCAGCCGCCGTGGCGTTGCGCAAAGTCCTTGGCCTCCGCAAGCGTTCCCCGCGGCGGCATGGTCAGGATCGCTTCGCGATCGCTCGGATGGATTCGCAATGTATAGCGGCGAGCGCGACGATGGCGGCGCAAACGCACGGAATAAATCTGGGAGCCGTGCTTAACGAGAAGCCGGGACGGTTCAGCGGGGCGTCGATAAAGGAGTGCGCGGGCCATTTCAGCAAATCCGGGGGCGGGGGTAGCGCCCGGACTTTGCCATAACCGCCGCCAGTCAAATCGCTCGGCGCAAAAACAAATCATTTGCCCAATATACAGCGGGTTTGCTGGTCCGACCCCCTATGGAATGGGCCTCGGAACAAAATATTCGAAGTTCATTCCACCGGATTCGGCTGCTCTAGGTGTGAATCTGAACTCATTATTTTACAGCACTGAAACCCTGTCAAATTTTTGAGAATTCCAGCGGCCAGCCAGGCTCGCCGGACCATTCCTCACCGGGTGAAATGATTGAGTGTTGTTCAGATTCACTCAGCCGCCGCACGGAGTGACGTACGCATCGGTGTTGTGGTGACGGATTGCATGAAATCGTTGATGCGAGGCACGATCTCGGACTTGAAGCGCGAGCCGTTGAACACGCCGTAATGGCCGACGCCCTTCTGCACATAGTGAACCCGCCGGTTGTCGGAAATCGACGTGCATAGCGCGTGCGCCGCTTTGGTCTGCCCGAGCCCGGAAATGTCGTCGTTTTCGCCCTCCACCGTCATCAGCGCCACGCGCACGATCTTCGAAGGATCGACGGGCCGGCCGCGATGGGTCATTTTTCCTTCCGGCAGCGCGTGCTTGACGAACACCAGATCGACCGTCTGCAGATAATACTCCGCGGTCAGGTCCATGACGGCGAGATACTCGTCGTAGAAATCGCGGTGCTTGTCGACGAGATCGCCGTCGCCCTTGACGAGATTCTTGAACAGACTCTTGTGCGCGGCCATGTGCCGGTCGAAATTCATGCTGATGAAGCCGTTGAGCTGCAGGAAGCCCGGATAGACGTCCCGCATCACGCCGGGATGCGGGAACGGTACCTTGGTGATGACATGGTTGCGGAACCAGTCCGTGCCCTTCTCGGCGGCGAGGTTATTGACGGCGGTGGGATGGTTGCGGGTGTCGATCGGTCCGCCCATCAACGTCATCGACAACGGCACACACGGATCGCCTTCGGCCTCCATCACTGACACCGCCGCCAGCACCGGCACCGAAGGCTGGCAGACCGCGATGACATGGATGTTGCCGCCCAGCACATGCAGCATCTCGATCAGGTAATCGACGTAGTCATCGAGATCGAAACGCCCCTCGGTGATCGGAACCATCCGGGCGTCGGACCAGTCGGTGATATAGACGTCATGCGTCGGCAGGAACGCGTCGACGGTTCCGCGCAGCAACGTCGCGTAATGACCCGACATCGGCGCCACCAGCAGCACGCGCGGCTGCGGCCTTCTCAGCGGACGCACATGCTTGCGGTCGAAGTAGAGCAAACGGCAGAACGGCTTTTCCCAGACCGAGCGAATTTCGATCGGCGTGCGTATGCCGTTGACCTCGGTCTCGTGCAGGCCCCATTCCGGTTTGCCGTAGCGGCGGGTGGTGCGCTCGAACAATTCACAGCCGGCGGCGATGGTTTTGCCGAACTCGGTGCTCGACCACGGATTGAGCGGGTTCTGGAACAGTATCCGTGTCGCGTCGGTGACGGCGCGAGCCGGATTGAGTGACGCCTGCGCCATCTCGTACATCCAGTACATCGGCGTCGTCATCGTCGGGCTGACTTCCGCCGGTATCTCCGGCGGCCGTCCAAATTCACCGATAGGCATTCTGCTCAATCCCTTTTGCATCGCAAAATAGTGGCTGCTGCGAAGCACTGCGTCAATCCGCCCCCGGTCTATAGAGATCTACATATAGTATGTTAATGCTTTCCGCGAGCCGGGATGTGGCGAAAACATTTCTCTCTCCGCAAGTTCCTTGGAACGAACGAGGCGCTCGGCGCTTCACAGGGGCCAAGCTTCCCATGGGCTTCACGAATGCGCCGCCTCGATTGCGCAGATCAAGACGGGCCGCGACTCCGGCGTGTCGCGGCCTTCCGCGTCGCGAGAATCGCCCGAAAACGCTATAAGCTTGCGCGACATGACCGACGTCGCCGCCTCCGACTTGAACCATCCGCGCCGCTACGTCCGGCTGGATACCATCCTGCGGCTGCGCTGGCTCGCGGCGCTCGGGCAACTCGCGGCGATCTTCATCGTCGCGCAGGGGCTGGAATTCGATCTGCCGATCATTCCCTGCGTGACGATCGTCGGACTGTCCTCGCTGCTCAATCTGGCTATGCAGGTGATCTTCGATCCGATGCAGCGGCTCGAACCGCGTCAGGCCGCGGCGCTGCTTGCGCTGAACATCACCGAACTCGCCGCGCTGTTGTTCTTCACGGGCGGTCTGCAGAATCCTTTCTCGTATCTGTTTCTCGCGCCCGTGCTGATCTCGGCCACGGCCTTGCCGACACGGTTGACCATGGCGCTCGGCGCCTTCGCGATTGCTTGCGCGACAGTCCTGGGCTTCACGCATTTGCCGCTGCCGTGGGACGTCGATGACCCGCTGATCCTGCCGCCGATCTATCTCGCCGGCGTCTGGTTCTCGATCGTGCTCGCGATCGGCGTCACCAGCCTCTACACGTTCCAGGTGACGGAGCAGGCGCGCAAGCTGTCCGATGCGCTCGCGGCAACCGAACTGGTCCTGACCCGCGAGCAGCACCTGACCCAGATCGATGGCCTCGCCGCCGCCGCCGCTCATGAGCTTGGAACGCCGCTGTCGACCATCTTCCTGGTTTCGCGCGAACTGGAAAAAGCATTGCAGGAGAACGGCGCGCAGGACCCCCAGCGGCTCGCCGGCGATCTCGGCATCGTGCGGGAACAGGCGCAGCGTTGCCGCGACATCCTTGCCAAGATCGCGCAACTGTCGTCCTCGGGTGCGCCGTTCGACCGGATGCCGCTGTCGACGCTGATCGAGGAAGCCGTCGCGCCTCATCGCGATTTCGGCATCGACATCAAGACCACGATCGCGGCCACCGGCGATCACGAGCCGGTCGGCATGCGCAATCCCGCGATCCTTTACGGCGTCGGCAACATTCTGGAGAACGCCGTCGATTTCGCGCGCAGCGCCGTCGAAGTCAATGCCTGGTGGAACAGCGACACCGTCGGGATCGTGATCTCGGACGACGGTCCGGGAATAGTTCCCGACATTCTCAAGCGAATCGGCGAGCCCTACCTGTCGCGCCGCCGCAACGTCGGCGATGCGCAAGGCGGGCGCAGCGGCCTCGGTCTCGGGATTTTCATCGCCCGCACCTTGCTCGAGCGCACCGGCGCAAGGGTGTCCTTCAGCAACCGGACATTTCCGGAGCATGGCGCGGTGGTGCAGATCGTCTGGCCGCGCGTCCGCTTTGAGACATCGAAAACAATCGCAGAGACAATGGCTTAGTTCTCAACACCAATGATCGTGATCTGTCATCGCTTGCGGCACTGCTTTCAGCGCCCATATGTTCCAGAGGCAACTCAGCGCGAGGTATCATTGTGAACGCTACTCCCGACGTTTTCCCGCAAGCCGACCGCTCGCTGCTGATCGTCGAGGATGACAAGCCGTTTCTCGAGCGCCTGTCGCGCGCCATGGAGACCCGCGGCTTCGAGGTGACCTCCTGCGACAGCGTCTCCGACGGCCTTGCACATATCGGAAAATCGGCGCCGGCCTTTGCCGTGGTGGACTTGCGGCTCGGCGACGGCAACGGTCTCGACGTGGTGTCGGCCCTGAAGCGTGAGCGCCCCGATGCTCGCGCGATCGTGCTGACCGGCTATGGCAATATCGCAACCGCAGTGACCGCGGTGAAAATGGGTGCCGTCGATTATCTGTCGAAGCCCGCCGACGCCGACGATGTGGTCGCGGCGCTGCTCTCCAGCAATTCGGAGAAGTCGGAACTGCCGCAGAATCCGATGTCGGCGGATCGCGTGCGATGGGAACATATCCAGCGCATTTACGAGATGTGCAACCGCAATGTGTCGGAGACGGCCCGGCGGCTCAACATGCATCGCCGCACGCTGCAGCGTATTTTGGCGAAACGCGCGCCGCGGTGATCGCTCTCATTATAGCATTTTCGAGCGCAGCATGTCCTCGGCGTGACCCGTGTATGGAAGCGCGGGCAACCGGAAAATATCTCGTCGCGGCGGCCGGAATGACAAGTTAAAACTCCCCCTCGGCATGGCCTTGCGGATCGACCAGACGATTGAGCCGCTGGGCCGCCGCCAATGCGAAGCGAAGCATCATCGCCTTGCGCGTTGGCGCGCTCAGGCGGTGTTCCGGCGCTTCGCAATGCAGGTGAGCGCCATAGGCGTCGGCGACGATCAGCCCGGTGTCCGTGGGAAAAATCCCACAGGGCAGATCGCGCGTGAAGGCGAAGAACAGGCGGTCGCAATGCGCGCGATAATCCTGCCACTTTCGATCGGCCCGCAAATCCTCGACAGAGGACTTGATCTCGACGATCCAGATTTCCCCGCTCGCATTCAACGCCACGAGATCGGCGCGCCGTCCTGATGGCAGTGGCAATTCGCTGACGCAAGAAAATCCCAGCGATCGCAAAAGCCGTCCTGTCCCGCGCGCAATCGCCAGCGCGGTCTCCGACTGGCGGCGGTCGGGCGGAGGTGCGAGGGCGATGTGGGTCGCATTCGATTCCATGGCGACGCGACCATAGCAAAAACGAGGGCCGGCCATGCCGGTGTTTTTTGACCACCCAGGGAGTATATAACAGCCACGTGGTTCAAATTGCTTGGCGTCACAAAAATCGGAATTGCTCGCGCATGACCCGGGAAAAGCCGACTGACACCCAGACCGGCACGAAAGCCGGCGCTACGATCATTCCGGTGACGCCCTTCCGGCAGAATTGCACGCTGTTGTGGTGCGAAGCCACCAGGGACGCCGTGGTCATCGATCCCGGCGGCGATGTTCCGCTCATCAGGAGGAACATCGAAAAAGCAGGCGTGAAGGTCAGGCAAATCTGGCTCACGCATGGTCACATCGATCATGTCGGGGGCGCTGCGGAATTGCGCGACGCGCTGAAGGTCCCGATCGAGGGGCCACATATCGCCGACGAATTCCTGCTCGATCTGGTGGTCGAGAGCGGACGCAATTACGGCATGACCGGGATGCGCAACTTCGCGCCCGATCGCTGGCTTGAAGAGGGCGACCGCGTCAAGGTCGGCGAACTCGAATTCGACGTTCTTCATTGCCCCGGCCATTCGCCGGGCAGCGTGGTTTTTTTCAACAGGGAGATGGGCTTCGCCCATGTCGGCGACGTTTTGTTCAACGGCTCGATCGGCCGCACCGACCTGCCCGGCGGCCATCATGCCACGTTGATCAAATCCATTACCGACAAGCTGCTGCCGCTCGGCGACGACGTTGCGTTCATCTGCGGACACGGTCCCGGATCGAGCATCGGCCATGAGCGAACAAGCAACCCGTTCCTGATCGGTTGCGTGTGATGCCGCGTCCCTGAACGCAAAGAGGCCGCCTGCGACGGCGGCCTCTTTCATCCTGCATTATGAGACAGCGTTATTCGATAACGTCGACGATCCGATGGGTCCTTGGATCAACCAGGACGGTCCGATCGTTCACCACCGTATAGCGATATTGCGGCGCGCCGTATTCGGCCGGAACCTCATAATAGGTCACGCCGGCTTCGGGCAGGACTGCACCGACGCGAACCTCCTCGCGATAGTGGTAGGACGGACGGTGTTGCTCGACCACATAGTGGCGGAAGCGCGGACGCTGGTCGACGCCGAGCACGCCGGCGACGCCGCCGACAACTCCGCCAATGGTGCCGCCAACCACGGCACCAACCGGCCCCGCGGCCCGTTCACCTTCGCGGGCACCCCGCTCGATGCCGCCCGGTACGCCCTGCGCGATGGCAGAGACTGGAAGCACCAAGGCGACCGCAACTGCGGCAGTTCCGATAACGCGACGGATCATAAAATTTCCTCCGATCGTGAATGTTGCGGAGGAGAAAAGTCCGGGCTTGGGCATTCGTTCCGCCAGTTTTTACCGGCAAAATGCGTCTGCGCAGGGAACAATATCGCTTCAATCGTATCGTGATCTTCCGCGCTCACGATGACGACGCCGAATGCGTTGGTACGTCAGCTTGAAATAGGTCAGCTTGAAATGATGTCACGCACACGCTGCGACAGATGGTCGAGATCGAACGGTTTGGTGATCATGTCCATGCCGGGTTGCAGAAAACCTTCGGCGTTTGCGGCGTTCTCGGCATAGCCGGTCATGAAGAGAATTTTCAGATTCGGCCGCAGCTCCCGCGCCTGATCCGCGAGCTGGCGTCCGTTCATGCCTGGCAATCCTATGTCTGTCAGCAGAAGATCGACGGGTTTGTCCAGTTGCAGAATCCGCAAGCCCGCCGCTCCGTCGGCGGCCTCGCGCGTCAGGTAGCCTTGATCGTGCAGCATCTCGATGATGACGCCGCGCACGACAGGTTCATCCTCGACGACGAGAACGGTTTCGCCGGTCGCCGGGATCCTGTCGTTGCTGACGTGCGGAGCCTGATCGGGCTCGGGGACGCCCTCGTGGCGCGGGAGACAAAGCCTGATCGAGGTGCCCCGGCCCGGCGCGGTGTCGAGGGCGATGTGGCCGTTGGATTGCCGGGCGAATCCGTAGATCATCGACAGCCCGAGTCCGGTCCCCTGACCGATCGGCTTGGTGGTGAAGAAGGGATCGAAGGCGCGCGCCGCCACTTCGGGGGTCATGCCCGTTCCGGTGTCGGTGACGGTGATGCAGATATAGTCGCCCGCCTGCATGGCGGAGGGGCCGGCATCGGCAGCGCCGACGGTCGTGTTCGCCGTTGCGATCTTGAGCTTGCCGCCGCCGGGCATGGCATCCCGTGCATTGATGGCGAGATTGAGCAGCGCGCTTTCGAGCTGGTTCGGATCGCACAGCGTCTGCCATAGCCGTTCGGACGGCCCGATCTCCAGATCGATAGCCTCGCCGATGGTCCTGCGCAGCAAGTCTTCAAGCGAAAGGATGAGCTGATTGGCGTCGACCGACTTCGGCACCAAAGGCTGCCTGCGGGCGAACGCCAGCAGCCGATGCGTCAGCGCCGCGGCGCGATTTGCCGAAGCCATTGCGGCCTCGATGTAGCGGCCGGCGCGATCGGTCCGGCCCTGATTGAGACGGGTCTGCATCAGATCGAGCGAGCCCACGATGCCGGTGAGCAGATTATTGAAGTCGTGGGCGATGCCGCCGGTCAACTGGCCTACCGCTTCCATCTTCTGCGATTGACGCAACGCCTCCTCGGCCGCTCTCAACCGTTCGGCCGCGGTCTTCTCCGCGGTGATGTCGCGCGCCACGGCATAGATGAGGTTTTGATCCGGGACCGCTGTCCAGGACAGCCAGCGATATGAGCCGTCCTTGTGACGGAGCCGGTTTTCGAATCGCACCGTGGCCTCGCCGAGCGCAAGGCGGCGAATTTCCGCCCGGATCCTGACGGTGTCTTCGGGATGCGAGATCCATTCGGCGGTGCGCTCCAGCAACTCGGCCTCGGTCCAGCCGAGCGTCCTCGTCCAGGCGGGATTGACGGAGCGCCAGATGCCGTCATGGTCGGTGACCAGCAGCAGGTCCTGCGACACATTCCAGATCCGGTCGCGCTCGCGCGTTTTCTCCTCGACGCGCTCGGCGAGCGTGGCGTTCAGTTCGGCGAGCTTGCCGGCGATCCGCTTTTGATCGTGGACGTCGGTATTGGTGCCGATCCAGCGGGTGATGCGACCGTCTTCATCGCGCGCCGGCACGGCGCGAGCCAGAAACCAGCGATAGCTGCCGTCGGCGCCGCGCATCCGGAATTCGATCTCGAAAAACCGGCCGCTGGTCACCGCACGGGTCCAGGCCGCGATCGAGGCCGCCGCATCGTCCGGGTGGACCATCTTGCTCCAGATTTTGCTGCTGAGTTCGCCCGGCTTCACGCCGACATACTCGTAGACACGCGGATTGAACCAGTTGAACGTGCCGTCGGGTGTCGCGGTCCAGACGTGATGCGGCAGCGCCTCCGCAAGCGTGCGGAATTCCTCCTCGCGCTGGCGGATGGCGCGCTCTGCTTCGACCTGGTCGGTGATGTCGATGTGCGCGCCGAACAGCCGGACCGCTTTGCCATCGGCATCGCGCTCGATCACCGATCGCGCGGAAATCCAGCGTATCTCGCCGTCGCTTGGCCGGATGATCCGGTACCGCACCGCATATTCCCGATCACCGCCGCGCACAGCATCGATGAACTGCCCTTCCGCCACCGCGCGGTCATCGGGATGGACGCGGCGGAGCCAGTCCTCACGGCTTTCGTGGATAGCTTGCGGGGGAAGGCCGTGTATCTTCAGATACTCCGGCGACTTTCGACTGCGATGACCGGTGCGCAGATCGACCTCGAGGCCGCCGATCCGGCCGATCATCTGCACGCGCGCAAGCTCGGCCTCCCGTTCCTGCAAGGCGAGCTTGGCAAAATGTTCGCGCGTGACGTCGCGGCACACGACGAGTACCCCGCCTACACCTTGATCCTCATCGATCGGGCTGAACCCGTAGGTCCAGTAGACCTGCTCCAGCTTACCGTTGCGCGTCACAGGAACGAGCTGGTCCTCATGCCAGGTCGCGCCGCGCCCGGCCATGACGTGCTCGATCTGGGGACCGATGATGTCCCAGATCTCGGCCCAGCACTCTTTGCCCTTCTGGCCAAGCGCGCTGGGATGCCGCTCCGGTCCCAGGGTTTGGCGGTAGGCGTCATTATAGAACTGGATCAGATCCGGCCCCCACCAGATGAACATCGGATGGTTGGTGTTGAGCATGATGCGGACGGCCGTGCGCAGGCTCTGGGGCCACGCCTCGGGAGCGCCGACCGATGTGGCGGCCCAATTGAACCGGCGCGTTAAACTGCCCATTTCCTCGCCGCCAGCGAGGAAAGCCCTGGTATTGATACTTGCCTTTTCCAGCATCGAACGGACAGGTCGTTGGGTAGGCCGGTCTGCAGGGGTTATCCCCAAATACGCCGCATACCAAATCACATCCGGAAGAAACGCCTCATCCCGCTCTTCGGTTCCAATATTTTTTCGGGCGGGAGTGCCGGAACACGGCGAGGACTGGCGCGGCAAATCACCCAGCACGTTAACCTTTCCCGACCGAACGGACCCCGCAAACGAATGGCCTCAAGCGGCGAAACGAATTCGCCGCTGCGGCTCCTGGATCAGAACGGACCTTGCGGCGTGAGGAGCGCGCCGTCAGTTCAGCTTGACCACTTCGACCCGGCGATTCCTGGCCCGGCCGTCTTCGGCATCATTCGAGGCGGCCGGCGCCATCATGCCGACGCCGGCGGCGCGCAGCCGCCTCGGATCGATCCCGTGGTTCGCCGCCAGCATCTTCACCACCGCTTCGGCGCGGCGGCGCGACAGATCGAGGTTGTGGTCGAACGCCCCTTGATTGTCGGTGTGACCGACGATCAGCACGGCGAGCCTCGGGTCGGCCTTGAGCAGGCCTGCGATCTCGGCCAGCGTCGGACCGGATTCGGGTTTGAGATCGGCCCTGTCGGTGTCGAAGAAAATGCCATAAAGTGCGACGCGGCCGGTCGTACCGATGCTCCGCGCCATCTCCTCGGCCTTCACCACGACCATCTTCTGCTCGCGCGGCTTCGGCTCGACGATATGAACCAGCGCCACGGTGCGTTCGTTAAACGCCTTGCAGTACAGATCGTCTTTGACCTGGAAAGTCTGCACCGTGACATAGGCGTCGCCGCCGCCTTGCGGAATCTTCGCAGCGAAGAACCGCTGATCGTCGATATGAGACGCCAGCGCGCATTTGCCGTTGGAAAAATCCGCATCCTTGAGCTGGCTCGCGTGAACGAAATACATCGTGAGGCTTATCTCGCCGCCGCCGCCGTCGCTGGAACGCTCGGGGTCGCCGCCGCATCCTTCCGTCTTGCAAGTGTAGAGCACTTCGCCGCCGGCCTCTTTCACGACATCCTGATAGTTACGCAACACCTCGAGCGACGAGCGCCCGGCCGGCAGCAGATAGGCGATCCGCGTGCGCGCGCCCTCGACCTCGATTTCCTCTTTCGGTTTGAATACCTGATTGTTCATGCGATCGCGCTGATCGTCGCCGGCCTTTTCGAGCCGCGACAGCGGCACCTTGAAGTCGGTGAAGGCGAGGCGCTCATAGCTCACGATGAACGAGCCGTCGTAACGCTTCAGCAGCGCGTTGTCCCTGGCGCCGGCAATATCCTTGCTGGGAATGGTGGCATCTGCGTTGGCAGAGTTCGCGCCGAACAACATTATCGCTCCGGCGAGCGCCGCAATCGACTTAACAAACATGTCCGAATGATCTCCTTGGCGAGACCTCCCACGAAGCCGATTCCGGACATGGTGACAAGGCAATGCATGCAGGTCGATTGGCCGCAGCCGAAATGGCCGCAGCCGTTGAACCGGCAACGTCTGCTGCGCGACTTTATTTGTTCGCGGAGAAGCGCCCTAGCCCCAGGGACCACGGCGCGAAGGTCCCTGTCCGCCCCATGGACCGCCTGAGTCGCCACGAGGCGGTGCGGGCGGCGTGGAAGCGCCGCCGCCGTACTGCGAGGTCAGCCGCTGCAACGCCGCGATGCGATTCTCGGTCGAAGGATGGGTGGCGAACAAATTATCCATGCCGCGTCCGGACAGCGGATTGATGATGAACATGTGTGCGGTGGCAGGCGCGCGCTCGGCCTCCATGTTCGGCACCTGATGCGCGGCGTTGTCGATCTTGGCCAGCGCCGCGGCAAGCCACATCGGCTGGCCGCAGATGCGCGCGCCCATCTCGTCGGCCGCGTATTCGCGGGTCCGGCTGATTGCCATCTGCACCAGCATGGCGCCGAGCGGCGCCAGGATCATCATCGCCAGCGAGCCGACAATGCCGGGCCCGTTGTTGTCGCGATTGCCGCCGCCGAAGAACAAGCCGAACTGCGCCAGCATCGAGATCGCGCCGGCGATGGTTGCGGTGATGGTCATCAGCAGCGTGTCGTGATTCTTGATGTGCGCAAGTTCGTGCGCGATCACGCCGGCCAGTTCCTCCCGGCGCAAGGACTGCACCAGTCCGGTCGTCACTGCCACGGCGGCGTTCTCCGGATTGCGGCCGGTGGCGAAGGCGTTGGGCTGCGGATTGTCCATCAGGAACACGCGCGGCATCGGCAGCCCGGCGCTCGCGGCGAGTTCGGCCACCAGCCGGTGCAGGTCCGGTGCGGTGCCGGCATCGACCTCATGGGCGCCGTACATCGACAGCACCATGCGATCGGAGTTCCAGTAGGCGAAGATATTGGTCGCGGCGGCGACAACGAGCGCGATCGCCGCGCCGCTGGCGCCGCCGATCAGATAGCCCACAGCCATGAACAGGCCGGTGAGGCCCGCCAGCAGGATCGCGGTACGAAAGTAGTTCATCGAGCTCCTCGGATCGCCCCCGGAACGGGGACGGCACCACAGAACATGGGAATTGCGGATCGGCAGCCGCAAGTGCGGCGGCCCGTCGCGGCATCGCTTTTAGTCCGGAATGCGCGTGGCCTGTTCAGACGGAATCGTTGCGCTACCGTCGCCGAGCGGGAGTTGCATCATCACGGTGTCGAGCCAGCGGCCGAACTTGAGGCCCACCGCGGGGTGGATGCCGATCATTGTGAAGCCGGCCCGCGCATGCACCCCGATCGATCCCGCATTGGCGGAATCGCCGATGACTGCGATCATCTGGCGATAGCCCCGCGCCTCGGATTCGGCGATCAGACGGCGCAGCAACTGTAGTCCGACGCCGCGGCGCTGGGCGGCGGGCGCCAGATAGATCGAGTCCTCCACGGTGAAGCGATAGGCCGGTCGTGCCCGGTAGGGGCCGGCATAGGCATAGCCGACCACGGCGCTTGCGAACTCCGCCACCAGATAAGGAAAGCCGCCATCCCGCAGCGCGCCGAAGCGCCGCGTCATTTCCGCGAGATCGGGCGGGACAAGCTCGAAAGTCGCGGTCCCGCAACGGACGGCGTGCTCATAAATCTCGGTGACGGCCGGGAGGTCGGCCTCATTGGCGGCTCGGATCACGAGATCGGACATGGCGCGGAGATTAGGCCGGGTTCCGTAAAAGAGTCACCGCTTTCGCGGGTCGTTGCCGCGGCAACACGTCGAATTCCACGCATAAAAAAAGGCCGCATCGTCATCCGATGCGGCCTTCTTGCCCACTCCCCAAAATTTTCACGCAGCCTGCACCGGGCCTTGAAGGTCCGGTGCAGTCGCGATCAGTATCTCGCGCTCACCGGCGTGTTGAAGTGATAGTTCAACCCGGTGCGGAAAATGTGTTCCTGCGCACCGGTTGTCAGCACGCCCGGCGCGTTACCGAAGTCGAAGCTGCGGCTCGATCGGCCGAGATCGACGTAGAGGTATTCCGTCGTCGAGGTCCAGTTCGGGCCGAACAGGCCGAGCAGGGTGAACGGCGTCTCGATGCCGCCGCCGACCGTCCAGCCGGTGCGGGTATCCGAGAAGCTCAAGGTGTTGAGCGCAGTCTTGACGCTGCCGTAGGCGAAACCGCCGGTCGCATAGAACAGCGACGGACCAACCGCGTAGCCGAGGCGGCCGCGCACGGTACCAAGCCACTGTATCTTCGAATTGAAATCGAGCGAGGCGCCCGGCACGCAGCCGATGCAGGTCTTGTTGTCTTCCATCGTCGAGCCCTGGAAGTCGGTCTCGAGGCCGTAGACGATGTTGCCGGCTTGCCAATTGTAGCCGATCTGGCCGCCGCCGATGAGGCCATCGGGTGCGAGATTGAACAGCACGCTGGTACCGGCGTTGATGTCGGTCACCGTAGCGTGGTTGCGGCTGGTGCCGGTGCCGACATTGCCGCCGAGATAGAAGCCGTTCCAGTTGGCGGTGACCGTCGGCGTATACGTGCTGTGGCCGCCGATGCGATAGTTCAGGCCGACGCGGAAGATGTTCTCGCGCAGTTCGGAATGCAGTGTCTGACCAACGAACGAGTCGGTGCGGTTGCCGAGATCGACATAGAGATATTCGATCTTGCCGGTCCAGTTTCCGCCGAGCGCGGCTTCGACGCCGCTGCCCCAGGTCCAGCCCCCGCGGTTGCCGCTGAACGCGAACGGCACGCCGGCTTCGGTGATCGTGGTGTTGACGTTGCCGTAAGCGTAGCCGCCGGTCAGGTAGGTCAGGGTCGGGCCGTTGACCAGGCCGATACGGCCGCGCGCGGTGCCGAACCAGTCGAGCTTCTGCCGATACTGGATCAAACCGATGAAGTCTGTCCGGTTGTCGGTCATGTCGGCGCCCTGAATGTCGGCTTCGACGCCGATCACGATCGGGCCCAGGAACGAATTGGTCTGCCAGTTGTAGCCGATCTGGCCGCCGCCGACCGCGCCGAGCGGCTGCAGATACAGTGAGTTTCCGAAGCCGTTGCCATAATCATGCACAGTCCGGTCGCGGCCAAGCCCGAAGCCGGCATTCACGCCGAGATAAAACCCGGTCCAGTCATAGACCGGGGCCATCACCGGCGCCTTGGTGTAAGGCCGCGGTGCGAGATCGGCCGCCTGGGCACTCATTGCGGTGCCGGCCAGCAGAACGCCGAGCAGAATTTTTTTCATTGTGTTCCCCGTCTGCGAATGACCCCGGAACTGTACGCCCCGATGGGAAACTTGTCTGTGATACGGTGGCCACACTCGCCGGGAATGATGTCCTGCAAGGCCGAAAATCCAGCAAAATCAGCGGCCACATGACGATTCCGGCACGGCGTCGGCGAGCCGGACGTGGCTGGAGGTCGGGGAGGGCGGTGCCTGATTCGCTTTCGGAGGGCGGACATCGTCTTGGCCTCGGTCTTGGCCTCGACCGGGCAAGCGGGACGGCCTACCTCTCGGGGCGTGAGAATCGCGGATCGCGAAGAGCAGCTTCCGCTGCCCGACGGCTTCCTGCGCTGGTTCGGGGCGCGGGGATGGTCGCCGCGCGCGCATCAACTCGAATTGTTGCGAAAGGCGCGCGAGGACCGTTCGACGCTGCTGATCGCGCCGACCGGCGCCGGCAAAACGCTGGCGGGTTTTCTGCCGACGCTGGTGGAGCTTTCCTGCCAGCCCTCTCCTGCGAGGGGCGAGGGGAGCAAAAGCCGGGGCCTTCACACGCTCTACATCTCGCCGCTGAAGGCGCTGGCAGTCGATATCGCCCGCAACCTGGAAGCTCCGATCGCGGAGATGGAGCTGCCGATCAGGGTCGAGACCCGCACCGGCGACACGCCGGTGTCGCGGCGCCAGCGCCAGCGCCGTTATCCGCCGGATATCCTGCTGACGACGCCCGAGCAAATGGCGCTGCTGCTTGCTTCGGATGATGCGCCGTTCCTGTTCTCGTCATTGCGGCGCGTGGTGCTCGACGAACTGCATGCGTTGGTGACCTCGAAACGCGGCGATCTGTTGTCGCTCGCGCTGGCGCGGCTGTGGCAACTCGCGCCGCGGATGCGCACGATCGGACTGTCGGCGACGGTGGCGGAGCCGGAGTCGCTGGCGCGATTTCTGGTGCCGCAACCCGAAAGCCGAGCTGCCTCCGCCGATATCGTCACAGCCGGCGGCGCTGCCGCTCCGATTGTCGAGATGCTCGATACGCGCGAGCGGCTGCCGTGGGCCGGGCATTCGGCGCGGCATGCGCTGGGCGAAATCTATGAACTCATCAGGCGCAACAGGACGACGCTGGTGTTCGTCAATACCCGCAGCCAGGCCGAGATGCTGTTTCAGGATCTCTGGCGCATCAACGACGACGGTCTCGCCATCGCGCTGCATCACGGCTCCCTCGACGTCGCGCAGCGCCGCAAGGTGGAGCAGGCGATGACGGCGGGCCGACTGCGCGGCGTGGTCTGCACCTCCTCGCTCGATCTCGGCGTCGACTGGGGCGACGTCGATCTCGTTATCAATATCGGCGCGCCGAAAGGCTCGTCGCGGCTGATGCAGCGCATCGGTCGCGCCAATCACCGTCTCGAGGAAGCCTCGCGCGCGGTGCTGGTGCCTGCGAATCGGTTCGAGGTGCTCGAATGCCGCGTTGCCATCGATGCGGTGAACGAGAATGCGCAGGACACGCCGCCGCTGCGTAGCGGCGCGCTGGACGTGCTGGCGCAGCATGTGCTCGGCTGCGCCTGCGGCGAGCCGGTCCATGCCGATCAGCTCTTTGATGAGGTGCGCACGGCCGCGCCCTATGCGGCGCTTACGCGCGCCGATTTCGATGACGTGATCGATTTCGTCGCCACCGGCGGCTACGCGCTGAAAACCTATGAGCGCTTCGCCCGCATCAAACAGGACAAGGACGGCCGCTGGCGCGTCGCCAATTTGCGCGTGCGGCAGGGCTATCGCCTCAACATCGGCACCATCGTCGAGGAGGCGATGCTGAAGGTGAAACTGGTGCGCTCGCGGCACCGCGGTTCGGGATCGACCGGCGCGATCGCGCGCGGCGGCCGGATACTGGGTGAGATCGAGGAGTATTTCATCGAGGGACTTGTTGCCGGCGACACCTTCGTATTCGGCGGCGAGATCGTGCGCTACGAGGCGCTGGTGGAGGATCAGGTCTATGTCTCCCGCGCCAATGACGACAGTCCCAAGGTGCCGTCCTACATGGGCGGCAAGTTCCCGCTCTCGACCTATCTGGCCGAACGGGTGCGCAATCTGCTGGACGACAAGCGCGCATGGAACAACTTGCCGGATCAGGTGCGGGAATGGCTGTCGCTGCAGGCTTCCGTCTCGCGCGTCCCACATGCGCGCGAGATGATCGTCGAGACCTTCCCGCGCGCCGACAAACACTACCTGGTCTGCTATCCCTTTGAGGGACGGCTCGCGCACCAGACGCTCGGTATGCTCCTGACACGGCGGCTGGAGCGGATGCGCGCACGCCCGCTCGGGTTTGTCGCCAACGAATACGCACTGGCGATCTGGATGCTCGGCGATGCGTCGACCCTGATCAAGCAGCGTCGGCTGGATCTGGATGCGCTGTTCGATCCGGATATGCTGGGCGACGATCTTGAGGCGTGGCTTGCGGAATCCGCGCTGATGAAGCGCACCTTCCGCAGTTGCGCGATCATTTCGGGGCTGATCGCGCGCCGCTTCACGGGCGAGGAGAAAAGCCGGCGACAGGTGCTGTTCTCGACCGATCTGGTCTACGACGTGCTGCGCAAGCACCAGCCCGATCATGTGCTGCTGCGCGCAGCGCGGGCGGACGCCGCGACCGGACTGCTGGATATCCGCCGCCTGAGCGATATGCTGGCGCGGATCAAGGGCCGCATCACGCACAAGCCGCTCGATCATATCTCGCCGCTCGCGGTGCCGGTGATGCTGGAGATCGGCCGCGAGGCCGTCTATGGCGAAGCCTCCGATGAGTTGCTGGCCGAAGCCGCCGAGGACCTCGTCAAGGAGGCGATGGAGCGGTGATGCCATCGCGGTCCATATTTGCCGGGTTCCCTTTGGTCTCGGCTCTTTTCGGAAGATCGTTCGCATGATCTATGAAAGCGACGAGCCTCTTTCCGATTCGGATCATCTCTTGAGCGTGTTGGCCATCAACGACGTCCGGCTGCCGCAAGCCATGCGTGTGGGCGCCGTCGAATTTCTCGCCGATCTCTCCGGCGCGCTGTTCTGGGAACGGGAGCGGCTGCTCGTCGTCTCCGACCTGCATCTGGAGAAAGGCTCCAGTTTCGCCATGCGCGGCGTGCTGCTGCCGCCCTATGACACGCAGGCGACGCTTGCGCGGCTCGCGGCCGTCATCGCGCATTACAATCCGCGCACCGTGATCGCGCTCGGCGACAGTTTTCACGATCCTGACGCCTATCAGCGGCTGGCAGCGCCGGATCGCGACGCATTGTCTGCGCTGCAAGCCGGTCGCGACTGGATCTGGATTTCCGGCAATCACGATCCGGCGCTGCCAGCCGATCTCGGCGGCGTGGTCGCAACCGAGGTTGCGATGGGCGGGATCATGTTCCGCCATGAGCCGACAGGTGAGTTCGGAGAAATCGCGGGTCACCTGCATCCGAAGGCGCGGGTCTCGACGCGTGGCCGCTCCATGGAGCGGCGCTGTTTTGCAAGCGACGGCGAGCGCGCCGTGATGCCGGCGTTCGGCGCCTATGCCGGCGGCCTCAGCATCCGCGATAGGGCGTTCGCCCGGATCTTCTCGACCGATTTCGTGGCGCATGTGCTCGGCGACAGCCGGATGCACGCGATCGCGGCATCGCGCTGCCGTTGATCACGCCGCCTTCGCCTGCACCGAATTGCAGAAATCCGCCAGCAGATCGGCGACGCGCAGCGTGGCCGAACTCGCCTCCGGCGTAGCCATCAGCGCCACTTCGGTTTTGTCGATCGGCGCAAAGCCGTCTTTTGCGCTCAGGACGCGATGCGTCGGCTGAATCGCGATCTCGGAGAGAATGCCCAGGCCCAGGCCGGCGGCGACCGCGGCCTGGATTCCCGCGAGGCTCGAACTGGTATAGGCCATGTGCCATGTGCGGCCCGCGCTTTCGATGGCGTGAATGGCGCCGGCCCGATACAGGCAGCCGGGCGGAAAACCGATCAGCGGAACGGATCGCGTTCCCGGATCGACGGGATGGACCTTGCTGGTCACCCAATGGACCCGCTCCGGCCACACACCGATGCCGCCCTTTTCGCCTGCGGGCCGCTTGAGCAAAGCGAGGTCGAGTTCGCTGCGTTCGAGGTCGCGGCGCAGACACATGCTCTGGTCGGCGCGGACGTCGAGCCGCAGACCGGGATGCGACCGCTTGAAACTCGCCAGCAATTCGGTCAGGCGATAGGCGGCGAAGTCTTCGGGAATTCCGAGCTTGACGACGCCTTCGCCTTTCGGCCGCGCCAGCACGTCGCGGGTTTCCTCCGCCAGCGCCAGCAGCCGCCGTGCATAGGCCAAAAGCCGCTCGCCGTCCTCGGTAGGCACGACCTTCTTGCCGACGCGGTTGAGCAGGGGACGGCCGAAATCGTCCTCGAGACGCTTGATCTGCTGGCTAACGGTCGACTGGGTGCGGTGGACGCGCTCGCCGGCGCGGGTGAAGCCCCCGGCGTCGACGACCGATACGAAACTGCGCAACAGCTCCAGATCCAGCATGGCGCATACCATTCGAAAATCCACTTATCGATATTTTATCATTTAATTTCCAAATGACAAGGCTCCGGCCTACATCGGGGGCAAAGGAGACTTCCCGATGTCCCTCATTTCGCCCTCCCTTGCCTCGCCCGCCGCACCGCGCTCCGCCTTCAACACGCTGCCGCTCGCCATTGCCGCGTTCTGCCTGCTGTGGAGCTTCGCTTTTGTCGCCGGCAAGATCGGCGTCACCGATTGCCCGCCGCTGATCCTGCTCACGGCGCGATTTCTGCTGGCGGGCATCCTGATTTTCGGCATTGCCATGCTGCGTGGCGAGGGCTGGTCACTCTCCCGCCGCGACGTCGCGATCTTTGCGCTGCTCGGCATCGCCAACAATGCGCTGTATCTCGGTCTTGGCTACACCGGACTGCAAACCGTATCGGCCGGTCTCGGCGGCCTGATCGTCAGCGCCAATCCGGTCTTCACCGCTGTGCTGGCCGCTGTCTTTCTCGGCGAGAGCCTGACCTGGCGCAAGATCGCGGGTTTGCTGCTCGGCATCGCCGGGGTCGCCTTCATCGTCTGGGATCGCATATCGGTCGGCGCCGACAGCCTGCATGGCGTTGCATTCACGCTGGCCTCGCTGGCCTCGATCGTGGCCGGCACCATCCTGTTCAAGCGGCTCGCGCCGAAAGGCGATCTGTGGCTCGGCAACGGCATCCAGAATCTGGCTGGTGGCATCGCGCTGCTGCCGTTCGCTTCGGCGCTGTCAGATGTCAGCGATATCGCGCCGAGCTGGCGCCTGCTGGCGGCGTTTGCCTATCTCGTGCTGTGCGGCTCGATCCTCGCCTATGTGCTGTGGTTTCATCTGCTCAAGGTCTGCGGCGCGACCGCGGCAAGCGCCTATCACTTCCTGATGCCGCCGCTTGCCATGTTGTTCGCCTGGCTGGTGCTCGGCGAGCACCTCGCGCTTCGCGATCTGCTCGGGATCGTGCCGGTGGCGCTCGGCATTTACCTCGTCACCCGTCCTGCTGCCGCTTCAGTGCGGCCTGCGAGTTAGGGCTGCGGTGATCTCACCCCCGGTTACGCTGCCGGAGCCGGGGGTGTGAGCGAACTTGATGCCCACCACAAGAACTGATCCGTCGCGGTTGCGCGGGAATGGTCCGCCGGTCCCGGCGCATGAGTTCTGTCTTTCGGAACCGGGATTTGCCCACCGCGTTGTCTGGCGCGGCTGGAGCGGGCATGACAAAAGCGGTGCGAGGACCACGTCAAGAGGCTGGCCGGAACGGCCCGATACTAAAAAGCGCGCCGTCGTTTCGGTGGCGTGCCATTTTCAAAACCCTTGGTCCGGGCCTCATCACCGGCGCGGCGGACGACGATCCCTCCGGCATCGGCACCTACAGCCAGACCGGCGCGCAGCTCGGCTATGCCGCGAGCTGGACCATGGTGCTGACGTTTCCCCTGATGGCCGCGATCCAGGAAATTTCCGCGCGGGTCGGGCGCGTCACCGGGCATGGCATCGCCGGCAATGTCTGCCGCCACTATCCCGCGGGCCTGCTGAACGGCATCGTCGCGCTGCTGTTTATCGCCAACACCATCAACGTCGCCGCCGATCTCGGCGCTATGGCGGATGCGTCGAGGCTGCTGTTTGGCGGTCCCGCCTTCGCTTACGTGCTGCTGTTCGGCGTCACATCGGTGGTGGCGCAGATCTTTCTGGATTATGCCCGCTATGTCGCAGTCCTGAAATGGCTGACGCTGAGCCTGTTCGCCTATGTCGGCGCGCTGGCGGTTGCGCATGTGTCCTGGGGCGAGGCGGTCGCGGGCCTGCTGATTCCGCGCGTGGAATTCAACGCGTCGTTTCTCACCACCGTCGTCGCCATCCTGGGCACGACGATCTCGCCCTATCTGTTCTTCTGGCAGGCTTCGCAGGAAGCCGAGGATCAGCGTGTCGATTCCGCGAAACAACCGCTGGTCCACAGGCATCATGGCGCGCGGCAGGAGTTCAACCGCATCCGCGCCGACACCATCGTCGGGATGGCTTTCTCCAGCCTGATCGCGATCGCGATCATCCTCACCGCCGCGGCGACGTTTCATGCGTCCGGCAAGACAGACATCGAGACGTCGGCGCAGGCTGCGCAGGCGTTGCGGCCGATTGCGGGCCGGTTTGCGGAAGTGATCTTTGCGCTCGGCATCGTCGGCACCGGGTTGCTGGCGATTCCGGTGCTGGCGGGCTCGGCCGCCTACGCCGTCGGCGAGGGGCGACGATGGCCGGTCGGGCTGGCGCGCAAGCCGAAGGAGGCGGCGGCGTTCTATGGGGTGCTGGCGCTGTCGGCGGCGATCGGGATCGCTCTCAATTTCACGCCTGTCGATCCCATCCAGGCGTTGTACTGGAGCGCGGTCATCAACGGCGTGCTTGCGGTGCCCGTGATGGTGCTGCTGATGGCGATGGTCCGCCGCCGCGACGTCATGGGCAGGTTTGTCGTCACCGGCAAACTGTATTGGCTGGGCTGGCTCGCCACCGCGGTGATGGCCGCCGGAGTTATCGCGATGGGCGTCGCATGGGCGCTGTAGCGCGCCATGGATTGACCGTCAGTCTCGGCGGAAGACGATCGACGCCATCCAGCCGGCCATCAGCCCCATGCATGCCGTCGCCACGCCATAGAGGAGACCATGTTGCCGGGCGGCGGTGGCGACGAACTGCTCGAAGCCGACCTTGACGATCTCGAACGCCGTTTCGGTCTTTGTGATGAGCGCGCCGTCGGCGAGGAGCTTGATCCCGATGGTGTAGGTCCCGATCGGTACCTCGGCCGGAAGCGGGATGCCGGTGCGGAACAGGGTGGGCGTCAGGAAAGTCACCGCCGAGGTGTTCTCGCGATACAGCCCCTGTTCGGTGCGCAATCTTATGAAGGCGCGGCGGAACGGATCGCCGGCGACGACGTCGGCATAGTCGGGGCCGACGCGCTGGGTCAGCAGCACGTTGTTCAGCCCCAGTTGCTGCCGGCGAAGGATGTCCGGCGCCGCGATCTTGTCCAGCGGCCGGTTGGCGAAGGTCGAAAGATAGGCCGGGACCTTGAGGAATTGTCGGGAGTCGGCATTCACCCAGATGCCGAACCGGCGCTCCTTGCGGCGCGTGACCATGTCGATGCGCGGGCCGCTGACGGTCACGACGAGATCGTAGCCGGCGCGTGGAATCGGCGTATCGCCATCACGCTCGATGGAGCCGAACAGCACCAGTTCCTCGCCCGAATAGTTCGGCGTCACTGTGACGCGATGGTTCGATACCGAAACGATCAGGTGCTCGGCGCGCGCATCGTCCGCGATGAAGGCAGCGCCAAGCAGCAGCGCCAGACCGATCGCCGAGCATGTTGCGCGCCTCCTCATATGCCGCCCGTCGTCTCGCGGACCGTGTAGAGATCAGCCGGACGGATTCCCAACTCGACCGCAAAGCGGATTCCGACTGCCAGGATCAACAGCCCGAGCAGCAGGCGCAGGTGTTCGCCGCGGATGCGCTGTCCGGCGCGGGCGCCGAATTGCGCGCCGGTCACGCCGCCGGTCATCAGGATCAGCGCGAGCACGACGTCGACAAGATGATTGGTGGCGGCGTGCAGCACGGTGGCGAACGTCATGGTGACGAGGGTGAGCAGCATGGAGGTGCCGATCACGGTCGACGTCGGTACGCGCAGCAGGTAGATCAGCATCGGCACCAGAATGAAGCCGCCGCCGATGCCCATGATCGCGCCGATGAAGCCGATGCCGAGGCCGATGGCCACGACGGGAATGACCGACAGATAGATTTTGGAGCGCTTGAAGCGGACTTTCAGCGGCAGGCCGTGAATCCAGCCGTGACCGCCGGAGCGCCGCGACGGAATGATCTGACCGTGCCGGGCACGCCGCATGGCGCGCAGTCCCTCCCAGAACATCGCTCCACCGACGCCGGACAGCAGCACCACATAGGACAGCGCGATCAAAAGATCGAGCTGGCCCAGCGCGCGCAGCCGCGTGAAGGCCCAGACGCCGAGCATGGTTCCGGCCATGCCGCCGCATAACAGCACCAGCGCGAGCATCGGATCGATCGCGCGTTTGCGCCAATAGGACAGCGCGCCGGAGAAGGAGGAAGCCGCGATGTGGCTCGCGACCGTCGCGACCGCAACCGCCGGCGCGATGCCGACAAAGATCAGCAGCGGCGTCATCAGGAAGCCGCCCCCGATGCCGAACATACCGGATACGAAACCCACCGCCGCGCCCATCGCCAGGATGAGGAACACGTTGACCGGAAGATCGGCGATCGGGAGGTAGAGTTGCACGCGCGTTCGTTTTCGAATTTGACCGCGGGCCGGCAGGCGCCTTTCCGCAGCATGGATCCTCGGTTGCGGCGCGGTTGCACGCCGCGTCACTTGCATAACCGAAATCATCAGCGGCCGGGGTTAAAGAATTCGGCACGACGGGCTTTTTCGCCCCGCTCCCGTTCAGAGTCTGTTTGGAAAGCCTCGGGCATCTCCTGACCGTTCCCCGGACGCAGCGCAGCGTCACTTCGTACCGCAGCGCGCCCGGGACACCCGGAAAGTAAACCTTTCAAACAGGCTCTCAGGTCCGAAGTTGGTGGATACCGCGATTATTGCGCGGCCGGTCTCGCCATTGCTTGCCTGGCCATTGCCTGCCTAGCCATCGCGGATCGGGCCGCGGTGGTTTTGGCCTGGGGCTTTGTTGTGGCCAAGGGCTTTGCGGCGGGCTGTGCGGCCGCGCCGTCCCATCCGCCGGCGGGGCTCGCGACGCCGACCGCATCGTCCGGTTGAGGCTTGGGGACGAAGCTTTGAACCGCCTGCTTGGCTGCGGCAAGCGACTGCGGATCGAGCCGTTTGGCGATCTCGTCACGCTTGCGCCCGGCGTCGACGTCGCCCTGGGCGGCGGCGAGGCTGAACCACTTGTAGGATTCGGCGAGATTTTGTTCGATGCCGATGCCGCGGGCATAGAGAATGCCGAGGTTGAACTGGCTGTCGGCGACGCCGCGCTCGGCCGCCTTGCGGAACCATTGCGCCGCGCTCGTGTAGTTGGCGCCCTTGCCGCCGCCATCGGCGTCGAGCAC
>NZ_JBPPLZ010000002.1:0-465803 GCF_051535235.1 Nitrobacter sp.
GAGGAGCTTGAACCCGATCCCATCCCGAACTCGGCCGTTAAACTCCTCAGCGCCAATGGTACTATGGCTTAAGCCCTGGGAGAGTAGGTCGCTGCCAGGCCTGCCAAGGACAATGATTTCCTCTTTGCGAACTTTTCTTCGCCTCACCAAACAAAAACGCCGTTTCCGAAATGCGCCATGCATGACGGAAGCGGCTTTTTTTGTTCCATCGCTGCATACCGCTCGCCGGTATCAATCGGCCATGATCGGCCGGCAGAATCGGACGGTTCACAGGCCGTTCATTTCGGACCCCATAGCCTCAATGCCGTCATTTCATCCGCGCGAATCGTGAAGAACACCAAGCCGAGGAGAATCTCATGCGCGATATCGTTCGCTCCACCATTATCGGGATTGTCGTTGCCGGTCTCACACTGTTCGTCGCTGCTTTCTCGGCCGGCAACGCTCTCGCACAGGCCACCCGAGCGCCCGCGCCGGCCGAGGCTGCCCCCGCCGGCGATGCGCCGATCAAGCAGATCGCGCTCACGGAGAAGCAGATCGAAGGTGTGCTCGCGGCGCAGAAGGACATGAATGCGCTTGACGACAAGCTGCCGGACAATCCGAATGTGAAACCGGACTCGAAAGTCATGGCGCAGCTCGACGCGATCGCGAAGAAATCGGGCTTTGCAAGCTATGCCGAATACAACAACGTGATCGACAACATCAGTCTCGTGCTCGGCGGTTTCGATCCGGCCACCAAGAAATACATTGGCGTGCAGGAGGTTTTGAAACAGCAGATTGCCGCGGTCCAGGCCGACACCAAGATGCCGGCCAAGGAGAAGAAGCAGGCGCTCGATGACATGAATGCGGCGCTGCAGACGCCGCCGCCTGCGATCGAGAACAAAGGCAATATCGATCTTGTCGCCAAATACTACGACAAGCTTGCTGGCGCGCTGTCCGAGTCCGAGGACGAATAAATTCAACCTCGCGGTGCCGGAAGATCATGGTCCTGAAGGGCTGCGAAGATTGTTGGCTATAGCGAAGAAAGACGTGGGACGCCCCACATAGACGAGCGGAAACGATGGTGCCGCTCTTTGAGCGGTTATGCCCGGCCATGATCGGGTGGTGCGTTCCATCATAACGCGGCCGGCTCCACTGCATTTCAGGCCCGAGGCGTGCGTCGCCTGAAAAAATATCCTGGAAATCAGAATCGTTGTCTGCTGCGGAGAAAGCGACGGTCGGAGAACGCCTCGACCGGCGTGACGACGCTCCTTTGCATCGCGGAACCTTTTCCGTTCCGTTCGCTCTTAACGGGTGAACTTGCCGTAGCCCCGCCGGTGTGAAACCGTGTGGGCGGATCGCGAATGTCCGCATGGGCTCGCATCCGGCGGCCGCGTAACCATGGAGGAGCAGATAGATGGCTGAGGAGCAGGCTCGACCGAGCGGACCGGACCTGACGCAGGGTGTTGATCCCGGCGTTTTCAAGGATGGCAAGCTGGTCGGCCATGTGGGAGACCGGGAGATCCTGCTGGTGCGCGAAGGTTCCGAGATTTTCGCGATCGATGCGCACTGCAGCCACTATCACGGACCGCTTGTCGACGGGCTCGTTGTCGACGGCATCGTCCGCTGTCCCTGGCATCATGCCTGCTTCGATCTGCGCACCGGCGAGGCGACCCGCGCCCCCGCCTTCAACGCGCTCGACGTCTGGGAGGTCGAGCAGCGCGACGGCCGGATCTTCGTCCTCGGAAAACGCGAGCGTCCGGCGAGCAAGCTCGCCAAGCCCGATCATCCCGAGAAGATCGTGATCGTCGGTGGCGGCGCGGCGGGTTTCGCGGCCGCCGAGATGCTGCGCCGCCAGGATTACAAGGGCGGCATCGTGATGCTGAGCAGCGACGATGCTCCGCCGGTCGACAGGCCCAATCTATCGAAAGACTATCTTGCCGGCTCCGCGCCCGAGGATTGGCTGCCGCTGCGTCCCGATGATTTCTACCAGAAGGCCGGCATCGATCTGCGGTTGGGCACGACCGTTACCGCCATCGATCCGGAAAAACGTCAGCTCACGACCACGGACGGCGGCGTCGGTTACGATCGGCTGTTGCTGGCGACCGGCGCCGAGCCGCTCCGTCTGCCTATTCCCGGGGCCAACCTGCCGCACGTTCATACGTTGCGCACGCTCAAGGATTGTCGCGCCATCATCGAGGCGGCGAAGTCGGCGAGCCGGGTGGTTGTCATCGGCGCGAGTTTCATCGGTCTTGAAGTTGCGGCGTCGTTGCGCGCCCGCGATATCGAAGTCCATGTGGTCGCGCCGGAGTTGCGCCCGATGGAACGCATTCTCGGCGCGGAGATGGGCGATTTCGTCCGTGCGCTGCACCAGGAGCATGGCGTCATCTTCCATCTGGAGGACACGGTCGCCGCGATCGGCGAGCAGAAGGTGACGCTCGGCAGTGGCGGAACGCTGGATGCCGATTTCGTCGTCTTCGGCGTCGGTGTGAAACCGCGCCTGGAGCTTGCCGAAAAGGCGGGATTGAAAATCGACCGCGGCGTGCTCGTCAACGAGTTCCTCGAAACCAGCGCGCCGGGCATCTATGCAGCCGGCGATATCGTGCGCTGGCCGGACTCTCATTCCGGAGACAACATCCGCGTCGAGCACTGGGTGGTGGCGCAGCGTCAGGGACAGGTCGCCGCGCGCAACATGCTTGGGCACCGCGAAAAATTCGATGCGGTGCCGTTCTTCTGGAGTCAGCACTACGACGTGCCGATCAACTATGCCGGCCACGCGTTGAAGTGGGATGATATCGAGATCGACGGCAGCGTCGCGGACAGGGATTGCCTGCTGCGCTACAGGCATAAGGGACGCGTGCTCGCGGTGTCATCGATCTACCGCGATATCGACCACCTCAAGGCCGAAGTGGCGATGGAGCGCGCCGTCACGTCGTGAAGTTTGGCTCGCCCTCAGGCACTGTCATCGGGCTGAGGAGTCGTTCTGCCGGGCATATTTCTTGTCGGAATCCGGGTGGATCGCAGCGTTCTCCAATCCTAGATTCCTGACGAGGGGGCCTGGAGGCGGAGCGGTCTATGAGTGACGTGAAGGACTGCAAGTTTGCGCTGTTCGACACCGCGATCGGCACATGCGGCATCGTCTGGAGTGTACGCGGCATCAAGGCCGTGCAACTGCCGCTGCCAGACGAGAACAAGACCCGGACCCGCATTCGCCAGCGCTATGGCGAACTCGCGGAGGCGCTCCCGCCAGCCGACGTGCAGTCCGCGATCGATGGCATGATCGAATTGCTTGAGGGCAAGCCGAGGGATCTGTCCGGTGCGGCGCTCGATCTCGACGGCGTTCCCGATTTCCATCGCGATGTTTATGACATCGCCCGCACCATTGCGCCGGGCCGGACCATGACCTATGGCGAGATCGCCAAGCTGCTTGGCGGCGTCGAACTGTCGCGTGACGTCGGTCAGGCGCTTGGCAGCAATCCGTGTCCGATCGTGGTGCCGTGCCATCGCGTGCTCGCCGCCGGCGGCAAGCCGGGAGGATTCTCGGCCAACGGCGGCGTCGCCACCAAGCTGAAGATGCTCGCCATCGAGGGCGCGGCCGTCAATTACACGCCGAGCCTGTTCGATTGAACCGGTCGGATGAAGCGGATGCCGGCCCCGGCCCGGTCCGGCTGCTTGCACCCGTTACGCCGCAGGCGGCGCCGAGATCTTCACCGAAGGGCGCTGCATCATCTTGTCTTGGAACGCGACGAGGTTCGGATAAGCCTTGCGCCAGCCGCTATCCGTAAAACGAAAGTCGGCGTAGCCGAGCACGCAGGTGAGCGCGATCTGCGCGATATCGAGCGGTCGCGACAGCAGGTCGCTCTGCCTGTCGAAATGCGCCATGCCGGTCCAAACCCGATGCCAGTGATCGTCGGCCCATGCCTGCCAATAGAACTCCTTCGGGCGCGCCGCCTTCTCGTACCGGCACAACACCATCGAATCGAGAATGCCTTGCGCGATCGAATGATCCGTCTTGATCCTCCAGCGCGCCGGACCCGACGCCGGTATCAGCTTTCCGCCGCCGGCGATCTCGTCGAGATATTCGACGATGACGTAGGAATCGAGAATCACGCCGCCGTCGTCGAGGATCAGCACCGGCAGCTTCTTCAGCGGATTGACGTCGCGCGAATAGTCGTCGTCGGGCTTGCCTGGCGCAAGGGCAGCCGGCACGAGTTCGATGGTGTCGATCAGCCCAAGCTCGATGGCGGCGATGCGGACCTTGCGGGCGAAGGGCGAGGTCGGCGAGAAAACCAGCTTCATTATGAAATGCCTCAAGCGCCGATCGCGCCCCTTAATCTTTGTTCTCTCGTCTTAGCTGTTCACGGGACATTACGGGCTGCATTCGACAACCATTCGTCCCGTTTCGCAAGGATGGCCGGGGCGGATCGCAAGGCCGTTCGGGTTTGAGAAATCTCGTCTGCAATTGCTTCACGTCACGGTGATTGGGATCAACCAGGCAGCCTTTGCGTTGGCGTTCTCGAACAAAGGAGTATCGCCAATGCCTGATCTTGCCATTTCGCCGGAAAAGGTCGGTTTTCTCATCGAGAAAGCGCGAGAGTTCGATGCCAAGGAGGGATCGACGGACCCGGATTCCGGTTCAAACGCCTCCGACGACAACATGATCGATGTGCTGACCGACAATGGAGACGACCCGGTGGTTCGCGAAATCACCGGGTTCATCAATTCGCTGTCCGAGGATGAGCAGATCGATCTGGTCGCGCTGATGCGGCTTGGCCGGGGTGATGGCTCGATCGAGGAGTGGACGGATTTGCGGCGCGAAGCCGCAGAAGGACACAACTCCCGGACCGCCAGCTATTTGCTTGGCGAACCGCTTCTGAGCGATTTTCTCGCGGAAGGGCTTGACCAGTTCGGTCTGGAATGGGGCGACGAGCGCACTGTGCCGGCGGGTTGAGCCGTCGCGAGGGGCAGCGACGACCGCCGGCGGCCGATGCCTCATTGCCGCCGTCGTGATAGGATGCTGTTTTATAGCGTTTTCGAGCGAGACGGGACCGGTTCGCGTCAAGAAGCGCGCTAAAGCAAGAAGCTGGAGCCCGGCTTCGGTTCCGTCAGAATGGCTCCAGCAATCCGGAGAGTTTGTTGACCGGCGTAACCCCAGATCCATCCAGTCAGGACCGCGGCGAGCCTGCGGCGCGGCTTGGTCTGGCGCGCGCCCTGCGGCGCGCGAGATGGGCGATTGCATGGGAAAGAGCCTGGCCGCACCTCGCGCGGCTGCTGTCCGTTGCCGGACTGTTCCTGGCGGTATCGTGGGCGGGGCTGTGGCTCGAACTGCCGGCGACGGGGCGCGCCGTTGCCCTGGCGGCCTTTGTCCTGCTGGCGCTGGCGGCGGTGGTGCCTGCGCTCGGGTTCCGCTGGCCGAGCAGCGAGGAAGGGCTGAGCCGGCTCGACCGCAGCGCCGGTCTGCGTCATCGCCCGGTGACCGCGCTCGCCGATACGGTCGCGACGCGGGATCCGGTTGCGCTGGCGTTGTGGCAGGCGCAGCGCGCACGCACGCTGGCCTCGCTCAAGCGCATCCGCGCCGGGCTGCCCTCGCCGCGTCTGCCGATGCATGATCGCTGGGCGCTGCGCGCGCTGGTGGTGGTGCTGATGATCGCGACCTATATCGCCGCCGGGGGCGAGCGAACCGAGCGGGTGGCCGCCGCGTTCGATTTGAACGGCATGCTGACCCCCGCCAATGTCAGGGTCGATGCCTGGGTCGCGCCGCCGCCTTATACCGGCAAGCCTGCGATCATCTTGTCCGCGACGAACAAGGATGCCGGCACATCCGATACCGCGCTTCCGGTGCCGGCGGGCAGCACGCTGATCGTCCGTTCGAGCGGAGGCAGCCTCGACGTCGCGGTCAGCGGCGGGGTGACTGAAAAGGCTCCGGTCGATAACGCCCCGGAAGGCACCAGCGAGCGGCATTTCACCGTTGCAACGGATGGCACGGCGCATGTGCGCGCGCCGTCAGGGCAGCCGAAGTGGACATTCAATGCGATCCCCGATCGCGTCCCGGCGATATCGCTGGCCAAGCATCCGGAACGTCAGGCGCGTGGATTGCTGCAACTGTCCTATCGCATGGAGGACGACTACGGCGTGACCGAAGCCAACGCGGTCTTTTCGGCCCGGACCGACTCCTCTGCGAAGAACGATGCGGCCCCGCGCCCGCTGTTCGATCCGCCGCAATTTCCGCTGGTGTTGCCGAATGCCAGGCCCCGCAGCGGGATCGGGCAGACCGTCAAGGATCTGAGCGAGAGCCCCTATGCCGGCGCCGATGTGACCCTGACGCTGAGCGCGCGCGACGACGCGGGCAACGAGGGGCACAGCGAGCCGTTCGAGCTGCGCCTGCCGGAACGTGTGTTCACCAAGCCGCTGGCGCGCGCGCTGATCGAGCAGCGCCGGATTCTGGCGCTGGACGCCAATCAGAACTCTTCGGTCTTTACCGCGCTCGATGCGCTTCTGATCGCGCCGGAAGTGTTCACCCCGAAGACGGGCGAATACCTTGGTCTTTACAGTGTGACGAAGCAGCTCGAGGCCGCGCGCACGGACGCGCAATTGCGCGAGGTCGTCGGCAACCTCTGGGCGCTCGCCGTCAGTATCGAGGATGGCAATATCACCGATGTCGACAAGGCGCTGCGTGCGGCGCAGGATGCGCTGAAGGAGGCGCTGGAACGCGGCGCGAGCGACGAGGAGATCAAGAAGCTCACCGAGAACCTGCGCGCGGCGCTGGACAAATATCTGAAGCAGTTGGCCGAACAGATGCGCGACAATCCGCAGCAACTGGCGCGCCCGCTCGATCGCAACACCAGAGTCATGCGCCAGCAGGACCTCGACAACATGATCGAGCGCATGGAGCGGCTATCGCGCTCCGGCGACAAGGAGGCCGCCAGGCAATTGCTCGAGCAGTTGCAGCAGATGCTCGAGAATCTCCAGATGGCGCAGCCGGGCCAGGGCGAGGACGGGGACCTCCAGCAGTCGCTGAATGAACTCGGCGACATGATCCGCAAGCAGCAGCAGTTGCGCGACAGGACCTACAAGCAGGGTCAGGACTCCCGGCGCGACAGCATGCACGATAACAGCCATGACGACCACCATGCGATGGATGGCTTGCAGCAGGATCAGCAGGCGTTGCAAGACAGACTGAGGACATTGCAGCAGGAGCTTGCCCGGCGCGGCATGGGCCCGGCTCAGCGTGACAGGCTGGGCCAGGACAGCGAAGAGGGATCGCAAGCTGAACAGGGCGAGGATGGCCTCGGCCAGGCCGATACCGCCATGGGTGACGCCGGCGGGCGGCTTGGCGAAGGCAATCCCGAGGGTGCCGTCGATGCGCAAGGCCGCGCGCTCGAGGCGTTGCGCAAGGGCGCCCGGAGCCTCGCCGAGGCCATGCAGCACGGCGAGGGGCAGGGCGAGGACGGTCCGGGCAGTCGGGCGGGCCGGCAGAGCGGCGGCAACCAGACCGATCCGCTGGGACGGCCGTTGCGTGGCCGGGAATTCGGCAATGATTCAAGCGTCAGGATTCCCGGCGAGATCGACGTACAGCGGGTCCGCCGCATTCTCGAAGAACTGCGCCGCCGCTTCGCCGACCCGTCACGGCCGAAGATCGAGCTCGACTACATCGAGCGGCTGCTCAAGGATTACTGATCGTTGCGTGAGCGTCGTTCGGCCAGCGCATCGGCGACGGCGGTGCGGATATCGGCCACCGAAAACGGCTTGGTGATGACGTCGTGCACGATAGCGTTGAGGCCCGATGCGCGCTCGCGCTGATCGGCGAAACCGGTCATCAGCAGGATGACCAGATCGGGGAAATCGCGCGCGGCGGCCAGCGCCAGCGCGATGCCGTCCATGATCGGCATCTTGATGTCGGTGAGCAGAAGATCGAAGGCGCCCGCATCGCCGGTCAGAATATCCAGCGCCTCGGCGCCGTCAGCCGCGGTCACTGTCTCGTGGCTGTCCATGGCGATGGCGCGGGCGACCAGCGACCGCATCGAATCCTCGTCGTCGGCGATGAGAACGCGCGCCACGACCTACACTCCACTTCCCGTGGCAAGATCCTGCCGGGTAAAGAAACGAACGTCGATACTGCGGCCTTCCGCCGGCGGTGACGCCAGCCGCGAACGGAACCAGGCGGTCTCGCCCGGCTTGAGCGCGGCCTGTTCGAGCACCGCGTTCCACGCATATATCTCGGTGCCGTGCGCGTCACTGACGCTGAAGCGCAGACGCGGCAGTTCGACCGGCTTGCGGGTTTGCGCCACGATCATTCCTTCGATGACCAGTACGGGTTTGCCGTTGACGGTTTCGGTCGACATCTTGACGTCCTTGAAGGCCAATCCACGCAAGTTCACCTCCAGCCCGGCCAGGCGGTAGAACGCTGCGGTTTGCGGCAGCAGCCGCACGATCTCGGCGCGCCAGATCACCAGCGCCATCACCATGGCGGCCATTGCGACGCAGACGGTGTTCAGATTCACCGAAGGCCGGCGCAACGCGAACCTCGGCTTGAGCAGTCCGCGGAGCCGCGAGGTGGCAGTCGAAAGCGGGCGCTCGTTATCCTGAGGCGTATTGTCCTGCTGTGCCGGCGAGGTCCATGCGCCTGCGAGTTCCTGCTGCGCGCCGCTGGGTTCCGGGGTTTCCGGCAGGTCACTGGCGATCGATGGACTGTCGACGGAGGGAACGGTCTCCGCGGGTTCGTTCCATCCCGCCGCATCGTCCGCTCCCGCCATCGAAGGGACGCGAGCCTCGGCGACGGCAATCTTTTCGGGCATTGCCCGCCACGTTTCCTTGCAGCGCGAGCAGCGCACGATGCGACCAGCATCGCCGAAAGTTGCGGAGTCGACCGCGTAGGATGTCGTACAGTGAGGACAGATGATGTGCATGGACGAATCGCCGCAAATGACGCTGTCCGAAGTCTATGCGCCGACCGTTAACGAATCGGAAACCATAACCAACGCAAAACGGGTCCGATCGACGTTCGCCGTTCCGGAGACCGCGCCGACGCGCAGTGGCCGCGGCAGCGCAACCTGTCGGCGCCTTCGTCCCTCGGTTTGTGGGGTGGATCGGAAATTCTCCTCATTTTCTTAAAGGAGTCCGTCAAGGGAACTTCTGAACGACGCACGTTGACGCCCTTTCAAATCCAAGGTTCGCGAAAGGGCGCTCTGAAAATGTTGCGAACTTTGGATTTCGGGGCGCCAGGCTTGATCCGATTCGAAAATGTCGGCTTGCGCTACGGGCTCGGCCCGGAGATTTTGCGCGACCTCAGCTTTCAGGTTCCGGCCCATTCCTTCCAGTTTCTCACCGGCCCGTCGGGTGCGGGAAAGACGTCCCTGCTGCGGCTGTTGTTTCTGTCGCTGCGGCCGACGCGGGGGCTTGTCAACCTGTTCGGTCAGGACGTCTCCCTGCTGGGCAAGGACGAGGTTGCCGATCTGCGCAAGCGTATCGGGATCGTGCTGCAGGACTTCCGCCTGCTCGACCATATGACGACTTACGAGAACGTTGCGTTGCCGTTCCGGGTGACGGGGCGTGATGAATCGACCTATCGGCGAGAAGTCATCGATCTGCTGAAATGGGTGGGTCTCGGCGAACGCATGGATGCGCTGCCGCCGGTGTTGTCCGGCGGCGAGAAGCAGCGCGCGGCGATCGCCCGCGCGGTGATCGCGCGTCCGCAGCTTCTGCTGGCGGATGAACCGACCGGCAACGTCGATCCGACGCTTGGACGGCGGCTGCTGCGGCTGTTCATCGAACTGAACAAATCCGGCACGGCGGTTATCATCGCCACCCACGATATCACGCTGATGGACCAGTACGACGCGCGGCGTCTGGTGCTGCATCAGGGACGGCTGCACGTCTATGAGTAACACGGGCGACGATCACGGTGTTTTAGTGGATCTCGGGCGGGAACGCCCGCAGGTGCCGGCCCGCGCGCGCAACATGTCGCCGATCGTGCCGCGCGCTTCGATCTCCGGCCGCGCTCTGGTCGCCGTCGTCGCCATCATGACGTTTCTCGCCTCGATCACGACCGGTGCGGTGCTGCTGGTCAGCGCCTCGGCGACGGAATGGCAGTCGGACGTCGCGAGCGAAATCACCATCCAGGTGCGGCCGGTCGCCGGGCGCGACATCGAGCGCGACGTGACCGCCGTCGTCAGTGCGATGCGCGCGGAGCCCGGTATTCTCGACGTCAGGCCGTATACCAGGGAGGAGTCGAGCAAGCTGCTGGAGCCGTGGCTCGGCAGCGGCCTGTCGCTTGACGATCTGCCGGTGCCCCGCATGATCGTGGCGCGGGCAGCGCCGGGGACCAGGCTCGACCTTGAAGGACTCCGTGGCCGCGTGACGCAAGTGGCGCCGTCGGCCAGCGTGGATGACCATCGCGCCTGGATCAACCGGATGCGGTCGATGACCAATGCGACAGTGTTCGCAGGCGTCGGTGTGCTGGCTTTGGTCATCATTGCCACTATTATTTCGGTGTCCTTCGCGACCCGGGGCGCGATGGCGGCCAATCGGCCGATCGTCGAGGTGCTGCATTTCGTCGGCGCAAGCGACCGCTACATCGCCAATCGCTTCCTGCGGCATTTCCTGCGGCTCGGGTTCGAGGGCGGCGCGATCGGCTGCGTCGCCGCCATGCTGATGTTCGGGTTCTCCGAATCGATCGCCACCTGGTTTTCCGGAACGCCGGTCGGGGATCAGTTCGCCGCGCTGCTCGGCACGTTCTCGCTGCGTCCCTTGGGCTATCTCGTGCTGGCGGCCCAGACGGTGCTGATCGCGGCGATCACCGGACTGGCGGCCCGCCGCACGTTGTTTGCGACGCTGGACGAAATTGACTGAGAAGCTGTTTCAGGCCTAACGCCTTACCCGGCGCGACCGGATTCCACTTCGCCCTAAAACGAACTAAAGTCGGGTGACCAGGAATATCGAACGGATGAGTGAACAAGCGCGCCATGACAAGCCGGAAGCCACGCGCCAGACGCCGGCGCGGCGTCGCGCCAGGATGCTCGCGGCGGTGGTTGCCGCAGCCGGGATCGCCTTTGTCGGGGCGGGACTGGGCTTCGTCGGATTTCTGTCGCAACTGCGCGGTGTCGAAACCAAACCCGCCAGCAATGCCGACGGCATCGTCGTGCTCACCGGCGGCTCGTCGCGGATTTCCGACGCGATCGAGCTTCTGGCCGGGGGCTACGGCAAGCGGCTGCTGATCTCGGGCGTCCACCCCACCAACGGGGTCAGCGATATTTCGCGCTCCTTGCCCGACAGCCAGCGGCTGCTGACGTGCTGCGTCGATCTCGATCGTTCGGCGGTCAACACCCGGAGCAATGCCAGCGAGACGCGGCGCTGGGTCGACGAACAGGGCTTCCACTCCCTGATCGTGGTGACCTCCAACTATCACATGCCGCGTGCCATCGTCGAATTGTCGCACGCGATGCCGGACACCACCCTGATTCCGTTCGCGGTGATCGGCGACAAGTGGCGCGAAGAGCCGTGGTGGACAAGCGGCGCGACCTTGCGGCTGTTGCTGTCGGAATATGTCAAATACCTCGCCGCGGAGGCGCGGGTTCGTCTGGCTTATATCGGTCTCGAACCCTTCCCCGAGGCGGTCGACCCGTCTGCCGGATCGGCCGAGCCGAAACGACCGCCCTCCGGTTAGTGTATGATCCCGATCCGAAGGCCCGCGCCAGCGCAAAGTGGAAACCGGTTTTGCGATCGGAATGCGCGCGGGTTATTGATGAGAGCATTGCCTTGCGGCTGGCCGGATCCGCTTCCGGCGCCACGAAATTGGATCGTTGATGATTTTGATCTTTCTGCGCTCGCTGGTCTTCAACGTCCTGTTCTACCTGACGATGGCGATCTGGATCATTGCCGCGCTGCCGACCTTCGCGATGCCACGCGCGGCCCTTGTCGGAATGGCGAAAGCCTGGGGACGCTGGAACATCTGGCTGATGCGCGTCATCTGCGGCACGCGCGTGAGGATTCTCGGCGCCGGAAGGATTCCGAAAGGGCCGCTGATCATCGCTGCGAAACATCAGTCGATGTGGGAGACTTTCGCGCTGTTCAGTCTCATCGATCAGCCGATTTTCATTCTCAAGCGCGAGTTGAAGTGGATTCCGTTCTTCGGCTGGTACCTGGCGAAGACCGGCATGATCGGCATCGACCGCAAGGCCGGCATACGCTCGCTCAAGATGCTGGCCCGGATGACGCAGGAGCAGATGCGTCTCGGGCGTCAGCTCGTGATTTTCCCCGAAGGAACGCGGCGGCCGATCGGAGCGCCGCCGGCATATAAAAGCGGCGTCGCCATGATCTATGCTGAGGCCAAGGTGCCGTGCGTGCCGGTGGCGCTCAATTCCGGCCTGTGCTGGCCGCGCCGCACCTTCCTGCGTTATCCCGGAACGATTTCGGTCGAGTTCCTCGATCCGCTGCCGCCGGGATTGCGGCGTGACGAATTCATGTCGCGGCTGGCGGCCTCGATCGAAGGAGCGACGACTGCTCTGGTCGAGGCGGAGCAGCGCGAGCAGGCGCGGTTGTTCGGACGGGTGTCGGATATGCCGGAGAGGGAGGATTAACCGCGCACCGGCGTATCATCGCGCAGCAGTTCCGCCAACTGATGAAGTTTCGGGTCGCGAAAGCCCTGTGCCTCGATCGACTTCACCGTGGACAGCACGTAGTCGCGATTGTGACCGGAGCGGCCGTGGCCCTGCCGGACGTAGCGAACCTGTTCCGCCAGCGTCAGTCGCCCGGCATACTGGACATGACCGCGATCGACAACGTACGCCAGCGCGCTGACCCGCCGGCGGGCGTCGTCCTCGAGCCAGACGGAACGCATCACCTCGCGATAGACGTGGGTGGTCTGCTCGCGCCCGCGCAGGTAAGCGACGGTGGTCTCGCGACAGTTCGGCGCTACGCGGAACGCGATGCCCCGGCAGGCGCCTCCGCGGTCGAGCCCGAGAACCAGCCCCGGCTTCTCCGGCGTCCCGCGATGGTCGAACGAATAGACGCAGAGCGCCCGGTGCTCGCCGATCAGCCGCGCTGGCATCTGTTCAGCAAAGTCAAACCCCGGCCGCCACATCAGCGAGCCGTAGCCGAACACCCAGAAATCGGTATCGGAATGGCCGGAACCCGTCTCGAATTGTCGTTGCGTATTCATCGTGCATGCCTGGGGCGGGGTGCGGAAAAACCTATCGCGTTTTCCGGTCGCATCCTGCTTGAAATATTGCAGACCCGCGCCGTCAGGCGAAGCGGAATTGAAGGGGCTGGTTTTGCCGGAACGGCGCGACTATTGTCCAAGGCAACCGCCGATTTTGACAAATTCAAGAGTGTACCTTCCTGCATGGCCGCAGCCACCACGCCCCCTTCCAAGCATCGTCTTTGGCCCATTTTCGTCATGCCTGCGCTGGTGGTCGTCGCCGCCGCAGCGTGGAGCGCGTTCTGGTTCTATTCGGCTTCGCAGGTCGACCGGACCGTCGACGCCTGGCGCGCACGCGAAGCCGCGTCCGGGCGCATCTATGATTGCGCCAAGCGGACCGTCGCGGGGTTTCCGTTCCGCCTGGAAGTTCACTGCTTGGATGCGACCGTCGAACTGAGGTCGCAGACCGCCGATCAGGCCGCGGCTCAGGCGCCGCCAGTGACCGCGCGCCTCGGGGATATCCTGGTGGTCGCGCAGATCTACACGCCGAAACTGCTGATCGCGGAGTTCAAGGCTCCGGCGACGCTCTCCGAGAACGGGCAGCCGGTGATGGTCGTCAACTGGCGTACCGCGCGCAGCAGCATCGTCGGCTTGCCCGGCACACCGCAGAGCGCGGACATCGTATTCGACGATCCGGCAATCGACCGCGTTGCGGCCTCGGTGCAGACACCGGTTGCACGCGCCAGCCATGTCGAGCTTCATGGCCGTATTGCTGAGAACTCCAGGCCGGATCACCCGACGATCGAGACCGTTGCCGAATTGACCGGAGCAACCCTTCGGGGCGTTCACCCGGTGCTGACCAAGCCGTTCGATGCGGACGTCCGCGCGATGCTGCACGGGTTGAAGGATTTCACGCCCAAACCATGGCCGGTGCGGTTTCGCGAATTGCAGGCGGCGGGCGGCCGCGTCGAGATCATGCAGTCGCGCATCCAGCAGGGCGATCTGATTGCGATCGCCGCCGGCTCCCTTGGTCTCACCGCCGACGGACACCTCGACGGCGAACTGCATATGACGGCGACCGGCTTTGAGGCGATCATTCCGGAACTCGGAATTCAGCAGATGCTGGAGGAGGGCGTTCCGCAGGGCACTCTCGACAAGGTAGCGCCGGGCGTGAAGACAGAGGACATCAACAATCTTTTCGGTGCGCTGGACCGGGCGGTTCCGGGGTTGGGCAAGGCCGTGCGTGAGAACGCCAATGCCGGTGTTACTGCGGGCCTCGCTGCGATCGGTCAGGAGGCGACGCTCGAAGGCAAGAAGGCGCGTTCCTTCCCGTTGCGGTTCGTCGACGGCGCCGTCTTCATCGGGCCGTTGAAGGTCGCCCAGACGCCGCCGCTGTTCTGAAGGTTCTATGCGAGTCTATTCAGATTGAAGCGGAAGCCGCGGAGTCAGTCTGCTCCCTCTCCCCTTGCGGGAGAGGGTTGGGATGAGAGTAGTCGGCGCTACCGGATCAAGTCCGAGCCAACCTGGGTCAAGATTTCTTTGCCGCGTTCGGTTGCAGCCGCCCGAAATCCGGAGCCGCCGAATCCTGACCGATCTCGACGATGCCGCGGCGGATCGCGCGGGTGCGGGTGAAGTGCTCGAACAACGCCTCTCCGTCGCCGCGGCGCATGGCGCGCGTCAGCTTGGAAAGGTCCTCGTTGAAGGTGCCGAGCATTTCCAGCACCGCGTCCTTGTTGGACAGGAAAACGTCGCGCCACATGGTGGGATCGGAAGCCGCGATGCGCGTGAAATCGCGAAAGCCGCCGGCGGAGAATTTCATCACCTCCGAGGACGTGACCTCGCCCAGTTCGTCCGCGGTGCCGACGATGGTGTAAGCGATCAGGTGCGGCAGATGGCTGGTGATCGCCAGCACCAGGTCGTGATGCTCGGGCGTCATGGTCTCGACCCTGGCGCCGATCGCGGTCCAGAATGCGCGCAGTTTTTCGACCGCGGCGGTATCGGTCCCCTCGGGGGGCGTCAGGATGCACCAGCGGTTGATGAATAGTTCGGCGAAACCGGAATCCGGGCCCGAATGCTCGGTGCCGGCGACCGGATGCGCGGGCACGAAATGAACGCTCGCGGGCAGATGCGGAGCCATGTCGCGGACGACGGCGCCTTTCACCGATCCGACGTCGGAGATGATGGCGCCTGGCTTGAGATGTGGTGCGATCTCCTGCGCCACCGCTCCGCACGCCCCGACGGGGATGCAGAGGATCGCGAGGTCGGCGCCATCGACGGCTTCGGCGTTGGTTTCCACCACGCGATCAGCGATGCCAAGCTCCGTCACCCGCGCACGCGTCTTCGCGGAGCGTGCGGTGACGACGATTTCTCCGGCGAGGCCTCGCGCACGCGCGGCGCGCGCGATCGAGCCGCCGATCAGCCCGAATCCGATCAGCGCGATCCGCTGGAACAAGGGCGCTGCCGTCATGCCGGCGCCATGAAGTCGCGCAAGCCCTCCGCCACCAGGCGGTTGGCTTCCTCGGTGCCGATGGTCAGACGAAGCGCATGCGGCAGGCCGTAATTGTCGAGCGCGCGCAGCACCAGGCCGCGTCTGGTCAGAAACGCGTCGGCTTCGGACGCGGTCTTGCCTCGGGTTTCGGGGAAGTGGATCAGGATGAAGTTCGTCACGCTCGGCGTCACCTTGAGGCCAAGTTTTGTCACTTCATCCGTCAGCCAGTTGCGCCACTTCTCCGTATGCGCCTTCGACATCTGGACGTGCGCGGTGTCCCCGATCGCTGCCGCGGCCGCAAGCATCGCAGGGGTCGAGACGTTGAAGGGGCCGCGTATCCGGTTCACGGCCTCCACGATATGCGCCGGGCCGAACATCCAGCCGATGCGCAGCGCAGCCAGGCCGTGGATCTTGGAGAATGTGTGCGTCAGCACGGTGTTTTCGGTCGTCGCCACCAGTTCGATGCCGAGTTCGTAGTCATTGCGCGACACATAATCGGAATAGGCGGCGTCGAGCACCAGCAGCATCTGCGACGGCAGTCCTGCGCGCAACCGCCTGATCTCGTCGAACGGCAGGTAGGTGCCGGTCGGATTGTTGGGATTGGCGAGCCAGACCATCTTGGTCTTCGGCGTCACGCGCTTGAGGATCGCGTCGACGTCGGCGGTGTAGTCGGTCTCCGGCGCGACGACGTTGGTCGCGCCATTCGCCATGGTCGCGATCGGGTACACCAGAAAGGCGTGCGTGGTCGAAATCGCCTCGTCGCCGGGGCCGAGATAGGTATGCGCCAGCAGGTTCAGGATTTCGTCGGATCCCGCGCCGCAGATGATGCGGGCCGGGTCGAGCCCATAGGCGCGAGCGATGGCTTCGCGCAGCACGCGCGAGGTACCTTCCGGATAGTCCCGGAGATGCGTCACGGCATCGCGGTAGGCGTCCATCGCCTTCGGCGACGGACCGAAAGGCGTTTCGTTGGCCGACAGCTTGAACATCTTGCGGCCCGCTTCCGGCACCGGGCTCTTGCCGGGCACGTAGGGCGCAATATCGAGAATGCCGGGATTCGGCACCGGTCGGGACATGATGGACTCCGGGACTGTCCGAGGTTACGGGCGAGCCGCCCCGCTGGAAGGCATCGTATAGCGCGTTGCGTGGCTGCCGACGAGGGCCGTCGAACGGACCGACGCGCCGGCCTCGAACAGCGCCGTTTTGATCGCCTCGAAGCCGATGTCTTTCGTCACCGACACCAGCAGCGCGGCGCCGTCGAAGGCGGCATCGGGCACGGCCACGATCTCGGCGAGCGGCGACAGCGTGCGGGCGGTATCGGCGTTCCAGCCGGAGACGCGCACGCTCCATGTCTCCACTTCGGTCACCCGTGCATCGTCGGCGACGCGCGAGACCACGAACACCGGCAGCGCGGCCGGATGGTCGGCGCGCTCGATGAAAGGAAGCCGGGCGATGATCTTCGGCGCGCCGTCGGCTTCGAGCGCGAGCCACCACGGCGCACGGCTCGATGTCGCCGAAACAAGCGCAAGGTCGCCCTTCGAGTTGGCGACGGCTTCGACGGCGGCCTGCGCGCTGAAATGCGGCACGAACGGCACCGTGAAGCCGAAATGGAAGCGCGCGGAATCCCGCATCGCGGATTCGCCAAGCGACAGGTCGGCGTGCAGCGAGAACGGCGCCTGCACATAGGTGAAGGTCGAGATGATGACGCGCCAGATGCTCTCGACGGTGTCGAGCGGCAGGATGCCGCGGTGACGCTGCGCCAGGCGGCGCATCATGTCGGCTTCGCGCGCCGGGCGGAACGCGGAGCCGACTTCCTGGGTCTGCTTCACCGAGATCAGGCGGTCGATGATGTCGCCGCGCCGCATCAGCAGGCCATGAACCTGCTCGTCGATGGCGTCGATCTCTTTGCGCAGTTCCTGCAAGGAAGGTGGCGCGGGCGGTGCTTTGGTCATGATGCCACTTGTCGGCCGCGAACGGGCGGCTACCGGTTCTGCCATTCCCATCCCGTTTCAGGGGGCGCCTTTTTGCGAAGCCCCGACGCTAAAGGACAGTTGCGCCGGTCCCTCGGCGAATTCGGGTTCTTCGGCAAATAGCGGGTCGCGAATGTAAATGAATTCCCACCAGCGGCCGCATTGATAGGAAAGTAGGCGCACGAAAGCAAAGAAAACCTTGCCCTCGACGCAAGCACTTTCGTCGGGAAGCGCAGCTTGTCTTGACGAAAACCGCATGCGGGATTAGTTTTCGTGAGTTCCGTGGTCATTTGAGCCGGCCGGCTTGCAGCCACGTTAAACAACTCGCTAAACAGGCCGGGGACAGCAAAATCCTGATCCCGGCCGAACCCATGTTCAGGCCGGGTTTTTTATGGCCTGCGGTCTGGCGGTTTCTCGAAGCCGCGGGCGGAGGTCAGTAGCAGGATGGTAAACGTGCAATCGATACCGGGCCCGGCTCCCGCCGAGGATCGAGCCCTGGAGGCGGACCATCCCACCTCGCAGGTTGCGACGTTCGGCAGCGACCAGCCGCTGCGGCTCGATTGCGGCATCGATCTCGCGCCGTTCCAGATCGCCTATCAGACCTACGGCAAGCTCAATGCCGGAAAATCAAACGCCATTCTGATCTGCCATGCGCTGACCGGCGATCAGCATGTCGCCAACGTTCATCCGGTCACCGGCAAACCGGGTTGGTGGGTGACGCTGGTTGGGCCCGGCAAGCCGCTCGACACCGACAGGTACTTCATCATCTGTAGCAACGTGATCGGCGGCTGCATGGGTTCGACCGGCCCCGCCTCGACCAATCCAGCGACCGGAGCGGTGTGGGGGCTGGACTTTCCCGTCATCACCATCCCCGACATGGTGCGCGCGCAGGCGATGCTGATCGATCGGCTCGGCATCGACACGTTGTTTTCCGTGGTCGGCGGCTCGATGGGCGGCATGCAGGTGCTGCAATGGTGCGCGGCCTATCCGCGGCGCGTGTTCTCGGCGCTGCCGATCGCGTGCAGCACGCGCCACTCCGCGCAGAACATCGCGTTTCACGAGTTGGGGCGGCAGGCTGTCATGGCCGATCCCGACTGGCGCGACGGCCGCTATGTCGAGCAGGGCACCCATCCGCACCGGGGCCTCGGCGTGGCGCGGATGGCCGCGCACATTACTTATCTGTCGGACGCGGCGCTGCATCGCAAATTCGGACGCCGGATGCAGGACCGCGAGCTGCCGACGTTTTCCTTCGACGCGGACTTTCAGGTAGAGAGCTACCTGCGCCACCAGGGATCGTCTTTCGTCGAGCGCTTCGATGCCAACAGCTATCTCTACCTGACGCGGGCCATGGACTATTTCGACATCGCTGCCGACCATGACGGCGTGCTCGCCGCCGCATTCCGCGGTACCCGGACCCGTTTCTGCGTGGTCTCCTTCACGAGCGACTGGTTATTCCCGACATCGGAATCTCGCGCCACCGTCCATGCACTCAATGCCGGCGGGGCACGGGTCTCGTTCGCGGAGATCGAAACCGATCGCGGCCACGACGCCTTCCTGCTCGACGTTCCCGAATTTTTCGACATCGCGCGCGCGTTCCTGGAATCGGCAGGCGATAGCCACGGGCTGACGGCGGCAGGGGAGTGAGATGAGCGCACCGCAACCCACCCTGCCACTGGATGACAGCGCGCCGTCCCGGAAGCGCTATCGTCAAAAAGGCCGTTATCGCGGCGACCATCTCCTGCTGGCCGAGATGATCGAGCCCAACTCGAAGGTCCTGGACGTCGGCTGCGGCGACGGCGACCTCCTGCAACTGCTCGAGACCCGCGGCGTCGACGGCCGCGGCATCGAACTGTCGCGCGAGGGCGTCAATCGCTGCGTCGCCAAGGGGCTCGCTGTGGTGCAGGGCGATGCCGATACCGATCTCGTCAACTACCCCGACGACGCCTTCGACTACGTCATCCTCTCGCAGACCTTGCAAGCCACGCGGCAGCCGAGAGTGGTGCTGGAAAATCTGCTGCGGATCGGCCGTCGCGCCATCGTGTCGTTTCCGAATTTCGGCTACTGGAAGATGCGGGTTCAATTGCTTGTCGGCGGCCACATGCCGCGTACGGAGAACCTGCCGGCGACATGGTATGACACGCCGAACATCCATTTCTGCACGATCAAGGATTTCGTCCAGCTCTGTGACGAGATCAACGTCAAGATGGAGCGTGCGGTCGCACTCGATCTTTACGGGCGGCCGCTGCGCTTCAACGCGCCGTGGTGGTTCTGGAACATGTTCGGGGAGCAGGGCGTGTTTCTGCTCAGCCGGGCGGAGAAGACCAGATAACCGTCAGGTAGCGCGGACGGCGTTATCGCTTTTTTAACCAATGCGACAAGGCCTCGCGAAGCTCTCCGATTCGGTACGACATCGGGAGCGTGATGAGATTCGTCAATCCTGTGATCCGGCTCTCCACAGGAAGAAATTATAATTATAAAACAGATAGTTACATAAATTTAAGGACCGGCCGCACCCAACTGCATTGCTGATATGCGTTAAACGCAACCCAGGTATGACTTCCAAATCCCTAACTCCCGTGGTTTCAAAGCGCCGCGTTTTCCCGTCACAACATAATCGCGGATTTACCGTGAAGCGTGGGGGGAAGTGGGAGGTGTTACAGGGGAGCAAGTATGTTTCAGTTAGTTGCGTTGCGCCGGCTGCCGCGTATCTTGGCACTGGCGGTTGGTTTCCTGGCGGTCGTTGCATTTGCGGCGCCGGCCTCGGCAAGGCCTCATCATCGCGCGGGACATCACGCGCACGTTCATCACCACAAGCATCATCATTACGCCCGCCACCACCACCGGCATCGCCATTACCATCACAGATACCGTCACACCTCACAGGGTGCCGAAGAAACCGGTTTCTCGGGCGGCGGTTTCGTTTCGAATATCGTCGCCGAAGCTCGCCGCTACATCGGCGGCAATCCGACCGGCCGCAGCCGGCTCTGGTGCGCCCGCTTCATGAACATGGTTCTGAAACGCTCCGGGCATCAGGGGACCGGCTCGGACATGGCGAGTTCGTTCGCACATTACGGACGGCGGGTCTCCGGCCCGCAGGTTGGCGCCATCGCCGTCATGGGTCGGCGTGGTGGCGGCCATGTCGGTGTCGTCAGCGGTGTGGATCGGCGTGGCAATCCCATTATCGTTTCGGGCAACCACGGCCATCGCGTCGCGGAGGCGGTCTATCCACGTGGCCGCATCTACGCCTACGTCGTGCCCAACTGAGGCATGTGAGTCCCGCTGCCGCCCCTTCCCTTCAATACGGGGAAGGGGCCGCGGTGAACCGGATGGGCAGGACACGCATCGGCGCAATCCCCTCCCATTCTCGTCGGCAGGGATTTCAAAACCGATTGCGTCGGTGCGCCTTCATCCTGAGGCGAACCGATTTCTCGGCCTACAAGAGCGATTCCCGCAGCGTTTCGACCTTGTCGTCGATCCTGACCGTACCGCCGGTGACGACTTCGGCATAGATCCCGCAATCGCAATGCCCCAGCGTTCGCATCAGCGTGCGCGGAATGTCGAGATCGCGAACTGCCGTCTCGGGGTCGACGTTGGTGGCCGTACATCGGACAATGCGTTTGACGACCTTGAGGCGGACGTCGCCAATCGCGAGCGTGCGCTCGAGCAGGTCGAGTTCGCTCCAGGCAGGCCAACCGCGGACGTAAAGATTGGCGCGGAAGCGCAGCGGGTGAACCGGTTGCCCGACCATTGTCTCGATGGCGGCTACGCTGCTGAGGTTGATGATCGAGACCACCTTCCTTGCGACGTCGGAGAAGCTGTGTCCGTTGCCGACGAGAAGCTTCGGCGGTCCCTTGAGTTCCTCGGCGAAGTTTGCGCCGAAGAACCGTTCGACCGCGGCGCGGCCCTCGGCCGTTCCGAGGTCGGCGCGCACCGCCTCTTCGCCATTGACGCCGATGGTGAGGGTCCGGCTGGCATCGTCGTAGCGGCTGCGGAGCGCGGCGAGCCGCTCGTCGCGCATCAGCATCAGGAAACGGGACTTGGGAAAATATCGAGGCGCGGCCGGGTCGAAACCGGTGGGGCCGTTCTCGATGGCGTAGCTGCGGTCGCCCGGAATGGTCTTGCCGGGGCTCAGGATCGCAGAGGGCAAGGGCTCGGCGGACAGGCCCTTGACGGGATAACGGTAAAGAGCGGCTACGGCCGCATCGGGGACGGCAGACATAGGGTTCTTTAAGGGATTCGGACCGGCGATGCCATTGGCTTCCAGCGTTTGAAGCGTGGCGGCCTGACCCGAAGAGGAATGCCGGTTCGCTTGAAGAAACGCGTCAAATCAAAATCATTGAGATCCGCTTCTGCTCCGTTGGAAACGGAGGTCCAAAATCAGCGCCGTTACCCTTCATTTCCTGGGAGCGTATTCCTACATTTGCCACAAGCCGGATCGACGATCCGGCGCGCCGACCGTTGCCGGTTGAGGAACGTCAATGCGGCCAGCGGAAATCCAATACCCAATGAAGATGCCGCTTCTGTGCCTTCGGGGCAGGGACGACAGGCTGAGGGAGATCCCATGAACATTGAAAAATATACCGAGCGGGTGCGCGGCTTCATCCAGTCGGCGCAGTCGCTCGCGGCGCGCGAAGGCCACCAGCAATTCACGCCGCTGCACATTCTGAAAGTATTGCTCGACGACAGCGAAGGTCTGGCGGGAGGCCTGATCGATCGCGCCGGCGGCAATTCGCGCGCGATCCTGAAGGCGACCGAAGCCGCGCTCAACAAGATGCCGAAGGTATCCGGCGCCGGCGCGGGCCAGATCTATCTGGCGCCGGCAACGGCGCGCGCGTTCGATGCCGCCGAGCAGGCCGCCGAGAAGGCGGGCGACAGTTTCGTCACGGTGGAGCGGCTGCTGCAGGCGCTGTTGGTCGACAAGGACAGCGATGCCGGCAAGATCCTGAAGGACGGCGGCGTCACGCCGCAGAACCTCAACGCCGCGATCAACGCGCTGCGCAAGGGGCGCACGGCGGACAGCGCCACCGCGGAAAATGCTTATGACGCGCTGAAGAAATATGCCCGCGACCTGACGCAAGCGGCGCGCGACGGCAAGCTCGATCCGGTAATCGGCCGCGACGAGGAAATTCGCCGCACCATCCAGGTGCTGTCCCGGCGCACCAAGAACAATCCGGTGCTGATCGGCGAGCCCGGCGTCGGCAAGACCGCCATCGCGGAAGGCCTGGCGCTGCGCATCGTCAACGGCGACGTGCCGGAAAGTCTCAAGGACAAGAAGCTGCTGGCGCTCGATCTGGGATCGCTGATCGCCGGGGCGAAATACCGCGGCGAGTTCGAGGAGCGACTCAAGGCGGTGTTGCAGGAAGTGACGTCGGCCGCCGGCGGCATCATCCTGTTCATCGACGAGATGCACACGCTGATCGGCGCGGGCAAGGCCGATGGCGCCATGGATGCATCGAACCTACTGAAGCCGGCGCTGGCGCGCGGCGAATTGCACTGCGTCGGCGCGACCACGCTCGACGAATACCGCAAGCATGTCGAAAAGGACGCGGCGCTGGCGCGGCGCTTCCAGCCGATCTTCGTGTCCGAGCCGACCGTGGAGGATACCGTCTCGATCCTGCGCGGGCTGAAGGACAAGTACGAGCAGCATCATGGCGTTCGTATCGCCGACTCGGCGCTGGTCGCGGCCGCCACGTTGTCCCACCGTTATATCACCGACCGCTTCCTGCCGGACAAGGCGATCGATCTGGTTGATGAGGCGGCGGCGCGGCTGAAGATGCAGGTCGATTCCAAGCCGGAAGAACTCGACTCGCTCGACCGCGAGATCGTGCGGCTGAAGATCGAGCAGGAGGCGCTGAAAAAGGAGAACGATGCCGGCTCCAGGACGCGTCTCGAGAATCTCGAGAAGGAGCTCGTCGATCTGGAGAAGCGCTCGGCCGATCTGACCTCGCGCTGGAACGCCGAGAAGAACAAGTTGTCGGATGCGGCCAGGCTCAAAAGCGAGCTGGATCAGGCGCGGATCGAACTCGCCAACGCGCAGCGTAGCGGCGAATACCAGAAAGCCGGCGAGCTGGCCTACGGTCGGATTCCCGAACTCGAAAAGCGTCTGGAGAGCATCGAGGCCTCCGAAAGCAATACGATGATGAATGAAACGGTAACGGCGGATAACATCGCTCAGGTGGTGTCGCGCTGGACCGGCGTTCCCGTCGACAAGATGCTGGAGGGCGAGAAGGAAAAGCTGCTGCGGATGGAAGAGAGTCTCGCGGCGCGTGTCGTGGGACAATCCGAGGCCGTGCGCGCGGTTGCGACCGCGGTGCGGCGCGCCCGTGCCGGCTTGCAGGATCCAAACCGTCCGATGGGTTCGTTCATGTTCTTAGGGCCCACCGGCGTCGGCAAGACCGAGCTGACCAAGGCGCTCGCCGCCTATCTGTTCGATGATGAAACCGCGATGGTTCGCATCGACATGTCCGAATACATGGAGAAGCACTCGGTGGCGCGGCTGATCGGCGCGCCTCCCGGCTATGTCGGTTACGACGAAGGCGGTGCGCTGACGGAAGCGGTACGGCGGCGGCCTTATCAAGTGGTGCTGTTCGATGAGATCGAGAAGGCGCATCCGGACGTGTTCAACGTGCTGCTGCAGGTGCTGGATGACGGCCGCCTGACCGACGGTCAGGGCCGCACGGTGGATTTCCGCAACACCCTGATCATCATGACGTCGAATCTCGGTTCGGATTTCCTGGTGAACCAGCCCGAGGGAGAGGACACCGGCGCGGTGCGCGAGCAGGTGATGGAAACGGTGCGCGCGCATTTCCGTCCTGAATTCCTCAATCGCGTCGATGAGATCATCCTGTTCCATCGGCTGCAGAAGAGCGAGATGGGAAGGATCGTGGAAATCCAGTTCGCCCGGCTGCAAAAGCTGCTGGAAGACCGCAAGATCGTGCTCGATCTCGATGCGGCCGCGCGCGACAAGCTGGCCGAGAAGGGCTGGGATCCTGCCTATGGCGCGCGCCCGCTCAAGCGGGTGATCCAGCGCGATGTGCAGGATCCGCTCGCCGAAATGATCCTGGCGGGCAAGATTCACGATGGCGATCATGTCGCGATTTCGGCGAAAGACGGCATGCTCACGTTCAACGGCGAAGCGCCGCAGCGCGCGAACATCGAGCCGTTCGAACCGCGCGTGTCGAAGCGCAAGCTGCACTGAGCGCCACCGCACGCGGCCCCTTCCTGCATCGCGGGAAGATGCCGCGTGCGGAAAGCGCGACCATCCCCTTCGCGCCGGTGGCGTGATCGTGCTTTACAGCATTAACGCCGTGTAAAAGGGCCGACGCGCCAGCGCCGATTCCCTGCGCCCCGACCACTCTCCCGCAATGCTAAAAATGGGTACACAGGCGGAATATTCGTTTCGCTGCCGGCGTTCGGCGAAGGGTAATATTCTTTTTTTCAATAACGCATTGTTTTCTCTGCCAAACCGGACCTAATCAAGAAGCCGGACTGTCGAAAATGGCGCGACAGATTCTGTTCGTTCAGCGGCTCGACCCGACCTGTGAAGCGCAAATCGCGGCGGGCGGCGGTTCGTTCCCGAGGTTTGCTTGCAATGACAAAATTGGAATTTCCAGGATCAGCTCTCACGACGGATCAATGGACGCAGGTCAACCAGCTTGCGACGTCGCTCAGTCATGAACAGGCGATCTGGATCAGCGGCTATTTCGCGGGTCTCAGCAATCGTGCGCGTATCGGCGCCGCTGCATCGGATGTCGCGGAGCTTGCGCCGCCCTCGCAGAGCACTCTCACGGCTCCCGCGACGCGGCTTTTGACGGTGCTGTTCGCCAGCGAGACGGGAAACAGCAAGGCTCTGGCCAAAACGCTCGTTGAGAGGGCGAAGGCGAAGGGCATCGAGGCCCGCCTCGCCGACATGGCGGACTACAAGATGCGTGGCCTCAAGGACGAGCAGGACATGCTCATCATCGCCAGCACCCATGGCGAGGGCGATGCACCGCAGACCGCGGTAGGGTTCTTCGAATTTCTGGAAAGCCGCAAGGCGCCCAAATTGCCGCAGTTGCGCTATGCGGTGCTGGCGCTGGGCGATTCGACCTACGAAAAATATTGCGAGGCAGGTAAGCGGGTCGACCGGCGGCTCGAGGAACTGGGCGCGCAGCGACTTGCTGATCGCGTCGACTGCGACGTCGATTATGAAGACGCTGCAGAGGCCTGGATTGCGGCCAGGGTCGCCAGCCTCACGCCGGCCGCGCAGACTGCGCGATCTATCCCGGCATCGGCGGGCGCCGCGCAGGTCCGTGAGCCGGCGTCCGCGACATTCGACAAGAAGCATCCGTTTCAGGCCGCGGTCATCGACAACATCGTGCTGACCGGGCGCGGGTCGACCAAGGAGACCCGCCATATCGAGTTGTCGCTGGCGGATTCCAGCCTGACCTATCAGCCTGGCGACGCGCTCGGCATCGTGCCGCGCAACGACCCGGCGCTTGTCGAGGCTGTGCTGGAGAAGCTGTCGCTGCCGGCCGATGCACCGGTGACGGTGAAGCAGACAACGACAAACCTCAGAGAGGCGCTGAGCGCGACCTTCGAGATCACGGCGCTGACGCCGCGTTTTCTCGACCATTGGGCCGACATCACGGGCGCCGCCGAGCTTCAGGCGTTGCGTGCGCCCGATCAGAAAGAGGCCCGCGCGGCGTTCCAGCACAACCACCATATTCTTGATGTCGTCAGCCGCTTTCCGGCGTCCGGCATCGATGCCGCGCAATTCGTCGCCGGTCTTCGGCCGTTGCAGCCGCGGCTCTACTCGATCTCCTCGAGCCTTGCCGCGGCGCCGGACGAAGTCCATCTCACGGTCAGCACCGTGCGTTACATGATGCACGACCTGCCGCGCGCCGGCGTCGCTTCCGGCTATCTCGCCGCGCGCACCGAGGCGGATGCCACGATTCCGGTCTATGTCCAGTCCAACGACCATTTCCATCTGCCGAACGACGATGTGCCGATCCTGATGATCGGCGCGGGCACCGGCGTGGCGCCGTATCGTGCTTTCATGCAGGAGCGCGAAGCCCGCGGTGCATCCGGCCGCTCCTGGCTGTTCTTCGGCGAACGCAATTTCCGCAGCGACTTCCTCTATCAGGTGGAGTGGCAGGAACTGGTGAAGAACGGCGTGCTGAGCCGGCTCGATCTCGCCTTCTCGCGCGATGCCGCGCCGAAGACCTACGTGCAGGATCGCCTGCGCCGCCAAGGCCGCGATGTCTATGCGTGGCTGGAGGAAGGCGCATATCTTTACGTCTGCGGCGACAGCGCGCACATGGCGCCCGATGTCCATGCGGCGCTCACCGATATCGTTGCCGAACACGGTGGTCTCGATCGCGACGAGGCGGGCGCCTATCTCTCCGCGCTGCAGCGCGATCGCCGCTACCGGCTCGACGTGTATTGAGGCCAGTTTGATGGATGTGAAGGCGGAGCCTGATCGCAGCCGCGACGTTTCCCAACCCCTCGACAAGCTCGGGCCGGACGAAACGCTGAAGGCCAACAGCGACTATCTGCGCGGCACGATCAAGCAGAGCCTGGCCGACGAGATCACGTCGGCGGTGACGGCCAACGACGCCAAGCTGATGAAGTTCTTCGGCATCTATCAGCAGGATGACCGCGACATCCGCGACGAGCGTCGACGTCAGAAATTGGAAGCGGCGTTCTCATTCATGGCGCGCGTGCGGCTGCCGGGCGGCGTCTGCAGTCCCGGCCAGTGGCTGAAGCTCGACGAGTTGGCGCGCAACTACGGGGGCGACACGCTGCGGCTGACCACGCGTCAGACGTTCCAGTTTCACCGTGTCATGAAGCACAACCTGCGCAGCCTGCTACAGGGACTGCGCGACGTTCTGCTCGACACCAAAGCCGCCTGCGGCGACGATACCCGTGGCGTGATGTGCACGGTCAATCCCGACTTTTCGAAACTGCACGCCGAGGTTTACGCTCTGGCCAAGCGCGCGAGCGATCACGCCGTCCATCGAACGGGCGCCTACAAGGAAATCTGGTACGACGCCGAGCGCGAGGAAACGGATGGTCCCGAGGAGCCGTTCTACGGCCGCACCTATATGCCGCGGAAGTTCAAGATCGGCTTCGCGATTCCGCCGAGCAACGACATCGACGTCTACGGCCAGGATCTCGGCTTCATCGCCATCGCGCGACGCGGCAAGCTGAAGGGCTTCAACGTCGCCATCGGCGGCGGCCTTGGCCGGACCGATCAGTCGCCAAAAACCTATCCGCGTCTCGCCACCGTCATCGGCTACATCGACGCCGACAAGCTGTTTCCGACGATCGACGCGGTGATGTCGGTGCAGCGCGACTACGGCGACCGGCTTGACCGGCTGCACGCCCGCTTCAAGTATACCATCGACGAAAAGGGACTTGACTGGATCAAGGCTGAGACCGAGCGCCGGCTCGGCTTCGCGCTCAAGCCTGCGGAGCCCTACACCTTCACCTCGAACGGCGATCCGCTCGGCTGGGTCAAGGGCGAGGACGGCCGCGAGCATTGCATCCTGTTCATCCAGAACGGCCGCGTCATCAACACGCCCGACTTTCCGATGATGGACGGCTTGCGCGCCATCGCGCAGGTCCACAAGGGCATGTTCCGCGTCACGCCGAACCAGAATCTCATCATTTCCGACATCGCCCCAGAGGATCGGCCGGCTATCGAGGCGCTGATGAAGCAATATGGTCTCGACCAGTTCGAGACGCGCAGCGGACTGCGCCTCAATTCGATGGCCTGCGTCGCGCTTCCGACCTGCGGTCTGGCTATGGCCGAAAGCGAGCGCTATCTGCCCGATCTCGTCACCCGGATCGAGGCCATTCTTAATACGCACGGGCTCAAGGATGACCCGATTACCATCCGCATGACCGGCTGCCCGAACGGTTGCGCGCGACCCTACATCGCCGAGATCGGCCTGACTGGCCGCGCTCCCGGCAAATACAATCTTTATCTCGGCGGCGGCTTCCACGGCGAGCGCCTCAACAAGATGTATCTGGAGAATGTCGGCGAGCCCGCGATCCTCGAAGCGCTGGACAAGACGCTCGGCCACTATGCCCGCGAGCGCAAGCCGGGCGAACATTTCGGCGACTTTGCCATTCGCGCCGGCTACGTCGCGGAGGTCAAGGAAGGGCGGTTCTTCAACGACTAAATGGGCCGCGCCGGCCCATTTATATTTCGGCTGAAGCTCTTTAAATATGTCGCGGTCGGCATGTCGCGGCTCCCCGGACGGGATGTGCGGTTGCCGCATTTCATCGAAAGTCCACGAACATCATGTCCGAATCTACGAACCTGAAAACGGTCGCGGCCGCAAACGGCATCGCGACCGAGGATAACGTCGGCGCGGTGACGCCGTCAATCTGTCTGTCGAGCACGTTCACCTGGCCCGGCTTCGGGCGCAGCGGCCCGCACGAATATACCCGTACCAGCAACCCCACCCGCACGCTGCTGGCCGACACTCTCGCCAAGCTCGAAGGCGGCGCCGGCGCGGTGGTAGTGTCCTCGGGTATGGCCGCGATCGATCTGGTGCTGTCGCAATTGTCGCGCGATGAGATCGTGATTGCGCCGCACGACTGTTACGGCGGTACCCACCGCTTGCTGGTGAACCGCCGCGACCGCGGCCACTTCAAGGTGGCCTTTGTCGATCAGAATGATCCCGCCGCGCTGACTGCGGCGTTCCAGAAAAAGCCCAGGCTTGTGCTGATCGAAACTCCGAGCAATCCTCTGATGCGCATCGTCGACATCCGGGCGATTGTCGCGCAGGCAAGAGCGGCCGGCGCCAAGGTCGCCGTCGACAACACATTTCTGTCGCCCGCTCTGCAGCGCCCCATTGCGCTCGGGGCTGATTTCGTCATTCACTCGACCACGAAATATCTCAACGGCCACTCGGACATGGTCGGCGGCGCCGTGATCGCAGCCGATGCCGCTGATGCCGAGGCGCTGGCAGCCTGGGCCAATATCGTCGGCACGACGGGGGCGCCGTTCGATTCCTATCTGGCGCTTCGCGGTATCCGCACGTTGTTTCCGCGCATGGAGTGGCAGCAGCGCAGCGCGCAGGCGGTCGCTGAGTTTCTGATCAAACATCCTCTTGTTGCCGCGTGCCATTATCCGGGGTTGCCCACGCATCCGGGCCATGCTGTCGCCAAGGCTCAGCAATCCGGCTTTGGCGCGATGCTCAGCTTCGAACTGAAAGGAAGCGGCGCGGCGGCTGCCCGCTTTGTCGAGGCCGTTCGGCTTTTCAGTCTCGCGGAGTCGCTCGGCGGCACCGAGAGCCTGGTGGCTCATCCCGCGACGATGACCCATGCCAGCATGTCGGAGGAAGCGCGCAAGGCCGCCGGCATCACGAACGGTCTCATCCGGCTTTCAATCGGCCTGGAGGATACCGCCGATTTGATCACCGATCTGGACCGGGCTCTTGCCGAAATCGATGCGGCGGCTCGTTCAAAAGCGAACGCCTGAACGGTCACGTCGTAGACGGCTGCAGGCCAAAAATCCGCTTGTAAAAAAACGCGGAGCCGACGGGCTCCGCGTCAAACGGCTCGAATGTGTCGGCACGATCGTGTGCCGAAAATTCTGTCGCTTACGGACAGGAATGACGGTAGCCGTCCAAGCCAAGATATGTTCCGGAGGCCGGATCGTAGGAGCGGAAGCGCTGCGCGCAATAGGCCGCGTTCTGTTGTGCGTTGGCCTGACCGGCAGCGATTGCGCCGCCGATAATGGCGCCTGCCGCCAGGCCGCCGATCAACGCCCCGGCGCCGCCGCCTCCACCATGATAGTGGCGATGGTGATGGTGATGTCCATAATATTGAACAGCTTCGATCGAGGACGGAGCCGCCTTGCTCATATCGGACTGGCCCATGAGCGGTGCCGACGTCGCCGGCACGGAAAAGGTGAACGCTACGGAGCCGGCGAGCAATGCCGCTAACATGATCTTCGATCGCATGGTCAATCTCCTCAATGGCAGGATCGGGACCGGATATTTGGTCAAGACGCCGTGATTGGCGAGGCGTCAGATTGACGCGAGCGGCCGGAATAGCAAGGGGTGGGGATGGATGGGCTGCCGGCTCGCGTGAAGAAATGTGTTAAACAAAAAAGATCAAAAAAGACAAAGTCTCTCTCCTGATTGCGTCAGAGGCGGGAAGGCTCCACCGACGGCCCGCTACACCACGACGCTCAGCCGCTTCGCGGCGCGGGTGATGCCGGTGTAGAGCCAGCGCGCGCGGCTGTCCTGAAACGCGAAACTTTCGTCGAACAGCACCACGTCGTCCCATTGCGAGCCCTGTGACTTGTGCACCGTCAGGACATAGCCGTAGTCGAACTCGTCGTAGGGCTTGCGCTGCTCCCACGGAATGTCTTCGATACCGCCAGCGAAGCAGTCCTGCCGCACCGAAACTTTCGTCACCTTGTGCGCGAATTCTTCATCAGGGGAGAGCCGCATCGTGATGATTTTCGATTTCGAGGCCGCTCGCGACTTCACGCGCCACAGGCCGCCGTTGAACAGCGCTTTCTTGCGGTTGTTGCGCAGGCAGACCAGTTTGTCGCCGGCCACCGGCAGCGGATCCTCGATGTTCTGCCGTTGGCGGAATCGCATGTTGTAGGAACGGCGGGTGTTGTTGCGGCCGACCAGCACCTGGTCGGCGTTCATCACGCGTGCGGGATCGAGCTCGCCGCGCGCCACAACCTCGCTTTCGCCGTAGCGGCCGATGTCGAGATCGCGGCCCTCGCGGACGTCCATCGACATGCGCACGATCGGGTCGTCCTGAGCCTGACGGTGAACCTCGGTCAGCATCGCGTCCGGATCGGCGCTGGTGAAGAAGCCGCCGCCCTGGATCGGCGGCAGTTGCGCGGGATCTCCCAGCACCAGCAGCGGACAGTCGAACGACATCAGGTCGCGGCCGAGTTCGGCGTCGACCATGGAGCACTCATCGATCACGATGAGCTTGGCCTTGGAGGCGGGCGCATCGTCCCACAATTCAAAACTCGGCTGCTCCTCGCCGGATTCGCGGGCGCGATAGATCAGCGAGTGAATCGTCGAAGCACTGTCGCAGCCCTTGTTGCGCATCACCAGCGCGGCCTTGCCGGTGAAGGCCGCGAACTTGACCTCGCCGTCGACGCCATCGGCGATGTGGCGCGCCAACGTGGTCTTGCCGGTGCCGGCATAGCCGAACAGGCGGAACACCTGCGGCGTGCTGCCTTTGCCGGGTTTGGCTTTCAGCCAGTCGGCGACGGCTTTCAGCGCTGTGTCCTGATGCGGCGTAAAGGAGGTCATGGGGTCCCGACGCTGACAGAGCCCCGAAGCGGTGCCGCGACTCGATGGTCGAAACCTAACCATTCGCGAGGCCGGCGCAAGATGCGTTCCCTCGGTGCGGTGGAACGCCTGTTGCCCTTGCGTTTAAGCGCCGCTTCGCTTCCGCACCGAAAGCGGGAAGGGTGCTCAGACCGTCGGAACGAATGCGCGATGATCGCCGCTGCCGGGAGGCGTGATCGGGATACCGCCGTCGGCATATTCGTTGAGCTTGTTGCGCAGCGTCCGGATCGAGATGCCGAGAATGTTCGCGGCATGGGTCCGGTTGCCGAGGCAATGCTTCAGCGTTTCGAGAATCAGGTCACGTTCGACGTCGGCGACGGTGCGGCCGACCAACGCCCGCGTCACCTGCTCGGCGGCGAGCGTGGCATGGGCGACGGCGGGCGCGGTCTTCGCCAGGTCGAGACGGTCGCCGTCGGGCGTCAGGATCGCGTCGGCGCCGATCTCGTCGTCGCTTGTCATCAAGACCGCGCGGTGAATGGTGTTCTCCAACTCGCGGACATTGCCTTGCCAGCGGTTCGTCGTCAGCACGCGCCGCGCATCAGTCGACAGCGAACGTACCGGCAGGCCGTTGGCTTCGGCATATTTCTTTGCGAAATGCTGCGCCAGTTCGAGAATGTCGGCGGGACGCTCGCGCAGCGGCGGGATCTTCAGGTTCACGACGTTGAGGCGGAACAGCAGGTCCTCGCGGAAGCTCCCCTCACGCACGGCGTCCGCAAGGTTGCGGTTCGAGGTCGCGATGATGCGGATGTCGACCGGCACCGGCCGCGTGCCGCCGACCCGATCGATCACGCGCTCCTGGATGGCGCGCAGGAGCTTCGATTGCAGCCGAACGTCCATCTCGGAAATTTCGTCGAGCAGCAGCGTGCCGCCGGTGGCTTCCTCGAATTTGCCGATGCGGCGCGCGACTGCGCCGGTGAACGCGCCCTTCTCATGACCGAACAGTTCGGATTCCAGAAGATGCTCCGGGATCGCCGCGCAATTGATCGAGATGAACGGCCGCTTGGCGCGGTTCGAGCGGGTATGGACATAGCGCGCCAGCACTTCCTTGCCGGTGCCGGATTCCCCGGTGATCATGATCGAGGCGTCGGAGCCGGCGATCTGCTGCGCCAGCTTGATGACCCGGGCCATTACCTCGTCGCGGTAGATGAGATCGCGGGAATCGTTCGCCACGGCGGCGAGCACCGCGGCGATCAGTTCCGGATCCGGCGGCAGCGGGATGTATTCCTTGGCGCCCGCATGGATCGCGGCGACGGCCGCTCGCGCGTCGCTGGTGATGCCGCAGGCGACGATCGGCACGTGAATGTGTTCCGCCTCGAGCCGCATGACGAGGGCGCGTATGTCGAGATCGACATCGACCAGAAGGAGATCGGCACCCTTGCCGCCGCGAAGCACGGCCATGGCCTGGTCGTTGCCGTCGGCGTGGGTGACCGAGGCGCCATTGTCCATGGCGATCTTGGTGGCGGTCGTGAGCTGGCCCTTCAGTGTGCCAACGATGAGAAGCCGCATGATCTGCTCCTGTGATGTGTCCCGGCTCGCGGCGGGCGTCAGGCTTTCTCGGCCTTGATGATTTCGGTCATGGTCACGCCGAGCTTGTCCTCCACGAGAACGACCTCGCCGCGCGCCACAAGCCTGTTGTTGACGTAGATGTCGATGGCCTCGCCGACTCGCCGGTCGAGTTCCAGAACGCTGCCGGGCCCGAGCTTGAGGAGCGCGCCGACGTCCATCCTTGAACGGCCGAGCACGGCGGACACCTGGACCGGAACGTCGAACACTGCCTCGAGATCGGACGCGACCCGCGAAACCTGCTCGTCCTCGCTGTATCCGACGTCATCGTCCGCCGGCGCATCGGCGGCATTGAGGTCGGGAAGCGGCACCTGGGTGTCGTTATCGCTCATTGTTCGTCCCCATGCCCTCAGGTGTTGCCATTCGATTTGCGAGCCATGTAGCCACGCACCAGTTCGTCGATCCTGGCATCGATGGCCGCGCGTTCCAGCACAATCCCGCCATCGGCCCACTCGATCCGGCAGTCGCCGGTCTCGATGTCGGGTTCGGCGAGGATGACGAGTTGTCCGGTAAACCCGTTTTGTTTGGCGATGCGCTCAATCTGCTCGCGCGCCGTGTCGTAGAGTTGATCGTTGATCCGCACCACGAGATGCGGTGTGGACACCAGATGCCGGAAACTGTCGCTGACCAGCGCGGCGATTTCCGTCAAGGGTTCAGCGGCGATCAACTCGCTGCACAATTTGCGCGCGACGGCGACGGCGACGTCGACCGCCTCGGTCTCCATCCGCGCTTCGACCCCCGCGACGCTTTGGGCGATTGCCCTGACGTCAGCGGAAATGTTCTCGATTGCCAGCGCGATGCGGCGGTCGCTCTGCACCCTGGCCTCGCGCTGCGCGGCGTCGAACCCGTTCTGATATGCCCGGGATTCCGCGGCCGCGATCTGCTGCGCGATCTCCTGGGTCGTCGGCGCACGCTCGTTGGATTTATGCGAAACCGAGAAGTCCGTATCGAACAGGAATTTTGCCGGAGCGCCCATCAGTACACCAGTTCGTCGTCGGCGCGGTTTTTCGACAGCATGATTTCGCCCTTGGCGGCGAGATCCTTGGCGAGATTCACCAGCAGCGCCTGCGCCTCGTCGACATCGCGCAACCGGACCGGCCCAAGCGCGGCCATGTCGTCCATCAGCATCTTGGCGGCGCGCGACGACATGTTGCCCATGAAGAAGGCGCGCACCTCCTCGTTGGCGCTCTTCAGCGCGATGCCGAGCTTGTCCTTGTCGACGTGGCGCATCAGGGTCTGCGCGGAGCCGGCATCGAGCTTCACCAGATCGTCGAAGGTGAACATCAGCGCCTTGATGCGTTCGGCGGACTCCCTGTTCTCTTCTTCCAGCGCGGTGATGAAACGGGTCTCGGTCTGGCGGTCGAAATTGTTGAAGATTTCGGCCATCACCTCATGGGCGTCGCGGCGGCGTGTCTGCGACAGGTTGGACATGAATTCGCTGCGCAGCGTCTGCTCGACGCGCTCGATGACTTCCTTCTGCACCGCTTCCATCTTGAGCATGCGGCCGACCACGTCGAGCGCCATGTCCTCGGGCAGGATGGCGAGCACCCGCGCGGCGTGCTCGGGTTTCAGCTTCGACAGCACGACGGCGATGGTCTGCGGATATTCGTTCTTGAGATAGTTCGCGAGAACCTCCTCCGGAACGTTGGACAGCTTTTCCCACATGTTGCGGCCAGCCGGTCCCCGGATCTCATCCATGATTCCGCTCACCCGGTCGTTGGGAAGATACTGGTTCAGCAGCCGCTCCGTCGCATCGAAGTTGCCCATCAGGGCGCCCGACGCCGACATCCGCGAGACGAATTCGAGCAGCAGGTCTTCGACCACATCGGCCTCGACCGTGCCGAGAGTGGACATCGCCAGCGACAGATCGCGGACCTCGTCGTCGTCCAGCATCGCCCAGACCTTGCCGCCGTATTGCTCGCCCAGCGCCAGCATCATCACGGCCGCCCGTCTCGGCCCGCTCATTGGCTTGGACTTGGGACGGTTGCTCTGACGACTCGCAAGCGAGGCGACGACGCTGGCGATATCGTTTGCATTGGTTGTTTGAGGTACGGCCATGTCGGATCACGCGGGCTCGGCTAGCCATTGACGGATGATGGAAGCGGTTTCGGCAGGATTGCGATCGGCCAGTTCGCCGACCCGATGCACCGACTGGGCGTGAACCTGGCCCTGCACCTGGGCAACGTCGATCAACTGAGCGGTGGCGTTGTTGCCGGGAACCAGATTTTGCCCGGATGGGGCGGCCTGGGCATTGGCCTCGGACGGAGCCGGGAGCGCGGACGGCGGGCTGGGCGGCGGCGGATCCGACGCCAGGATACGGCGGACCAGCGGCCGGATCACCATGAACGTCACCACGAGGCCGAGCAGCATCATGACCAAGAGTTCGATGACGTACATCACGTCGTCTTTCGTGAATTGCAGCATTCCCAGCAAACCGGCCGGTTCAGCGAGCGGCGCGACAGCGGGCGGCTCGGCGAATCTGAGGTTGACGACCTCGACCTGATCGCCGCGCTTCTGGTCGAAGCCGATGGCTGAGCGCACCAGCGTGGCGATGCGGTTGAGCTGATCCTTGCTGCGCTCGGCGTAGACCATCTGGCCCTTGTCGTCCTTGGTATAGGTGCCATCGACGAGAACGGCGACCGAGATGCGATTGACGCGGCCGGCTTCGGTCACCTCGGTCTTGGTGGTGCGGGAGATTTCGTAGTTGTTGGTCTCTTCGCTCTTCTTGCTCTGGTCGCGAGCAGGGTTTGTCGTGTCCGATTGCTGAGTGCCGGGCAGCTCGTTGTTGACCGTGACCTGGCCGTTGTTGTCGGCGGTGACGGAGGATTCCTCGCGGGTCTGGCTGGATCGCAGCACCCGGCCTTCCGGATCGAACTTGTCCGAGGTCTGGGTGATCTTGTTGTAGTCGAAGTCGGCGGAGAGCTCGACGCGCGCCCTGCCGCTTCCGACCACCGACGACACGATGGTCTCGACCTGATTGCGCATGCGCTTCTCGAATGCCGCGCGCCGCTCGTCTCCGGTCACGCCGTCGGCATCGGTGTTCGAGCCGTCGGCAAGCAACTGGCCAGCTTCGTCCACGATGGACACCCGCTGCGGCTTCAGTCCGTTGACGGCCGAGGCAACGAGATGGCGGATGGCACGGATCTGCTGCGGCTCGAGGCCGCCGCGGACGCGCAGCACGATCGAGGCGGATGGCTGCGGTGCTTCGCGCGAGAACAGCGGCCGCTCGGGCAGCACCAGATGGACGCGGGCGTCCTGGACGCGATCTATGGCGCGGATGGTGCGGGCGAGTTCGCCTTCCAGCGCGCGCAGGCGATTGATGTTCTGGACGAAGCTCGTGGTGCCGAGCGCGTCGGATTTGTCGAAGATCTCATAGCCGACCCCGCCGCCCTTGGGCAGTCCCGCCTCGGCGAGTTTCATCCGCAGCCGCGTCACTTTGTCCTTCGGCACCATGATGACGGCGCCGTCGTTGCGCAACTCGTAGGGAATCGCCTGACGTTCGAGGTCCTTGATGATTCCGGAGGAGTCCTCGACGCTGAGGTCGGTAAAGAGAGTCGTCATCTGCGGGGCGGTGACGCGCATGATGACGAACGCGAAGAAGCCGATCAGCACGGCGGTGACGGCGACCATCGCCATCAACCGTGACGCACCCAGGCCTTTCAGAAATGCCAGCAGCCCCTGCAACGAACCAGCCCCTTGACCCGGCCCGCGGAAAGGCCGACTCGGCAATTATTGCCTATGGTATGGTTTCGATATGGTTAACGACGGTTAAGACCCGTGACGAAATTGCTCAATGACAAAAAACCGGTCTCCAGAAGGAGGCCGGTTTTCCGAGAATTCGCGCTAATCTGGACGTGTCTTACTGGCGATATTGCTGGATTCGCGTGGTGCGCAAACCGGCAAGGCCGTGCTGGTCGATCGAGAACTGCCAGGACAGGAATTCGTCAACCGTCAACGTATAGCGGCTGCAAGCCTCCTCGAGGGAGAGCAATCCGCCGCGAACCGCGGCAACGACCTCGGCCTTGCGGCGGATTACCCACCGCTTGGTGCCGGGCGCCGGCAGATCGGCGATCGTTAACGGGCTTCCGTCGGGCCCGATGACGTATTTCACCCTCGGGCGATGGGGTTCTGTCATGGCGTACTCACAAACTCTAAACCACTGAACTCGCCGAGGAAGCTACGCCTTGCGACTTAAAATTTGCCTAAGCCCAAGGCTTCAATACGATTCTCCTTGAAAAGACTGTTTTGGAACGACGCCGGGTAGCGGTCCCGGACGCGCGAAACCACTCGAATAGGGGCAGAAAGATAGGTTCCGGTCGGCCAGGCACGAGCCGCGCCGGTCAGTTCACGATGCGCTTGATCTGGCTGATGGTGTAGGTCTGGCCGCCGATCGACAGCAGCGGCGGCGATTGGGTCAGATCGACGGAATTGACCTGACCCTGAATCTGCGTCGAGACCATGACCGGATTACCGGACGCATCCGCCGCCGTCGTCGTCAGCGTGTATTTGCCGTCGGGCCATTGCGTGCCGTCGTTGCCGAGGCCGTTCCAGGAGAAAACCTGATTGTCGCCGGCATTGACGCCGTAGGAGCCGGAGAAAACATTCTGACCGGTGCTGTTGGCGATGTTGACGGTGAGGGTGGAGGCGGCCGGGACGCTGAGCTGCCAGGTCGCCGCGCTGTTGGTCATGGTGGCGGTGCTGCCGTCGACGACGGCATTCTTTCCGACGAAGTCCAGCGCCTGCGTCGCCTGAGTCGTTTGCTGCAGGGAAACGAGACTGGCGAGCTGGTCGTTCGTCTTCAACTGCTGCTCGACGCCGGCGAACTGGACGAGTTGCTGGGTGAACTGATTGGTATCCAGCGGATCGAGCGGATTCTGGTTCTGCAACTGCGTCGTCAGCAGCGTCAGGAAGGTCTGGAAGTTGCCGGCCAGCGTACCGTTGTTGCTCGATGCTGCAGAGCTGGAGGAGGAGGCGGGCAACGGCGTCGTGCCCGACACCACCTGCTGAACCGCGGAACCCACTGAACTCGTCATGTCCGTCTCCCTAAACCCTGATATCGAGGCCGCCGCTCGATCCGAGCACCCGGCCATAGCTTCGTCCCGCCGCCGCCGGAACGACGTTGTCTTCGGTCACGATCAGGCGCTGCGCATTGCGGCCGGTATCGTCGCGCGGGGTCTGACCCTGCGAGGATTGATCGCGCAGGCTGAACTGCAGGCCGCCGTCGCCGGTCTTCAGGCCCGCGTCCTGCAGCGCGCGCTGGAGTTGCGGCGCGTCCTGCCGCAGCATCGCGAGCGTTTCCGGCTTCTCGACGGTCAGATGAGATGTGACCCGGCCCTGACGGTCGACGTCGAGGCGGACATCGATGCGGCCCAAATCGGCGGGGTCGAGCCGGATTTCGAAGCGGCTCTTGCCGCTTTGTGCCGTGACCGCGATCTGGACTGCCAGTCCGTTCAACGGCACAGCGGCGCCAGCGGCGACCGCGACATTGTACTGCGGCGTTGCAGGCGTTGGCGCGGCGGTTGATTGCGCCTGCGGCTGCGCGACGGCGCCATTGATGCCCTGCGGTTGACCGTTGTCGGGCTGCGGCTGAGCCGCGCTGGCGTTGGTCGCCTGGGCGGAATGCTGCGGTGCTGCTGCTCCCTGCTGCGTCGCGGGCGTGCCGGCATCGGATGGGGCCGGCTTTGTGCTGTCGCTGGCGGCGGCATCATGCTTGTGATCGCCGACCGTCGCGTCGTGCGGCGCGTTCGGGCTCGCGGAGGCGGCTGACGGCGCTGATGCATCCGAGGTCGTTGGTGGAGGCTGGAGACCGGTCATGACCGACGCGGCCGTCTTGGCCGGCTGCGCATTGTCCGCTGTCTTTGTGCCCGCCTTCGCGGTGGCCGGTGTCGCCGCGGCGACCGCGGCTCCGAGGGTCAGCACGGCGGTTGCCTGCGCGGCCTGCTGGGAAGCCGGCGGGACTGTCGCCTCTTTCACGAATGCTGCTGCGGCAACGGCCGTATCCGCGGCCGGGCTGGAATCGGGGTCCGCGAGCGTGGCTTGACTAGCGGAAGCGGCGTCAGCAGCCGAGGCCCCGGCGGCTCCGGTTGATGCGCTTGCCGAATCGGTGGCTGCGGTTGCGGCGGACGCGGCAGCCGCCGATGGTGTCGCAGCCACCGGTGTCGCGACCGGAACCGCGACCGCAACCGGCGCCACCGCGAATTGCGGTGAGGTGCCCGCGTCTGTGGTTGTGACGTCCGGGGTCGTCAGCGCGGGATTGGAAGCGTCCCCGGCGACCTCGGTATCTCTGTGTTTGGTCCCATGGTGGTGTCCGGCGTTCGATGCCTTCGTGCCGGCATCGGACTTCTGAGCTCCGGTGGCTGGTTCCGCGCTCGAATTGGCTTGCTGTGCGGTGGATGATGGCTGGGAACCACGTGTCGGTGCATTGTTATCAATCGGCACAGTGCGGTCTGGAGCGGAGGCGTTGGAAAGCCGCTCGGGACGCATGGCATGCTGATCGGACCAATTCGACGCGGGCGCGGCCGGAGCCTGCGAGGCCTGTGCGCTGATGTCGACCAGGGCCTCAAAAGAGTTCCCCATCGGCTGGTCGTCCCGCTCGGGCCTCTGCCGCGTATTCGGTAACGACGCGCTGGTGGCGGCTTCTGGTGTCACGCTAAGCACAGGCAACCTCTCGCGATAGGGTACCAAGCGAGCAGCAAGGACCGGGCCATCGTCCGGTTTGAATTTATAATTAGTATATTCAATTAGTTATGCGGCATGTCCAGCCGCCGGCCCGGCCGGTTCGGCTGCTTGTTTTCTGCCCGGCGGCAAGATTTGCCGCTGGTCCGGCGCCGTCATCCGGCCGTGATTGCCTCGCAGGAATACGAACTATATTACTATACAAAAGCTGGTCTTTCGGTCGGCCGGACGGAACGGAATTCCCGCTCCGGAACACCGCGAAAGTCTCCGATCGGCAAGGCGTGCGACCTTGCGCGATCTCATGTATGACGGGATCAATGCTCAACAGTCTGGATCTGGAAGGCCGTCCTCAGGATACGCGGGTCGTGGTCGCCATGTCGGGCGGTGTCGATTCGTCGGTGACGGCCGCGCTGTTGAAGTCCGAGGGTTATGATGTCGTCGGAATAACGCTGCAGCTCTACGATCACGGCGCGGCCACCCATCGCAAGGGAGCCTGCTGCGCCGGCCAGGATATTCATGACGCCCGCAACGTTGCCGAACGCCTCGGCATTCCGCACTACGTGCTGGATTATGAAAGCCGCTTCCGCGAAACCGTGATCGAGAATTTCGCGGACAGCTATGCGTCGGGCGAAACGCCCGTGCCCTGCATCGAGTGCAACCGTCTGGTCAAGTTTCGTGATCTCCTCGCTACTGCGCGCGAGCTGGGCGCCACCGCGCTGGCGACCGGTCATTACGTCGCCTCACACCGTCTGGCCGGCGGCTCGCGTGCGCTGCTCTGCGCGGCGGATTCGGATCGCGATCAGAGCTACTTCCTGTTTGCCACCACGCGCGAGCAACTCGATTTTCTGCGTTTTCCGCTGGGCGACATGACAAAGGCGCAGACCCGCGAACTGGCGCGGCGCTTCGACCTGTCGGTTGCCGACAAGCACGACAGCCAGGATATCTGTTTCGTGCCGACCGGGCGCTACACCGACGTCATCAGCCGGCTGAAGCCGAACGCATTGGAGCCGGGCGACATCGTCGATCTCGACGGGCACGTCCTCGGTCATCATGAGGGCATCGTGCATTTCACGGTCGGACAGCGCCGTGGCCTCGGCATCGCCTCCGGCGCGCCGCTTTACGTCCTCAGTCTCGATGCCGCCAACCGGCGCCTGGTTGTCGGACCGCGCGAAGCGTTGAAGATGCATCGTATCGTGCTGCGCGACGTGAACTGGATCGGCGACGGCGCGCTCGATCGCGCCGTGGGCGCAGGACTCGAACTGTTCGTGCGGGTCCGCTCGACCCGCAAGCCCCAGCCGGCGTGGCTGCGCGCCATCGACGGCCGCTATGAGATCGAACTCGTGGCCGGCGAGGAGGGCGTGTCGCCCGGTCAGGCCTGCGTGTTCTACGATGGGCCGGAAGGGCAGGCGCGGGTGCTTGGCGGCGGGTTCATCGCGCGTGCCATGGCGAAGCGCGCAAGCGGAACGGCCATGCAGAGCGGCACGCCGGTGGCGCCTCTCGCCGCCGAACTGCGCGGATAGGGTTCGGGACGCGCGGACGGCATGGGCAACGACATCGACCGCGCCGGCGTCGCGAAGGCCTATGGCCGCTGGGCGCCGGTCTACGATCTCGTGTTCGGCAAGGTTTTCGATCCGGGCCGCCAATCCACCATCGCCATAGCCGATACGATCGGCGGGCGTATCCTTGACGTCGGCGTCGGCACCGGACTGTCGCTGTCGGACTATGCCTCTACCACGAAACTGTATGGCGTCGACATTTCCGAACCGATGCTGCGCAAGGCGCAGCAGCGCGTGCGTGCGCTCAATCTCACAAACGTCGAAACGCTGGCGGTGATGGACGCCAGGAATCTCGCCTTTGCAGATTCGTTTTTCGACGCGGTGGTGGCGCAATACGTCATCACGGCGGTGCCGGACCCCGAAGCGACATTGGACGATTTCGTCCGCGTGCTGAAGCCGGGCGGCGAATTGATTCTCGTCAATCACATCGGCGCCGAGCGCGGGTTCCGCCGTCTGTTCGAACTGGCGTTTGCGCCTCTGGCCCGGCGGCTCGGCTGGCGCCCCGAATTTCCGTGGCAGCGCCTTGTGAACTGGGCTGCGAAGCATGGCGGCGTCACGCTCTTCGAGCGTCGCCCGATGCCGCCGATGGGGCACTTCTCGCTGATCCGCTATCGCAAATCCTGATCCTCGGTTCCGGCGGAACATCGGCTGTCGCCGTTCGTTGCCACCCCATGCGGATGACAGTCAGGTCCTTATTTGTGTTGGTCGCCCTTGTTGCGCTTCCGGAGATCGCCTTTGCACAGGCGCCGCCGCCGGGCGCGCCCCCTGCCACGACGCTGGCTCCGTCCCCGAACGCAGGCAATTGTGCGCCTCACGATACGGCCTCGCCGAGCGGAACGACGACCGGCAAACCCGGGGAGCCGCTCGGGGACAAATTGGCGAAATCCGACGGCGTGCTGTGCCCGCCCGCGGGCGTCGATCCGGAGATGCGCGCGCCGACCCCGGAAGGCGGCAATACGCCGGTTATTCCGCCACCCGGCAGCCCCGGCGGGGATCCCAACGTGCGGCCGAAATAAGCCCCCAGCAATAAACCGGCATATCGGTCGGCTTTGCTTGACACGCCATTGAGCGGCTTTTTATATGCCGCGCGTTCACGGCTTTCGTCGTGAACACTGTGGCGAGGTAGCTCAGCTGGTTAGAGCACGGGAATCATAATCCTGGGGTCGGGGGTTCGAGTCCCTCTCTCGCTACCATCATCCCCTTTATATTGGGGAATATCGCGAATCCCCGAAAATCGCCGTCACCCGGTCTTGGCCCGCGACTCTTGGCCCGCAACGTCGGATGTTCGGCGCGACGCGCGTGAGGATCGCCATTCGCGGCTAGCGCGCCGGCCTGTCTCCTCTCAGCACGACATAAATTGCCGGGATAACGAGCACGGTCAACGCCGTCGATGATGCGAGGCCGAACAACAGCGAGATGGCGAGCCCCTGGAAGATCGGGTCGGCGAGAATGACGGCCGCGCCGATCATCGCCGCGATCGCGGTCAGCAGGATCGGCTTGAAGCGGATTGCGCCGGCCTCCAGCAGCACCTCGGTCAACGGCCGGCCGGGCCGGCGTGCATGGCGGATGAAGTCCACCAGCAGGATCGAGTTGCGCACGATGATGCCGGCCAGCGCGATGAAGCCGATCATCGAGGTCGCCGTGAACGGCGCGTTGAACAGCCAGTGGCCGAGCATGATGCCGATGAAGGTGAGCGGGATCGGCGTCAGGATCACCAGCGGCAGCTTGAACGAGCCGAACTGCGCGACGACGAGAATGTAGATGCCGAGGATCGCCACCATGAAAGCCGCGCCCATGTCCCGGAAGGTCACCCAGGTCACCTCCCACTCGCCGTCCCACAACAGGGTCGGGTGGGTTTCGTCGTCAGGCTGACCGTGCAGGGCGATCACGGGCTTCGGAAGGTTGCCCCAGTCGATCCGGTCGATCGCGTCACGCACCGCCAGCATGCCGTAGATCGGTGCTTCATAGGCACCGGCGAGTTCCGCCAGCACCATTTCGGTGGAGCGGCCGTTGTGCCGGAAGATCGGCCAGGACGCCGGCTCACGGGTGACGCTGACAACATCACCGAGTTCGACCACTCCACGACCGCCGGGAAGCGCGTTGGCGGGCACCGGTGTCGTCAGCGCGCGCGCATCCATCACGGCGTTCGCCTTGGGCAGCGCGAGGCGGATGGCGATCGGATAGCGTCCTCCACCACGCTGGGAATAGCCGACCGTGGTGCCGCCATAGAGATCACGCAGGGTATCGTAAACGTCAGATTGTTCGACCCTGTAATATTCGAGATTGTCCTGATTGATGGCGACGCGCACGCGCTCAGCCTGGTTGTGATAGCTGTCATCGACATCGACGATGAACGGCACGCTCTTGAACGCCGCGCGCACCTTGGCGGCGACCGCGCGCCGGGTGTCGGGGTTGGGACCGTAGATCTCCGCAAGCAGCGTGCCCAGCACCGGCGGCCCCGGAGGCGGCTCGATCACCTTCACCACGGTGTCCTTCGGCAGGTCGAGACCGCTCAGGCGCTGCCTGAGTTCAAGCGCGATGGCATGGCTGGCGCGCGCGCGGTCGCCTTTCGCGAGCAGGTTCACGGCAATATCGCCCAGCTCGGGACTGGAGCGGAGATAATAGTGCCGCACCAGCCCGTTGAAATCGAACGGCGCACCCGTGCCGGCGTAGGTCTGGAACGACACAATTTCGGGTACGGATGCCAGGCGATCAACCATCGCCTGCAGCGTTCGGTCGGTATCCTCGACAGACGAGCCCTTCGGCAGGTCCAGCACGACCTGAAGATTGGCCTTGTTGTCGAACGGCAGCAGCTTCACCGTGACATGCCTGGTGTAGAACAGCGAGAGCGAGGCCAGCGTCGCCGCCCCGACCAGAGCCAGGAAAATCCAAGCGCGCCACCGCGACGCCAGAACGGGCCTCGCGACAGCAACGTAAAGCCGGCCGAGGCGGCCGCCGCTCGCCGTATCATGGCCTTTGCCGGCAGTATTGTGATCGCCTCCGAGCTTCATCATCAGCCACGGCGTCAGGATGACGGCGACGAAGAAGGAGAACAGCATCGCCGCCGAGGCGTTGGCCGGAATCGGGCTCATATAGGGACCCATCATGCCGGACACGAACAGCATCGGCAGCAGCGCCGCCACCACCGTCAGCGTCGCGACGATGGTCGGATTGCCGACCTCGGCCACCGCGTCGATCGCGGCCTGCGCGCGCGAGCGGCCGTCGCGTATCGCCCAGTGGCGGGCGATGTTCTCGATCACCACGATGGCGTCGTCCACCAGAATGCCGATGGAGAAGATGAGCGCGAACAGGCTGACGCGGTTGAGCGTGTAGCCCATGATCCACGAGGCGAACAGCGTCAGCAGGATCGTGGTCGGGATCACCACCGCCACCACCAGCGCCTCGCGCCAGCCGATGGCGATGGCGACCAGCACCACGATCGACACTGTGGCGAGGGCGAGATGGAACAGAAGTTCGTTGGCCTTCTCGTTCGCCGTTTCACCATAGTTGCGCGTGACCGTCATCTCGACATCCGACGGGAAGATCTGGCCGCGCGCCTGCTCCAGCCGCCGCACGATCTCCTCGGCGATCACCACCGCATTGGTGCCGGGGCGCTTGGCAATGGCGAGCGAAACGGCGGGCGCGCGTTCAAGGCCGGCATCTGCCGTCTTGCGGATGTCGGTGACGCGATTTTCGGCCGGCGAGGTTGCAAGCACGACATTGGCGACGTCGCGGACATAGACCGGGCGGCCGTCGCGCGCGGTGAGCAGGATGTTGCCGATCTCGGGCAACGCCTGCAGGGTCTGCCCGGCGACGATCGCGCGTTGCTGCGTATCCTCCCGCACCGTGCCGATGCGGAATGAACGGTTGGCGCCTTCGATCTTGGCGGCGACTTGCTGCAGGGTGATGCCGTAGAGCGAGAGCTTTTCCGGATCGGGTTCGACACGGAACTGCTCCGGCTGCTCGCCGACGATGTAGGTGAGGCCGACGTCGGGCAGTTTGGACACCTCGACCTGCAGTTCGCGGGCGAGCCGCGTCAGCCCGTTCGCGGTCCAGCGCGCGTCGGCATCCGGCGTCGGGCGCAGCGTCACCACCACGATCGCCACGTCGTCGATGCCGCGGCCGACGATCAGCGGTTCGGGAATGCCGAACGGGATGCGGTTCATGTTGGCCCGGACCTTCTCGTGCACGCGAAGAATGGCGGCGTCCGGATTGGTGCCGACCTTGAACCGCGCTGTCACCACGGTGCCGTCGTCCTCGGTCTGCGAGTAGAGGTGCTCCACGCCATCGATGCTCTTGACGATCGTCTCGAGCGGCTCGGTGACGAGCTTCAAGGCGTCCTCGGCCTTCAGCCCATTGGCAGCGACATGGATGTCCACCATGGGCACGGATATCTGCGGCTCCTCCTCGCGCGGCAGCGAGATCAGCGCGACAAGCCCGAGTGCAAGGGACGCGAGCAGGAACAGCGGCGTCAACGGGGAAGCGATGAAGACGCGGGTGAGGTTGCCGGCGAGCCCGAGCTTCATGGCAGCATGATCCGGTCGCCGTCGTGCAGGCCGGTAAGGATTTCCGTGCGCCTTTGGCCGCCCTCTTCGACGGCCTCGCCCAGAATGACGGCGACATCCATTTCTCCGGTGGGCGTGACGAGGCGTACGTAGTCGACGCCGTGCATCGTCCGGATCGCCGCCGGCGGCACCGCCAGTACCATACGTTTGCCGACCGGGATCGACACCAGCGTGCGCTCGTTGACGAAATAATCGCCGATCCCTTCGACCTCGACATCCGCGATCACGCGTCCGTCGGTGATCTCCGGATAGACCTTGACGATGCGGCCGCGGTGCGGGGCGGACAGCCCGCCCGGCGCGGTGAGCCCGCGCGCGCCGACCGTCACGTCGGCGCCCTGTGTGATCTCGCCGGCATGACGCTCCGGCAGCGACAGCCGCAGATAATACGGCCCCGGCGCGATGCGGGCGATGTCCTCGCCGGGCATGATCACCGAACCGAGCGTGACGGGGACGGTGAGCACGCGGCCCGTCGCCGGCGCGAAGACGGTGCCCTCGCGCGCGCTCTGCTCAATGACGGTCTTCTCCGCCTTGGCCGCAGACACCTGATTGGTCGTCACCTCGAACTGCATCTTGGCCTGATCGAGGCTGACCTGCGTGCCCGACCCGCTCGCCCGAAGCTGCTGCGCCCGCTCGAGCTGGACGCGTGCATTCGAAAGCTGCGAGTTGAGCGCCTCGATCTTGGCGTCGGCGGCGTTGAGCTGAAGCGCGAGCTTGTCATCGACGACGACGGCGATCGCCTGTCCTTCCCTGACTTCGTCACCCTGCGTGACGCGAAGCTCGCGCACCGAGCCGCCGATGCGGGCACGCGCCGGCACCACGATGCGGCTCTCGACCTGGCCGAAGACGGCCTTCATCTCGGGAATCGTCGTGGCCTTGACGACGAATTCAGCGGCGTTGGCCGCCGTCGCGCCGGCGATCGCGGCGCCGGCGAGAACGGCTGTCAGGAAGCGCAAGATCGGTCGATGCATGAGCGTGCAGCTTTCACGGAGCGATCACGAGTTTCGCCCGGCCATCGGATGAAAAGGCTGGTCGTTATTTGAATGCGACGCCGGCCGGGCAGCCTAGTTTCCTGAAGACCATGGCCGCGGGACAAAAGCCTGAGACCGACGCCTGGATCAGATTTAGGCCCACGAAACCCGTGAGCAGAAACCACCAGGGCGACACGTAAAATCCGAGCCCCAGCGAGACGAGAACCATGAAGCCGGCAAACATCATCACGGCGCGATCGATTGTCATTGTCGTTTCTCCTCTGCTTCAAGACTGCGCCTGTTCGGCCGTCTCCACGTGAATGTCCTTCAGCTTCCTGATCCCGAGCATGTCGAGGACGAGGTTTTCGTAGAAGGTCTCGGCCTTGCCCTGGCGTACCTTGCGCAGGAAGTATTTCTCAAAGCCGATCTTGGCTGCGTGGACCCATTTGCCTTGCGACGACCAGTTGACGTTGCGCGGCGGAATCTGGGGCTGGGCGACGAAAGCGATGCCGTCGTCGCCGAAGTCGGCGAGGCAGACCGCGTTCCAGGTTGCGACCGCCTTCGGCTGCTCGCCCTTGAGGAGCGAAGCGATGTTCTCCGCCGTGGCAGTGACCATGGATTCGATCATGAAACCGGTCTTCGGCACGCCGACCGCGAGCGGGGTCTTGCCGACCGGCGGAATGGCGACGCAGACGCCGACGCCGAAAATGTTCGGGAAGACCGGGTTGCGCTGGTGCTTGTCGATCACGATAAAGCCGCGCGGATTGGTCAGACCCTCGACGCCATGAACGGCCTTGACGCCCCGGAAGGCCGGCAGCAGCATCGAGAAGGCGAAGGGCAGTTCGTGTGTCGCCTTGACCGAGCCGTCGTCGTTGACTTCTTCGACGACGAGCTTTTCATGGTCCACCTTGGTGGTTCGCGCATTGGTGATCCATTTGATGTGGCGGTCGCGCATCGCGCTTTCGATCAGGCCCTTGGTGTCGCCGACGCCGTCGAGCCCGAGATGGCCGATATAGGGCTCCGGCGTCACGAAGGTCATGGGCACGCGGTCGCGGACGCGCGCATTGCGCAAGGCCGTTTCGAGGATGAAGGCGAATTCATAGGCCGGGCCATAGCAGGATGCGCCTTGCACGGCGCCGATCACCACCGGTCCCGGCGTCCTGACGAGTTTGTCGAACGCGACTTTGGCTTGAAGGGCATGATCGGTCTGGCAGACGGACTGGGTATGGGCAGTCGGGCCCAGTCCCGGCACCTCGTCGAAGGCAAGGTCAGGTCCGGTGGCAATAATCAGGTAGTCGTAGGTAATGGATGTGCCGTCGTTGAGTTGAATCCGATTTTCAGCCGGCTCGACGCGTTTGGCCCCCTCCGGCCGCAGTTCGATGCCTCTCTGTTTCAGCACCGGAGCAAGGTCGACTTCGATATCCGCCGGCTGTCTCCAGCCGACGGCGACCCATGGATTCGAAGGCACGAACGAATAGGTCGAGCCGAGATTGACGACGGTGAGACGGTCGTCGCGTCTCAGCTTGGTCTTCATCTCATAGGCCATGATGGTTCCACCGAGGCCCGCGCCGAGAACGACAATGTGAGACATGGACTATTCCTCCGATTTATCCGCCGAGTTTCCCTGACATCGCGCATTGCGTCTTGATCTGGTTCAAGGCAGGAGCAAACTGTCCTTTGAACCTTGCGCCGACCTCTCGGAAGGCCGGACACCTTGCACATAACATTCAAGGAGTATAAATTCAATACTATGAATGTAGGAGATATGATGCCGGCGGCGGAGTCGGCCGCGGAACTGATGCGCAGCCTGTCCCACCCGCAGCGCCTGCTGGTGCTCTGCGCCCTGGTGGACGGTGAGAAATCGGTTGCTGAATTGCGTCAGGGGCTCGGGATCGAACAGGTGCCGATGTCGCAGCAGCTCATGCGGCTCAGGTCGGACGGACTCGTCGAAGCCCGTCGCGAGGGAACGACGGTCTACTATTCCATCGCACGGCCGGAGGTTTTGACCGTTGTGGATGCGCTGCATTCAGCCTTCTGCGCACCAGCCAGAGGCAAGCGTCCGCGCGGCGGCCGGCAAATCAACACGCGAGGTTCCTAGAGGGCGTTGCTGGATTTGGTGTCCGCGGCGAATGCGCTTGGGCTTCTGGCGTTTGACGCTGATGCTGGCCCGTGCACGATGAAGGCCCGCTTCTGTTTCAAATCGGGCTGTCCCGATAGGAACAGCGCAGGGGTGGCGGTTACCTCATCGGCAACGATGGCTGTCGGTGCAACAAGGAGAACAATTCTATGACTGCACGTGTGCTGTCCGTCGCGGCTATCGCCCTTTGGCTTATTACCATTGCGGTGGCCGTATTCTTCTTTGTGTACGGTCGGACGCAGGTGGCGCCCGACGGTCGCACGGCTGTTCTGCTGGCATCGGATGAGCGTGATCTCGTGCTCACCGAAATGCGCGGCATGCTTGAAACCGTGCAGGTCGTCGTCGATGGGGTAAAGGCGGGCGACATGAAGCGGATTGCACAGGCTGCGCGCGCGAGCGGCATGGCAGCGGCCGCCGACGTCAATCCGGCACTGATGGCCAAGTTGCCGATCGAGTTCAAGCGGCTCGGGCTCAGCGTCCATAAGCGCTTCGACGAGATTGCCGCCACAGCCGAATCAGGCGCCAGTCGCGAGCAGTTACTCGCAACTCTGAGCACACAGCTATCGGCGTGCGTCGCCTGCCACGCCAGCTATCGCCTCGACGCGGAGACGCCGGCGGCGAAGTGAGCAGGATCGTTCGCAGCCCTGAAAGCGGCGAGGGTGAGGGCTCGCCGTGCATCCCATACGTCTGCGACCGGCACCAACCAACCGAACTGCCAACCACCGTTTTTTAACTGACCTGTTCTATCCTGCTTCATCAGAACGCGAGTTCCCGGTAAGCCACAGAAGGTGCCTCCGCGATGGTTCACTTGTTCCAGTTGCCCTCAGCCCTGACGTGCGTCCTTCCCAGGTAAGCTTTTGAGGGCGCCGCTACCGGTTTCTGCTCACGCAATTTCTCTCGAATCGCGTCATGGCAGCGTATCGGGCGCCGCAACGCTTGCTTCAACCACAACAGATCGACGAGTTTCCCCGTGCGCAAGAACTTTCCGGTTACCGACGCCGAATATCCCGTTTCCGATGAAACGCTGATCGTTTCGAGGACCGACCTCAAGGGCCGTCTGACCTACGTCAACGAGGACTTCATCGACGCCGCGGAATTCACGACCGAAGAATTGATGGGCAAGGCGCACAACATCGTCCGCCACCCGGACATGCCGCCGGAGGCGTTCGAAAATCTTTGGGATACACTGAAGGCCGAGAAGCCCTGGGTCGGCGCGATCAAGAACCGGCGCAAGAACGGCGGTTTTTACTGGGTGCTGGCGACTGCCTCGCCGATTCGCACGAACGGGCAGGTCACCGGCTATACGTCGATCCGCACCAGGCTTGCTGCCGACCAGCGCGCGCTGGCGGAGGAAGTTTATGCAGCCATTCGCGAAAAGCGGCGACATCCGTACCGGATCGATGCCGGCATCATCCGGAAGCGATCGTTCTTCGACCGTTTCGGGCTGTTCACACGGACCATACGGGCGCGAATGACGACGCTGATCACGCTGCAGGTGGCTTTCCTGCTGGCCTGTAGCGCGCTGGGGGTAACCGCGGTTGGCGGGACATGGGGGCTCGTCCTCGGCTTTCTTGGCATTGCCGGGGTTGCTGCCGGAGGGTTCGTCGGGCGTCAGACGCTTCGCGCGTTTGAGGAACCGATGGGTCACCTCAACGAGACGATGCTGAACCTGGTCCACGACAAGTTCGACAACCGCATCGAGATCAAGCGCGACGACGAAATCGGCCTGGCGCTTCGCAACCTTCAGACCGTGCAGACGTTGATCCGCTTCAGCCGGGAAGAGGTTAATTCCACGCAACGCCGCGCGGACATCCAGCGCAAGACGGACATGACAAAGATCGCCGATTCCTTCGAAGCGGCGATCGGCGAAATCGTTCAGGCTGTCGCCACGTCAGCGACCGAACTGGAAGCATCCGCAACCACGCTCGCGTCGAACGCCGACCATGCAAGGGATTTTGCTGCACGCGTCGCCAACGGATCGAACGAAGCCTCCTCCAACGTCAATTCGGTGGCTTCGGCCACCGAGGAGATGACCGCCTCGGTTCGCGAAATCAGCCAGCGGATGCAGGAGTCGGCGCGCATGGCGGGCAGTGCGGTCGATCAGGTTCATTCGGCGACCGAGCGCGTCAGTGCGCTGTCGAGCGCGGCGTCGCGCATCGGCGACATCGTCGAGATCATCAACAATATCGCTGGCCAGACCAACCTCCTCGCCCTCAACGCCACCATCGAGGCGGCGCGCGCCGGGGAAGCCGGGCGAGGATTTTCGGTCGTTGCCTCGGAAGTGAAGGCGCTCGCCGAGCAAACCGGCAAGGCCACCGGCGAAATCGGTCAGCAGATCGGCGACATCCAATCCGCCACGCAGGAATCCGTCGCCGCGATCAACGAAATTCGCAACTCCATCGAAAAGCTGTCAGGCATCTCTTCCACGATCGCCTCGGCTATCGAGGAACAGGGCGCTACCACCCAGGAAGTCTCCCGCAACGTCCAGCACGCCGCCCAGGGGGCGCAGGAAGTTTCCTCCAATATCGGCAATCTCCAGCGCGGAGCGGCGGAAACCGGAACTGCCTCGTCCCTGGTGTTGACTGCTGCGCAAACGCTGTCGCGCGATAGCGCCCGGCTCAAGGCGGAGGTCAACAACTTCCTGAACTCCGTCCGGGTCGCATAGAGATCGACGCGTGGCCAGACGTCGGTAAGACGGAGCCTGGCGTGAAATTGCTGCTGCACCGGGGCAGACGATCATAGCTGGGGTCGAGGTTCGAATCCTTCTCCCGCTACCAGCCTTTCCATGACAACCCGGATCAAGTACATCCGCCGTTCACGGTTGCCGATGCGGATTGCAATGCCGTGCGCGAGCGTGCCGGCTATCCGCGGATAGCCGCGCCCTGAGGGTAAGAAGCAGCCGGCGCAACGGGCATCGACGAAGCCCGCGGTAATTGCGTATCCTGGATTGAACTTGCGGAAATTCTGTCGATCGGCCGAGGGGGCATGCACGAACTTATTGGCGATATCACGCTTTCCATCCTGTTCGCCTGGGGTCTCGGGCTGGCCGCGCACTTTTCCCGGCAACCGTTGATTCTGGCCTATCTGGTGGCCGGGTTCGTCATCGGCCCGTTTGGAATGGGATGGGTCAAATCGCAGGAATCGATCCAGACCATTTCCGAGCTCGGCCTGATCTTCATGCTCTTCATGATCGGCCTGGAAATCGACCTGAAGAAGATCGTGCGCGCCGGGCCGGTGATCCTGATCGCCGGCGGCGGCCAGCTCCTCGGCGGCTGCATCCTCGGCGTATTGTTCTTCATGGCGATCGGCCTGGCCATGGGCCACGGCGGCTTCGACGCGCTGTATCTCTGCGTCGCCTGCGCGCTGTCGAGCACGGTCATCATCGTCAAGGTCCTGTACGAGAAACGCGAGCTTGATACGCTGCCGGGCCGCATCACCCTCGGCGTGCTAGTGCTGCAGGATATCTTCGCGATCCTGTTCCTGGCGGTGCAGCCCAGCCTGGACAACCTGCAGATTTCCATCGTCCTGTTGTCGATCGCGCGGGTCGGCGCGCTGGTCGCGACCGCGCTGATCCTCAGCCGCTATGTGCTGCCACATCTGTTTCACCAGATCGCGCGCCGCCCGGAACTGGTGCTGCTCGGCGCGCTGGCGTGGTGTTTTCTGATCGGGGAGATCGCCGAGCGACTGCATCTGTCGCGCGAAATGGGTTCGCTGGTGGCGGGCGTGTCGCTCTCGACCTTTCCTTACGCGCTCGACGTCACCGCCAAGGTGACGACGCTGCGCGATTTCTTCATCACGCTGTTTTTCGTCGCGCTGGGCATGACCATTCCGATCCCGAACGGCTCGGTGATCTGGCTTGCGCTGACCATCGCGGCCTTCACGGTGGTGAGCCGCGTGATCACGACCTTCGTGCCGCTGTATCTGATGAAGCAGGGCCTGCGCGCCAGCCTGCTGCCGGCCATCAATCTGGCGCAGATCAGCGAGTTCTCGCTGGTCGTGATCCAGACCGGGCTGGCCGCGCGGCACATCAGCACACAGACCGCGAGCGCGGCCTCGTTCGCCTTCGTGGTGCTGGCCGTGCTGAGCACGTTCGCGATCGGACGCAGCGATCAACTCTCGCGATCGGGGATCGGCTTTTTGAAGCGGCTCGGCTTGCGCGATCTCGACCGCGCCGAGGCCGGCGAGGGCGGACACGACGGCGGTGGGCATGGCGAGCCGCGACGCATTGTCATCCTTGGCTTTTTCCGCGCCGCGAGCGCGCTTTTGAGCGAGATCGAACGCCGCAACGAGTCGCTGCTGGACCAGATCGCGGTGGTCGACTTCAATCCTGTGGTGTTCAGCACCCTGTCCGCCCGTGGCCTGCACGTCACCTATGGCGACATCAGCAACGTGGATACGCTGCTGCATGCCGGGGTCGGCGGCGCCGAGATCATCATTTTGAGCGTGCCGGATTCGCTGCTCAAGGGCGCCACCAATGTCAAACTCGTCCGTCACGTCCGCTCGCTCAATCCGACCGCGAAGATCATCTCGACGGCGGACCTGCTGTCGGATGTCGAGGATCAATATGCCGCCGGCGCGGATTACGTGACGGTGACGCGGCTGACGGACGCGCATGAGCTGTTCGCCGCGATCGAGGCCGCCGACAATGGTTTGCTGGCCGACAAGCGCGCCGAGACCGAGGCGCTTCTGAGCGAACGCCGGGAGGTGCTGCCGTAAGCCGATCCTGCTGCCAAATTCGCCATGCGGATCATATATGGGGCGTGATGGTCGGGCGGCGTTCCGGCTGGGTTGGTTGCGCCGCAGCCCGCTCTAGGCCATACGGTCCTTCCTTCAAACGCGAAAGCGCGACTCATGCCCCATCCAATTCCGGACGTCCTCCAGGCCTTCGCCAATGGCGAGATCGTCGTCGTCACCGACGATGACGACCGCGAGGGCGAGGGCGATCTGATCGTCGCGGGCTCGCTCTGCACCGCGGAGAAGATGGCGTTCATCATACGGCACACGTCCGGCATCGTTTGCGCGCCGATCACCACCGAGGATGCGCAGCGGCTGCGGCTCGATCCGATGGTCGCGCACAACGAATCCAACCACACCACCGCTTTCACCGTCTCGATCGACTACAAGCCCGGCGGTGGAACCGGCATTTCGGCCGAAGAGCGCGCCTCCTGTTGCCGGGCGCTCGCCAATCCCAACGCCGGGGCCAGCGACTTTGCCCGGCCCGGCCATATCTTTCCGCTGATCGCGCGCAATGGCGGCGTGCTGCTTCGCGCGGGCCATACCGAGGCGGCGATCGATCTCTGCAGGCTCGCCGGTCTGCCTCCGGTCGGGGTCATCAGCGAGTTGATGAACGACGACGGCACGGTGATGAAGGGCGAGCAGGTGGCGCGGTTCGCTGCCGCGCACGGCCTCAGGCATGTGACCATCGCCGACATCATCGCGTATCGCCAGGCGCGGGAGAAGCTGATCGAGCGGGTCTCCGAATTCATCACTGACAGTCCGATCGGACCTTTACAGGGCTACGCATACCGCTCGCCGTTCGATTCCACCGCCCACGTCGCATTCGTCTATAACGGCATCGGCGACGGCCGGAATGTCCTCACGCGCTTCCACAAGCCCAATATCGTGCGCGATATTTTCGCCGGGCCGAGGCGCATGGAGGTCGTCCTCGAGCATTTCAGGAAGGCCGGAAGCGGCGTGCTGGTGTATCTGCGCGACGGTGCGGCGGGGGTGCCGGTGGCGCCGCTCCCCGAAGACAAATCTGCGGAAGCCGATCGCAACAGGCAGTGGCGCGAGGTTGGCGTCGGCGCGCAGATCCTGCGCGATCTCGGCGTGACCTCGATCCGGCACCTGACCTCGTCCGCATACGAGTATAAGGGGCTTTCCGGGTTCGGTATCGAGATCGTTTCCAACGAATATCTTGAAAGCTGACGGCTGTTGTCGGCCGGGCATGAGCTTATATGCTCTGTGCCTCTCGCTAATGAACCGGATGTTGAGGGCGAGATCATGAACCGCCGGTCGGATCCGTTCCCTCGGGTGCATTCCGCAACGACGTGGTTCTGTTCTCGAATTATCTGTATATTGAGGCGGAGCTGATTGCGCCGATAGCGGCATCTGGACCGATGTGAAAGGATTGTCATGAGCGTTCGTCCGCAAAGCAAGGACCAACCCGTGCCGGTCGGTTTCCAGTGGGACGATCCGTTCTGTCTGGACGATCAGTTGACCGAAGACGAACGCATGATCCGCGATACCGCGCACGCCTATGCGCAGGACAAACTGCAGCCGCGCATCGTCAATGCCTATCTGGAAGAGAAGACCGATCGCGAGATATTCAACGAGATGGGCGAACTCGGCCTGATCGGCGTTACCTTGCCGGAACAATATGGCTGCGCCAATGCGAGCTACGTCGCCTACGGTCTGGTCGCGCGGGAAATCGAGCGCGTTGACTCAGGCTACCGCTCGATGAACTCGGTGCAGTCGTCACTGGTGATGTATCCGATCTACGCCTACGGCGACGAAAGCCAGCGCAAGAAATACCTGCCCAGGCTCGCGAGCGGCGAATGGATCGGTTGTTTCGGCCTCACCGAGCCGGATGCCGGGTCCGATCCCGGCGGCATGAAAACCCATGCCGAGAAGGTATCCGACGGTTATCGGCTAACCGGCTCGAAGATCTGGATTTCCAATGCGCCGATCGCTGACCTGTTCATCGTGTGGGCCCGCTCGGCGGCGCACGACAACCAGGTCCGCGGCTTCGTGCTGGAGAAGGGCATGAAGGGCCTTTCTGCTCCGAAGATCGGCGGCAAGCTCAGCCTGCGTGCGTCGGTCACCGGCGAGATCGTAATGGATGGCGTGGTGGTTCCGGAAGAGAACCTGCTGCCGAACGTGTCCGGACTAAAAGGCCCGTTCGGCTGCCTGAACCGCGCGCGTTACGGCATTTCATGGGGCGTCATGGGCGCAGCGGAAGACTGCATGCGTCGCGCGCGGCAGTATGTGCTGGAGCGTAAGCAGTTCGGTCGTCCGCTGGCCGCGACGCAACTGGTGCAGAAGAAACTCGCGGACATGCAGACCGATATCGCGCTCGGGCTTCAGGGCAGCCTGCGCGTCGGCCGGCTGATGGACGAGGGCCGGATGGCGCCGGAGATGGTCTCCATCATCAAGCGCAATAATTGCGGCAAGGCGCTCGATATCGCACGGGCGGCGCGCGACATGCACGGCGGCAACGGCATCCAGATCGAATATCATGTGATGCGCCACGCCGCCAACCTTGAGACCGTCAACACCTATGAAGGCGCTCACGACGTCCACGCGCTGATCCTCGGTCGCGCCATCACCGGCATTTCCGCGTTTTCGTAGGATTTTCGGAGCGACGCTGCCTTAGTGTTCGTCATGCCCGGACGAAGCCCGGCCATGACAGCATAAACGCAGGTATTCACCCCGATGTCCGAACCGTCTGACACCGAAGACGACATCCCGTTCAACCGCGACTTTCCGCTGAAGCCGGGCGTCGCCGACGAGGTCGTGCCCGGCGTCCGCCGTGTGCTGTGCGACAATCCGAGCCCGTTCACCTTCACGGGAACCGTGAGTTACATCGTCGGCCGCGGCAAGGTTGCGATCATCGATCCGGGGCCGGACAGCGAGACCCATGCGAAGGCGCTGCTCGATGCGGTGAGAGGCGAGACGGTGACGCACGTCTTCGTCACCCACACTCACAGGGACCATTCGCCGAATGCCGCGCGCATCAAGTCCGCCACCGGCGCGCCTGTTTATGCGGAGGGACCGCATCGCGCCTCGCGTCCGCGTTTTGAAAGCGAAAAGCATAATCCGGAATCCGGCGCCGACCGCGATTTTCATCCGGACGTTCGCCTTCGCGATGGCGAGGTTGTGGCCGGCGACGGCTGGGCGCTGGAAGCCGTGGCGACGCCGGGACACACCGCGAACCACATGGCCTTCGCGTGGAAGCAGCGAAGTATTCTTTTCGCCGGCGATCATGTCATGGGCTGGTCCACCTCGATCGTCGCGCCGCCGGACGGTTCGATGGTCGACTACATGGCTTCGCTCGAGAAGCTGTCGCGCCGGGATGAGCAGTTGTATCTCTCAGGTCATGGCCCCGAAATCCCGGATGGGCCGCGCTTTGCGCGCCATCTCGTGCGGCACCGCAGGGCGCGCGAGGCGTCGATCCTGCACCGGCTCGCCAAGGGCGAGGCCGACATTCCGACCCTGGTTCGCGCCATCTATATCGGCCTCGATCCGCGGCTGTCCGGCGCCGCCGGCTATTCGGTGCTGGCGCATCTGGAAGATCTGGTGGCGCGCGGCGTGGTGCTCACCGATGGCGATCCCGTCATCGGCGGCCGCTATCGGTTGGCGTGAGCCCAGAGCCTTTCCGCTTCTGATGGAATCAGCAGCGGGGCTCCATGATTTTGATTTGACGCGTTTTCTTCACGCGAACCGGTAGCCACTTTCCTCGAAAACGCTCTATCGCTTGCCTTCGCCCTTGACGGGAGGCTTGACGGGCACGCGCGGTTGCTTCGCCGGTTTCTCGACGGTGTTTTCGGCGGCGGCATTGATGTCGTCGATCAATTTGCTGACGCGCTGGGCATTGCTGCCGAGATCGTGTTCGAAATAACGCGACGAAGAGCGGATATCGACCCGCGATCCGTCGGTGTCGGGCGTGATGCGGATCGCGACGTCCTCGCGGAATCCCATCACAGGCGTTTTCGCCACGGCTTCGATATGGCCCGGCTGCCGTGGCTGCGGTGCGCGCGCATCGATCACAAGCCATTTGCGCCGGGTGATGAGTTTCTGAACGATGTCGAAGGCACGTTGGGCCGTCACGTCCAGGTCGACGGGTTCGATTTCCGGATAGGCCGCGCGCTGCAACTCGGCGGAATAGAGTCCGGCGTAGACAGCGGTATTGGCGCCATCGGTGCCGCGCAGCCGCGCCAGTTCCACGAACTGCGGCGGATTGATCGGATCGGTGGTGATGTCGTGGATCGCTGGCAGGCTGCGATACCGCAGGGCCAGGTATGCGGGATAGGCCAGTACCAGCGCATTCAAAAGCAGCGCGGTCAGGATGCGGCCTATGCCGCGGGAACCGTCCCGCCAGAGCGCCACCAGGCCCGCGAATGCCACCAGGATCGACAGCCCCGCGCCAGCCAGTGCGCCGAAGAGAGTCACGAGGGCCGGCTTGATTTCGAGGAAGCCGAACCGGACGACCAGGACGGACACCACCGTGGCGACCGCGGAGAACACCGCAAGCCGTCGCGACCACGTAGCCAGCGCGGAGAACGGTTCGGATTGATACGGCGCGGAAAACCTGCGAGCCATTGGAGCGTCTCGTGCGACAGGTGGGTGGTCGCGAGATCACCTAGCGCATTTTGCTGCGCGGCGAAACGTCGGCGTCTGCGCGGGTGAGCGCGGCGAACTCCGCCGACAGGAAATCCAGCAATGCTCGTACCGATGGCAGCAACCCGCGTCGCGACGAGAACACCGCGTGGACGATGCCGGCACGGGGTCTCCACTGTGGCAGCACGTCCACCAGCGCGCCCGAGTCGAGATCGGCCTTCACCACCATGGTCGGAAACTGCCCGACCCCGATGCCGCGTAAAGCCGCAAAGCGCAGCGCCACCATGTCCTCCGTGATGAGCCTTGGTGTGTACGGGATCAGCGCGGTGGCGGCATCGGCACCCTCGAGGCACCACTCGTGACGCTGATGCGGCGGTCCCCAGCCGATGCTGGGAAGCATGGCGAGGTCGGCCGGAACCTGCGGATAAGACAGCTTGTTCAGAAGCGCCGGAGCCGCCACCAGCCGCTGCGTGCTTTCTGCCAATACCCGCATCACCAGATCGTTGTCCTCCAGCGGTGGAAAGCGCACGCGCAGCGCAACGTCGACGCCCTCGGCGATCACATCGACCCGGCGCGGCGTGCTTTCAAGATGGACCTCGACGTCCGGGCACTCGGCCATGAAGCTGGCGATCATGTCGCCAACCTGGAAGTAGAGCAGGGGCGGCGGACAGCTCACGCGCACGATGCCCTGCGGCTTGGTGCGCGAACGCTCGATCAGTTCCTGCGCCGCATCGGCTTCTACCAGCATGGCGACGCAGTGCCGGTAATAATCCTGCCCGATTTCGGAGACGCTGAAGCGCCGGGTCGACCGCTGGATCAGCCGTACTCCCAGCCGGTCCTCCAGAGCCGCGATGCGGCGGCTCAACCGCGAGCGCGGCATCCCCAGCGCGCGGGCGGCGGCCGCGAACCCGCCGCGATCGACCACCTGCACGAAGAAATAGAGGTCGTTGAGATCCTGTATCATTGTCTCATCAATAGGACATTGACGCGCATATAGCCACCTACCGAGACAATTGTCTCGCCCATATCATCAGTTGCAACAGGCGATCGATCCCGGTCGCGCGATGGAGGCTCATCATGAGGAAGGTTCTCGGTGTTTTCAGCGGTCCCCGGCAGCATTGGGTGGGCGACGGTTTTCCGGTGCGCTCGCTGTTCTCGCACGCCAGCCATGGCGATCATGTCAGCCCGTTCCTGCTGCTGGACTATGCCGGCCCGGCAAATTTCACTCCGGCAGAGCAGCCGCGCGGCGTCGGCGTTCATCCGCATCGCGGCTTCGAGACCGTCACCATCGTCTATCAGGGTGAGGTCGAGCACCGCGATTCAACCGGCAACGGAGGGGTGATCGGGCCGGGCGACGTGCAGTGGATGACGGCGGCTTCGGGCATCCTGCACGAGGAGTTCCACTCGCGCGCCTTCACCAGGAAGGGCGGCATGCTGGAGATGGTGCAACTCTGGGTCAACCTGCCGGCCAAAGCGAAGAACGCCGATCCCGGCTACCAGACCTTGCTCGACGCCGACATTCCGGCGGTCGATCTTCCGGACGGCGCCGGCAGGCTGCGGGTGATCGCCGGTGAGTTCGACGGCCGCAAGGGACCGGCGAAGACCTTCACCCCGATCGACATCTACGATGTGAGGCTCAACCGGGGCGGCGTCGCGACGCTCCGTCCGCGCGAAGGCCATACCGTCGCCGTCGTGGTGCTGAAAGGCACCGTGCAGATCAACGGCGGCGAGATCGCGCGGGAAGCACAGTTCGCGTTGCTCGACCGCAGCGGCGGCGAGGTGCGGCTGGAAGCCAACGGCGAAGCCTCGGTGCTGGTGCTCTCGGGCGAACCGATCGATGAGCCGGTGGTGATGCGCGGCCCCTTCGTCATGAATACGGAAGGCGAAATCCGCCAGGCCATGATCGATTTCCAGAGCGGCCGTTTCGGCACCCTGGAGCCGGTCGCGACTGACGCCTGACCGAGCCACCGTGCGGGAGGCGGTACGCCGCTTCCCGCTTTTGACATTGTCCGTCCTTGATGGCGGCGACTACGCTGCCGCCGTCGGCAGGCTGTAATCCTTGAACTGCTCGCGCAGCGCCATTTTCAGGATCTTTCCGGTGGCGGTGTGGGGGATGCTGTCGACGAAAACGACGTCGTCGGGCATCCACCAACTGGCGATCTTGCCGTCCATGAAACCGAGAATCTCCTCGCGCGTGAGGCTCTCGCCCTCCTTGACCTGAACAATGAGGAGCGGCCGTTCGCCCCACTTCGGATGGGGCATGCCGATCACGGCGGCTTCTGCGACCTTGGGATGGCCGACCGCAAGATTTTCCAGATCGATCGAGGAAATCCATTCGCCTCCCGACTTGATGACGTCCTTCGATCGATCGGTGATCCGGACGTAGCCATGCTCGTCAAGGGTGGCGACGTCGCCGGTATCGAAGAAACCCTGCTCGTCGAGGATATCGTCCTCCACGCGGTAGTAGGCGCCGGAGATCGCGGGACCTCGCACCTTGAGTCGGCCAGGAGTCTTGCCATCCCACGGCAATTCCTCGCCGGCGTCGTCTGTGATCTTCATTTCAACCATGAACGGCGCGTAACCCTGCATCTGCAACATGTCGAGCTTGGCTTCGCCCTTGAGATGGCAGAACTGGCCCTGCAGCGCGCCGACCGTGCCGAGCGGCGACATTTCCGTCATGCCCCATGCATGGCGAACCTCAACGCCCATGTCGTCGAAAGCCTTGATCATCGAGCGCGGCATCGCCGAGCCTCCGCAGATCAAGACCTTGAGATCCGGCAGCTTCAGATTGTTCTTCTCCATATGCTGCAGCAGCATCAGCCATACGGTGGGCACGCCTGCGGTATAGGTGACCTTCTCGGTGGACAGCAGGTCGTACACCGATGCGCCGTCGAGCCTGGCGCCGGGCATCACCAGCCTGGTGCCCATGGACGGCGCGGAGAACGCGATTCCCCAGCTATTGGCGTGGAACAGCGGCACCACCGGCAGCATTGTATCCTTGGATGCTGCGCCCAGCGCGTCACCGTTGTTCGCTATCATCGAATGCAGCACGTTGGAACGATGCGAATACACGACGCCCTTCGGATCGCCAGTGGTCCCCGAGGTGTAGCACATCCCCGCCGCGGTGTTCTCGTCGAACGTTCTCCAGGCGAAGTCGCCGTCGGCTTCCGCGATCCAGTCTTCGTAGGCGACCGCATTTTTCAGCGTGGCCTGCGGCATATGTGCTTTGTCGGTGAAAACGATGTAGCGTTCGACGCTCGGGAGCTTGCCGGCGATCTTTTCCAGGAGGGGGATGAACGTGATATCGGTCATCACGATGCGGTCTTCAGCATGGTTGATGATCCAGGCGATCTGGTCCGGAAACAAGCGGGGGTTGACGGTATGGCAGACGGCGCCGATGCCCATGATGCCGTACCAGGCCTCGAGATGACGCCAGGTGTTCCACGCGATGGTGGCGACTCGGTCGCCGAGCTTGATGCCTTCGCGGTCGAGCCGCTGCGCGAGCTTCAGCGCGCGGCGGCGAATTTCAGTATAGTTTGTCCGGTGGATCGGGCCTTCGACCGATCGCGTCACCACCTCGCGCTTGCCGTGAACCTTCGCCGCATGATCGATGATCCGATGACACAGCAAGGGCCAGTCCTGCATCAAGCCGTGCATTCGAACATTCCTCCCGATCCGCGTCCGGTGCAGGTGACAGTTGCCTCGCAGGGATCGACATGAACAAGTTTAGCGCCGGGATGGCAGGGCGCATACGACCTTATGCGCGCCTGGGCCGCGACCGATTGGCCGTGGTCGTGCTCGCCGCTCTTATCATGCCGGCGGGGGTCTCGGCGGCAACCAGGATTCCGTTGCCGCAACCTCGTCCGGCCGCGTTGGCGCCTGCAGGACAGGAAGGCAGGCAGGCGAGCGAGGCTACGCCGGCGATGCCTGAAACTCCGCCGGCGCCTTCCGCCTGCCGTCTGGCGCTGACCGATGCGGTGGCCATCGCTCCGAGCGTTCCTGCCATCACCGGGCCGGGCGCGTGCGGTGGTGACGATCTGGTGCGGCTCGAAGCGGTCGTGCTTGCGGATCGGAGCCGTGTCCCCGTCAAGCCGGCCGCCACGCTGCGTTGTCGGATGGCGTCCGCGATCGCCGACTGGATCCGCACCGACATGGCGCCGCTGGCCGAAGGGCTGGGAAGCCGTGTCAGCGAGCTCGACAATTTTGATTCGTTCGAATGCCGGGGACGCAATCGGGTTGCCGGAGCAAAACTCTCCGAGCACGGGCGCGCCAATGCGCTCGATATTCGTGCGATCAGGCTTGCCAACGGCCGGACGATCGCGCTGACCGATCGTAACGTCCCGCACGAGTTGCGTGAAACGATGATGAAGTCAGCCTGCACGCGTTTCATGACCGTGCTGGGTCCTGGTTCGGACGGTTACCACGAAGATCACATCCATCTCGATCTCGCCGAACGGCGGAATGGCTACCGGATCTGTCAGTGGGGAATTGACGATCCGATGCCCGCGGTGGCGCCGTTGCTGCCGACCGAGCGCCCGGCGGAAGCATCGCCGCGCGAAACGGCAGACGAGAAGGGCAACGCCTCGGAGGCGTCGCGGGAGCATGCGGTGGCGCCTCGCACCGCCTCACGAGCCACGTCTGCGGCTCCGCCAACGGAGGTGGTACCTGAGCCCCGGAAGCGACCAGCGACAGCCGGCACGGCAGGCAAGACCGCGAAAGATGCGTCGAAGCCTTCGCCATCCGTTTCCGGGGCGTCAACGCGGCTTTCAACCGCAAAGCCTGTGAAGCGCAAGCGCAGGCGGCACTCCGACTTGCCGCCGTTCCTCAGGTCGCTGTTGGAGTGAAGCGATGCCGTTCTTCGAACGGCGATGCCCGACGGTGACGTCAGGCAGGGTGAGGTCAGGCAGCAAAAAAGCGCCGGCAGGCCGGCGCTTTTCGCGATTTCAGAACCGCTTCGATCAGTTGAAGCTGCCGGCGCCGCCCTGCAGTGCCATCTTGGAACTGTACGGCGAGTCGCCGTGATGCGGCTCAAGTACAACGACCACCGTTCCAAGCTTGACGCGGTTGTAGAGGTCGATGACGTCCTCGTTGGTCATGCGGATGCAGCCCGAGGAAATCGAGGCGCCGATATATTCCGGCTGGTTGGTGCCATGGATGCGGAACAGCGTGTCCTTGCCGTTGACGTAAAGATACATCGCCCGCGATCCCATCGGATTGTCCGGACCAGGAGGCACGAACTTCGGCACCCCGAGGCGCTCGATCTCGCCGGGCGTCGGGTGCCAGGCGGGCCATTCGGTCATGGCGCCGACCTTCGCGATGCCAGACCACGCCATCGCTTCTTCACCGACGGTAATGCCGTAGCGAATCGCCTTGCCGCCATCGAGCACGTAATAAAGATAATGGTTGTCGGAATCGACCATGATCGAGCCCGGCGCTTCCTTGCGATGATACTCGACGATGGCGCGGCGGAAGGGCTCGGCCACCGGCGTTTTCACGTAGGAGACCTTGGACAGCAACTCCTTGTCGCGCGGCTTCAAGTTGCTGGTGCTGGCGGCCTCGTAATGCGTGGCCTGCATGCAGCCCGACAGCATCAGGCCTGCGGCCAGGATTCCAAGCGTAACCCGAAAAGGCGACATTGTTGTCTTCCAAATACCCCATTGAATCATGACCGTTCGCACCCCGACGCCACGATTCCTCTACGACTCATTATTGTCAAACTTCCCTGAAACTCCAGCACTTAGAAGGTTGTGCCGCCACGCAACGTCGTGTCTGTGGTATTTTTGCCGCAAAATTCCGGTTCGCCGTTGGATGTCGCCGCCGTTCCCTCCGTGCAAGGCGGGATGCGTGCATGGCCGCGGCAAATGGGCAACGGCATCCCGACCGAAGCGGCGGCCCTTTGCGGCTTGCCAAATCCACGCGATTTGCGCACTCCGTGTTCACACCGAATCCACGCCGTCATTCCACGGAGGGGTGCCATGCTCTCGATCTTCGCGCCGGCCGGCACCGCCCTTGTGAAGACCAGTCCGGCCGATCTTGCCGCGCTGCCAGAGAACGCGGTGTGGATCGATCTCGAGAAGCCGACGGCCGACGAGGATCGCGCCGTGGAGCGGCTGGCCGGGGTCGCTGTGCCGACCCGGGAGGATATGCAGGAGATCGAGATTTCCAGCCGTCTCTACCTCGAGAACGGCGCGCGCTACATGACTGCGAGCCTGATGTGCGGCAGCGAAACCGGCGCGCCGCGCATCACCCCCGTCACGTTCATCCTGTCCCGTCATCGCCTCGTCACCGTGCGCTACGACGCGCCAAAACCGTTCACGCTGGTGGAGAACAAGCTCGCGCGCGCCGCCCCGCCGGGGTTGACCGGCGAAGGCGTGCTGCTCGAACTGCTCGACGCCGTGATCGACCGCTGCGCCGACATCCTGGAGCGCGCCGGCGCCGACGTCGATCAGGTCAGCCACGACATTTTCGAACCGGAGGAATCCGCGCGCACCGGTCACGCCAAGCGCTATTCCGAAATCCTGATCGCGATCGGCCGCAAGGGTGACCTCACCTCGAAGGTCCGCGAGAGCCTTGTCTCGATCGGGCGTCTCGTCACCTTCGTCGCCACCGAATCCGACAGCATCAAATGGTCAAAGGAGATGCGTGCGCAGCTCAAGACCATGCAGCGCGACGTCGCGTCGCTGACCGATCACGCTTCCTACCTGTCCAACAAGATCACTTTCGTGCTCGATGCGATGCTCGGCGTCGTCAATCTCGAGCAGAACAATATCATCAAGCTGTTTTCGGTGATGGCGGTGGTTTTGATGCCGCCGACTCTGATCGCTTCGATCTATGGCATGAACTTCAAGATGATGCCGGAACTGGACTGGCCGCACGGCTACCCGTTCGCGCTCGCCATGATGGTGATCGCCGCGGTGCTGCCCTACATGATCTTCAAGTGGAAGAAGTGGCTGTGAGTGGGTTTCCGCGATGCGGAATTTTGCGCGATTGAAGGTCGCGCAGGGCCCGCCACATTTTTCCTCGTAAAATTTGAGCGTTCGCCTGAACGGTTTTCAAAAAAGATTGCTGCCATAACCTGTGAATGAAATCACGGGGACCACAATGGTTGAGAAAATCATAACAGAGGATTGCACAATCCTCGATTTTCGCAGCTATCGACAGTTGCGTAGATTCGGTTCAGACAACGACGCCGTGCGTCGTTCGCCTGCGTCCATGCGGACATGCCGGCATTGCGGTGCCGCATTGCTCGATGGCGAGAGTGACGACGATTGTTCCAGCGCAGGTGTCGGGGCGCCTGCGCTGCGCGCGCCGCCGCGCCGGTTTTGTGCGGAGTGAATTTGCTTCACCCTTCCCTCAAGGGAGGGTGAAGCAGTTAAACGTGCTGGCCGCCGTTGATATGAATTTCCGCGCCGTTGACGTATGAACTCGTCTCCGTGCACAGCACGTAGATGATCTTCGCCACCTCGTCCGGCGTGCCGAGCCGACGCAGCGGGATCTGCCGCTGGACGATGTTCTCGGTGCCTGGCGACAGGATCGAGGTGTCGATCTCGCCCGGCGCGATCGCGTTGACGCGCACGCCGACGCGGCCGAAATCCGCCGCCATCTCGCGGGTCAGCGAGGCCAGCGCCGCTTTCGAGGTCGCATACGCGGCGCCCGCGAAGGGATGCACACGCGAGCCCGCGATCGAGGTGACGTTCACAACGGAACCCTTCGCGGCCTTCAATTCGCCGATCAACCCGCGCGCCAGCATGATCGGCGCCATGAAATTGACGCGGAACACCTTCTCCCAGGTCTCCATGTCGGTGTTCAGCGAGCCGAGCCGCGCGCCGCCTTCGCCCTTCGGCGAGATCGCGGCATTGTTGACCAGCGCGTGCAGTCTGCCGCCCTCGAGCCGGGATCGAATCTCCTGGATCGCCTGCATCGTATTTTCGGGATCGGACAGGTCGACCTGAATGTGATCCTCGGGCCCGGCGTCCCATGGGCACTGCTCCGGAAAAGGATGCCGCGAACAGGTGATGACGCGCCATCCCGCGCTGGAAAACCGGATCACGGTCGCATGGCCGATGCCGCGACTCGCGCCGGTCAGCAGCAGCGTGCGGCGTGGCGCGTTGGGGTCGACCGCCGTCGCCATATCAGTTCGAGGGTTTGCTTTGTCCGGGGTCATGGGTACAGCCTTGTCTTGGTCCACGGCGCGTCAGGCGCCGTGCGGCGGAACTCGATGCGATCGTGCAGGCGAAACGGGCGGTCGTGCCAGAATTCGAACTGCACCGGTACGATGCGCCAGCCGCTCCAGCCCGGCGGCCGCGGCACAGCGCCGATGAGGTATTTCGCGGCTTCTTTCGCGATCGCCTGTTCAAAAGCAAAGCGGCTTTCCAGCGGCTGCGACTGCCTGCTGGCCCAGGCGCCGATCTGCGCCTGCTTCGGACGGGTGGCGAAATAGGCGTCGGCTTCGGGGTCGGTGACCGGCGTCACCGGCCCGCGCACGCGGACTTGCCGGCGCAGCGACTTCCAGTGAAACAGCAGCGCCGCCTTGGGGTTCGCGGCGAGTTCGCGGCCCTTGGCGCTGGCGATGTGGCTGTAGAACACGAAGCCCCGCGCATCGTAGCCCTTCATCAGCACCATGCGCACGTCGGGCAGGCCATCGGCGTCGGCGGTGGCAAGGGCCATCGCGTCGGGGTCGTTCGGTTCCGCCGCGACGGCTTCCGCGAACCATGCCGCGAACAGCGCGAACGGTTCCGCGGCCTCCGTGAAATCACCGGACGTTAACTGGCTTGTGTCCTTGATGTCCGTGGTGTCGTTCATGCGGGGGAGTCCAGGTTGCGCCGGTCCGTCGTCGAAAGCCCGTTGCGGTCCTTATACAGGGCAAACCTATATAGGGCACGTCTGCGCGTTGGCCTATCCGCGATCAGGTCCGCCGCCGCGATGGTGACGGCGATCCTGATCGGGGCGTCGGCCGGAGGTTGCAGTCTGGCGCGCAACGACGGGACTTTTGCGCAGATGACCGCCGGAGATGCCACCGGATCGATCGCAGCGTCCGCACGGAGCGGTCCGACCGACACCGATCTCGCCTTCGCCCGCACGGCCGCCTCCGACGTGTTGACCAAGGGGAGCAAGGACGCGAGCCAGCCATGGGAAAATCCCTCCACCGGAGCGCGGGGCTCGGTAACGCCGCTGGCACAGGCCTATATGGCCGAGGGTCGCACCTGCCGCGATTTTTTAGCGAGTTACGTTAACGGAAACTCCGAAAGCTGGCTGCAGGGCGCAGCCTGCAGGTCCGGTGGCGGCCGGTGGGAAATCCAGTCGCTCAAACCCTGGCAGCGAAGCTAGTTGCGGTCCGCGGACTTAAACCTGGGCTCAGCTTTTTGTCTTGGCGTGTTTTCTCGACGCGAGCGATACCCATCCTTTGGGTCAAGCCCGAGGACATGCCGCGCAAAACGCTATAGATTGCAGGGCCGAATGGCTCTTCAGCCGTTGCAAAAATGCCACGGATGCCCCAGATGATAGGGCACGTGGGTCCGGGGGCCATGATTCCGATTTTTCCGAAGGAGACTGAGACGGATGCGCGACCCCTATGAGGTCTTGGGGGTGCAGCGGGGCGCCACTGCCGCGGCGATCAAAAGTGCTTTTCGCAAGCTCGCGAAGAAGCATCATCCCGATGCCAACAAGAACGATCCAAAGGCTGCCGAACGCTTCGCGGAAGTAAATTCCGCCAACGAGATTCTCGGCGACGAGGCCAAGCGCAAGCAGTTCGACCACGGCGAGATCGGCGCCGACGGGAAGCCGCGCTTTCAGGGTTTTCCCGGCGGCGGCCCGCGTGGCGCGCGTCCGGGTGGTGGCTTCCAGCAGTACGACTTCGGCGGCGGCGGCGGTCCGGGCTTTGACGGCGGGTTTGAGGACATCATCAACAGCATGTTCGGCGGTCCAACGGGAAGCGGTCCGCGGGGCGGGCGCCGCGGCGGCCCGCATTTCGACACCGGGGCCTTTACCGCGCCTGATCTCGATCACAACGTCGCCATGACGGTGTCGCTGGAGGAGTCGGTCAGGGGTGGCGACAAACGCATCCGCCTGCCCAGCGGCAAGGAACTCAACGTCAGGATTCCGGCCGGCGTCACCACAGGCCAGCAGATTCGGCTGAGAGGGCAGGGCGACACCGCGCCCGGCCACCGCCCCGGCGATCTCCTCATCACGGTGACCGTGGCGCCGCATCCGGTCTTCAAGGTCGATGGCAACGACCTGCGCGCCGACCTGCCGATCACGCTCTATGAGGCAGTGCTGGGCGGCAAGGTGCGGGTGCCGACGCTCGGCGGCGCGGTGGAGCTATCGATCCCGAAGAACACCTCGGGCGGCCGCACCTTTCGTCTCAAGGGAAAAGGTGTCCCCAAGGGCGGCGCGTCCGGCGATCTGTTCGTCACCACGCGCATCATCCTGCCTGACGGCAACGACGCCGACCTCGAGGGCTTGATGGAGAAATGGCGCGACGTGCACCCCTATAATCCCCGTCGCGATCCGGGATAGAGCATTTCGAGCGAAACACCGATATGGGATTCGGGGCAGCGTTGCGCGCGCCTCGCTGTCCCACAACCGGCATGCCGAAGACCTAGCTCACGCGCCGTTCGCAGTCATTGGCGAAAGCGCCGAGGAGCGCATCGAACGTTTCCGCCTGCTCCCACTGCGGAATATGGCCGGCGTCGGGGATGCTCTGGACTGCCCCGCGCCACAGCGTCGGCATCGCGAGAGTCTTGAAGTACTCGCCGTTGATGAGTTGATCTTCCGCGCCGTGCAGCACCGCCAGCGGCCGGGTCAGGCTGGCGATAACCTCGACCTCGTCACGGAAACCGTCCGGAGTGATGCTCGCGCCGAGGATCTTGCGTGCGCGGCCGTCCGTCCGCAGCACGTCGTCGATCATGAAAGCTGGCAGGTCGGAGACGCCGGGTCTGAAAGCCGCGGCGACATAACCCTTGGCCTGTTTTTCGGTGAGATCCTGCGCAAAGGTGCAGGCCATCGCCGGGTGCATCAGAAACGCCTGCTTGACCGCGGGCGGAAACGCAAACGGCGGCGTGCCGAAGATCGCAAAACCCTTGGCCTGCGGCAGATCGGGTGCGGCCTCCAGCACGATATGTCCGCCGAGGCTCCAGCCGACGAAAATTGCGTCCGTTGCATCCAGGTGCTCGGCGACATGGCGCATCACGCGCGCATGGCCCGGCATGGTGTAGGCGGAGTCGGGATCGGCCGCGTTGTCGGACTCGCCGTGGCCCGGCAGATCGAATGCGATCACGCGATGCGCCCTGCCGAGATTTCCATCCAGTTGCCGCGCAAAAGCCTTCGACGACGCCGAGTTGCCGTGAACCAGAACGATGGCGCTGCCGGTGCCGGCGGATTGCCGGTACGCGATCTGGCCCGCGTCCGTGGTGATGCTTCCGGTCGTTGTCATGAGCCCCTCTCCGCGACTGATGTCGCGCGGGACCATGACCAAAATATACCGGCCGGGAAAGGGGCTTGCTTCTTTAACGAAGCGCAGTTGGCCGGCGTATCGCCGCTGACGTATTTCGTCGGGCCGAAATGGTGTATATGCCGGAGCATCCAGCTTCGCCGATGCCAGATTCCATCCTCCCGACATGCACACCATCTACTACATTCGACACGGCAAGACCGAATGGAACGCCGATGGCCGCTTCCAGGGCTTGCAGGACATTCCGCTCAATGATCTCGGCCGCGCCGAGGCGGTGAAGGCGGGTGAGACCCTCAGCAAGCTGTTTGCGCACGAGGGTCGCGATCCCCTCGGATTGGGCTTCGTCACGAGTCCGCTGTCCCGTGCGCGCGGCACCATGGAATTGATGCGCAGCGTGCTGAGCCTGCCGCCGCATGACTATTCGGTCGACGACCGGTTGCGCGAGGTCGGTTACGGGCACTGGGAGGGCCTGACGCTTGCGCAGATGAAGGCTGCCCATCCCGATGTGTTCGCGGCCCGCGAGGCCGACAAATGGAGCGTGGCGCCGCCCGGCGGCGAAAGCTACGCCTCCGCCACATCGCGGTTGCGCGACTGGTATCGTTCACTGAAGTCCGGCACCGTCGCCGTCGCGCATAGCGGCACGGCTCGGGCGCTGATGGTCGTGCTCGGCCTTCAGACACCGCAAGCGGCCGCCAGTCTGCGGATCGAGCAGGGCGCGGTGTATGTCCTGCGCGAGGACGGGCTGGCGAAGCATAGCTGAAGGCCAAGCAACCGTACAATCCGCGCATGGCCGGGCTTGTCCCGTGGACGCCCGACGAGGCCCGGCATGACGAACGGTTACGATTTTTCGCCGCTTTGCCGCTTAGGGAAGTAGCATTTCCGCTCCAAAGGTTTGCGATTTTTGCTGCTTCCGGCTACGACAATTGCAAACATGCAGGCCAACATCTGCGAGATTGCAACTTTATGGTTGCGATCGTGCAGGTGGCCAATTGCATTTTTACAAACCCGCTTGGTTGGTTCATGTCCCATAACACCTTCGGCCATCTCTTCCGCGTCACGACCTTTGGCGAGAGTCATGGGGTTGCGATCGGCTGCGTGGTCGACGGTTGCCCGCCGCAACTCGCCCTGACGGTCGAGGAGATCCAGCGCGATCTCGATCGCCGCCGGCCCGGCCAGTCGCGATTCACCACGCAGCGGCAGGAAGCTGACGTGGTGAAGATCCTGTCCGGAGTGATGCCGCACCCCGAGACCGGCGAGCAGGTGACGACCGGCACGCCGATCGGGCTGCTGATCGAGAATACCGACCAGCGCTCGAAGGATTATTCCGACATCAAGGACAAGTTTCGCCCCGGCCACGCCGATTTCACCTATGAGGCGAAGTATGGGCTGCGCGACTATCGTGGTGGCGGGCGCTCGTCGGCGCGAGAGACGGCGATGCGGGTCGCGGCCGGCGCCATCGCGCGCAAGATCGTGCCGGGCGTGAGCGTGCGCGGCGCGCTGGTGCAGATGGGACCGCACAAGATCGACCGCGAGAAATGGGACTGGGACGAGACCGCAAGAAATCCGTTCTTCTGTCCCGACAGGGACAAGGCCGCGTTTTTCGAAAGCTATCTCGATGGCATCCGCAAGAGCGGCTCTTCGATCGGCGCCGTGATCGAAGTGGTCGCGGAAGGCGTGCCCGCGGGGCTTGGCGCGCCGATCTATGCCAAGCTCGACGGCGATCTCGCCGCGGCGCTGATGAGCATCAATGCGGTGAAGGGCGTGGAGATCGGCGCGGGCTTCGACGCCGCCGTGCTGACCGGCGAGGAAAATGCCGACGAGATGAGGATGGGCCATGAAGGTCCGGTGTTCACCTCGAACCATGCCGGCGGCATTCTGGGTGGCATCTCAACCGGCCAGCCGGTGGTGGCGCGGTTTGCTGTCAAGCCGACCTCATCGATCCTGTCGCCGCGCAAGACCGTCGATCGCAACGGCACCGAAACCAATATCCTCACCAAGGGCCGCCATGATCCCTGCGTCGGGATAAGGGCGGTGCCGGTGGGCGAGGCCATGGTTGCCTGCGTGCTGGCCGACCATTTCCTGCGTCATCGCGGCCAGATGGGCGCGCGCTGAGGCTCCTTGAAGCCGCTAGTCTTCCGGCTCGGTGGTGAACAGCAGCGGAAACCCCATTTCACGGCCGGCGTCGGTGGCGCGGGTGGCCTTGGTCTCCGCGATATCCTTTGCGAACACACCGACGACGCAGGAACCGAGCCGGTGCGCGGTGATCATCACATTGTGCGCATGGTCCTCGGTCATGCCGAATTCGGCTTTCAGCACCGCCACGACGAATTCGCGCGGCGTGTAGTCGTCGTTATGCAGAATGACCTTGTGCAGACGCGGGCGTTCGGTCCTGGTTTCGGCCTTTGTACGCGGTTTGATGGCGGTTTGGCTCATTCCGGCTCTACCTTCGACTGGAGTGTTTTCGGGCACCGGCTCGCGTAAGGAGACACGTCAAAATATGGAACTGCATTCGACAAGGAAGATAACCGGCAGGATATAGCGTGGGCGGCAACTGCAAAAGGGGGCGGGCTACCCGGGCGCCGCCCCGCTTTCCGCTCAGGCCGCGCGGACCGTGTCTAGGAACTTTTCGACTTCCGTCTTCAACCGCGTGCTTTCGGTCGACAGCATCTGCGCTGATGACAGGACCTGACTCGACGCCGAGCCGGTTTCGCCTGCGCCGCGGCTGACTTCGGTGATGCTGGAGGCGACCTCGCCGCTACGCTGGGCCGCTTGCTGGACGTTGCGGGCGATCTCCTGCGTCGCCGCGCCCTGTTCTTCGACCGCGGCTGCGATGGCCGAAGAAATTTCGGAAATCGTCTTGATGGTGGTGCCGATCTCTCGGATCGCCGACACCGAGTCGCGTGTGGCGGCCTGCATGTCTGTGATCTGGGTGCTGATCTCGTCGGTCGCTTTCGCAGTCTGCGCCGCGAGCGTCTTGACTTCGGAGGCCACCACCGCGAAGCCGCGGCCTGCATCGCCGGCCCTTGCGGCTTCGATGGTGGCGTTGAGCGCCAGCAGGTTGGTTTGTTCGGCGACCGCGGTGATCAATTTGACGACATCGCCGATCCGGCTCGCCGCCTGGGACAGTTCCGCAATGTTGGTATCGGTCTGCTGGGCCTGCCGGACGGCGTCGCCGGCGACACGGCTCGCCTCGTTGACCTGCCGCCCGATCTCATTCACGGAGGAGGTGATCTCCTCAGTAGCGCTGGCGACGGACTGTACGTTGGAAGACACTTCCTGCGAGGCGGCAGCGGCGTCGCCGGACGTCCGGCCGGTGGTCTCGGCCGTCGCCGTCAGGGTGTTGGCCGCGGCCTCGAGTTCGGTCGAGGACGATGAAAGAGAGCCCACAAGTTCGCCGATCATCGATTCGAATTCGCGGGTGATGGTATCGACCCGCTGGGCGCGTTGGAGTTTGGCCTGTGCGTCGTGTGCCGCGGCCTCGTCGGCCGCCTTCTTGGCGATCAGTGCCTCCTTGAAGATCTGAAGCGCGTCGGCCATCGTGCCGACTTCGTTCTTTTCGCCCTGGTGCGGAACGACGGCGGACAGATCTCCGGCGCCGAGCGAGCGCATCGGCGCGACAATCGAGGCAATCGCGCGCGAAACATCACGCACCAGATAGACGGCAACGCCGACGCCGAAGATCAACGCCAGCGCGATCATGGTGACCACGATGGCGAAGGCCGACTTGTAGCTTCGACTGGCCGCGCTGCCTGTGGCATCCGCTTCCCTGTGGTTCATGGCGATGTCCTCGCGCAGGGTCTCGTCGGCCTTCAGTCCCGCCGGGTCGACCTTGCGGTCATACATATCGACGCTGGTCCGGAGGTCGCCCTTTCGCGAGACCGTCAGCAGGTCGCGAACGTCCGCGACATAGGATGCCCACTGCGCCGAAAATGTTTTGTAGATTCGCTGCTCCTCGGGCAAGGCAATCATCGGCTCATAGGCTTTACGGGTCTTGTCGATCGCCTCTCCGACGGAAACCAGGGTTTTCTCGGCGGCATCCTTTCCCGCGGCGTCGGAAGCAAGCAGGTGAGAGCGGACCGCTGCTCCGTAGGCGATGGTGCCGGCGCGCAACTCGCCGAGTTCGCGCACGCTGGGAAGCCAGTTGGTCCGCAGGTCGACCGCGCGATCATGGATCGCTTCCAGTTCGATCAAGGACAGCATGCCCATTCCCGCCATGGCCAGCAGGAGAAACGAGATCGTGGAGATGATCTTGGCGCGAATTGAGAGACGGGAAAGCATCGTTCTGACCCTTTCGGTAGTCCGCGTTGGCTGACGGAAATTGGGCGGCCGGGCTCGGGCGGAGCGCTAAAACTGAAATGCGGGCGTTCCGGTCGAAGGCCGCCTGCCCGGCTGCGTTGCAGCGGGCTGATGTTCGGATCATGAACCGGTTGAATGAAATGTTCGTAAACACGAGTATACCGGCTTCGCTTAAATCGTGCGTTGCATACGAAAGGGTGCGCGAGAACCGTATGCCCGTTATGCGCGGCCAGGATCACGAAGGGAGCACGCGGCCCGGTTCAACGCCCGCGCTGAAATTTCGCCACCAATTCCACATGCGGCGAGTGCCGGAACTGGTCGACGGGCGTCACGGCTTCGAGCCGGTAGCCGCCGTCGATCAGGACGCGCGCGTCGCGGGTGAAGGTCGCGACGTTGCAGGAGACAGCGACGATGACGGGAATCTTGCTGGCGGCGAGTTGCTTGCTCTGCGCCTCCGCGCCCTGCCGCGGCGGATCGAACACCGCGGCGTCGAAGCCGCGCAGTTCCTGCGGCATCAAAGGGCGGCGAAACAGGTCGCGCCGTTCAGCGCTGACCGGCTTCAGTCCGGCTGTGGCGGCGGCCGCTTTTTGCAGCGCCGTCACCGCCGCTTCGTCGCTGTCATAGGCCGCGATCCGTGCTCCAGCCGCAAGGCGCAGCGCGAAGGGACCGACCCCGCAGAACAGATCGGCGATATGCCTGGCCCTGTTGCAATGGGAGGCGACCAGCGCCGCCAGCGTTTCCTCGCCGGCGACGGTCGCCTGCAGGAACGAGCCCGGCGGAAGCGTGAGGCGGGCCGTGCCGATCTCGATCGCCGGGGCGACGCGCATCAGAACAAGTTCGCCGTGGCGCGTCAGCCGGGCCAGCCGGTGCGTCTCGGTGACGCGCGACAGCGTCGCGATCAACGCAGCCGGCAGGGGTCCGGAGCCGCGGACATCGACATCGAGACCGTTGGTAGTCGCGGTCACCTGGATGTCGAGCGGCTTGTTCGCGGGCTTCAGCACGGAGGCCAACTCGCGCGCGGCATCGAGCGCGCCGTGAAGGGCGGGATCGAGAATCGGGCAGGCGTCGATCGGCACGATGGCGTGGCTGTTCGGTGCGGCGAAACCGACGCGCAGCTTGCCCTCGCCGTCGCGCCGGGCATGAAGAGTGATCCGCCGTCGTCCGGCACCGTGTGCGTCGATCAGTTCGTCGACCGCACAATCGATGCGAGCCTGCGTCAGCGTGTCGATGACGATCTGCCGTTTCCATGCGCGGTAGGCGGCCTGCTGCCAGTGCTGGATGGCGCAACCGCCGCAGGCGCCGAAATGTGGACAGAAGGGTACGATCCGCTCCGCGCTCTCGCTTTCGATGCGAAGGAGGCGCGCGCGTTCGGGATGGCTGGCTGTCGGCTCGACCTTCACGGTCTCGCCAGCGAGTGCGTAAGGAACAAAGACGCTGCCCGCATCCGTCAGCGCGACGCCGTCGCCGCGATGGCCGACATGATCGATGGTCAGGTGTTTGCTCATGCGGTGTGTCAGTTCTGGACGAGAGACCTCGTCATTGCGAGGAGCACTTGCGACGAAGCAATCCAGCTTTTTGCTACAACAATCTGGATCGTTTCGCTGCGCTCGCGATGACATTTAAAAATCAGCCACGGCGTGCCCCGAGAAAGAATTCTGCGTTGCCGTCGCCGCCGGCGATCGGCGACGGAAAGACATCGATGTCGGTGCATCCGAGCGTCGCCGCAAAGGCCGCGATGTCGTCGCACACCGCACGATGCACCGCCGCGTCGCGCACGATGCCTTTCTTGATCGCTGCGCGCGGCGCCTCGAATTGCGGCTTGATCAGCGCGAGGAGATGCATCGGCGCAGCGGCAAGAGACAACGCGACCGGAAGAATGGCCTTCAACGAAATAAAGCTCGCATCCATCACCACCACGTCCGGCCGCTGCGGCAGACGCTTGCCCTCGAAAGAGCGGATGTCGGTGGATTCCATCGACACCACGCGCGGATGGTCGCGCAGGCTTGGATGCAGTTGATCGTGTCCGACGTCGACGGCGAAGACCAGGCTGGCGCCGTTCGCGAGCAGCACCTCTGTGAAGCCGCCGGTCGAGGCGCCGACATCGAGGCAGACATGGTTCTCAATTTCGATCGGATAGCGTTCCAGCGCGCCGGCGAGCTTGATGCCGCCGCGCGACACGTAGGGGTGCGCGGGTTGAGCCTCGAGCGTGGCGCTCACCGGGATGGTCTCGGAGACTTTGCTCACCGCCTTGCCATTGGCGGTAACGAATCCAGCCTCGATCGCCGCCTGCGCCCGCGCCCGGCTCTCGAACAGGCCGCGTTCGACCAGCAGGACGTCGGCGCGCTTGCGGGGAGGGGACATCGTGCTGTCGCGCTTCGCCATTGTCAGCCCATAGCCGTCAGCCCATAGCCGCACCCGGCCCGAAGCCGGCCAAAGGCGAGGCGGCGAGAGTCCCGATTGGATCAGGCCAGCTTGACGGTCTCGGTGTTGACGTCCTTGCCGAGCGCCTCGAATACCTTGGCGACGATCCCCTTGGCATCGAGCCCCGCGACGGCGTACATCGCCGCCGGCGTGTCGTGGTCGAGAAACTCGTCCGGCAGGATCATCGCGCGCATCCGCAGCCCGCCATCGAGCATGCCGTTATCCGACAGCGTCTGCATGACGTGCGAGCCGAAGCCGCCGATCGAGCCTTCCTCGATGGTGATCAGCACTTCGTGGTCGCGCGCGAGCTTCATCACCAGATCGACGTCGAGCGGCTTCATGAAACGCGCGTCGGCGATGGTCGTGGAGAGGCCGTGCGCGGCAAGCTCGTCTGCCGCTTTCTCGCACTCGGCGAGGCGGGTACCGAACGACAAAAGCGCGACCTTGTTGCCCTGGCGAATGACGCGGCCCTTGCCGACCGGAAGCGGGACACCGACCTCGGGCATTTCGACGCCGCGGCCTTCGCCGCGCGGATAGCGCACCGCGCTCGGGCGATCGTTGATTGCGACCTGCGTCGCGACCATATGCACCAGCTCGGCCTCATCGGCGGCGGCCATGATGACGAAGTTCGGCAGGCAGCCGAGATAGGCGTTGTCGAACGACCCGGCATGCGTCGCGCCGTCGGCGCCGACGAGGCCGGCGCGGTCGATGGCGAAACGCACCGGCAGCGACTGGATGGCGACGTCGTGCACCACCTGGTCGTAGCCGCGCTGCAGGAAGGTCGAGTAGATCGCGCAGAACGGCTTGTAGCCCTCGGTGGCGAGGCCGGCGGCGAAGGTCACCGCGTGCTGCTCGGCGATGCCGACATCGAAGGTGCGCTTGGGGAACGCCTTGTTGAAGATATCGACGCCGGTGCCCGACGGCATCGCCGCGGTGATGGCAACGATCTTGTCGTCCTTTTCGGCTTCCTTGACGAGGCTCTGGCCGAACACGTTCTGGTAGGCGGGCGCGTTCGGCTTGGATTTGGACTGCGCGCCGGTTGAGATGTCGAACTTGACCACGGCGTGATATTTGTCGGCAGCGGCTTCCGCGGGGGGATAGCCCTTGCCCTTTTGCGTGACGACGTGAACCAGGATCGGGCCGTTCTCCATGTCGCGGACGTTCTTCAGCACCGGCAGCAGATGGTCGAGATTGTGGCCGTCGATCGGGCCGACGTAGTAGAAGCCAAGCTCTTCGAACAGCGTGCCGCTATTGACCATGAAGCCGCGCGAATATTCTTCGACGCGCTCGGCGCGATCGGCGATCATTTTCGGCAGGTGCTTGCCAAGCTGCTTGGCGGCTTCGCGCAGCGAGCGGTAGGTTTTGCCCGAGTAGAGCCGCGACAGATAGGCCGACATCGCGCCGACCGGCGGCGCGATCGACATGTCGTTGTCGTTGAGAATGACGATCAGCCGCGAATTCATCGCGCCGGCGTTGTTCATCGCCTCATAGGCCATGCCTGCGGACATCGCGCCGTCGCCGATCACGGCGATGACGTTGTTCTTGCCGCCGGAGAGGTCGCGCGCCACCGCCATGCCGAGGCTGGCCGAGATCGACGTCGAGGAGTGCGCGGCGCCGAACGGATCGTAGTCGCTTTCGGTGCGCTTGGTGAATCCGGACAATCCGCCGCCGGTGCGCAGCGTGCGGATGCGGTCGCGGCGGCCGGTCAGGATCTTGTGCGGATAGGCCTGATGGCCGACATCCCAGATCAGCCGGTCGCGCGGAGTGTCGAAGATGTAGTGGATTGCGGTGGTCAGTTCGACAACGCCGAGGCCGGCGCCGAAATGTCCTCCCGTCACCGACACCGCGTCGATGGTCTCCTGGCGCAACTCGTCCGCAACCTGCCGGACCTGCTCGACCTTAAGCTTGCGCAAATCGGCCGGGGTGCGGATGGTGTCGAGAAGCGGGGTCTTGCTGAAATCAGTCACTGCGACATTCCAATTTTATGTCCGGAAGCCTGGAAGGGAAATTAGGACGTCGGCGCCGTCGCGCAACAGACGTCCCCAGGATCACGAAACTTCCCGCGCTGACGTGCCTGAAGCCTGGCTGATACCCCATCCAAGACTGTGATAGACGTCACTCTATATCGTGTCACGCGTTCCAATCATTTTTTGCAAGCTGCTTGAGGCGCTTACTCCGCTTCAGCGCCGGTTGTGGAGCAGGTTCGGCAGCGCGCAGTTCGAGAAGCAATACACCAAACCTGCAGCCAAAGCCAACGGGCAGCCCCCATGAGTAGGAGGGGCTTGGCCGAAGGTTCAAGGGTCGCAAGCCGGCCCGCCGGAAAGTGGAAAGCTAACGCTTCCAAGGGGCTTAAGTTGCATCCCTGGGGGAACCCGCGAGCAGGACCACAATCAAGGACAATTAGTTCAAAGACACTTAATTTGATGACTGTTCCGGCTCCTTAAGGGGGGGCCGGAACGTGTTTCGAATGTTCCGGTCGGGTGGAAGCCCTTACCGCACGTCCAGCGGTTCCGTGCCGGTTGCCTGGCCGGAAGCGTCCGTGGTGATTTTCTCCACACGCGCCTCGGCCTGGCGCAGCAACTCCTCGCAGCGCCGTTTCAGCGCTTCGCCGCGTTCATAGATCGTGACCGATTCCTCGAGCGGGACCTTGCCGTCCTCCAGGCGCTTGACGATGGATTCAAGCTCCGCGATGGCGTGCTCGAAGGACAGTGTCTTCACGTCGGCAAGGGTATTGGCAAGGGTATTTTCGGCCATCTGATGTTTTCCGGAATCGATTGCTTGCAGATTATGGGATCGTTTCGGCCATAGCGCGGCAGAATGTCACGTGCCCATCAATGCGGCGACATGTTCAGCCACCGATTCCTGCAACCCCTGCAGATCATAGCCGCCCTCGAGAACCGAGACAATTCGGCCGTCCGCGGTCGCATCGGCGACATCCATCAATTTGCGCGTCACCCATCCGAAATCGCTCGCCTCCAGATTGAGACTTGCCAGCGGATCGCGCTTGTGGGCGTCGAAGCCGGCGGAAATGACGAGGAGTTCAGGCGCGAATTTTTCGAGCCGAGGCAGGATCAGGTTCCCGAACGTCGACCGGAATTTGATCCCGCCTTCACCTGCCGCCAGCGGTGCATTGACGATGGTGTCATGATCGCCGCGTTCGCTGGTCGCGCCGCTGTAGGGAAACAGCGGCATCTGATGGGTCGAGCAATACATCACCGTTCGATCGGCCCAGAAGATGTCCTGCGTACCGTTGCCGTGGTGGACATCGAAGTCGACCACGGCCACGCGGTCGATGCCGTGCTTGCGCTGGGCATGACGCGCCGCGATCGCCGCGTGATCGAAAAAGCAGAAGCCCATGGCCCGGCCGGCCTCGGCATGATGTCCGGGCGGGCGCGTGGCGACGAATGCGTTGCTGGCGCGGCCGGCGATGACCGCCTCGGTCGCCGCGATCGCGCCGCCGACGCCACGCATGACAGCTTCCCATGTCCCCGGCGACATCGAGGTGTCGCCGTCGAGATAGACCAGCCCATCCGTTGGCGACCTATGCCGGAGTTCGGCGATATAGTGCTCGCTGTGACAGAGCGCGACCGAATCCAGCGATCCTTTCGGCGCCTCGCCGCGTGCCAGACCCTTGAAACGATCCTCGGTCAGCACCTTGTCGATGACGCGAATCCGATCCGGCCGCTCCGGATGGCCGGGCGGCGTCAGATGATCGAGACTGGCGGGATGGGTGAGAACGAGCGTTGTCATGCCATATCCTGATCGCCGCACGGGCATCGCGCGCGACAGCGAAGGGTCAATCTACCGGGTTATGCCAGGTTCCGAAAGGTATTGCGGTCCTGATGCCGCCGGCGGGATCCACTTCGGCGGATCACGGGCGGTGTCGGGCGATCCCACGGGCTCGGCTATGATTCCTTTTTGCGCGCGAAAAACGCCTGAAACGCGGCGATCGCTTCCTCCGAGCGCAGCCGCTCGGCGAACAGATGAGCTTCCTGATCGATCCGGCGCGTCAACTCTTCCGGCGGCGGTTTCAGAAGTTTGCGCGAAATGGCAACGGCTTCCGCCGGCAGCGCGCAGATCTCGCGGGCGATTTTTCCGGCTTCCGCTTCAGCCTCGCCCGGCGCGACGACGGTGGTGACGAAACCCGCCTCGCGGGCCTCCTCGGGGCCGAGCGTGCGGCCCATCACCAGCATGGCGAAGGCGCGCTGATGGCCCATGGTCCGCGGCGCCAGCAGGCTGGACCCGCCTTCCGGCACCAGACCGAGTTGGATGAAGGGCGTCGAGAACGTCGCCGTGCTGCCGGCGACAACATGGTCGCAATGGAACAGCATGGTGGCGCCGATGCCGATCGCGAGGCCTTCTACCGCCGCGATGAGGGGTTTTGTGTTGTGCGCCAGCGCGTGAAGGAATGTCACCGCGTCGGAACCGCGGGGGCCGTCGCTGCTGCCGGACGTGCCGTCCTTCAGGAAGTCGTCGAGGTCGTTGCCTGCCGTGAACACGCCAGAGCCCCCGGTGATGAGAATGCAGCGGATCGTCGGATCGTTTTGTGCGGCATCGATCGCCTCGCTCATCGTGCGATACATCTCGCGGGTGATCGCGTTCTTCTTCTCCGGACGGCGCATGGAGATGACCCGGATCGCGTCGCCGTCGGTGACTGTGACATGTCCGGTCATGATGTGTTTCGTTGCTCCGTGCCGCGCGATCTGGATCTAGGAGAGCAAAACCGCATCGGCGCCGTTCACGGCATCGGCGCCGTCGATCACCGTGCGCTCCAGCGCCGGAGCCTGCACCGCGATCGTCTCGGCGAAGAAGCGCGCCAGCGTGACGTAGCGGCTGGCATCGCCGAATTCGTCGCTATGGTCACGCGCCGCGAGGGCTTCTTCTGCGAGCTTGCAACCGCCGAGCGTCGCTCCGAACAGCCGCAGATAGGGTGTCGCGCCGGCGAGCGCGTCATTCTGTGCCGACGCCAGCCGCTCCAGCAGCCATTTGCTGGCGCGTTCGAGAGACCCGACCGCTTCATGCAGTCTGATACCGGTGGTGCCGAACGCCGGATCGTTCGAAGCCTCCACGCGCTTGACGGTCTCCGACAGTTCGTCGAGCAGCGCGAACACCGCCGCGCCGCGGTCGGCGCCGAGCTTTCGCGTCACCAGATCGATCGACTGGATGCCGTTGGTGCCTTCGTAGATCGAGGTGATGCGGGCGTCCCGATAATGCTGCGCCGCTCCGGTCTCCTCGATGAAGCCCATGCCGCCGTGAACCTGAATGCCGAGGGAGGCGACCTCATTGCCGATGTCGGTCGAGAACGCCTTCGCCACCGGCGTCAGCAGCGCGCCGCGGGCGGCGGCGGCTGTGCGCACGTCAGGATCGCTCGCACGCGCCGCCACATCCAGCGCGACGGCGGTGGCGTAGCAGATCGTGCGGGCGGCGGCGGTGAGCGCGCGCATCTGCATCAGCATCCGCTTGACGTCGGGATGCACGATGATGGCGTCCATGCCATCGCCGGATTTGCCTACGGCGCGGCCCTGCCTGCGTTCTCGCGCGTAAGCCAGCGCGCGTTGATAGGCGCGCTCGGCGATGCCGACGCCTTCGAGCCCGACCCCGAGCCGGGCCTGGTTCATCATCGTGAACATGCATTGCATGCCGTGATTTTCCTCGCCGATCAGGTAGCCGACGGCGCCGCCATTATCGCCCATGGTCATGGTGCAGGTCGGCGAGGCATGGATGCCGAGCTTGTGCTCGATGCCGCTGGCATGGATGTCATTGCGGGCGCCGAGCGAGCCGTCCGCGCTGACGAGGAATTTCGGGATGAGAAAAAGGGAAATCCCTCTGGTGCCCGCCGGCGCATCGGGCAGGCGCGCGAGCACGAAATGCACGATGTTCTCGGTCATGTCGTGGTCGCCATAGGTGATGAAGATCTTGGTGCCGAAGATGCGATAGCTGCCGTCGGCGGCCCGTTCCGCCCGGCTGCGCAGGCTGCCGACGTCCGACCCGGCCTGCGGCTCGGTCAGTTGCATCGTGCCGGTCCATTGGCCGGACACCAGTTTTGCGAGATAGATGTTTTTCAGGTCATCGCTGCCGTGCGCGGCGAGCGCCTCGATCGCGCTGAGCGTCAGCAGCGGGCACAGGCCGAACGCGACGTTTGCCGCGCTCCAGATTTCGGTGCAGGCGGCGTTGATCGCGAGCGGCAGCCCCTGTCCGCCAAAATTCTCCGGCCCCGAGACGGCGTTCCAGCCCCCCGCAGCCCAGCGCTGGTAGACATCAGGCCAGCCGGGCGCGGTCGTCACGTGGCCGTCTTCCAGCCTGGCGCCGTGCTGGTCGCCGCTGCGGTCGAGCGGCGCCAGCACCTCGCTCGCGAACCGGCCGGCTTCTTCCAGCACCGCTGCGGTGATTACGGGATCGTAGTCGCCATAATGGCCGGCTGCGACCGCGGCCTTCATCCCCGCGCCGTGGTTGAGAGCAAGCAGCATGTCGCTGATCGGTGCGCGATAGGTCATGGCGTGCCTCGCGAGCGATGGCTGGACAGGACGGCGCCTGTTGGCCGCCATAGCCGTATTCCCACGAAACCGGACGGCTCTCAACTCTTTCAAGTATAGTGACCATAGTGGCGATGCGGCCCGGCCTCGGACCATTGGCTTCCGGTTTTCCAGGAGCGCAGGGAGAAGGCCCAGATTTCGAGCAGGCCAACCGCTGTCGGATCGGTCCAGCCGGTTGAAAAAACAGGGTTCTCTCTATAGACCGTCGGAGCCCGAGGGAATCCGCGAGGTTACTTTTCGCGCGTTCCGGGCCGTTGGGGCGTAGCCAAGCGGTAAGGCAGGGGATTTTGATTCCCCCATTCGGAGGTTCGATCCCTCCCGCCCCAGCCATCCGGTCCGAGCGCTAGAGACTTTCCCAGTTAAGTCGCAGAAAGGCCCGCTAAGAGCGGGCCTTGGAAGCTGGCGGTCAGTCTCTATCTTACCAATCCGCACCTGCCCGGTACCAAACACCCGAAAGTCTCCGGCCGATATCCCAGATATTTCCGTTTTCGAGGGACCGCTGGCGGAGACGTGGTTCGATCATGGCTGAGCGGACGAGGTCGCAGTGCTATTTGTCCCGTTCTCCGCGGCCTGCGGTGGCGAAGTGAGAATTCTTGGCGCTACCGCCCGAGGCGGCTTTTTGCTGTGAGGCCGGGCGACCTAGCCCGGTCGTCGTCTCTTTCACTTCTTTTTCGCTGCTTTCCTGGCGGCCTTCTTTTTTGGAGCTGGTTTTGCAGGCCCCTTCAGCGAAGTTGTCTTCACCAGTGCCTTTGTCTGTAGCGTAGCCGTAAATGCTGCGTCCTTCGCAATTTTGTCCTCGGTTCCCGCCGTGTCGAAGAGCTTTGTGGTGTGCTTGAATTCCGCCTCGACCTCAGATTCCGTCAAGTCTGACACCTTCAGCGTGCGAAGCCGGGACACGTGGACCGGTCTCGACTTGTTGAGGCGCCGAGATCCCATCATAAGGTGGTAATGTAGGTTGTTGAGGTAGATGGAATCGACAGTGCTGCGGATCTGCTTGAAATAGGCGTCGACCACGAAGTGGATGTCGGCGCCATCTCGCCTCTGCGCGCTCGGTTCGGGCAGAGTATTTATCTGTTTCAGGGAAAGACGCGGTTCTACACGTCCAAAAGCAGTGTTTCGCTAAGTTTCGGATAGTTCTCGCAATATGGACGGATCAGAGTAGCCAATTCACGTGCGCTAATACAAAAAAGACTGGCCAAAGCGTGAGAGACCGATCGAGAGCCCTCTCTCGGTAGTTCACAAACAATTGTTTATAAAATCCAGAAGATCCTGCACGGATACTTTTTACGTCCGCCCAACGGGCGGTTTGCGTCCGCTCAAAACACGTCAAGGCTAAGCCACCATCAGTAAGGTCCAGGCGGTATCCGTTAGAAATAAGATGAAAACCGAAAAAGCCAAAGGGAAGCGAAAAAGCGAAAATCATTATTCCGCACATTATCGGATTGCTGTTTTTAATCAGAAGTGAGCTCAAGAGAAGTGACAAACAAGCAAACGAGAAAATCGAGAAAACGCGCCTGGAAGCGAACAGAACAAGTGGGCTGCACTTGGTGTGGTCCGCAGCTTTTAGAGCTGTGTTTTCAGTCATTGTCACGTTTCCTAAGCGCTCCCAGTGATATCATGCGATGGCGGCTGGCCCTCAAAATCAATGCTAGGTCGGTTGTGGAATATATCAACTGAGTGGAAACCAATGGCAGGTAGACATTTTTCGAGCTGGTTTAGATCTCGCCGCTAAGAGTGCAGGAAACTCTAGCCTTACAGCCGCGACAACTCTTAAAGCTCAAATTCAGATCATATCTGGTGGTGCGGGTGCAATCTTTGCCGAAGCCAAAAGAGAGGCGCAAGAGCATCCAATTTTGACAGGCGTCACTGTTGTGGTGGGTTCAATCGCGGCGGCCTAGTTGGCCGGCCCTCTAACTGCCGGAACGATAGGCTATTTAGGTTGGTTGAATATCTCGGTCGCTTTGACGCGCATCCCGATGCAGCGATTGCTTGAGCGAGTTTGGAGCGACCAGGCGTTCACTGCAATTCTTGTCACTCACGATGTTTCTGAGGCGGTGGCGAAGAAATCATCGAGCGACACTCTCATGCGATCACCCTCGGCGGCGTCGTTCATCTCGCGGCACCGGAAAGGAACACAGCTCTTGCCTATTGGCGGGGCGGATACGTTGCAATTGAACGGACCAGCGATATACAGAGGAATCTTCGGTCAAGCGAGGAGAGGTAGTACCGATCTTTACGATCGGTCGTCGGTCCTCTCTGTGTTCCATCGATCCTCTCTATGTTCCATTTCAATCGTCGTAGGAACTGCGGAAGCGAGGACTCATATCAAGAATTGCGGCGCACTCCGATCCGTATACTCGCCACAATAGCAAGAATATAGCGCGCCGGCCAAACAGGCCCGACTTCGTCGTCCCGACCGCCAACGTTTGCGTCGTCAGCCGACCGGCGCGTGTGCGGCCACAAGGTGCCTGATAATCACTGCGTCTTTGCCTTCGCGCGCTTAACACCCGCACGAATCAAGTCGGCGGCTTCAGCAGGATCGACCCAGCGGGCGAGCTTCACCCATTTGCCCTTCTCAAGCTCCTTGTAGTGCTCGAAAAAATGACCGATTTGCTCGATGAGAATTTCCGGGAGGTCTCGATAGCTTGTCACCCGCTTATAGAACGGATGAAGCCTGTCGATTGGCACAGCAATGATCTTCTCGTCGATTCCGTGCTCGTCCTCCATGAGAAGTGCCCCAATGGGGCGAGATCGGACGACGACGCCCGGTGCCACCGGCGTTGGTGAAATCACCATGCAATCGATTGGGTCTCCATCCTCCGAAAGCGTTTGAGGAATGAAGCCGTAATTCGCCGGATAGAACATTGCGGTGTGCAGGAACCGGTCGACAAACATGGCGCCCGTTTGTTTGTCGACCTCGTATTTAACGGGCGCGCCGCCTTGCGTAATTTCGATGACGACGTTGACTTCGTGGGGTGCATTTGAGCCAATTGGAATGTGCGAGAGGTTCATTGCGATCTTCCTTCTCAGTTACTGCTTATGGCCGACAGGTTACTTCCTGCTCGCACTTGCCGAGTGCGCCTCCCGGCGTAACCGAGCCCGGGCACGCACGAGCGCTGTGCCTGAAAGGGACGGCAAACTCGTCGGATCCAGATTGTTGCTGGTTCGCAAGGGCGATTGCTCCGGGTCAAAAGGATTATCAAGGCTAGTCGCGACGAACGAAGGTCGGATCTTGCGCTAACGGAGACGACGAAGTATGAACCTCGAGCCGCGATAGAGACGTTGCAGCCAGTTTGGCGGTCCAAAGTGTCTGGCGAATTCCCCATTGATCTCTATGGGTCGCCAATAGGATGCCTCCCACGTCTGGAATGCATTCCAAAGCTTTCTGCCCTGATCGCGACGCACGCGCAGAATAACGCAATCGCAGTGCGCGTCGATTCGGATATCGCCTTCCTCATCGACTTTAAACCAGTGATTGCTTGGCAAATGATGCAGCCAGCCTCTATCCCACTCGAAGTCCATCGGTCTGGTTCTGAGTGCCTCTATCATCGGTTGGACGTCCAAAAACTCTATGGCAAACTGCTCCATGATAACCTCCTCAGGTCATAGGTCATGAGGTGCCCACGCCAAGGTCGCGCGGCACTCATGATGGCAACGGCAGATGATCTGACGGTGGGTTTGCCGACGTTCTCCCACCGCGCTTAAACCACGCAGCAGGAGTCATCAGCCTCTCGGCGGGAATGATGGGGGACTCCTTCCCCGACGTGAACGTAATAACGGCGAATGGCGCGGCAAGTTCCGCGCTTCCCGACGAGTTCGAAGGATCCAACTTGCAGCCCGTGCGAGGTTACATCGTTGAAGATCGCGGCGGGAGTTCGCGCTGCCCGCTACTGGGTGGGCTGCTTTAAGTCAGCAATATATAAGACCGCTCTCGTCGGCAGCGGGCCGCAACCCGCGCGGCAGAACGAGAAGGAATTCACCCACAGCGAGCCATATGAGAAGATCATGGGGTGGCCATTGCCACGTGCTCGTCGGGGACCATGAAGGCACGATGCTGGATCGACGCTTGCTCGTGCGTTTTGAGCGAATCCTCGTGGCCGCCGCACGCCCATCAGCTACACAGGTCGTTAGTTGAAGGTGCGGGTCCGGCACGGGCTCAGAACCTTCACTGTCCTCGCCCAATTGCTGGTTTCGTTGCGCGGCCGTCCGATCAAATAGCTCGCGCAGTTCGCGCTCGTCGATGCCGTCCGCTTCCATAATCGTGCGGATCATCGGATCGGCCATGAGATCGTTAAACGTAAGATCGGGTTGATCGCCAGCTTGTCCGCTCATGGTTTTCTGCCTTGGCGAACCTCATGGTTCGCAACTTCGATTGGCAGGAGTCATCAGCGGGCATGCGTTTAAAGGGGGACTCCATCCCCAGCATGTAGAATAGCGCAAAACCGTACCCGGGCAAGTCTCTGCAGCTGAGTTCAACGCTGCTATTCGCCGAGATAAACCGCGCTGGTCCCACTTATGCAGAAGGCGGTACGGCCTCATGCGTTTCCGAAAATGCGTTCATAGAGGTCATGGCCGAAGCTCTTTGGGAGAGGCTTCGCGGGGACGAGCCGGAAGGTTCTCACGCTGTCTTCCTCGCGATCGGCGCGCAGGAACAAGGCCCGCTCATCGTTCAGAAACGAGCGCGCGAACTCATACATGTGCGAGACGAAAAACACCGTGACGTTGTTCTCCAGAAGAGCCGTAACGATCTGGCGAGCGATTTCCGAGCCCTCGCGCTCGTGCGTGGCGGCGAAGGACTCGTTGAACAGAACCACCGCGGACTGGTGAATGTCATCCGCAATCGCGTTCATACGGACGAGTTCTTCATCGAACTTGCCGCTTCGCATGTTGCGATCTTCCTCCCGCTTGTAATGTGTGAACAAGCCGGAATGAAGAGAAATCACGAATGCGTCCGCGGTAACGAACGACCCGCATTGCGTCATTAATTGAGCGAGACCGACGCTGCGAAGGAACGTCGACTTGCCGCCGCGATTGGCGCCGGTAATGATGACCAGGGGCTTGCCTTCGGCGTCGACATCGTTGCCGATCACGGGCCGTCCCATAGTCAATGCCAGACTGGCGTCACGCAGGTTCCTGCAGCGAAAGTGGCCATGGTCCTCCCGGGGCTCAGGAAAAGCAACCGGCTCGCCGATCTGATCGAAGCGCTCCTTGAGATTGAGGCAGCCGAGATAGAATGCGAGTTCGGCGCGCAGAGCCTTGATGAAACCGAGAACGTGCTCGGCCGACTGGTAGATTGCGTCCGAAATCAAACTAAGGCCGCGGTCTTGCAATTCGCTGAAGGCCCGGGCTCCCGCATCGTCGCGCGGATGAAGCTGGTACGTGAAACTCCGCCCTCCAGATGTAAGGATACGGCGCATCCAATTCAGATCGCGTGGCTGCGGCTTTCGCAGCATCGTACCAATCGCTTTGCCGCCTTCGCCAACTTGAGCACTCAGCAGCAGCCCGTTGTGGAATGTCAGGTTATCGAGGTCCGCGCGCGCTGCTGCGAGGCAGGAGTCGTCGAGATCCCGTTCGAGCGTTGCGAAGAACAGCCTGAAACCGGAAGATGTGAATCGGCCGGCATGGCGAATGCAGGTATCCCGCAGGCGGCCAAGCACGTCGAGGCTGCTTTGCAGGGTGTGCACGCCGCTGCTCACCTTCGAGGCGGCATCCCTGCCGTAAAGACTGAAGCTCCAACTATGATCCCGGCTGAACGGCTCGGTCGCGATCGCGTAGAGTTGCCGCGCAACAGCCGGGTTGGCAAGACAGTCCTTCAGTATCGCCTGCCGATATAGAACGGTTGCGATGTCGTTTTCCCATGCATGAGCACAAGCCGCGGACATGATGTCATGGAGATAACGATCCCCTGCCGCGGCGGCATCGAGCAGTACGTTGAGCTCGAGATCCTGAGCGTACGGAATCACGACTTTAGGGGAGGGCGGCTCTGCGTTGAAATCACGATCGGGATGCATCAGGAAGGTCTTCATGGACGGACCCTCCTGCGGAGCTGGTCGTAGGTTATGCCATGCTTCTGTGCAAGCGAGAGCGCATAGGCGAGGCCATCGGCGGGTTTGCGGATGACCTCGAAGGTTCGGTGGACGAGATCTTCGCGATCGACCGTGCTCACCATGCTGACTGTCTTATCGCTTAAGGTGGAAAGCGCGTCGATAAAGGTCACGCAGATACTTATTACATCGGCCGCCAGGATTTTCTCGATAATCCTGGTGCTCAGGAAAACCTGGTCATCCAAACTCGTCGAATTGAAGATTTCGTTGAGAACAATTACGCTATTGGATGTCATGGCTTCGCAGCTCGCATGCAATCGGACGAGTTCATCCTCCAGTTTGCCCCGCAGATTGGCGATGTCCTCTTCCCGCTCGAAATGCGTGAAAATGCGGTCGGGAAGAAACAGGTGTGCAGCCTTGCCCGGGATGGGGCAGCCAAGACTCGCCAGAAAGTGTAGTTGTCCGAACATCCGGGCAAAGGTCGTCTTGCCACCCTGGTTCGGGCCGGAGACCACCAGTAACCGCTCTTGCCCGGTGAGGTGGAAGTCGTTGCGGACGACGGTGCCTGTCTCCTGGACGAGCTTTGCGGCGAGCGCCAGGTCGAAGCTGCTCTCCACCAATGTCTCTTTCGATGAGACAGATACTTCCGGGTGACAAAAGGGCAATCCGGTACGCTTGAGAGGATCGATAAATTCGAGGTAAGCGACGTAAAACCCGATCTCGCGATCGAAGCGTGCGATCGTCTCATCAATGAACCCGCCATGACGACCTACAAATTCGTCAAGGTTGTGAAACTCCACCGGAAAGAGACGGCTCACAAATTCGAGAATTGCCTGCTCGACGTGGTTCAACGAGAAACCGTCCGTGTTTTTGCGAGACGCGGGTGGCTCCGTCTTGGTCTCTCTGAACTTCGCGAAGCGCTCGAGAACGGTGACGGTATAGTCGGGCTCGGACGCGTATCTCCGCACGGTGACCTGATCGCCACGGAACAGCATACCGTAGTTCAGATTTGACAGAAGTTCGTGTAGCTCTGCCGTCTCGCTTACAAGTTGTCGGAACGCGGCCGAATCCGAATAGGCAGTGAGATAACCAAGAAGATTACGCAATCCGGGCGATTGCGGAGCAACGGATTGCAGATCGCGCAGCAACGACGTTACGCCATGACAATAAAGGCCAACCGCATGGAGGAAAACGGTATGCTGATGGCTGCGGCAAGAGATCTGTTCCGCATAACCAAGATTCGCGCGTACGGATCGCATGATCTCGCAGAAGACCGGGAATAGAGCGAACAAATCCGAGCGCTCCAGATCAGAAAACACGGCTTGGCGGTACCGCACGATATCTTCGCTTCGGAAAGGCGAATAAAAGATCGGTCGCAGGGTTTCTTCGTCACGCTTGTTAACGACTGCGGCAATAACCTGATCGAGGTTCAAGTCGATGAAGCAATCAGGCTCGTTGGCGCAATCTAATCGCGCCTCGAGGCCGGGCGGGAACAGGATGCTGCCGAAAGGCACCACTGCAGTGGAAGTAGGCTGACCGTAGCTCGCGCCGATTGAGGCGGCAGGAGAACGATGAGCAACGTCGTGAGCTTGCTCAGTCATGGCCGATCCTTTCGCCAACACGAGGCGCTGCGCTCACGGTGAGCGGCGAGTCGGATGCATGCCCGGCTGCGAAATTAACGTTGCGTCGTCCGGCGACAAGCGTAAGTGCGCGCTGGGGCGCAGTTTGATCCTCCTTGGTCTGGAGCTCCCGGCGAGCCGCGCTCTGCTTGAGCGCAAACCGCCGCATGTCCTCCGCTGTGCGCTCCAGCGTTGCCGCCTGTTGCTGCAGGAGCGCACGGAGGATCTCGCGATCGTCAACCAAATTGGTAACGGCAACCAGATGCGGCAGACAGAGGGCGGACATCTGCTTTCGCCTGACCGCATCGCCAGTCCGAAGCCGCTCTGATACATCCGCAACAGCGCGCGCCTCGGCTTCGTCGCGCACAGCGCACATCAGGCATGAGCCGTGATCCGGTAATAAGGCCGCGACAGCCATTTGCGGATCGCCACAACTCGGCAGTGCTGCGATTTGCAGCAACTTCGCCATCCGCTCGAGAAGCGGTGGGTAGCCTGAACAGGTTCCGAAGGGTGATGCGATATCCTTGTATTCGGCCGTGTGATAGCAACAAAATCCGGACCGGGTCGCGAAGTCGATCTGACAATTGCGATCTGTCGCGAGGTCGTACTGGAACCGAGCCAGAAAATCCCAGCTTCGCCTCTCGACGGTGGCGCAGATTTCGCACGATCGAAGCTGAGCCGAATTGAAATGACCGGCGGCAGCGGCATCTTCCTGACGCCGCCCTTCCACATCGGTGATGCCGCTGAATTTTTTCGTCAGCGCTTGCGCCCGTTGCCGCAACGCTCCCGATCCGTCGAAAGTTGGGAGATCGCCGAGTAGTTCTTCGACGCGTATGCACATGCGCGACAAAAACACGGTACGCTTTTTTTCGACGAGAAATCGGACAAGCTCGTCTTCAAGCGGCGGCAATCCGCTCGCAGCAAGAAGCTCAGAATCATTGGACAGCTTCGCCGCCAGGGCGTCGCGCGCCGAGACCGAAAAGATGCCCACAGGCCGCTGCACCCCAAGTCCCTCGAGATGCCGTCGGACAAAAGCTACGGCCTGGTCTCGTTTCACCGGCGTTACGAGATCCTGCTTATTCAACATCACGAAGACGGGCAGATCGCCAAGGGCTGCGCGAGCGAAGATAAATTCATCATCCGTAAGCGGACTGTCGAAGCTCGTGACAAGCAGGAGAGCGTCCGATTCGGGCAGGAAAGCATTCGTCGTTGCGGTATTTTCGGCAATGACCGAACCAAGGCCAGGCGTATCGATGAAATAGAAGCCACGCCGCAGGATGTCGGCCGGCAATTCAACGTTTGCCGTCGCGATCCCCCGGATGTTGCCCGGGTTGCCGTCCTGCGTAACGTATTCGGCCAATTGCCTAAGAGAGATTTCGCTGTCGAGTCGGCGCTGTCGGTATTTGATCGTCACTTTTTCGGCCGTGCCATAGGAGACTGTCGTGATCACAGAAGTCAGCGGCACGATGCCTGTCGGTAGGCGGTCCAGGCCGAGGATGGCATTCATCAGCGAAGACTTGCCGGGATTGAAGCGGCCGGCAACGACGAGGTTGAAGCGATCTTCCGCGAGGCGGGCAAACAGGTCCTGCAACCGATCGTGCAGCGAACGGCTGCCATCCGTCAATTTGTGCGTCACGACCCTTTGGAGAAGCTCTGCTACCTCGAACTTCGCCCTTTCGTATTCGCGAAGGTCCATGGCTGAACTCCACATCAGCAGTCGTTGCCGCTGGCCCGAGAGGAGCCAACGGGAATCACCGACGTCGCAAACGTATGCGGCCTGCAAAATCCTCGCTCAACAAGAGCACAATCTTGGGGATCGGGACGGTTAGCCCTCATCATGACAGTCCTGCCTCGGTGCCTGATTGGCGCACGGTTCAAATGGCAGGAGTCATCAGCGAACAGAGCGTGAGAGGGGGACTCCATCCCTTTTTTAATGTAGGTGACCCAAGATAAGGCGTCAACCAGCGGCCCATCACGTCATCCGTGCAGGAACGGGACTGGGAACGCTGACTATTCCCTGAGTCTCAAAGAGGTAAATCATCGAAAGATAGAGAGACTTTTATGGGTGCTGAAAGTCTGGGTGCCGGCGGCCGACAGCAATGAAAATCGGGGTCGCTGCCAACTGCATCAGGATGCAAAAGAAAATGGCCGCGGAGACCGAGGCATCATAAAGAATGCCGATCACCGCGCTACCTAGGAACCAAGACCCACCATAGCCCGCCGTGAACAAACCGAACGCCGATGCTCGACGATGCAGTGGGACCATTGGCGCTACTGCCGCTGGGATGATGGATTCATGCACGCCAATGCCCATACCCCAGATTACCGCACCGATCAGAGCCAGCCAGAAGCCGCCGAGGAAAACAAGCGGCGCGAAAAGGGCGGCGGCAAACGTCAGTGCGATAAGTACGGAAAAGCCAAAGCGATCGAACAGGCGTCCGAACACCAGTGAAGCCGTTCCGCTGACGGCCATCGCGACAGCATAGAAAATCGCGATCCATTCATTCGGAACGATATGCGTCTTGCCGAAATGGTAGGCGATCACAGGATAGTCAGCGAAGCCAGCCGCAACGAGTGCGGCGCCCGCGAGATAAAGCCAGAAAACGCGTGGCAAGCCGTCGCTCGCGATCAGTGGCGGCGATGGTTCGAGATCTTGGGGCCGGGGATAGAGCAGCCGCGCGAGTGCGACGAATGCAAGGTTAGTCAAAGCGGGGATAAGCAAAACGGCGAAGGCCTCCTGGTAGCTCCCTCGGTTCGCCAGAATGAAGGCAACCAGAAGCGGGCCGAACAAGGCTCCGAACTGATCGAGCGCTTCGTGAATACCGAAGACGGTCCCGTAGCCGCCGATCTGCTTGGCCGCATGTGACAACATGACGTCGCGCGGCGGATTGCGTATCGCCTTGCCGACGCGCTCGAGGATGATCAACACCGCGGCAGCTTGCCAACTCGTCGTCAGTGCGAGCGCCGGGACGGCCGTCATCTGCACGACATAGCCGAGAATTGTGATGGGCCAGAATTGACCGGTCGCGTCAGCCCACCGTCCGGACATCAGTCTGAGACCGTAACCGAGCAATTCGCCGAAGCCTGTGACGATGCCAATGATTGTCGCGCTGGCGCCAAGCGCTCCAAGATAGGGTCCCAGAATGCTTCGTGAGCCCTCATAGGTGAAGTCCGCAAAAAAGCTCAGGATACCGATCAGCAGGACAAATCGAATGGCGATCTTGCGGTCGCCGCTCGTACGCCTTGTTTGCGTGAATTCCTGAGTTGGCATAGTGCCTCCTACCGGACGGGGGCGGAAATCTGCCGATCAAAGTCCTACAGGATCTGCACTGGTGAATCAGTCGGATCGATTCAGCGATGTAGCGCACGGGGCGTACTGGACACTCTGAGACGTTGGGAAGTCAAAAAAGGATGTCGCCTTGCCCTCGGCTTCGAATAGGTAATCTCGGGTGAGCGGGACGGCGCCGACGGCCTTGGCCAACTGGATCTGGAAAACCATGAAGCCGGCGTAGCGGAAGCTCATCTCACTAGCGACGAGGTAATATTCCCACATGCGGCAGAACCGCTGGTCGTAAAGTTTTTCGACGGCTTCGCGACTTTGCTGAATTCGTTCGCGCCAGAGGCGCAGGGTGTTGGCATAATGAAGCCGAAGGATTTCCAGGTCCGTGAGCCAAAATCCACACCGTTCGACGTGGGGAATAACTTGCGAGAGAGCGGGGATATACCCCCCGGGAAAAATATACTTCTGCATCCAGCGACTGGTTATCGACGGCCCGTGCATGCGGCCAATCGCGTGCAAGACGGCGATTCCCGAGGGAGATAGTAGCTTGTGTATCTGCTCGAAGAACGCTGCATAGTTGGGAGCGCCGACATGTTCGAACATCCCGACGGAAACGATCCGATCGAACGCATCTTTTCTAACGTCGCGGAAATCCATGAGCTTGAATTTGACCCGCTCGGACAGACCAGCTTCACTAGCGCGCTGCTTCGCCACCTCAAGCTGTTCTCGGGAGAGGGTGATGCCGAGAACCTCTACATTCGCGGCTTCGGCGATCGATAACGCGAGACCACCCCACCCGCAGCCGATGTCGAGAACGCGTTGACCGGCTTGCAGTTGAAGCTTTGCGATTAAATGGCGTTTCTTTGCTGTTTGCGCAGCATCCAGCGTCAGATCAGGACGCTTAAAGTACGCACACGAATACTGCAGGTCCTTGTCGAGAAAAAGCCGATATAGTTTATTGGAAAGGTCATAGTGGTGCGACACATTTCGTCGGGAAAGTCGGCGGGAATTGTGCTGAGTCAGGCTGCTAATAATTGGACGCGCCAGCCGAACAAGCCAACCATCGGGCTGCCCCGCAAGGTTCTTGCAGAGAAGGTCCATGAGATCCCACAACGTGCCACGCTCAAGACGTAACGAGCCGTCCATGTAGGCTTCGCCAAGATAAAGATAAGGATGAAGAGCAAGCTTTAGTGGTGTGAATAGGCCGTTCAGCCTTACCACCACCTGTGGGCAATACTCTTCACCATAGCGAGTCTGACGATCATTCGGCCAGATAATACCGAGTGATCCGTTTCGAACGGACTGCCGAAGATATGCATCCAGCACGCGCCCTGCCTCCCGAACTGCGGTCGCAGGCGTCGTACTACACGCAAGCGACCTCCCACCGCACAATGTTGCGGTAGGAGTCATCAGCACCGAGGCAGTTTAAAAGGGAGACTCCATTCCCGCTCTTATGCTCGTCTGCCGGCGGCGCGACGTCAAGGGGTTTGGAGGGCGAACCGGCATTGGCGAACGGCTCGCTTTCTTTTTCGGCAAGGCCGCATTGCACTTTCGCGTTGCGGCTGGTAGCTTTTGTGCAGGGAATGGAGTCTCCCTTTAACCGCCCCCATGGCTGATGACTCCTGCCGTGCGAGATATCGCGGTGGGAGGATTGTGCAACCCGCCGTTAGGCGGGTTTTTATTTGCCAGGGCAAATGTCCTTTCGAACGGATAGAATGTCGCCCCTGCGATGAAAGGATGAATGAGGCGTCGAAAAACCGGGCTCGAACTCGGCCACCGCGTGACCCGAACTCCCATTGGTCAGGGCGGCTTGGCATTTACTTCGTCCAACTGCGGAACAGACGGCAGCCAGCGTAACGCATGCAGCACCAAGAAGACTTGGGATGAGCCGTGAGAACTTTTGCCAGTTCATCGTTTTTCCGGTTGATCTACGGGCTTCTTGGTGAGGCGCATTCGGATCTGCGCCGCACGAAATGGGAGCACCGCGGCGTCAACTGGATCCGCGAACGGCATACTTTCAATGGGGGCGCCTCCGGATTTGTCATCGATCAGTATTTGCTCACCAAGCCAAATCCGAACGGATGGACCCTTCTTGTCGTGAAGGAAATGTTTTGGGACGGCAATGACAAACCCATCCGTTCCACTCAATGGGCCAAACCCCTCTCGGGAAGCCGCTCAAAAATGTTGGAATGGTTCCGTGGGGAAGAACGTCGGATTTCAGGGCAATCCCATCTTTCGCGAGCGACAGAATGATGGAAGTTCCGGAGCGAGATTTGGTCAGTGTAGCCAGCGCAGTCGAAGAGGCTGTTGATCGTTCCAAATCGACTCACAGATTGCTGCTCGACCGATTGATGAGGGGAAGGCTGAGCGAGATTTTCTGTTGACCGCCCTTTTGCTAATGGAGCAGCCCGAAAAAGAACGAAAACTACTCCCACGGCTCTTTGTTGTCCCTCCGCTGTTGGAACGCAAACTCGATAGAGGCGACAATGAACGCCGTAGCCTGCCAGATACATACAACGATCACAACACTTGCCGTCGTGATGTACATGCTGATACGGCCCGCTTCGTCCGCCTTCGTAAGGTCGGCAAGATAGGCCACGAAGTAGGATAAGCCGAGGACTGAAACGATTGAAACGATTGAAAATTTATCCACCCAGCGTTTGTGATTCTTGAGTGCTACGATGAAAGGGATTTCCCTCGCCACGGCATTGTACTCCGGAATTATTCAGCGAAGCAGGGACGTAAACATCTCAATGGAGGCCAGTGTTTCGAAAGAAGTAGATCTGGTGGGGTTAACAGCGACCTCGCGCACGGTTTTCAGTGCATCATGAAAACCGGCAAGCGGGTGTGCCTGAGAACTTCGTGCGTCACGCCGCCGAATACCCATTCGAAAATCTGGCCGAAACGAAAGGCGCCCATAACGATGGCATCGGCCGTGACCGCTTCGGCTTCCGACAGTAAACGCGCGCCGATATGCTGCCCCGGCTGGGTGTGCACGTGCCTGACCTCGGCTGAAATACCCTGGTCCTTCAGTAGCCCTAGCGCTTCCATGCAGCCCTGGCCGGCTCCGAATTCGTCGACAGCGACGATCGTGAGTCGCTTGGCCGCTCGGAGCCAGGGTATCGTGCGCGTGATCGCCTTACGTGCTTGCGTCCGCGGTTTCCACGCAATCACGATGTGCTCGCCCAACGTTTGCGGAAGGTCGCCTTCGGTCGGCACAAACAGAACCGGGCGACCGGTACTAAAAATCGCGGCGTGCAGCGCGTCGGCGGCATCAAGATTATGCGGCTTTGCTACTGCAATGAGCCCAGCTCCCTTCACCTCGGCGACCAAGGAAGATGTGATATCGCCGACATGTTCGAGCCATTTGACGCGAGCACCGGAAAACGCCAACCAGCCTTCAAATATATATCGAGCCTGACATAATCGCTCTTGGGCAGTACCTTCGCGCAGCTCACGCATCGTTTGAAGGTCGATTTCCTCGGCGGCTGCGATGAGCTTGGCGGGATCAACACAGATGTGAAGTGCTGTTAACGGAATATTCCCTGCGAGTTGTGCCGCCCTTTGCGCTACGGTCAGACACCGTTGGGCTGAAGAGGCCTCCTCGATCACAGCCACGACGCCATGTCCCGAGGAAAGAGAAATCTCGGCGGTGCATTCATTATCCTCGGAGTGGACGTGATCTGCGGCAAAGGGAGACAGGTAGAAGCTTTGGCCGGCAACCTCACGTTCGATCTCGAGCAAGCGATTGTACTTCGCCAGACGTTCACCACGGCAGGGTGCGCCGGCCTTGATCTGCCCACCATTCATCGCGACCGCAAAATCTGCGATGAACGGATCGTCGGTTTCGCCGGAGCGGTGAGAGATGATGTAATTCCATCCCGCTGCGCGGCAAGCTGAGATAGCTGCGATCGTTTCGGTGACGGTACCAATCTGGTTAAGCTTGATTAGAACGGCGTTCGTTGTTTTCTCGGCAACGCCGCGCTCGATCAGCTTGGGATTCGTCACATACAGATCGTCACCAACGATCTGGATCGATTGTCCGAGCTCAGCGGTCTGAAACTGGAATGCCGGCCAATCGTGCTCGCCGAACCCGTCCTCGATCGAGACAATGGGGAACCGCTTGATCCAGTCTCTATAGAGCGCTTCGAGAGCGACACTATCCATCGTTCCCGCACCGGACTTTTTCAAGTCATACGAGCCGTCGCGCCAGAACGACGAAGCGGCCGGATCGAGTGCAAGGGCGATCTGCTCACCAGGAATGAAACCCGCGCGCTGGATGGCTTCAACGATCAGCGAACAGGCTGCGTCGTTGCTGTCCAGGTTCGGTGAAAAGCCACCTTCATCGCCGACGCCGGTGGCGAGACCTTTCTCGATGAGAAGGTCGCGAAGCGCGTAATAGGTTTCGGAGCTCCATCGCATAGCCTCGCGGAATGACGGCGCGCTGTGCGGCACAATCATGAATTCCTGAAAATCGAGCGAGTTTGCGGCATGAACTCCTCCATTGATGACGTTCATCATTGGAACGGGAAGGCGGTGGGCCGCTGCATTCGCAAGGTAGGCGTATAGTGGCTTCCGGGAGACCTGCGCACCGGCGCGAGCAATCGCCATCGATGCGCCCACAATGGCGTTGGCGCCGAGTCGAGACTTCGTCTCAGTCCCATCTGTCTCAATGAGAAGGCGATCAAGGTCCGTCTGTTTGGTCGGATCGTGGCCACGAATCACACGACCGATTTCCTCCAAGTTGGCGATCGCCTTGAGAACTCCGCGGCCACGATAGCGCTTGGAATCATCATCCCGTAGCTCATGCGCCTCGCCCTCACCGGTGGATGCTCCCGAGGGTACTGATGCAAATGCGCTGATGCCGCTTTGCAAGCGAATTTCGACGCGCATCGTCGGATAGCCGCGCGAGTCGAGTATTTCGTCTCCGAGTATCGCAGTAATCCTGTCCATGGCGTTCTCCATCCCCTTCGTTCGACATCAACGGCGCGAAATGGGGAATCCTCACGCAGGAATCGCTGCGGATAAGGCCTGCCGAGGAGAACGGGGGACCAAGGAGTCACAACCTTCCTACCACGACCATTCGCGCGGTAGGAGTCATCAGCCTTTCGGCGGTTTCGGGGGACTCCATCCCCATCTTGCTTATGATACCTGCGCCAGCCCCACGAGGCAAGCGAAGCAGCCACGGCCGGAATCTTTCCGTTGTTGCCTTTTGTTACCCTAGGTGGGCGCGCCGCGACCACGGCGGATCGACGGTGCCACACGGGAGCATCCTACGATCAGTTCGGCGACGGCGGTGACGTTTAAAGGCAGATAGGACCGGCCAGGCACTTCGGCACTGGTAAAAGTCACTATCGCTTCGAACGGCGACATAGCCTTCGGTGGACCGAATTGAACCATCTGTCCTGCCACATATCGAATGTTCAGGTCCAGGAAGAGTCCCTCGGCTGTTAAACGGCTCCCAGCGCGTTCAACGACTCGCGCCGCAGGAAACGTTCTGGTTATGGCATCATGGAATGCCTGACGATAAATCGGCCGAAGATCATTACGAAAATTGCGAAGACCAACCAACACGGCGTCAGGTACTGTTCCATACACCCGCAACAGCAGTGCGACTGTCAGCTCCATCAACTCCTCGAAATCGTAGGTGACATGCCGATGTCCCTTGGACTGCCCTTTGCCTGTTTCGAAAGGGATTCCGATCCTGCGCAGAGATTTGATGTAGGAGTTGAAAGTCGACCCACTGACCCCACCGCGAAGGCCAAGCTCCGTCATTAGCCACATGGCTTGGCCATGGGTCAAAGCGAGTGCCGGCGCGGCGTTCGCTTTAGACTTCGCCGGAAGTTTGGAATTGCGCTTGCGCATTTCTGTCGGCGGCGATTGCATGAGACTAGCTTTTGTTCGGCAGCGATGTTGCGGCCCCGTAACGCTTCGCCGGCCAGGAGACGATATGCCCGCCCGGAACCAGATCGCCAAGAATTCCAATTGCAGCTTCAGCGACCTTCGGCACATCGAAAAACTGGATCATGAGGGGCAGGTCGACATTGAGGCGAAGAATATCGTCGGCGCGGACCTCTCCGCTTGCACCGAAGCCGGCGATACCACGGAATACGGTGACGCCCTGAACACCGTGTTGATCCTGAAGCAGCGTCAGGATCTCCTGCATTAACGTTTTTCGACGGCCGTGATCGGCTTCGTGCAGATAAATACGAACCATCAACACTTCCTCCGTCATGTCTCTTTCCTCACAGGTTGCGTGCCATGTAGGCTCCTCCGAATGCGGCTACCAAACCGAGGCCGACGGAAAGCAGGACATACAGACAGGCCTTCAGCACCTCGCCACCTTCGGCAAGAAGAAGCGTCTCCATTTCAAAGGTCGAGAAAGTCGTATAACCACCAAGGAATCCCGTCAGGATTCCAGTGCGGAGCGCCGGCCCAAGCGTCAGGCGCTCCAGAGTTTCAACGAACAGAAACCCCATGAAGAAGCTCCCCATAACGTTGATGCTCATGGTGGCATAGGGAAAATCGCGGCTGTAAACCGCTTGCACAAGGTTCGTTTGTGCGAACCGAGCCCAGCAACCAAGCACGCCAAAAAAAGCAATCGCTCCGTAGGTCCACATCGTATCGTTTCGCCTTTGCAAATCAGATCAGCGTCAGCCCGAGGATCAGCACGAGGAGAATCCCGATCAGGCCGAGGTAAAAATTCAGGTGCCCCGATTGCAGTAATCGCAGCGTGCGCGCCATAGCTTGGACGGCCCGCACTGCGGGCTGGAAGAGGAATGGCCCGAAGATCGGTGCGACGTCATGCTCGAACACTAACTTTTTGACAAAATACCCCTGAGCATCCGCATCCTGCTCGGTATTGGCTGTTGGCCGATAGACGAAGCTGTAGAACGTTCGCATCGCATTGGAAAACGTCAGAGCAGTAGTAGATGCGTGGCTCGGATCTGGGGCAAGGCCGCCGTACCAGACGGGCACTCGACGAAGAGGTTGACGCTGGCTCAGCACAACCAATGCGATCGGAATCAGCGCCAGCAACGGCATGACGACAATCAAGAGGCTCGGCGAGATAAACGCGAACTTGGCTGTCAACGGAACGAGTATTGGTCCGTCATGCATGAGATTTGTCACGACGCTGCCGAACAGCCGTGATGTTGCTCCGCCTAAAGCCGAAAGCCAGAGCGGCATACCGACTCCAAGAGCGAGAACGGCCAGGCCGATAAGACCAACCGAAATGGAGTAGGCTCTTCGAATAGGGGCGGATCTCTTTGCATCCCGCCCCAGTACGCCGAGGCCGATGACCTTGACGAAGGTCGCAAACGCAATCGCCGCGGTGAGAGCCAACCCCGCGCCCGTCAGCGCGAGCGTCAGACGACCGCTGAGATTGGGAAGATTGAAGCCCTGGAAAACGGTCTGGAAGACGTACCACTCGCTGACAAATCCGGCGACCGGAGGCATTGCGGCGAGGCTCATCGCGGCCAGGACAGCGCCTATACCAAACAGCCAATGACTGCCTGCACCGCCATAAGCGATTGCGTAATTACCGTTGGCTCGACGCAGGCCATCGGCGGCGATAAACAGCGCGCCCTTGGCCAGCGCGTGCCCGGCGAGATGCAGCAACGCAACCGTCCAGGCAAGCCCGGCCAGATCCAGGAGCTGATAACTGCGAAAAAGCATCGACGTGCCGAGCGCCACAACTGCGATCGAGGCATTTTCAGCCGACGAAAAACTCAGGAGACAGCGCCAGTCATCCTGTTGGAAAGCATATAGGATGGTCAGAATTGCACTGATGGTCGCCACGACGATCACGATCACGGCGAGCGTCGGAAACGCGCCATCAGGCGCGACCGGCAGCCATTCCATCAACGATCGCGACAAAGCGAAAAATGCAGCGTTCAATACGACGCCGGAGAGAATTGTTGCCGATGCGCCGCTGCCCGAACCATAAGCTCCGGGAAACCATTCATAGAACGGTAACAGGCCGAGCTTGGCGCCGAACCCGATCAGGAAGAGAAGGCCAATGCCGATCATTACTCCGTAAGGAAGTGCGTCTGCCTCATGGATGAATTGCGCAAAACTGAGAGAGGAGGCGCGCAGTCCATAAATCGAAATTGCGAGGACTAACGCGACGGTGCCGACTTCGAGAAGCGCCAGCATGAACAATACGGTTCGTCCCCGAGACGGGTCGAAATTCTCCGACAGGATCATCACAGCGCCGCCAAGACTCATCAGCTCCCACGCGACGATCAGTGCTGCGCCGTTCTGGAGGCCGAATACGCCAAGCGCGCCAAGAAGGCTGATGGCCACGCCGAAAATCCAACCTCGAGAACCTCGTTGGGAGGGCGACATCAAAGCACAGGCAAAGCCGGCCGGAACCAGACCGAAGCCCATAAGCCAGAGCGCTTCCGGATCGAGACGAAATGGGACTGCTTCTCCCATGATTTGACCGGGGAGTATGACCGCAGGCGTCGCAGCCGGCAGGCCGGTGATTGTCGCCAGCACGCCGATTGCGGCGCCCGCCGCCAGCAGGATGCGGCCGATAGTGATAGATCCGCTCAGGCCGGCAACTGCTGCGGCCAGCCAGATGATCGCGCAAAGCAGCAAAAGTTGATTAGCCACCGATCTGCCCCTTTCTTACGCGTTGAGGGGCGCGATCAAGAAACATCAACAATGCCTGCAGGATCGCGGATGGGTTTGGCGGGCATCCGGGAAGATAGAGATCAACGGGAAGCACGCCCTCGAGTCCGGTGCCACACGCGTAATTGCCCCCGGGAATTCCTCCCGATACCGCGCAGGTTCCGACCGCCATGACCCAGCGAGGCTCCGGCATCGCCTCGTACGCAGCCCTGAGCGGCTCGAACATCGCACGGGTGACTGGCCCGGTCACCAGCAGGAGATCTGCAAATCGCGGTGATGGCGTGAAAAAGATCCCCAGTCGATGCAGATTGTAAAACGGATTATTGAGTGCCTGAAGTTCCGACTCGCAGCCGTTGCATGATCCTGCATCGACATGACGGATGTGCAGGCTTCGGCGAAATGCTCTTCGTTCGGTTCGATCTGCGGCCGGATGGCTCGTGCGATCGTTCGACCAGACAAGGTCGGTCCGGTCGCGAACGCCGAATGCCCAATCATGTGACGGCTCCATCGCGCCGCGCGGGCACGCTTCGGTGCAGAGTTGGCAGACCACGCAGCGTCCATAGTCAACGGAAAGACCACCATCCTTTACTTGAATGGCGTTCGTCGGGCACGCGGCCGCGCATTCCTCGCAGCCTTCCTGACACAGAGCCGGGTTGTAGCGCGGCATGCCCAGAACGCCGTCTTGTCCGTCGTTTGCTCCATCTTTCGGCCACGGCGTGGTTGCTTTTCCGCTCGCCAGTCCAAACAACGTCCACAGCGCCATGGATGCCTCCTATCGGTCGCAGCCGGCGATGGTCAGGCCGAAGCTCGCCTCGTTGATCGCATAGTCCATCATGTTTGTGTCGTGCACCGTGAAGGGAAAGGCCCGCCAGTTCGAGAACGACGGCGACTTGATCTTCACGCGGGCGAGACGTCCGTCGCCGCCGATGTGGACGGCATAGAACAAGGAGCCGCGCGGATCTTCGGCCCAGCCCAGTCCCTGCGACAGCGGCGGCGGAACGCAGTCGGTTCGAACAGGTCCCGGTTCCAGCAGAAGCAGGACACGCTGACAGAGAATGAAAGAGGCTTCGACCTCCGCGATGCGGACACGCTCTCGCGCGTAAGCATCGCCTTCTTTCAATGAGCTTACGGCGAGCGGTAACTCTGCATATTGTGCATAGGGATGGTCGCGGCGAAGATCGCGATCAAGACCGGAAGCCCGTTCGATCGGTCCCGTTGCGCCCTGGTCGAAGGCAATTCGCTCCGGCAAAGGTCCGGTTGTGATGAGCCGGTCAAGATGGCTCTCCGATGCTTCCAGGCGTTCGACATAGGCGACGAACTCCTGGCGCAGAGCCTCGAGCGCTGCACCGAGCCACCTATCTGGGGTCAGGTCCCGTCGAAGTCCGCCGGGCGTCAAAAGGCTTCGCAAGAAGCGACTGCCGGTCAAACGAGCGATCAACTGCTTGGCCTTTTCCTCCAGCAGCTTGCCTTGCGCTTCGCCTACCTTGAGCGAGGTCGTATGGCAGAGATGGCCGAGATAGTGGAGATGATTGTAAATCCGCTCCAGTTCCGCAAGCAGAACGCGCAACGCCCGTGCACGGGGCGGAACCGCGCATTTGGCGGCGCGTTCGATGGCTTCACAGTAGGCCAGCGCATGTGCGAGCGTGCCGACACCGGAGACCCGTTCGGCTATGACGACAGCGTGATCCGGCCGCTGTCCCTGGAAGCACGATTCCATTCCACGGTGTTTGAAGAAGAGACGCGGCTGATAGTAGATGATGCGTTCGCCGATGTAGAAAAACGTGAACTCAGCGGATTCCACGACGTCGGCGCGGATGGGTCCGAATGGAAGCTGCTGAACGTCACCCGTTTCGATCGCGGGCAGATGCGCATGGCCGTTCGTCGGCAGATATGAACTGAGACCTCCGTCATTGATCTGGGTCGAGTCGCCGTCGCGAAGGACGAGCGGGTAGGGCTCAGGATGTCCGCTGAACGCCACTTTTTGCAGGTCCATCATTTCACGCTCATACCAGCCGAGCAGCGGTACGACGGACGCAAGGCTCGGAAGCGTGCGTCCAGCGACCGTCCAGACATCGAAATCCTGCTGATCCGGAACCGCGCAAATATAGCGAACTTCAGTTTTCGATTCGTCGGGCGACCAAGCATAGGCGAATTGAATGCGGCCGCCCGATTTGTGCAGCACCTGTGCGGCCGCGTGGAGCTTGCTCGCTTCTAGCGGCTTGATCCGCATCCCGTTCATCGCGCGGCCTCCAGCGGAGATACCACGGTCAGCGCATGTGCTATCGTTTGGAAGTGATCCCATAAGGTTTGCGGCCACCATAATCCCATGACCAGTAAGGGGACGAGCGCGAGCCACATCGGCGCCAGACACCATGCGCTGACTGGAGTCACCTTTCTTTCGGCCACTGTGCCGTTATCGAAGGACATTGTCTTGAAGTGATTGAGAAAGCCGATGAAGATGACGATGAGCAGCACGGCTAATAACGCGACGAGGACATAGTCAGCTTCAGCGAGGCCCGCTCGAATGATGGACAATTCGCTGAGAAAAAGCGCAAATGGCGGCGCGCCGGTGATCGCGACAGCGCCTGCCAGCCATAATCCTCCGAGCATTGGTAGATTGTGAAGGACTCCACGAATTGCCGGAATCCGTTTTGTCTCGTATGCGCGCATGATACTTCCCGCACCGAAGAACATCGCGGACTTGTTCAGTGAGTGGTTCAGCATGTGGTAGAACGCGCCGGCGATTCCGAGAGGCCCGCCAAAGCCGAACCCCAGTGCGATGACGCCCATGTGCTCGACGCTGGAATAAGCCATCAGCCGCTTGACGCCCTTTTGCCGAACGATGAACAGCGCCGCAACGAGCAACGAGAAGGTGCCGAGCGCGAGAAGCGTTCCATGCGCCAGCGGTCCGATCCCGGCCGCGTCAGCGACGACGAGGTATCGCACGATGCCGATCATGGCGGTGTTAAGAAGGGCTCCCGACAACAGGGCAGAAACGGGAGCGGGGCCTTCGCTGTGCGCGTCCGGCAACCAGGTGTGCATTGGCGCCAGGCCGACCTTCGTGCCGTATCCGATCAGGACTAGAAGAAAAGCCAGCGAGACCAAAGGCGAGTTGAGGCGCGGCGCGACCTGTTGAAGGGTTTCCCAGGTCATGTCGTAGGTTGGTCCGAGAACGAACGTGCCGCTCCAGTAGAATAAAACGGTTCCGAGCAGCGCCAGGCTGATGCCGGCCGACACGATGATGATATATTTCCAGGCTGCCTCGATGCTTTCGGCCTCGCGTTCGAAGGCCACCAGAAATGTGCTGATCAAGGTCGTGAGCTCGATTGCGATCCAGTAGAGTCCGGCATTGTTCATCATCGGGCCGACAAGCGTGCTTAAGGCGAAACCCGCGAACATTGCGTAGAAACGATAAAGGCGATCCTCCTCGCCGAGCAACCGCATGTAGCCGATCGCGTAAATCGAAGCGAGAAAGTAGACGATGGCGGCGCATAGAATCGACCAGGTGCCTAAGCCGTCGATGATGATGTATTCACCCCAGAACAGCACCTTTGTATCGGGCACGAGGAGCAGAATCGCAAAAACGGAAATTAGCGAGATAATGCTGGCAACAAGGTTTAGGGCTTCGGCCGCGCGTGGCCGGTGTATGATCACGATCAGAATGATGGCGACGGCCGGCGCTGCGGCAAGGGCGAAAACAAATGCGCTGACCGCGTTCATCGTCATCCTACCAACCGTTTGAGCTGCAACGAACTGGTCGTGCCGACGTGAGTCAACAGGTACTGCACCAGGACGCCGAAGCAGGCGACGACAATGAGCAGATCAAACAGGATGACGATTTCGAGCAGGAGCGGCATGCCGGGAACAAGAATTTGCGCTCCGAGAAAGACGCCATTTTCCAAAACCAGAAGACCAAGGATCTGGCTTATCGCTTCATGCCGGACCGAAAGCATGAGAAAGCCGATCAGCTTCATCGAGAGCATGACCGTCAGCGCGAGCACGACGATCGTTCCGGCAAGACCTAAGGCAGCGCCAATACGATAGGAAACAGCCAGAGCGAAAACGACGGCGAATGCACCGATCACAAGGCTGGAGCTGGCCTGCAGGATCACGTGAACTTCGCGATGTGCTTCCAGGCGCCTGATAATGCGCAGGATGAGATAGGGAAGAAGCAGGCCCCTGAAAGCCGCCGTCAGAATCGCAACGATAAAGAGTTCGTCGTAGTTTCCATAGTAGCCGACCGCGCCCGAAAGAATGGCAATGAGCCACGACTGGGCCGCGAAGGCGAAGAGATAATGGCGAAGCCATCGCGAGCCGAGCATCACGAAGGATAATAACAGGCTGCCGATCGCCAGGAGGCTGAACAGAGAGGCGGGCAGGGGATCGAGATGTGCCGCGAGCATGGGACTAGCTCAGTTGAGTACCGACAATCGCAAGGATCGCCAGCATGAAGGACGCTGCGAGTGGCTCCTGGTATCGGTAGAAGCGCAGTCGGGACTGTACGGTTTCGACGAGCACGACGACGCAGGCGACCATGAGGAATTTGATCGCAAGGGCGCCGAGGGATCCGATGACTCCGATCGCCGTTCCCTGGACGGAGAGCGCCCAGGGAAACAGCAACACGTTGCAGAAGATCGTATAGAGGATGAATTGCTTCATCATCGACGCCCATCGAAGGATGGCAAGCATCGGCCCCGAATATTCGAGAATCCTCGCCTCCTCGATCATGTAGACTTCGATATGCGTGCTTGAATGAATTGGGAGCCGATCCGTCTCGACCAGGATCAACACGAAGAAGGCCGCGACCAGAAATAGATGCGTCGGCCCCCAATAGATCCACGGCTGCGCGACGAGCAGATGGTTGACCACGAAGGGCAACATCGATTTCGCCAACAGCGTGATGCCGACGAAAACAAGTATGAGTGTCGGCTCTGCAAGAATGGTGACCATGACCGAGCGGCTGGAGCCGATGCCGCCGTAAGCACTGCGCGTATCGAGACCGGCGAGCGTGATCATGAACGACCCGAGCGTCAGGATCAGGCCGCCGCCGAGGATGTCTCCCATGTTCGAGAGTGGCAGCGGAAAGTTGGTGAGAACGGGGATCAGAATGGGAACAGTCAACGTTGTAGTGAACGCAACGATCGGCGCTGACCAGTAAAGCCATGACGCGGTGTCAGGCACGACGATCTGCTTGTGAAACAGCTTCCAGAGATCGCGATAAGGCTGAAAGATTCCCGGGCCCTGGCTGCGCTGGACCCGTTCCTGAAACTGCAGGATTACGCCCTGCAATAAGGGCGCGAGTAGCAGCGTGGTGAGTACCTGGGCGATTTGGAGGAGGATATCGCGCGCGGTCACGGGCGGCCTCCCGGCACAGGGAAGGGCAACCTGATAGTTATTGACCGGGGACTTGTTTGGGGAGATCGTTTGAGCAAGGCGCATAACTCCCGTCTGCCAGAAATTGGCTCGACAGGAGTCATCAGCCCCGAGGGCGGTTAAAAGGCGAACTCCATCGCCGTGTATAAGACTGGCCTTCCCTCTCTCGATTGTCAAGAACCAGAGTAACTGCGCAGTGGTCAGTAGCGCATTTTGTCGGGAATGACCGCGCGTACACCGCCAAGAGGATCAGGGATGTCACCGTCGCGACGGGGGATGAGATGGACATGGCAGTGAAATATGGTCTGACCGGAAACCAGACCGACATTCGCGCCGACGTTGAAACCCTTCACCAGGGGATCGGTCTTTATGATCTCCGATCTAAGATGTCGCAACAGTTCATTGGCTGCGGCTAGCTCCGGATCCGTCAGGTCGAAATATGTCGCGGCATGGCGATAGGGAAGAACCAGAGTGTGGAGAAATGTAACCGGCGTCGTATCGCGGACCGCGAATGTCAGCTCGTTTCGCATAACAACGGCAGGCCCATCGCGCAAGGCGCAGAAAACGCAGTCAGGCGCGCGAGTCTTTACGTCTGGTTGTTGGCTCGTTGCTTTTGTCATTCTACAAATGCCGCGTTGAGTTCTATGTGATCCGCAGTCTGGCACTTTTTAGCAAACGTCCCAAGAGGTGAGACGAATGAACATTCGCCAGATGCTACTTGATGTCGATAAAGCCGTTGCCCGACCATCATTGCTCGAAATTGCGGCCGTACTTGACCGGTGCACGGGGGTTGAGGCTGTGAACATTACAGTCGAGGAAATCGACATTGAAACCGTTGGCATGAACGTGTCGATCGAGGGCAGCAATATGAGTTACGAGGAGATCACAGGGGCGATCGAAAAAACTGGTGCTGTCGTCCATAGTTTGGACGAGATCGCGATCGGTGAACGCATCATTCCACGAATCCCCCGCGTCCGATGAAGGCGTTCGATTTTATTCGACACCCGAATAATCGACTCGACATCGTCGCCGGACTGATTGATGGGATCTTGAACGCATTGACGTTGGCAGCCGGCCGCCTGATACACGCCGGTGGCGAGGGTGCGACGCTAAGCCTCGCGGTGCGAGTAAGCGTAGCTGCTGGCGCAACGACTATTTTCGTGTTCTTTGTCGCTCACTACGCGCAGCTACGTGTCGAATTGGTACGACATGAGCGCGAATTGAATTTGATGGCGCATGGTAAGCTCGCTGCTACGAGCCTCGGCCGAAGCGTGTTTTTCGAGTCACTCTACAAAGCCTTGCTGGCAGCAAGCTTTAGTTTGGCAGGCGCGCTCTTTCCTTTAATTCTCTGCGCTTGGTTGACGTCTCCGCCATGGCTGGGTCTGGCGATCACAATTATTGCGCTCGGCGGATTAGGGGCTCTGCTGGCCAAAACTTTCTATGGCTCCTCGCTTACGTGGGGAGTGTGTCTGTTTGTCGGCGGGATCATGCTGACTTTTGTCGGCATGAAACTTGATCTGGTAGGATAATATCGGCTACCCCAACGGTGGGATTTCTATTCGTTCGAGGATTTGGTCGAGGCCGATCAGCCGATAGATCAGAATCGTACCAGTAGCAAAGCTAATATTGACGATCTCATCAGGGGTTCGGCGGTCGAGCGACATGACGATCGAGCGCAGGGAATTTCCATGGGCGACAACAAGGACACGACGGCCTTCGGTGAGGAGTGGTAAGATGTTTCGTTCAAAAAACGGAAGTGTTCGCGCCGCCGTCATCGCAAGGCTTTCGCCACCGGGCGGCGCAATATCATAGGAGCGCCGCCAGAGCTGTACGCGCGCAGCACCCCAGCGGTCGGCCGCTGCGGTGCGGGTCAGCCCGGCCAATTCGCCATAGTCCCGTTCATTGAGCGCAGCGTCTTCGAAGATCGGCGTCGATGCGGTGTGAAGCTCTTTCAGAATCAAGAACAGGGTTTGCTGGGCGCGTTTGAGTTTGCTCGTGAACGCGATGTCGCAATCAAATCCCCTGTTCCTGAGCGTATGTCCTACGGCAATAGCTTCCTGGATCCCGGTTGCCGTCAAAGGCGGATTCTTCAATCCCGTAAAGCGATCCTGTTTGTTAAACTCACTTTCCCCATGTCGGATGAGAACCAATGTACCTCGTTCTCGCTCCGACGATGTCGTGATGGTAGATGCGACAAATGACGGAGATCGATGACGGTCCCTACGCGAGCGGATGACTTTGACGACAAATGGCCCGTTCGGGGAATCTCTATGAAATGGAGCCATGCGACCTCCTGCTCGCCCACAATGCGCGGCTGTGGACGTCGTCATCCGGTCATCACGCACCGGACGCTTGCCGCGCTTTCAGTCAGCAGGAGTCATCAGCCTTTCGGCGGTTAAGGGAGACTCCATTCCCCGTCTCCAATGTTGTTTTAACTTTTGCGCGTCGTGCGGCGCCGGTCAATGATGAGCGCTTATGCTGGAAGAAGACGACAGCGCGGCTTGCGCAGACGACGGAGTGCCTTTGCTGTGCCAAATCGACATCGGCGTCACTGGTTCGCGATTGGTCGACGTTGCACAATTGATCGACCATCGCGATACAACAGAGGAGATCGTCGCATCGCGCATGGATTGTCCGTTGCATGGAGGGCAGCTCTATGCTAGGAAAACAGCTGGGATGGAGTCCCCCCAAATTGCCGTAAGGCTAATGACTCCTACTGCGGTATTGATCGCGGTGGGAGCGTTTTATCCGAACCCACCAGATTGGTGGGTTTTTGTTTGCCTGCAGATAGGCAGGCAGCTTCTCGCCGCGATTATCCTGCGCACAAACATACGACGGGAGAAATAGCATCTCCCGGCGAATGGATAATGCTGGAGAAGGACTGCGCGATGAGCAGTATCGATACCACAACCAGACGAGAACCTGCGGCAGCATTCATTAGCCGAGTTTGGCACTGGATTGGCGATCATCGGGTCGACCATGTTTGGTCTCACGAGCCTCAGCCCGCGTTTCTTATCAAGATCGCCACAATCGTACCTGATGCAAATCGCTTCTTATGCGGAAGCATTTTGCACGGATGTACGCCACTATCTCAGCCCGAGCGAGTGTTGATGCCTGCCAGAAAAGTGATCGGCATCCATGTGCGCGCTTCGAGAAATTCGAGGAACTGAGCGCGCACGTTGATGTTGAGGCCAAGAAGCATCGTCGAGTCAGAGGAGACGCGCTGTTCCGGCAGCTCGATCCGGGCGCGGTCGGCGTCGGCTTCCACACCGACCCGGCGAGAGGACCATAGGCTCTCGTCGCGTTACGCAACGCAAGACACCGGTTGGGCTTCGGCCCAATCGGGTCTTGGTCAGCCGACTGTAAAGATCATTCACCGAGCGGCAACCCACAGTGGGCGGGCTCAATTATGGAGTGGAATCGATGTGCGACTACAGCCTTCATACCATTGCATCGCGCCCGGCAAAAACCGGGGATTTGCTTGTGACGACCTCCTTCTCCGGATCCTATGATTTGCGTGGATTCTGCGCGAAAAATGAGCCCGGCGTTGCTGTTTGCCTGATGCCGGGAACGGAGCTGGCTTTCCGGACAATACCAGCGCGCCATCGCGTTCTTGCACCATTAGTATGGCTTGGCGTCTCCCTTCGCATAGATTCGAAACTGGCGCGGTTTCGACAGGTTAGCTTTGACGACCAAGTCCATGATGCGCTTGAATTCGCGAACGGAGAGGTCGAACTGGTGACCGGTCTTCGTCGAGGATTGGAGGCAACTGTTCTGCAGCTCCCGGCCGCGATTGGCGGCGACCGCTCGGCTACCAAGCACAATTCCGTTGTCTTACAAGCTGAAGCCGTATGGTAGGAGACGTTATGACTATTGAAAGTATTCTGAAGCGGAAGGGTGCCGATGTCACAACCATAGCTCCGGAAGCCAACATTAAGAGGGCGGCAGACTGGCTTCGTGCAAAGAATATTGGTGCTCTCGTGGTGATGAGTGAGGGCGCAGTTCTTGGTCTCATATCCGAACGTGAAATCGTTCATGCATTTTCTCGCTATGGCGAGACAGCTGGGTCGATGCTTGTGAGGGAAGTCATGCAACACGGTGTGACAACCGTGTCCCCAGAGGAAAGTATCAATCGTGTGATGAACCGGATGACGCACCATCGCGTACGCCACATGCTGGTACTACGCGGTGGAGAGCTGGCTGGTATCGTCAGCATCGGCGACGTGGTCAAGCATCGACTAGAGGACCTCGAGCTTGAGACGAACGTTCTACGTGATATTACCACGTCGCACATCGACGACTGGCGTTAGCTCATGGACGCCCGTGTATTTCCCGATCGTTCCACTTGAAACCGGTCTCGCCCGCTCTGTCGAGTCAATGAAAAGTCTAACCCCATCGGTTATTCCATGGGAGCGGCGGCGCGCGGCTCGTGAGACGGAGTGACGCGAGCCCACTTCCGCCAAAACGCACCTCTTGATCTCAATGAAGTCTCTGTTCAACCCTGGGCAACATCGGGCTGGCTGCACTGACCAACAACTAAGTCAGAGGTGAAGATCGGAACCAGCGTCAAGTTAGCTGGTCGACTTTTAGCGCCCATCAATGATGGACGTTGAAGCGCTACTCTTTCTGCAAAGTGTGGGTATAGTACCATAGCGTGCCGTTGAGCACCATCGCGCCGAAGATATTGCCGATGGTAACCGGAATTTGGTTCCAGACCCACCACTCGTAGATGCTCACATTGGCACCCGAGAGAATGGCGGTCGGGAAGAGCCACATGTTGACGACTGTGTGCTCGAAGCCCAGCGCAAAGAACATCCCAATAGGGATCCACATCAGTAGCGCGCGGCCCACGGTGCTGCGTGTGGCCTTGGACATGATGGACCCGAGGCTCACTAGCCAGTTACAGAGAATGCCCTTGCCGATGGCGGCGCACCAGCCAAGAGCACCATAGTGGACATAGCTCACCTTAGCCTCGGCGGTCTTGGCGATAACTTTGAGCATGCCGTCCGGGGGGACAGCTCCGCCCTTCGTCAGCGAAAACCACAGAAGCCAAGCGAACAACAAGCCTCCGATCAGGTTGCCGATCAGCGTCCAGGTCCAGTTGCGAACCAACTGCCACAGCGTAACCGTCCCTGAGTACATGCCGATGGGCATCGTCGCGAAACTGCCAGTCGCCATCTCCAAACCGAGGAAGCTCAGCGTGACGTAGCCGGCCGGAAACACAAGTCCGGCCGCACCAAGCGGGATGCCGGCGGCGACCATCGCAAAGGTCACGCAGGCTCCATAGGCCAGAAAAGGCGTACATAGAGAGCCGCGAATGAGAAGGTGAACGATGCCGAACTTGGCCTTCTTGGCGGCATCGGCAGCCAGCGCAGCCACCATTTCCGACGGCGGAACCGTTTCGATTACAACGCTGGCATTCGCATGATCGGCCATCGCGTTCCCCCTCGATCTTTCTGATCGTCGCCGTTCCGGCGATGTCGATTGTTACGCAAATGCATAGCAGTTCTATAGTTATCACGCAACGAACGCGGTGCGATGGCACTTTTATTATGCTTTGCTTTGAAAGTGCTCGACAATCGATGCTCCTGATATTCGCAAATATCCGTTGATCACTTCGCTCGTTGGAAGTTGAGTGCAGCAGTATTCTTCCGTTCCTGCATAAAGGGACTACTTCATGGCTGATGACTCCTGCAAACGCTCAGCGTTTGTAGGAGTGTATCTGAGAAGCTCTTCGGCTCGACCTGTGAGCGAATTACTGCGGAAGGCTCGTCATGCTGAAAATCGGTTCTCGTCTGCGCTTGTATCGTCGTTGCTGACCGATCACTGCTGCACGGGAATATCTAGATCTTCCGTGTTGATGTGATCTGCGTCTGGTCGGATACGTGCAAGGCGCTCCCCCTAAGGGAATGGAAGATGACGGCTTCTAACTTCGTGACTAGTTATCCGGATCAGACCCTTGATGCGCGCATTGGACGTGCGTTGAATCACTTGACGTCATTCCATGATGGTGACGGTGGTATGGCTGAGATATTGGAGCTTGGAATCGATGCTGTTCCCGCGCTGACGCAGGTTTTGACACAGCGCGAACCGTCTGGACTCTTTCAAGTTCGATGCCGTGCGGTCGAAGCACTGGCGACGCTCAAGGCATTCTCTGTTCTCAGCGATTTCCTTCGAAAGCGCCGCGACATTGCTGATCCGGTTGAGCGGCTCGGAGACGATGCGGTTGTCAGTATTGCAGCGCGAGCGATCGCGCATCTTCGTGAACCTTGGGTCTACGAGTTGCTCGCGGACCTTGCCCACCACCATCCACTTCAGGGAGTTCTCGCCGGGCTCGGGTCGTTCTTCCGCGTTGACTCCCTACCTGTCTTCATTGACGCGCTTCAAGAAGACCATCTTCGTTCGACTGCAGAGGCGATTCTTCGAGGCTTTGGGTCCAAGGCTCGTCCTGCCTTGGTGCTAGTCGCGTTAGAGCCTGGGGAAGGTGCAGGATGGGAAAGCGAATCACATTTGCGTAAGCGTCGGAGCGCGCTCGGAATTCTTTCCGAAGTCGGCGTGCGATGTCGAGATTGGCCGCGGCTGCGCCTTCTTATCGATGATTCCGATCATCAGGTCGCGCTGCTCGTCTGCGAGATCGGAATTAAGCTTGGTACCGCCGCAGATCGCGTGCGCGTCGCTGCCAGATTGCGCGACTTGCGATTGACCGCCGACTGGATTCATCGTGAACAGATTGACGAGTTGACGAAATCCTTGTCCTCTCCACGTATCAAGGGCGATCAGCGCTTGTTGTAGGCAGCAGGCAGAAGCAGCCGATGCTGGGCTGGGCACAACCGTGAAAATGAACTCAAACCGGACTCATTGAGTGCCCGGTGGACATGCAAGAAATTTCCTTGCTGTCGATCGGCAATCCCTGTCAAAGAACGAATGTTTTCTGATACATTTGCAGGGAATGGCTCGAGCAGTCACCGACTTCCGCGTCCGCGCGACAATTTTGAGAAAGCCGCGCCGCGCCGATTTTCGCCACATCTCCGGCGTTTTGCCTGATAATTCTGGTCTCAGGTTATTCGGCATGTTGGCCGCTGTTTGAGAAACTTCGCCGGCCGGTGGCATCCGATCTCAACGGGGGACAGCGATGCAGCGTGGAGGCGTTAGCGTGACGAGCCCTGGACGTCGCTCTTCACGGCTGAGATCGGCAGGACAGGGTGCAGTTTCCGGATTCTCCCGAAAGGCTGGCAGGATAAGCCTCGCCAGCCGGTTTGCTGCTGCCGCGGCGGCGTCGTTCATTTTCGCGACGGTAGACCCGCCGGCCCAGGCGGCGCCGGGCCCGTGCCATGAGGCGGCCGATTTCTCGATCCTGCCCTCGCCGTTTGCGCCCTGGAAAGGGGCGCCGCTGCGCGTCATGATCGTCACCGAAAAGCCACTCCGGGGTGTGATTTCGTTGGTCGCGCCCGATGGAAGCGTGGCGGCCAAATCGTCTGACCGGCATGGTAATGCGCCGTACTCCTGGTTCGCCGAGGTCGCTCAGCCTGCCGCGGGCATGTGGCACGCCACCCTGACACTCGACCACGCAACGGCGGGCTGCAGCACGATCAAACGCGATATCTCCGTCAGCGCGCGCAAGCCAAACCCTCTGCCTGTTCCGCCCAATGCCTTCTGGAAGGTTCGTAACAACTGGAATCACGCGACGGAGTCCTTGTTCTCGGCGTGGATCGAGAAACTGTTCGATGCGCCTCCCGATCAGGATCTGTCCTGGAAAGTCTGGCATGAAGTCCTGCGCGACCGCTCACGCAATTTCCTGTTCAACTATCTGGGTCGCGGCGAAGATAATGTGCGGACGGGCCTTCGCCCCGACTGCGCTGATTTCGTATACTTCCTGCGCGCCTATTTTGCCTACAAGATGGGGCTGCCCTTCGGCTACTCCAATTGCTCGCGTGGCACCCACGGCAAGCCGCCCAAGTGCTTCCAGTGGTTCGACATGGAGCATCCCGAGGTCACCCGTCCGCCACCGCCTCCCGAACAGGAAATCGCGTCGGCTACGACCGCCGCCAACGCCACGCCGCCCGGGCAGACGCCTCCTATACTGCAGCCCTTTGTCCCCTTGCAGTCGGCCGAGACGCCCGCGGCTCCGCTGAAGGCGCGGCCAAAGCGGCCGACGACGTTCAACGAATATCTTCGGGACGTCGGCGACGTGGTGCATACCGGCGCCGTGCGCGCCACCGCGAACGATGAAAACACCGATTTTTACACTGTCTCGCTGACCCAGGAAGCGCTCCGCCCGGGCACGGTCTACGCCGACCCATACGGCCACGTGCTGATGCTCGTGCATCGCGTACCGGAGATGAACGGCAAGCCGGGCGTTTTCCTCGCCGTCGATGCCGAGCCCGACGGCTCGATCACACGAAAGCGTTTCTGGCGTGGCAACTTCCTGTTCGTGCACGATCCTGCGCTGGGCAGCCCGGGCTTCAAGCACTTTCGGCCGATCGTGCGCGACAAAGGCGGCTCGTTGCGGCGGCTGGCCAACGCCGACATTATCGGCAATCCCCAGTATGCCGATTTTTCGCTCGATCAATCAAGAATGAGCGCCGAGGATTTTTACGATCACATGGATGACGTGATGTCGCCTGAGCCACTCGATCCCGTGAAAGCGATGACAGACGCCATCGAAAGTCTGAATGAACAGGTGAAGACGCGTGTGACCTCGGTTGAAAACGGACGGCAATATCAGGAAAAGCACGCCGGGGAGGTGGCTATGCCCAACGGCTCCTCGATCTTCGGGACGACGGGAGCCTGGGAGGATTACTCCACTCCGGCGCGCGATTTCCGTTTGTTGATCGCGATCGATGTCGTGCGAGGATTTCCCGATCGTGTCATTCGGCGGGCGCCGCACTACGCGATGCCGAAAGACAAGAGCAACGCCGATGTCGAAAGCGAATTGCAAGGGGTGCTTGCCTCCGAGCTTGCCTCGCGAAAAATATCCTATACGCGCAGCGATGGCTCGCAATGGACGCTTTCGCTCAAGGAGGTCATCGATCGGGCACCACGTTTCGAGATGGCCTATAATCCGAACGACTGCGTCGAGGTGAGATGGGGCGCATCGGAAGGGAGCGAAGAGGCATCCACGTGCAAGCGGCACGCGTCGCAGGCGCAACGCGAGAAGATGTCCTCGAAGTACCGAATTTGGTTCCACGAGCGGCACTGGCCGACGAACACCTGAATCGCGATGGTTTTGGCACGCCTTCAATGTCGTCGAATGGCCAAAGTGGACCGCCACGACTGACTCATTCCCCGTCCCTCGGGCGCATGAGAGCCTCCGGGGTGCATGAGAAACCCTGAGGGAATTGACTCCAAAGGCAAAAGGAAAAGCGATGGCAATTGGCAAGAACACTATCTGCCTATGGTACGACAAGGACGCCGAGGCTGCGGCCCGCTTCTACGCAGAGACTTTTCCTGACAGTTCGGTGAGCGCCGTCCGCCATGCACCCACTGACTATCCGTCCGGCAAGGCGGGCGACGTGCTGATGGTCGAATTCACCGTCGCCGGCATCCCATGCCTCGGTCTCAATGGCGGCCCCGCGTTCAAACATAGCGAGGCATTCTCGTTCCAGATCGCCACTGACGATCAGGAAGAGACAGACCGCTACTGGAACGCCATTGTCGGCAATGGCGGCCAGGAAAGCGCATGCGGCTGGTGCAGGGACAAATGGGGCATCTCCTGGCAGATCACGCCGCGCGCGCTGACCGAGGCGATGGCTGCCGGCGGCGACGAAGCAAAACGCGCGTTCAGTGCGATGATGACCATGAAGAAGATCGACGTCGCCGCGATCGAGAAGGCGCGGCGGGGCTGACGGTCGCAAAGTTGAGGGGTGCTGACTCGGATCAGGGACTCATCAATTCGAGTCGAAGGCTTTGGTCGAAGCGCTCGCGCCACGAAAAGGGATTCTGAGCCCTGACTTTCTCTTCTTGCTGCTTTTCCTTCTCCCGCTTGCGATTCATGAAACCAACGACGTGGGGAGGAAATACTCTCTCTTCCATTCCAGGCCTCCAAAGAAAGGCTCCGAACTCGAGAAGAACGGAGCCTTTCCAGGACCAGCAACGCGATGCGCGCTGGCACTACTGTTACTTGGAAATAAATCCGGGAGGGGAATTTCGTTCCCGTCCTAACTTTCGTCTATGAAAAGATCGAGGATTCAGAGAATTCCCTCATCGATTCCATTGCACCCGAGTGATCCATTCATGACATCGTCCACCGCAATGCAAAAAGGGTGGTAGTTCCATTTGGGCTGTTCGCGCTATAAGGCTGTCGAGCTATATAATTGTGATACGGATCGCCGGCCTGCCGGCGGCAGCTGAACTCCGGAGATGCGACAGGTGACCGATTATCGAGTCTACATCCTCAACGACAAGGGCCACATCCAGGGCGACACGCTCATAGTGAGCGCGGACGATCCTCAGGCGATCGAAACCGCAAAGAAGATTGTCGGCGCCCGTAACGTGGAATTGTGGGACGGGGAGCGCCTGGTTGGGCGTTTCAAGACGGAGCTTAATAGCTAGTCAGATGCTTTAATCCAATCTCCACTACTTCATGCCGGTGAGCAGGGCTCCAGCGCTTGTCTGTCTTGTGGCTGAAAGCGGAGGTCGAAGGTGCATCGTCAATACGTGTGCGCCACATCCAAACAGTGCTCATCCAGCGCGTCCGCATGAAGCGCGCTTCGCGGCGCGTCGAGCAGGTTGATCGATGCTTATCCCGTGACTCATGCCCCTCGCCGAATTCCGCATCGCGTTCAACTTAGAAGCGCTCCAATTTAACGGGATTGCGGGAAACATCGTTACGGTTTATTCGAGATCGCCATTGAGCGGCTGATCCTCTCCGGCACCGGGAAAACAGTCAGCGCGGCGCTGCCGTTCGCGAGTCGTTGGTGGTGGGTTCCGTCGGTGGTGGGTTCCGTCGCGCCGGGGCGGATCTCGCGGAGGGAGGTCGTACGGGATCGCTTGCGATGAAGGATGGGGAAATCAGCCACGGCGTTTACCTGTCGCATCGCGCGGCGCTGATTGACTACGTCGCTCCGATCCTTGGGTCGCGCGAAGCCGCCGAGGATATCGTTCAGGACGCATTTTTGCGTTTCGTGCCGGAGCGGATTCGATCGGTCACACCTGAACAGACCCTCGCCTATCTCTACCGTATCGTACGTAATCTGGCGTTCGATGTTCTACGCCGCCGCAAGGTCGAAACGCGAGAACTGGCGCAGGACGTGCCGTTTTGGGCGACGCTGCGGACGGAAGCCACGCCGGAAGAAAATCTTCTTCTCTCTGACAACGTGCGGAGCGTGTCGCGCGTTATGGCGGATCTGACCCCGGAGGCCCGAATCGCCGTCGAAATGCACCGGTTGGGCGGCTATACGCTCGGGGAAGTCGCCGAGCATCTTGGCATCTCGGTCGCCACCGCGCATCGGCACGTACGGGGCGCCATGATGCGGATTGCAATGGCGCTCGACACACCCGACGAGGCGTGAAAAGAAATTCCAGGCTAATCGTCTATTCGGTCGAGAGCAGGCTTTTCGGATCGCTCCGGTTCGACAGGCGGATTGGACGATAGCTGGAGGATCAGAGTGTTTGGTCGCGCACGACGATAAATCGGATCCGATACTTGAAGAGGCGATGGACTGGCTGCTGCGGTTGAACGCGGCTTCTCAGGATTCTGCGTTAGCGTGCGAATTCGAAAATTGGCTCGCGCAGTCGCCGGAACATCGGATCGCCTGGCAGAAGGCCCGGCGCACCTGGCGCGTGATGCGGGAGGTGCCTCCGGTCTACGAGCACGTATGGCGCCGCGAAGACCCCCGGGGCATCACGATCGGTTCCAGCCGGCGGGTTTCTTCGCTGCGGTCTCGATCACATTGGGGACGGCGGGCGGTTGCCGCCAGCATCGGCCTGGCGGCGTGCGTCGTCATCGCGCTGAACTACCCCGCATTATCGGTGCGTTTGCAGGCGGATTATGCCACGGGCACGGCCGAAACGCGCACGGTGCACCTGATCGACGGGACCAGCGTCGAGCTCGCTGCGGACAGCGCCATCAAGATTGACATGGCGAAAGGAGAACGGCGGGTAACTCTGCTGGCGGGGGAGGCGTTTTTTGACGTCACCCACGATGCGGCGCGCCCCTTCGTTGTCGCGGCGGCCGGCGTCGATGTGATCGATCTCGGCACTGCCTTCAATGTGCAGCTGTCAGCGACGGGCACAAGCGTGGAACTGTCGCGCGGATCGGTGTCGGTGGCTTTACCCAAAAAGGCTACGAACGAGATGGTCCTGGTGCCGGGCGAAGCGGTGGTGGTGGACCGCAGCACGGGCGCGATGCAAAAGAGCACGATCGCGCAAGACGACATCGCGGCGTGGCGCGACGGAAAGCTCTTCGTCAACGATGTGCCGATCGCTACGGTCATCGAGCAGTTGCAGCGCTATCACCGGGCATGGATCACGATCCCGGACAGGGATCTGGGACAGCAAAAAGTCACGGGACTTTACGATCTCCGCCATCCCGACAGGGCATTGCGGGCGCTTGTCGAGCCCTATGGCGGCACCGTGCGCACGGTCGCACCTTATGTGCGGTTAATTACCCGTTTTTGAATTGCTCCAGTCTCGCCTTGACGCCTGAGAATAAAGCGGCGGGCGGTGAAAAAAGCTTGTGAGCTAATCGTCTTTGGTCCGGAAACGCATGCGCGGGGGCGATGCGTCTGTTCGAGGAATAAAGACCAATGGGTTGGCCGAGCGCAGCAAGAACCAGAATGCGGTTTCCGACCGTGACACTCATCGCCGGGTTGGCGCTGAGTACGGCCGCTTGCGTCGGCCCCGCAAGCGCACAGGTACAATCAGAAGTGCGGACGTTCCATATTCCAGCGCAGCCTCTCACGAGCGCCCTGAATGCATTTGGACGGCAGGCGGGCGTTCAGGTTACGCTTGCAGCGTCCACCTCGCGCGGCCTTACCGCTCATGCCGTCGATGGGCAGTACACGACGCAGCAGGCCCTCTCGCAGCTTCTTCGGGGGACGGGGATCGTGTTTCGTATCACGAGCGATCGGACCGCAGTGATTGGTGAGCGCGCCTCGACCGGGAACGGTGCTGCGCCGGTAGAGAACGCGATCTCGCTCGACACGATCAATGTCCAGGGCGAAAATGGCTGGGGCCCGGTGAACGGACTTGTGGCGCAGAAAACGGTCACGGGTTCAAAAACCGATACCCCGGTCATTGAAGTGCCGCAGTCCATCTCCGTCGTAACGGCCGATCAGATTCGCCAGCAGGGCGCGCAGACAGTGAGCGAGGCGCTGCGCTATACGCCTGGCGTCGACAGCGAGGCTTTCGGCTACGACGCCAGGTTCAATCACCTCACCATCCGCGGGTTTCAGGTCGACAAATACCAGTATGTCGACGGCATGAAATTCCCGGCCGGCAATTATGCGATACCGCGTATCGAGCCTTACGGCCTGGAGAGGGTCGAAGTTCTGCGCGGTCCGACTTCGGGGCTGTATGGGCAGAACGTGCCGGGCGGGTTGATCAATCTCATCAGCAAACGCCCATCTGAAGAGACGATCCGGGAGGTGCAGATTGGCACGGGCTTTCCGGCTCAGGGCCAGGGCGCTTTCGATCTGAGCGGCGCTGCCAATGCCGAAAAGAGCGTGCTCTATCGCCTCGTCGGCGCGGGCAGCTTCGGTGACACGCAGGTCGATCACACAACAGATAAAAGAATGTTCTTCGCCCCTTCGGTTACTTTCAAACCGACGGAGGACACCAAGCTCACGATTCTGTCGCATGTTCAACGCGACAACGTGGAAGGCTGGAGCGGAACCTTCCTGCCGATGCAGGGCACGCTCCTGCCCAACCCGAACGGCAGGATTCCGACGAGCCGCTTTGTCGGCGAACCCGGCTATGACCATTACATGCGCGATCAGAATGCGATCGGGTATGAACTCGAGCATCGGTTCTCGGATACGCTGATTTTCCGGTCCAGCGCACGCTATGCCGACGTCAATGTCGATGCGCCCAACGTCTATCCGAGCGGCCTGGAAGCGGATCTCCGTACGCTTGATCGAGACACGCTGCGATTTCGCGACTATGTCCGCAACGCAACGACCGACAACAACATCACGACGAAGTTCGATCTCGGGCCGACATCGCACACCGTTCTCGCCGGTCTCGATTATCAATGGGTACGCGATCGCGACCGATTTGACGGCTCAGCCGGCCCGACGCCCCCGCTGGATATCTTTAATCCTGTCTATGGAGCGACGCTTCCCGGCGTAATACCGATGATCGACAACGACATCGAACAGCGGCAGCTCGGCATCTACCTGCAGGATCAAATCCGCCTCAGCAACTGGCTGTTGACGCTGGGCGGCCGGGAGGACTGGGCGCATGGGCGCATCACCAACATGATCGTTCCAAACTCCGCGTCGACCACAACGAACGACACGGCGTTCACCGGACGGGCGGGTCTTACCTATTTGTTCGAGAACGGCTTGGCGCCTTATATCAGTTACTCGACGTCATTCGAACCTACGGTCGGTGCGACCTATGAGGGTAACCTCTTCGTTCCGACAACGGGGCAGCAATATGAGGCCGGTGTCAAATATCAGCCCGCCGGCTCACGGATGCTGATCACGGCAGCGGGTTATCAGTTGACCCAGCAGAATGTGTTGACGGCCGACAACCGCCCCGCAGCGCCGCCTTTCAGCCAGATCCAGCAGGGAGAAATCCGCGTACGCGGCGCCGAACTGGAAGCGAAGGTGCAGGCCTGGAACGGTTGGGATCTGATCGGCTCGTACACATTCTCCGACGCGGTCGTGACCAGGAGCAATTCGGACGTTAACGGCGTGCCGATCCAGGGTCGATTCGTGACGAGCATTCCGCGCCACCAGACAGCGCTGTGGGCAAAATATACGTTCGACGCCGGGCCGCTTGCCGGCTTCGGCCTTGCTGCCGGCTTGCGGTATCGCAGCAGCGTCTACGCCGACGATCTCAATCAACTGACGGTTTCACCCGTCACGTTGCTGGATGCGAGCCTGAGCTACGACTTGGGCAAGGCCAATCCGCAATGGAGAGGCCTCACGCTCAATGTCAATGCGAGCAATCTGCTCGGGAAGGATTACGTGGCGAACTGCCAATATGGCGTCTGCTATTATGGCCTGTCGCGGACCGTCATAGCCCGGCTCACCTATCGATGGTGAGAAACACGATGCGGCTACCTCGCCTGGCGAAGCTCGGTCGGCGGACGAGGAGCGTGGATCGGGATCGCATGACGGCCAGTCGTCGCTGCCGTTGCGATCGGCCAGTGGACTGTCTGCGGTCGCCCTTTTGGTGAAGTCGTTCACGCTTTGCGGGTCAGCTTGTCGAGCGTAATGGGAAGATCGCGCACGCGCACACCTGTAGCGTGATGAACGGCGTTGGCGATCGCAGCCGGAACGCCGACGATACCGATCTCTCCAAGCCCCTTGACGCCCATCGGGTTGACGAGTTCGTCCTGCTCGTCGACAAAGATCACATCGATATCGTGAACGTCGGCATTCACCGGAACATGATACTCGGCGATGTTCGCATTCATCACGCGCCCGAAACGATGATCGATCAGAGTTTCCTCGTGCAACGCCATGCCCATGCCCCATACCACGCCGCCCATTATCTGACTGCGCGCGGTCTTCAGGTTGAGAATTCGCCCGGCGGCCACAGCACTGACGACGCGGGTGACGCGAATCACGCCGATTTCCTCATCGACCCTTACCTCGGCGAAGATCGCGGAGTGGGTATTGTGCGCGTGGGCATCGTCCTTGGCGAATGTCGTCTGCTCTTCGCGCTCGATCCGGTCGATGCCGGCCGATCGCATCACATCGGCAATCGCAACCGTATCCCGACTATCTGTTTTTAACGCGATCGCGCCGTCGGCAAGCACGACGTCGCCGCCGTGTCGCCCTTTGAGCGGCGAGCCGGGCAGGCGTTGCGCCAGCTTCAGAAGGTCGTCCCGGATCGCCTTGCAGGTGGTGACGATGCCGTTTGAGACCGACGCGGCCATCCACGATCCTCCCTCCACCGGCGCCTGCGGAAGCGCGGAATCGCCGAGCTTGATCGAAATCGCCTCCAGCGGAAGGCCCAGCATGTCGGCCGCCACCTGGGCCATGATGGTATAGGTTCCGGTGCCGATATCGGCTGTCGCGCATGACACCTCGGCGTGTCCGTTCGACGTCAGCGCGATACGGACGGTAATCGGCATCTGCAAGGCTTCCCACACGCCGGTCGCCATGCCCCAGCCGATCAATTCGCGGCCGTGGCGCATCGAACGCGGCGCAGGATTGCGCCGGCTCCAGCCGAAAGCCTCGGCGCCTTGCCGGTAGCACTCCCGCAGGTTCTTGCTGCTGAAGGGCAGGCCGCTGCTTTGGTCGCGATCGGAATAGCACTTCAGCCGCAGTTCGATCGGGTCCATCTTGAGCGCTTCCGCGAGTTCATCCATCGCCGCTTCCAGCGCATAGACTCCGGTCGCCGCGCTGGGCGCGCGCATATCGCAGCCGGTCGGAAGATCGAGACGGGCAAGTTTGTGGTCATATCTTGCCGTTTCGCTCTTGTAGAGAAGGCCCGACCAGGTCGTTTCGTTGCGGTGGAAGTCCTCATATTGTGACGTCGACGTCACCGCGTCGTGGCTGATTGCGTTCAGGCTGCCGTCGGCCTTTGCGCCGAGCTGAATGCGCTGGATCATCGCCGGCCGATAGCCGATCGCATACATCTGCTGGCGCGTCAGTACGAGGCGCACCGAGCGACTGATCGCGCGGGCGGCCAGCACAGCAAGCGCGACCTGAAACGGAGGCCGCAGGCCGGAGCCGAACGCGCCGCCGACATAAGGCGACATCACGCGGATATCTCCGGGGTCGCATTCGAACACGCCGCACAGGTAACCGTGGACGTTCTGGACCCCTTGCGTTTTGTCGTAGACGGTAATCCTTCCATCGTTCCATATGGCTGTCGACGCATACAACTCCATCGGATTGTGGTGCTCGATCGGAACGAAGTAATCGGCTTCATGGCGGACGTCCGACTCGGAGAAGGCTCGCGTGGCATCGCCGCGCGGCTTCGCGGGAGCCTTGAGCGCCACCGCATTATTGCGTTGACGCGTGATGTCGGTGACATGCGGCTCCTCGTCATATACGACATGGACGAGAGAGGCTGCGTAGCTTGCCGTCTCGGGATCCTCCGCCAGAACCATCGCGAGGGGCTGGCCACTGAACTTGATGTGGTCGTCGTAGAGCGGCCGGAACGGCGAACCGTTCCTTGGCGCAACCTGATCCTTGTATGCCTTGTCGTTGTCCGCCATGAGCGGACGGTTCTGGTGCGAGAGCACGGTGATGACGCCCTGGACTTTCAATGCCGCGGTCACATCAAGCTGTTTGAGACGGCCTCGTGCGATCGGCGACGTCACCAGGCTGGCATAAGCAAGATCCGGCGCTCCGAATTCGGCTGCATAGCGCGCCGCGCCGGTGACCTTGTCGCGCCCGTCGACCCGGGATGTCGCCTTGCCGATATAGCTGGTCATGGATGCCCTCGCTTGTCCCGGCGTCTCGGTAGCCGCCGCATGAGAAGCTGCGGTTCCGACCGTGCCGAAAGCGGCCGCGCCTTTGAGCAGCGTGCGGCGATCGATTCCTGCCGAAACGGATGTGCTTCGTTGCAGGCCAGGAATGTCATCGGCGCTCACGCGATCCTCTTGTCCGACTGCGATTGCGGCGTGCCTTGCGCCGCCTGATCCAGCGCACGGATCATGGTGCGCCGGGCGAGGTCGATCTTGAAATCGTTGTGGCCGAATCCTCTCGCATCACGCAGGACAATGTCCGCGGCCTTGGCGAACGTGGTTCTGTCGGCGGACTGACCGACCAAGGCCGCTTCGGCCTCCGGATCACGCCAGGGCTTGGGAGCGACGCCGCCGAGCGCCAGCCTGGCTTCGCGAATGATGCCGCCTTCGATTTCGAGCGCGACCGCAACGGCGACCAACGCGAAGGCATAGGACAGGCGGTCGCGAATCTTGAGATAGGTATGATGCGTGCGGAAGCTGCGCTCAGGAAGCGCGATGGTCGTGACGATCTCATTGGCTCCGAGATTGGTATCGCGCTCGGGCGTATCGCCGGGCAGGCGGTGAAAGTCCGCCATGGCAATGGCGCGCTCGCCTTCGGGGCCGACAACGTGAACGGTGGCGTCGAGCGCCGCAAGCGCTACGCACATGTCGGACGGATGCGTGGCGATGCAGGCGTCGCTGGTGCCGAGGATCGCGTTGATCCGGTTGATCCCGCCAAGAGCCGCGCAACCGGCTCCCGGCTTGCGCTTGTTGCATGGTGTGGCAACGTCATAGAAATAAAGGCAGCGCGTGCGCTGGAGCAGGTTGCCGCCGGTGGAAGCCATATTGCGGAGTTGCGTTGACGCTCCGGCAAGGATGGCGCTCGACAATAGCGGATAACGTTCTTTGACTTGCGGGTGCCATGCAAGGTCCGAGTTTGGCACCAGCGCGCCGATATGAAGTCCTCCGTCGGGCGTTTTTTTTATGGTGCGCAACGGCAGGCGGGAAATATCGATCAGGCGTGCGGGACGCTCAACTTCATACTTCATCAGGTCGACGAGATTGGTGCCGCCGGCAATGAACCTGGCTGATCGGTCGGCGGCGGATTGCCGGATGGCATCGGCGACATCCTGCGCCCGCGAATACTGAAAGCTGTTCATGTCGCCTTCATCGCCTCCTCAATTGCGGCCACGATGTTGGGATAGGCCCCGCAGCGGCAGATGTTACCGCTCATCGCCTCGCGTATCTCGTCGCGCGTTTTGGCTTTGCCGTTACTGATGAGGCCGACCGCCGAGCAAATCTGTCCCGGCGTGCAATAGCCGCATTGAAAGGCATCGTGATCGATGAAGGCCTGCTGCACTGGATGGAGCGTGCCGTCCCGGGCAAGACCTTCCACGGTGGTGACGTCGGTGCCGTCCTGCATCGCCGCGAGCGCGAGGCACGAATTGATCGGCCGTCCGTCGAGCAGAACCGTGCATGCGCCGCACTGACCGTGATCGCAGCCTTTCTTGGTCCCCATCAAGCCGAGACGCTCACGCAAGGCGTCCAGCAGCGTTGTCCAGGGCGCGATCTCAAATTCCCTCCTGACGCCATTCACCGTCAAGGCGATGGAAATTTGCTGCCTGGGCGAGGGCTGAGATGAAGGGAGGGCCATTGCCGCTGGAACATTTGAGTCTGCCATAGGCTTTCTCCGCAGATAACGTTCAATTCGATGAAGTCCGAGACGTTCCGTCGGTCGCGGCGGCGCCTGGCGCGAAGTGGACCGGATATTCGCACCTTTCGCTCAAGCAATGAAAGCCGGATGCAGACCGGTCAGGGTCCCGGACCGGCGAAGCTCTTAAGGTCTTCAGTGATAGGCATCCTTTTTCTCCTTGAGGGAATCCGGCGGATAACCCGTCAGCGGACGAAGGAGCCTCTCCAGAACCGCCCCGAGTGCGAACCCGGCGAGGACGTCCGACGCCCAGTGCGCGAGGATTGCAACTCGAGCCAGAGAAAGACTTACCGCGATCGCTCGAATCGCCCGCCGTTGGCCGGGAGGCAAAACGCCGGCCGCGGACGCCAATGCGCCCATATGGAGTGCGTGGCCCGAGGGAAAAGCGTCGTCGCGCTTGCCCGAGAACGAAATTCCGTGGACATGGCCCAGGACTGTTTTTCGATCGGGACGAGTCTGATCAAAAATCAGTTTCATGGCGTGCGGCAACAATGAGGAGGCCAATGCGACCAGCAGCGCATGGTCGCCGGCTCGCCGAACCTGTTCTCCACCGCCTCGGGAAGCAACCCATCCGATCGACGCTAGAACCAGCAGGACCTTCTCGTCGGCTCCCCACGCCAGCGCTCTGGCAATCTCCTCCGGAACGGGAGAGGTATGGCGGGCGATCGTTTGCGCGATCTCGACATCCGCTTTTGCAGGCCTTACGCGCACAGGAAAGCGAGGGCTTTGTTTTAAGCCGGCAATTTTGACCAGGGACCGACGTATGCTCATGTTTTTATGATCTCAGCGCGTCGCGCCTTTCTCCTAACGTCATCCGCTCGCGTGGGTTCATTTTTGCCATCCGTCTTAGCGGGAGACATGTGGCAACCAGACTGAATAGCGGAGGAACTCCAACTCGGCGGCGTTGTTGGCTCAGCCAGCAAAGGGAGTTTGGCTATGACAACAAATCCACGTTCCACGGCGCAAGTAGCTGGCCATCCGATCCATCCGATGGTGATAGGGTTTCCCATCGTCTGTTTTGTTCTGACCTTCGTCTCCGATCTCGCCTTTTACGCCACGGCAAATGAGTTCTGGGCGACAGCCTCACTGTGGCTGCTCGGCGTCGGTCTCATTACGGCGGTGATCGCCGGGCTGACGGGCCTTGTCGATGTCTTCGGCGACGGGCGCGTGAGCAACCTGTCGGATACACGGGTTCACGCAATCGGGAATGTCGTCGCAGTACTGATCGCGCTTTATAACTGGTATTCTCGTTACGAGCACGGCAGCGCGGCGGTTGTTCCGACCGGCGTGGTGTTTTCGGGCCTGGTGGTGCTGATCCTGGTGTTCACGGCCTGGAAGGGCGGCGAAATGGTTTTCCGCCATCGGGTCGGTGTTGCTGATTAAAGGTAGTGGATTCAAAAGGCTGCCGCCGGGACAATGGGAGCGACAAACAGGGCGCTTGGCACCGGCTTTTTCTGCATATGGAACAACCTTGCAGTGGTCGGCGCCGAACCTCTCATGAAAATGCAATCCTTTTATGTGAAAAGTGAATGAGTTGGCGTCGATGCAGAAGAGACGATTCCGTTTCAGGCGCGTTGGTAGGTGAGAGAGGAGAGGGAGAAAGACACATGGCTTATGCTCTATTTTATGACGATCAGCGCATCGGTGCAGCCGCGTCGACCGAGCTCGATGCCTGGAGACGAGCACTGCGGTCCGGCCTCATCACGGATATTCCGGTGGCGGACGAACGGGGCGGGCATGCGCTGCCGCGCGGCCTTCACGTGGAGCAGGTGGCCGAAGATTCTGGCACTCCGGTCAGAATGGAGGTTTCCGACGGAACCTCTTAAGTGGAAGGACATCCAGTTCTGAAGATTGGAGCGCCGACGGCTTCTTTCAATCCTTGGACAGGCCGAGATTGCTTGTCGGATGACTTGTCTCGCAACGAACCTGGAGGACGCGGCTCGCGCCTCCGTGAATGGTCGATGGCCCCGTTACCGTAATTGGGCGCTACTCCGGCGCTTGCTCGCGGCCAAAGCAAACAGTCGATCTTTGTGCTTCTGACAACATTCGGCCAGCTTCCAATTCTGCGTGATAGGCTCGGCCTCCCAGGAACGAACCCCGAGGCCGCACGTTTGTAGCCATCATCGGACAGTTCCATGCTCGATCGCCGCACCTTTCTCGCTGCCTCCGCGTTCTGGCTTGCCAGTTCGACAGCCATGACGCAGGCGTCCGAGATCCGCGAGCATATGCCGTGGTCGCCGTTTCCGTCCTCGGAGCCTCAGGTCGAGCGTCCCGGTCCCTGGAAATTCTTCACGGCGAACGAAGCCCGCGCCATGGAAGCGGTTGTCGATCGCATGATTCCGCCTGATCCCGAAACAGCAGGCGGCAAGGATGCCGGCTGTGCCGTCTTTATCGATCGTCAGCTCAAGGGTCCCTATGGCTCTTCGTCGGGGCTCTACAAGCTCGGCCCCTTCGTCAAAGGCACCAAGGAGCAGGGATCGCAGTCGCCTGTCACGCCCGCGGAACTCTATCGCAAGGGGCTCGCGAACCTCGATCGGGTCTGCAAGGCCGACAACGGCGGCAAGAGTTTTGCCGATCTTTCGGCCGACGAGCAGGACCGCGTGCTCAAGGAAATTGAATCCGGCAATATCAAGTTCGAGGGCGTCGATGCGCAGGGCTTCTTCGACGCATTGCTGAAAGACGTGCCTGAGGGATTTTTCTCCGACCCTATCCATGGCGGCAACCGCGACATGGCGGGGTGGAAGATGATCGGCTTCCCCGGCATCCGGTACGACTACCGCGACTGGATCGGCCGCCACAACGAACGTTATCCGTATCCTCCCGTCAGCATCATGGGGCGTGCTGACTGGACACCTCACAAGGCATAAGTCATGTCCCGCAAATTGCCGGCCAAGGATGTCGTCATTGTCGGCCTTGGATGGACCGGATCGATCATGGCTCACGAGCTGTCCGACGCCGGACTCGATGTGACCGCAATTGAGCGCGGGCCGTGGCGCAATACGGCGACAGACTATCCACCGGGCTATGTGGCGGACGAGTTGCGATACCGCATCCGCCATGAACTGTTCCTTCGGCCCGAGCAAACCACCTTCACTTTCCGCAACAGGATGAATCAGACGGCACTGCCGATCAGGTCATGGGGAGCTTTTATGCCGCCCAACGGGGTTGGCGGCGGCGGCGTTCACTGGAACGCTGAAACGTGGCGCTTTCTGCCGTCGGATTTCGTGGCGCGTACGCATCTGACCGAACGCTATGGCGCGGACTTCCTGCCAGAGGACATGACGATCCAGGACTGGGGTGTCACTTATGACGACCTCGAACCACACTACGACAGGTTCGAATATCTCTGCGGAACCTCGGGGCAGGCCGGCAATGTCAACGGACAGATCATCGAGGGTGGCAATCCCTTCGAGGGGGCGCGTTCGCGGCACTATCCCAATCCGCCGCAACAGCAGCCCTTTGGCGCAACGCTGTTCGCCAAGGCTGCCCGTGAACTCGGCTACAAGCCGTTTCCCCAGCCGTCGGGCAACATGTCGCAAGCCTATCGTAATCCGCTCGGCGTTCGGTTGGGGCCTTGCACCTATTGCGGCTTCTGCGAGTGGTTCGGTTGCGGCAACTATTCCAAGGCCACGCCACAGACGACGATCCTGCCGGTGCTGCTGCGGAAGCAGAACTTCTCGCTGCGCGACAACAGCGAAGTGACGCGCATCAACCTCGATGCGTCGGGCAAGCGCGCGACCGGCGTGACCTTCGTGGATACCAATGGCGTCGAATGGGAGCAGCCCGCCGATCTGGTGATTCTGGCCGCCTACACGATCTTCAACGTGCAATTGCTGCTGTTATCGGGAATCGGCGAGCCCTACGACCCGATCGCCGATACCGGAACGGTCGGCCGTAATTTCACGCACCAGACCATTTCGGACGTCACGAGCTTCTTCGATCCGGCCAAATTTGTCTTCAATCCCTTTATCGCGTCCGGCGCGATCGGCATGTGCATCGACGAGTTCAATGGCGACAACTTCGATCATGGACCGCACGGCTTTGTCGGCGGCGGCTACATGGGGCAGGTTCAGACCAACGGCCGGCCGATCGAGACCACGCCGGTCCCGCCGGGCACGCCCGCATGGGGCGCGGAATGGAAAAAGGCGGTAAAGGAAAACTATCAGAGCGCGCTGAAGCCGGGTACCGGCGTGCACGGCAGCATGTACAGCTATCGCGACGTCTACGTTGATCTCGATCCGACCTACAAGGATCGCTTCGGCCGTCCGCTCGCGCGCATGACCATCGATTTCCACGACAACGAACTCAGGCAAAACAAATTCCTGACCGACAAGTTCGCCGAGATTTTCGAGGCGATGGGCGCGAAGCAGATCAAGAAGGAATACCGCAAGGGCCCCTACGACATCACGAAGTACCAGACCACGCACCTTTGCGGCGGCGCGATCATGGGCACCGTTCCTGGCAACAGTACGCTCAACCGCTATCTGCAAAGCTGGGATGTGCCGAACCTGTTCGTCACCGGCGCCAGTGCGTTTCCGCAGAATCCGGGATACAATCCGACGGGAACGGTGGCTGCGCTCGCTTATTGGGCAGCGCAGGCGATCCGCAGCAAGTATCTGAAAAACCCGGGCCGGTTGATCGATGCGTAGTGCCGTCGCCATAACCGCAGCGATGCTGTGCGTCTGCGCCAGCCCTTCCCGTAGCGCCAGCTCGCAGGATTTCGCCGCAGTCGAGCGCGGTCGTTATCTGACAACGGCCGCCGATTGTGGAAGCTGTCATACGACGCCCGGCAGCGCTCATCCCTTCGCTGGCGGACGTCCCATCGAAACACCGTTCGGGGTTCTCGCGGCGCCCAACGTCACCCCCGACCCCGAAACGGGCATCGGCGCCTGGACCGACGACGAGTTCGACGCCGCTGTGCGGCACGGACGCAGCCGGAACGGCGCGCGTCTCTATCCGGCCATGCCGTTTCCGTACTACACGCGGATGTCGCGCCAGGACGTGGCCGATATCCGCGCCTACCTCGACACCGTCGAGCCCGTGCATAACGCGGTGACCGTCAATCGTCTTCCGTTTCCCCTCAACCTTCGTTCCTCCATGATCGCGTGGGACGCGCTGTACTTTACGCCGGGCGAGTTCCGGCCCGACGCCTCGAAGTCGAAGGAGTGGAATCGTGGCGCCTATCTGGTTCAGGGGCCCGGGCATTGCGGCGCGTGCCATACTCCGAAGACCGTACTTGGCAGTGATGAAGCGTCCCGGACGCTGCATGGCTCCGCCCTGCAAGGCTGGACCGCGCCGGATATTACGGGCAAGCAGGGATCGCTGCGCGACTGGTCGGTCGATGATATCGCTGCCTATCTCAAGACCGGCCACAACAAGAATGCGGCCGCGGCCGGATTGATGGGCGAGGTGGTCGGACGTTCGACCTCGCATCTGACCGATAGTGACGTGAAAGCCATCGCCGTCTATCTGAAGGATCTTTCCGGGTCGGCACCGGGAAAGACCGCATCGCCCGACAAGGATGTCATCAACGCAGGGGCTGCGATCTATCAGGATCTTTGCTCGGCCTGCCATCGCGGGGATGGCAAAGGCGTGCCGCAGATGTTTCCGAACCTGACGGAAGTCGCGACCGTCTCTGCGGCGAAGCCGGACACCGTGTTGCGGGTGATCATCCAGGGAGCGGAGAGCGTTTCGACGGACAAGGAGCCGACCGGTCCCGCCATGCCGGCCTTCGGCTGGCAGCTTGACGACGCCCAGATTGCTGCGGTCGCGACCTATGTCCGGAGTCATTTCGGCAAGCAAGACTCTGCCGTCAGCGCGGTGGATGTGGGCAAGGCGCGTTCCGCGCTGGCCGCGCGGGTCAATTGAAGTTGACCTGGATCAGGTGCGGGTGAGGAAATCCATCATTCCGAGCCACAGCAGAATGCCCAGCCAGAACACTCCGGCGCCGGCGAAGACGTAGGTGCGTGCGCCGCGGTGCCGCAGTTCCATGAACACCGCGGCGACGATGGTGGCTTTGGTCGCGGCGATGGTGAGCGCGATGATGCTGTTGAAGTTGCCGAGCGGCACATAGGCCAACGTCACTGTCAGCGTAAGCAGCGCCAGCAGCGCCAGCCAGGCGCCGAGCAATGCTGGAGGCGGACGCCAGTGCATCAGGCCGTCCTTCCCGGCAGGTAGATCAGGGCGAAAAGAAATATCCAGACCACGTCGACGAAGTGCCAGTAAAGCGCCACGCTGTGCAGGGCGGCGCGGTGCCGCGCAGTCGGCGCGCGCAAACTCAGTGGAGCGAGAACCGCCAGCAGACCAATGCCGACCAGCATATGCAGGGCGTGGATCGCGGTGGCGACGAAATAGAAGATGAAAAACAGCATTGCGCCGTTGGCGAATTTGTCAGCAAATCTGAAATCAACTCCCGGCACCAGATGCTCGCGGTACTCATTCGCATATTCGAAGCCCTTGAGGATGATAAACAGGGAACCCAGCAAGATAGCGCCGGACAGAAGCGTGACGCAGGTTTTCCGCGTCTCCTCGGCAAACGCATCCACTGCGCAGGCCACCAGAAAGCTCGATGTGAGGAGGATGGCGGTGTTCGCCGTTCCGATCGCGATGCCGGTATGTCGGCTCGCGGCAGCGAAAGCTTCGGGATAGGCGTGACGATAAACGCAATAGCCCAGAATGAGGCCGCCGAACAGCAGCACCTCGGTCGCGATGAAGACCCACATGCCGAGTTCGGCCGTCTCGTCGCGATGACGCGCGGAGACAAATTGCGGAGCGAAAGCACCGTCGTCAGGCATTTTGCGGCTCCGCGTGGAAATTCGGCGTGTATTGGTAGGGCGGCCGCGTCACAACCGGCTGCGAGGCGAAGTTGAATTCCGGCGGCGGCGAGGACGTTTGCCATTCCAGACCGGGCGCATCCCACGGATTGGCAGGGGCGCGGGCTCCAAAGAACAGCGAGTAAGCGAGATAGAACAGCGGCAGCAGGTAACCGAACGCCAGAATGCTGGCGCCGCCAGAGGAAAGCACGTTCCAGAGCTGAAACTCCGGCGGATAGACGTGATAGCGCCGCGGCATTCCCTCGGCGCCGAGAATGAACTGCGGAAAGAACGTCAGGTTGAAGCCGAAGAAAATCAGCACGGCTGCGACCCGCGCCCAGGGCTCGGAATAAAGCCTGCCGGTGATCTTCGGCCACCAGTAGTGCAGCCCGCCGAAATAGGCCGTCACCATGCCGCCGACCATGATGTAATGGAAATGTGCGACAACGAAATAGGTGTCCGTCGCATGCACGTCATAAGCAAGGCAGGCGAGGAACAGGCCGGTGAGACCGCCGATGGTGAAGAGGCCGATGAATGCAAGCGCGTAAAGCATCGGAGCATCGAAACGGATCGAGCCTTTGTGCAGCGTCGCCGTCCAGTTGAAGACCTTGATGGCCGATGGCACTGCGACAATGAAGCTCATGAAGGAGAATACAAGACTTGCCAGCAGCGACTGGCCGCTGACGAACATGTGATGACCCCAAACAAGGAAGCCGACCGCGGCGATCGCAAGGCTCGCCCAGGCAACGAACCTGTAGCCGAACACGGCCTTGCGGGAGAAGCATGATATCAATTCGTTGATCACGCCCATGCCCGGCAGGATCATGATGTAGACGGCCGGGTGCGAATAGAACCAGAACAGGTGCTGGAACAGCAGGGGATCGCCGCCGATTCTCGGATCGAAGATGCCGACGCCAAGCACGCGCTCGACCACGATCAGGACAAGCGTCATCGCCAGCACGGGCGTCGCCAGAACGAGAATGACGGACGTCGCATAGAGCGACCATATGAACAGAGGCAGACGGTACCAGGTCAGTCCCGGCGCTCGCAGGCGATGAATGGTGACGATAAAATTCAGCCCGGTGAGGATCGAGGAGAATCCTGAAATAAAGACACCGGTCACGGCCACTGCGACGTAACTGTTGGAATAAAGCGTCGAGAACGGCGTGTAGAATGTCCAGCCGGTATCGATGCCGCCGGCGGCGATGGCAATCAGCGTCACACCGCCGCCCAGCATGAACAGATACCAGCTCAGCAGGTTGAGGCGCGGGAAAGCAAGATCGCGAGCGCCGATCATCAGCGGAACGATGAAGTTGCCAAGTGTGTTCGGTATCGACGGGATCAGGAAGAACCACACCATGATGACGCCATGCATGGTGAACAGGCGATTGTACATGTCGGAGCTGACGAGGTCTGCCTGGGGAGTCGCGAGTTCGATACGGATCGCGGTCGCGGCAAGGCCGCCTATGAAGAAAAAGAAGATCAGGCTCGCGAAATAAAGAATGGCGATGCGCTTGTGGTCGGTGGTGAAAAACCAGGAACGCAACGTATAGCCGGCATTGAGATAGTTCTCTTCGTTCATGGGCGTCGTCCGCCAAGCGATTTGATGTAGAGGATTAGCCGGAGCAACTGTTCTTCATTCACCTTGCCTTCGAACGAGGGCATCAGCGGCTCGTAGCCGGCCGCGATCTGGCTGCGCGGCAGCAGGATGGAGTCGCGGATATACTTGTCATCGGCCGTCACCGTGCTGCCGTCGCTCAGCGGGACCGGACGTCCGTAAAGGCCGTCGAGGGACGGTGCATGGATCTTGCTGCCGGCCCCATGACAGCCGCTGCATCCCAGCTCACGAAACAGCGTGCCGCCTTCCTGTGCCAGCGAATTGACGGGCGTTTGCGCCGCGAGCCATGCCGCATAGTCCGGTGCCTCCATTGCGACGATCTCGCCCGTCATGCCGGAATGTTCGGTGCCGCAGTATTCCGCGCAAAACAGATGGTAGTGTCCCGCTTTGTCTATTTCGATCTCGAGGTCCTGATAGCGCCCCGGCACAACGTCGTGCTTGAGCCGGATCGCCGGAACGAAGAAGCTATGGATGACATCCTGCGACGCCATCACCAACCGGACCGGCTGGCCAACCGGAATATGCAGCGCGTTGATCTCGGACTGGCCGCCGCTGTGCTGGACTTTCCACATCCACTGCTTGGCCACCACGAACACCGACAGTTGATCCGTCGGTACCCGGTAGATCTGAAAGTAGATTTCGGCTCCCCACACGAACAGCAAAAGAAATCCAACCAGCGAAGCCGCTGTCCAGCTTACTTCCCAATGCCAGCTCTTGGTAATCCGATGGTCGCGATCGACATCGTTCGTCGCGCGATAGCGCACGCAGAAGAGGGTCAGAAGAAAAAACAGCAGGACGAGTACAAGCGAACTTGCGACCAACAGGCCGGTGAACAGCAGATCGACGTCGCTGCCATGAGGCGAAACGCCGGGATGCCAGAAGGGGATCCATTCGCGCCACATTGCGAGGGCCCGATCAGCGCCAGTGCGTCCGAATGACCATCATTGTGATGGCCATCCAGGCAATCCTTTGTGAAGCAGCACTTGCACGGCCCGCGCGACGGGAATCCGGACCCGTCCATGTTCCCGGTCCGACCATCCGTAAGTGTCGGTGAGCCGCCTTTCGCTTCGGTGGAATCGATCCAGGCTCTCGCGCGGCACGATGTCGAGACGCGGCGTGCCGGCGCTTAGTGTGGGCGGCGCGGCTGGGTTTTTGTGCTTCATCGATTGAGGGAAGACAAACGGCATCAAAAGCGGCGTCAGAATAATGAACGCCGCGAGCCCGCCGGCGGTCCAGGCGATCCCGACGCTTGCGATGTCGGTTCGCTCGTAATCGAAGTCTGTCTGCTCTGTCATCGCCTGACCCTCGGCGATTCGATAATTCGCCCGATGCTTGCCGGTTCCTGAGAAGGAACGATTTCAGCGCCGGAGGATTAGACGACGTACATTCTCCAGGCGGGTCAGCCCGAATGACCCAGATCTTTTCTCCTGCCGCCGACACATGGCTGCGACTGTTCCTGCTGGCGGGGCTCGCGTTGACGGCGGGCGGCTTGGTCATGGTCGTCGGCGTGGCGCGGTCGGACTACGTCACGTCGTCGAATTTCCGGCCATCGCAGCCCGTTCCGTTCAGTCATCGGCATCATGCGGGCGAACTCGGTATCGACTGCCGTTACTGCCACTCAAGCGTCGAGGACGGTCCTCATGCCGGCTTGCCGCCGACCGCAACCTGCATGACCTGCCATTCCCAGATCTGGACAAATGCCAGCATGCTCGCGCCGGTTCGGGACAGCCTTGCAGAGAACAAGCCGCTCAGCTGGACGCGGGTGGCAAAGCTGCCAGATTACGTGTTTTTCCGCCACGACGTCCATATCGCAAAGGGCGTGGGATGCGAGACCTGCCACGGTCGTATCGACGAGATGGCGCTGACTTATCGCGCCAAGGCATTCACCATGCAGTTCTGCCTCGATTGCCATCGCGATCCGGCGCCGAACTTGCGCCCTGCCAATGCCATCACCGCGATGGGCTGGAAGCCCCAGGGCGATGTGCGTGCCGCTGGCGAAGCCATTGCCGCGCACGAGCATATTCGCGTTGGTGAATTGACCCATTGTTACGTGTGTCACCGATGAATCGCCGCTCGTCAAAGCAGGAGGGCAACAGCTCGAGCCCGACGCGGCTCTGGTCGGGCATCGAGGAGTTGTCCGGCGATCCGTCGTTCGAAAGCTGGGTGAATGCCGAATTCCCATCTGCAATGGAGCTGCCTCCGGCGGCGCGGCGGCAGTTCCTCAAGCTGATGGGCGCCTCCTTTGCGCTCGCGGGTTTGACGGCCTGCGAAAAGAGTCCATTCGTGGCGGCGCTTCCGTACGTCGATCAGCCCGTCGATGACGTGCCGGGAGTCCCGCGCTATTACGCCTCCGCCGTGACGCTAGAGGGTTATGCCCAGCCGGTGATCGCCACGACCTATGCCGGGCGGCCGACAAAACTCGACGGCAATCCGGATCATCCGGTTACGCAGGGCCGTAGCGACATCTTCATGCAGGCGGCGATTCTCGGCCTTTACGATCCCGACCGCGCGCAAGCGCCGACGCGGCGAAGCGAGCCGGTCACGTGGAAAGACGTTGCCGCACATTTTCACGAGCAGCGCGCGAACTGGTCGGAAAGCCAGGGCAAGGGAGTGCGCCTTTTGATGGAGCCAACGACGTCGCCGACCCTGCTTCGACAGGTCGACGCGTTGCTCACGCAGTTTCCGCTGGTTCGTGTCCATACATTTGAAGCTGTCGGTCGCACTGTCCGCCGTGGCCTGACACAAGCCGCCTACGGCCGGGCGCTCGACGTTCACTATGCTCTCGACAAGTGCGACGTCATCGTCAGTCTCGATGACGATTTTCTCGGGCCCGGTCCCGATCAGGTGCGGAACGCGCGCGCCTGGTCGGCTGCACGAAGGCGGCATGCGAACCGGCCGGGCGTCCGGCTTCTTGTTGCCGAACCTGTACCGTCTGCAACCGGTGCTGTGGCCGCCGAGCGTCTTGCCGCTGACGTTGCGCGGATGTCGATCCTCGCTGAAGCCTTGGCCGCGCAGATGGGCGTCGGCGGCGCGTCGATGCGGGAGGTCAGCGATCGCGAGCGTCGCTGGATAGAGGCTGCTGCTGCTGCATTAAAGGTATCCGCAGGACGCAACGTCGTTGCCTGCGGCGGATGCTGCAGCGGCATCGCTGCGTTGTGGGTGGCGCGGCTCAACGAGGCTTTGAAGAATCCGGGCCAGACGTTGAGCTTCACCGATCCCATCGGGGGGCCTACCTCTGCGGAAACGATGTCCGGCCTGATCGCTGACATGCGAGCGGGGCAGGTCGATACGCTGATCGTTGTCGATGCCAATCCGGTTTATGCGACGCCGGTCTCGCTCGGCTTTGTCGATGCCCTCGCGAAGGTTCCGTCAAGCGTGCACGTCGGTCTCCAGCGCGACGAGACCGGCTATCATTGTGAATGGCAGCTCCCACTGACGCATATGCTGGAAAGCTGGAGCGACGCCCGTGCCGTCGATGGTACTGCGACCATCATCCAGCCGACCATCGCACCGTTCTACGACGTCCGGAGCGTTCATGAGATTTTTGCGATGCTGCTCGGCGAGATCGATCCGTCGCCGGATGGTACGGTGCGCGAGACCTGGCGCGCCGTGTTTGGCGACCAGTTCAACGCGCGGTGGTCGCAAGCTCTGCATGACGGCTTTATTCCGGGTGCCGCGCCGTTTGTGACTGAGGTGGCGCCGCGTCAGGATCTGCCGTCGCCGATGGATATCAAGACCAGGGCAGACGATTTCGACGTCGTCTTCCATCCTGACCCGACCATCTGGGACGGCCGCTTCGCCAATGTGGGATGGCTGCAGGAATTGCCGAAACCGCTCACCACTTTGACATGGGGCAATGTCATCAGCATCGGCCCGTCCCTGGCCCGATGCCTCAATCTGTCCAATGGAGATGGCGTCGAGATCGCCATCGGCGATCGGCACATCCAGGGACCGGTCTGGGTGATGCCGGGACAGGCCGCGAATACGGTTGCTCTGTCGCTCGGCTACGGCAGGACACGCTCGGGCCGCGTCGGCGACAATCTCGGCTACAATGCGTTCGAGGTGATGCCCGCCGACGGCGCCCGGACTGCGAAGGGCAGCCTCCGCAAGACCGGGAAGCGCGAAACCCTCGCGGTCACGCAGTTGCATCATCGCATGGAAGGATTTGATTTCGTCCGCGAAGTGAGCCCCTCCCGTCCGGCGCTACCGAAGCCTGAACAGCAGGCGAGCCTGTATCCGCCATGGCCCTCGGCAAGGAATGCGTGGGGCATGGTGATCGATCTCGACTCCTGCATTGGGTGCAACGCTTGCGTCGCCGCCTGTACGGCCGAAAACAACGTACCGGTTGTCGGCAAGGAGCAGGTCGAGGCCGGCCGCGAAATGCACTGGCTGCGGATCGCTCGCTACTACACGGGCGATGTTAAGACGCCGCGCAGCTTCTTCCAGCCTGTGCCGTGTATGCATTGCGAGCAGGCGCCTTGCGAAATGGGTTGTCCGGTCCATGCCACGACCCATAGTCCCGAAGGCGTCAACCAGATGGTCTACAACCGCTGCATCGGGACGCGGACCTGCTCCAGTTTCTGCCCCTACAAGGTACGGCGCTTCAATTTCTACGACTACCGCGCGCCCGAGGATTCGCCGCTGCATGCTGCCGACAATCCTGACGTGACCGTGCGCGCGCGCGGCGTGATGGAGAAATGCACCTACTGCACGCAGCGGATCGAGGCCGCTCATGCCGCAGCCGACAAGGAGAATCGAGCGATCCGTGAGGGCGAGGTGGTGACCGCCTGCCAGAGTGCCTGTCCTACCCGAGCGATTACATTCGGCGACATCAACGATCCGCAGTCGGAGGTGTCCCGTCTCAGGCGCGACGGACGGCATTACGCATTGTTGGAAGAGCAGGGGACGCGGCCGCGCACCACCTATCTCGCTCGCTGGCGCGATAGCGAGGAGGATCAGGGATGACTGATCGCTCCGCCGACATCCTGCCGTTGCGGCAAAGCATGGGCGGCATCGCCGATCAGTTGACCGGCATTCCGCTACGCTTCCCGGCGCGTCGCCGCTGGTGGATCGCGATGCTGATCGCATTGGCGCTGTTGCTGCTGCTGATCGTCTCGACAATCGAACTGTTCACGCGCGGCGTCGGAATCTGGGGCATCAACATCCCGGTCAACTGGGCTTTTGCGATCCACAATTATGTCTGGTGGCTCGGCATCGGCCATGCCGGCACGCTGATCTCGGCGTTGCTGCTTCTGACAGGCAGCGAGTGGCGCAATTCGCTCAACCGGTTTGCGGAGACAATGACGTTATTCGCGGTGCTTTGCGCCGGTATCTATCCGGTGCTGCATCTTGGCCGGCCCTGGTATCTCTACTGGATGTTTCCTTATCCGGCGACGATGGGCGTTTGGCCGCAGTTTCGCAGCCCGCTGGAGTGGGACATCTGGGCCGTTCTGACTTATCTCACAGTCTCCCTGGCGTTCTGGTACACCGGTCTCATTCCCGATCTCGCATCCGCGCGTGATCGCACCACCCGCCGCGGATGGAAAATCTTCTTCGGCATCACCGCGCTCGGCTGGCGAGGATCGGCTGCACATTGGCAGCGCTGGTCGCAAGCCTATCGGCTCACGGCGGGGCTCGCGGTGCCGCTGGTCGTGTCGGTTCACAGCGAAGTCTCGCTGCTGTTTGCGGCGGGCCAGATCCCCGGTTGGCACTCGACGATTTTTCCGCCGTATTTTGTACTCGGCGCCGCCTTCTCCGGCTTTGCTATGGTGTCGATCATTGCGATTTCGCTGCGGTCCTGGTTCGGGCTTAAAAACCTCGTGACCGACCAGCACCTCGATCTGCTCGGCATGGTGCTGCTGGCGACGGGACTCATGACCGCCTACGGCTACGTGTTCGAAGTGTTCGATGCGTTTTATTCCGGCGAGCCGCATGAGATGCAAACGCTGCTCGATCGCGCCGCCGGGGCTTATGCCTGGACTTATTGGGGCGCGGTGATTCTCAATTTTGTCCCGCTGCAGGCGCTGTGGTCGCGCCGCGTACGCCGCACGGGCTGGGCCATGATGCTGATTTCGATCGCGGTCGTGATCGGCATGTGGCTTGAACGCTACATGATTCTTGTCACCAGCCTGTATCGCGATTTCCTGGTTTCCTCCTGGAGCCACTTCACGCCGACGTTCTGGGATTGGTCGACATGGCTCGGCACCATCGGCCTGTTTCTGGTGCCCTTCCTGCTGGCTATCCGCTTCATTCCGATGATTTCGATATTCGAAACCGAGGAGCTGTTGCACGAGGAAGAGGAGAAGGCGCATGGCTGATCGCCCGTTCGGCCTGCTGGCCGAATTCGACAGCCCGGAAGCCTTGCTGAAGGCGGCGCGCAAGACGCGTGAAGCCGGCTATCGCGCGCTCGACGCGTTTACGCCGTTTCCGGTCGAAGGGCTGGCAAGAACCCTGCGGCTGCCGCGACCGAAGATTTCCTGGGTGGGGCTTTTCGGCGGTTTCGCGGGGAGCGCGTTTGCTTTGCTGATGCAGAGCTACGTCAGTTACGACTTTCCCCTCAACGTCGGCGGGCGCCCCGTCTATGCGCTGTCAGCATTTGCGGTGGTCACATTCGAGCTCACGATTCTGTTTTCGGCGTTGTCGATGATCGTCGCCCTGCTGTGGCAGAACGGATTGCCGAGGTTGAACTTTCCGCTGTTCGCGGCGAGACGCTTTCATCTTGCCAGCAAGGACCGGTTCTTTCTTTGCGTCGAAAGCCGTGACGCCGCATTCGACGAGCAGGGGACGGCGTCGTTTCTGAAGGGACTGGGCGCGATCTCGGTGGAGCTCGTGCCGTCATGAGAACTCTTGTGCTGTTGCTCGCGGCGCTCGCCCTTGCCGGCTGTGACCAGAACATGGAAATTCAACCCAAATACGGCGAATACGCGAAGGCGCCGCTGTTTCGCTCGAGCAGCGCGCGCAATCCGCCGGCGGGTGCGATGGCGCGCGACGCGCTGGCAAGGCAGCAAGAGGCGACGCAAAGACCGCCCCTGACGGCCGGCCTGCTCGACCGCGGCCGTCAGCGTTTTGCGATATTTTGCTCGCCTTGTCACGGCGCGGGCGGTGATGGCAATGGCATCATCGTGCAGCGAGGCATGCCGCACCCGACGAGTTATCATGATCCGCGGCTCGTCGCGGCTGACGACCAGCATTTCTTCGACGTGATCAGCGATGGCTACGGTGCGATGTATTCTTATGCCTCGCGGGTCCCGCCGCGCGATCGTTGGGCCATCGTCGCCTATATCCGCGCGCTGCAATTGAGCCGCCGCGCTTCGCTTGACGATGTGCCGCCCGGTCAGCGCGCCAGGCTGGAGGCGATGCCGTGAGGGCGGGCATCAATTTGAGCATGGCCGCGATTGCTGCGATCCTGCTTTCTCTCGGCGCGGTTGTCGATGGCCGGTCCGCGCTTGCGGCCTATCTTGTCGCGTGGATCGCGCTGAGCGCCATTCCGATCGGAGCGCTCGGCGTGCTGATGGTCAGTTATCTGGTGCGGCGCGACTGGACTGAATCCCTGCATCCCATCCTGACGGCCGCCACCGCGACCCTACCTTTGGCCGGTGGGCTATTCGTTCCGGTCCTGGTTTTGCTCGGCTGGCTCTATCCGGCGGCATCGGACACCGCCTCTCTGCCGGCGTTCAAAGCCATTTATCTTGCGCCCTGGTTTTTTGTTACGCGGGCGGTTTTCTATTTTGTTGTATTGACGATTTTGGGATGGCGGCTGCGCGCCGCCTGGCCCGATCGGGCTCGCATGAGCCGCGTCGCGTCCATGGGGTTGATCGTCTACGCGTTGCTGGTGTCGCTGGCCGGCGTGGATTGGCTGGAGTCGCTGGAGCCGGATTTTCATTCGTCCATCTATGGATTGCTCTATCTGAGCTTTGCTCTGACTGCCGGCATCGCCTTTGCGATCGGTGCCGGCTTGCTGCTGGCGCGCCGTCTGGTCGGCATCAACGGCTATAGTGGACTGTTGCTGTCGACGATACTGCTTTGGGGATATCTTCACGCGATGCAGTATATCGTGATCTGGTCCGCAAATATTCCGGACGAGGTGGTCTGGTATCTCAAGCGATCAGTTGATGGCTGGCAGTATGTGCTCGTTGTTCTTGCCATCGGTCAGTTTATCTTTCCCTTTTTCGCACTGCTCAGTGCGCGTATTCGCCGGGACCGTCGCTGGCTCGCTGGGCTGTGCGCGCTCACGCTTGCGATGCGCCTCGTCGAAGCCGCTGTGCTGATTTTTCCGGCTATCCCCGCATTGCCGGTCATCCCGGTCATGCTCATGCTGGTGCCGGCGCTGATACTGGTGAGTACGCTTCTGCTTGTCGTTTTTGAAGCAGCGAGGACCAGAGAAGGACGGCTATTCAGCCACGCGACCGGTCCACACGAAACAGCACCGCGATCAGCAGGATGAGGGAAATCGCGGTCACCGCGCCGGCTCCCGCCAGCACGCGCCCGATCGCAACGTTGTAAACACCTCGCGCCGGGTCGAACCCGTAGCACAACAGCCGGATATGATCGGCAAGCGATCCGACGTGGCCCTGCGACGCGCTGACGATTGCCAGCCGCAGGTCGGAGGGCCGAAACGCGAGATCCGAAAGCATGAAGGCAATTCGTCCTTGCGGTGTCAGTACAAAGGCGGCCGCGGGATGCGCGAACTGGTCATTGCCGCGGTCATAAACGGCTTGAAATCCGAATGCATGCAATAAGATTGCGGTGTCCTTCGGAGAAGCCCGCAGGAAATGGGTGTATTCGGCGAGAGGGCCGCCGATCCGCCCATGTTTCATGGTTGCCGCGTCTGCGGCTGTATCTTTGGCGTCGAGCCCGGCAACGAGGTAATTGAAGTCCTGACCCGGCCGAAGTCCGCTTCGATCGAGCGCATCTGCGACCGCGCCAATCGTCGGTCCGCACAATGTCTTGCAGGTATAGTCGGCCAGAACCCAAATCGTTGGCTTTCCATTCAGCCATTGCCGTAGGGTTTTTGTCGTATCCTTTTCGTCGGTGAGTGCCAGATCTGTCGGCAGGCGGGCATTTGGCTCAGGCGCTGCTTGCGCACGCGCTATATCCGCGCGCGACAGCGCCGCTCGCGCCGGGTCCGTTCCGCCGATCGTCAGGCCAAAACAAGCGACCATAATGGCTACGGAGAATCGCAGCGTCTGCCTGCCTGCATAAGCCATTCTGTCCGGTCCGGAACGAAAAGACGCCTCGTGAAACGCGATCGCGACTTCAGGGTTCCAGCGACCGACAGGAAAAGATGGCCTATCCTTGCCGTACCGTGATTGCCTGTATGGGCGACGGCGCCATGCAGATGAATGGCCTCAATGTGATGATCACGATTTCGAAATACCGGAAGCAATGGTCGAATCCGCGCTGATCGTTCTCGTCCTCAACAATCGTCCCCTCACATCACGCTGAAGGAAGCCGTGCTCCCCGGAAAAAATTGAAGACGCCGATCCGGGATCGGAAAGGATCTGTGTGCCGAACGGTCATGCAGGCGGGACGGGCGACTGAGGTTCTCCCGCTGGACATGGTTGCGAGGGAGCATTAGCTTGAGCGGCCAGAGGGTAACTCGAGGCGCACTCGTGAACGCCCAGAGAGCGAGAATAGCGTGGCCCCTCAGTGGCGGTATCAGGTTAGATTCGATGTAACCGATTCTGCTATGGCGGAGTCGATACGAAGAAACGCGCGTGAACCGGGGCTCGCCGGTCTCTTCGATGTCCTCGCAAGACATCGCGCCGTGCCGAAATGTCAGTACGACGCCTTTTCGGAGTATGTCGCTGCAGCAGAAGCGCGCGGCGTCGAGAGCTACCCGCTTTATCATTGGACCAAGACGACGATCGAAAACCCGGCAAAGAAGGAAAAATATTTGAAATCCTTTACGCTCTATGTGGACGACCGGGAAGTCTACGCCAGGGAGATCGCTGACGGTCTGGAGGCGGATCTGCAGCCGCTCGCCGCGAGCGGGCTTATTGCGCGAATCTCGAAGTATGACACGAATCCCTCAAACAATCCTCAGCCGCCACAGCGCGGATTGGCGTGAATCGATCGGCTGCAAACCATCGCGGTGGAGCAGTTTTTTCTGTCGCCTTCAATCCCAGGCGAGCGCGCCGCCGTTCTGATATTCGATGACGCGGGTCTCGAAAAAGTTCTTCTCCTTTTTGAGATCCATTGCCTCGCTCATCCACGGGAACGGATTGTCGGCCTCGGCGAACACCGGCTCAAGCCCGAGTTGCGCGCAGCGCCGGTTAGCAATGAAGTGCATATAGGTCTCGCACAGCGTCGCGTTCAAACCGAGAAATCCGCGCGGCATGGTGTCCTGTCCATAGGCGGCTTCGAGTTCGGCGGCATTCTTCAGCATGGCGCGCACCTCCTCCTGGAATGGTTTGGTCCAGAGATGGGGGTTCTCGATCTTGATCTGGTTGATGACGTCGATGCCGAAGTTCAGGTGAATGGATTCGTCGCGCAGGATGTACTGATACTGCTCGGCAATGCCGACCATCTTGTTGCGGCGGCCGAGGGAGAGAATCTGCACAAAGCCGGTATAGAACCACATGCCCTCGAACACGACGTAGAACGCGACGAGATCGCGCAAAAACGCCTGATCGGCTTCCGGCGTGCCGGTCTTGAAGTCGGGGTCGTCGAGATGCTGCGTGTACCTGAGCGCCCAGGCCGCCTTGTCGGTGATGGAGGGCACCTCGCGATACATGTTGAACAGCTCGCCATCGTCGAGACCGAGGCTTTCGACGATGTACTGGAACGTATGGGTATGCACCGCTTCCTCAAAGGCCTGACGCAGCAGATATTGCCGGCATTCGGGGTTGGTGAGGTGGCGATAGATCGCCAGCACGATGTTGTTGGCGACGAGTGACTCGGAAGCTGCGAAGAAGCCGAGATTGCGCTTGACCATGCGCCGCTCGTCCTCGGTGAGGCCGTCCTTCGACTTCCACAGCGCAATGTCGGCCTGCATCGACACCTCGGTCGGCATCCAATGATTGTTGCAGCCTGAGAGATACTTCTCCCACGCCCAGCGGTATTTCAGCGGCAGAAGCTGGTTGACGTCGGCGCGGGCGTTGATCATCCGCTTGTCGTCGACGCGCACCCGCGCAGCGCCGCGGTCGATTTCGCCGAGGCCGGTCGCATCGGTCAGGGTTTCCCCCGGTTTCGCGCGAGGCGATGGACCGGTCGCCGCCGTGTCGTTCGCGAGCGTTGTCGGTGGGGCAGGTGGCGTCGGCGCGGAAGGAGAGATGTCGGACCAGTCGAGCATGGTGATGTTCCCTGAATTTCCTATTGTTCGTCATGGCGTGGCTTGTTGGCCAACCAGACGGCTTACTGACATGCCTCGCAGGTCGGATCGTCGATGCGGCAGGCTTTCCAGCCTTCGCTCTCGACGGCGTCGGTAGCGTGGCCATTCGATGACGCTGCCGACACCGACGCCGAGACGGCGTTGAGCTTGCCGTCGGTGCCTTTTAGCGTGGATTTCTCAACGTGCGTCGCGGAGCGCGAGCGTAGGTAGTAAGTGGTCTTGAGGCCGCGCTTCCACGCGTGACGGTAGAGCGCATCGAGCTTCTTGCCGCTCGGATTGGCGATGTAGAGGTTGAGCGACTGGGCCTGGTCGATCCACTTCTGCCGGTGCGCGGCTGCGTCGATCAGCCAGGCGGAGTCGATCTCGAAAGCGGTGGCATAGAGCGCCTTGAGATCGTCGGGGATGCGATCGATCTGGCCCACGCTGCCGTCGAAATACTTGAGGTCCGAGATCATCACCTCGTCCCACAACCCGCGCGCCTTGAGATCGCGCACGAGATGGACGTTCACCACGGTGAAGTCGCCGGACATGTTGGATTTGACGTAGAGGTTCTGATAGGCCGGCTCGATTGACTGCGAGACGCCGCAGATGTTGGAGATGGTCGCGGTCGGCGCGATCGCCATGCAGTTCGAGTTGCGCATGCCGATTGTCAAGACGCGCTGGCGCAGCGTGTCCCAATCAAGACGGCTGGAGCGGTCGATGTCGACCGGCGCGCCGCGCGCGTCATCGACGAGCGCAAGGGAATCCAGCGGCAGGATGCCTTTCGACCAGAGCGATCCTTCGTATGAAGGATAACGGCCGCGCTCGGAGGCGAGATCGATCGAACCGGAGACCGCCCAGTACGAAATCGCCTCCATGCTTTCATCGGCGAAGGTTACGGCCTCATCCGAGGCATAGGGCAACCGCAGGACATTGAGCGCGTCCTGAAAGCCCATGATGCCAAGCCCGACCGGGCGATGCCGCAGATTCGACGCGCGCGCTTCCGGGATGGTGTAGAAATTCACGTCCAGCACGTTGTCGAGCATGCGCATCGCGGTCTTCACCGTGCGCGCGAGGTGCTCATGGTCGAGTTCGCCGTCGTGCAGATGGTTGACGAGATTGACCGAGCCGAGATTGCACACCGCGACTTCTGTGTTCGACGTGTTGAGCGTGATCTCGGTGCAGAGGTTCGAGGAATGCACGACGCCGCAATGCTGCTGCGGCGAGCGCAGGTTGCACGGGTCCTTGAACGTGATCCAGGGGTGTCCGGTCTCGAACAGCATGGTCAGCATGCGCCGCCACAGATCGACGGCGCGGACCTGTTTGGTCACCCGCATCTCGCCGCGCGCGGCCTTCTCTTCATAGAGGGCATAGCGTTTGGCGAAGGCCTTGCCGGTGAGGTCGTGCAGGTCCGCGGTCTCATCCGGTGAGAACAGCGTCCAGACGCCGTCCTGCTCGACCCGCTGCATGAAAAGGTCCGGCACCCAGTTCGCCGTATTCATGTCATGGGTGCGGCGACGGTCGTCGCCGGTGTTCTTGCGCAGGTCGAGAAATTCCTCGATGTCGATGTGCCAGGTTTCGAGATAGGCGCACACCGCGCCCTTGCGCTTGCCCCCCTGGTTGACGGCGATCGCGGTGTCGTTCGCGACTTTCAGGAACGGCACCACGCCCTGGCTTTCGCCGTTGGTGCCCTTGATGTGCGCGCCGAGCCCGCGCACGCGCGTCCAGTCGTTGCCGAGTCCGCCGGCATATTTGGAGAGCAACGCGTTGTCCTTGATCGCCTTGAAGATGCCGTCGAGGTCGTCGGCGACAGTCGTGAGGAAGCACGACGAGAGCTGCGGGCGCAGCGTGCCGGCGTTGAACAGCGTCGGCGTCGAGGCCATGAAATCGAACGACGAAAGCAGGTCGTAAAAGGCGATCGCTTTCTCTTCCCGGTCGATCTCGCGGAGCGCCAGCCCGCAGGCGACGCGCATGAAGAAGGCCTGCGGCAGTTCGAAACGCGTGCCGCGAACATGCAGGAAATAGCGATCGTAAAGCGTCTGGAATCCGAGATAATCGAACTGCAGGTCGCGCTCCGGCTTCAGCGCGGCCGCAAGCCGGTCGAGGTCGAAGCGGTCGATCTCCGGATCGAGCAGCTCGTTGGCGATGCCGGTTTGCACATAGGCGCGGAAATAGTCCGCATAGCGCGCCGCCATCTCCGCCTGGGTCGCCTGTTCCGGCTGCCCGGCAATGAAGCTCAACGCCTCGCGGCGCAGCTTGTCGAGCAACAGGCGCGCGCTGGCTTTGGCGTAGTCCGGATCGGTCTCGACCAGCGTGCGTGCCGCGAGGATCGGCGCAAGCGCCAGTTCATCCGCGCTGATGCCGTCATAGAGGTTGCGATGCGCTTCGCTCAGGATGGCCTCGGCAGCGACGCCGTCGAGACCGGCGCAGGCTTCCTCCACCACAGTGGTAAGGCGCCTGATGTCGAGAGGCGTCAACGATCCGTCGGCCGACTTCATCCGCAGCACAGGCGTCGCTGTTGTCGGGCCACCCTTCTTTGTCTTCGCCTCCTGCGCCTTTGCCCGTTCGCGTGCGCGCTCCTCCCGATAGAGCACGTAGGCGCGCGCGACCTTGTGATGTTCGCTTCGCATCAGCGCGAGTTCGGCCTGGTCCTGAATGTCCTCGATGTGGAAGGTGCGGCCCGCATCGGTGCGCCGGGTCAGGCTGGCGACGATCTGGCCGGTCAGTTCAGTGACGACATCGTGGACCCGTCGCGAGGCTGCGGCGCTGCTGCCTTCGACCGCGAGGAACGCTTTTGTCAGCGCGACCGCGATCTTCGCGGAATCGAATGGCGAAACCGATCCGTTACGCCGGATCACCTGATACGCGGGCTCACTGGACGGCGTCGCGGCCGAAGCCGAGAAAGACGGACGCACGGAACGTGCAAAGGATGCAGCTTCAGTTGCGACGGACATCGCTCAAACCCCGATTTGTTGCGAGCGGGGTCGTGCGGAGACGCGCGCAGGAAACGCCGCGGTAGGATGCGGCACCTGACAAGCGACCCGCCGGGACCCCCGCCCAGGGACGTTTTGCTGTCGCGGCAGGTCTCCTGGCTCGCGGGTCCCAGCGTCCGTCCGGTCTTCCCGGAACCTTGCGATCCCAGTGACAATAAATGGACTTCGGCTCGCCGCTTACAGTTGCGGGGGCAGCGCCGGCATTGCTGGGTCATGGCCCAAGCGCACCAGCTTCCCTCTTAGCTCTCGGTGTTGCGACTCGAGAGACCGTGACCACCATATCTAGTATGGTGATCGCCCTAAGTGTCAATACATCGTTTTCGAATCCCGACGCGGAATATTCGCAATCCACAGCGGGACGAAACGGGCTTACCACTCGGCCCGGCTCTTGACGCTCCGGCCGTTCAGACCTTTATCTCCACGGATACGCCGCGCCCTGTGTCTCGCGGCTCAACCGCCGAGCCTGATCGTGAACGACTTCGTCCGACCGAACCTGACGCCCCCGAACGGGCAGAAGAAGGTGCTGCTGCATTCCTGCTGCGCGCCATGTTCCGGCGAGGTGATGGAGGCGATGCTGGCCTCGGGGATCGATTACACGATTTTTTTCTACAATCCGAACATTCATCCGCAAAAAGAATACCTCCTTCGCAAGGACGAAAACGTCCGTTTCGCGGAGAAGCACGGCGTGCCGTTCGTCGATGCCGATTACGACAAGGACACCTGGTTCGCGCGCGCCAAGGGAATGGAGTGGGAGCCGGAACGCGGCGCGCGGTGCACCATGTGTTTCGACATGCGCTTCGAGCGCACCGCGCTCTATGCGTACGAGCACGGTTTCCCGGTGATGACGTCTTGCCTCGGCATCTCCCGGTGGAAGAACATGGCGCAGATCAATGACTGCGGCCATCGCGCGGCCGGACGTTATGAAGGGCTGTCGTATTGGGATTTCAACTGGCGCAAGGGCGGCGGCGCGCAGCGGATGATCGAGATCAGCAAGCGCGAGGAATTCTACCAGCAGGAATATTGCGGCTGCGTCTATTCGCTGCGCGACACCAATCAACACCGCCGGGAGCAGGGCCGCCCGCCGATCGTGATCGGTACGCAATTCTACCAAAATGAGAACGATTCGGATTCGACCTGATCCGCCTTGGCGGGTTGACGGTGCCTGCCCGCTGGCCCATAGGATTGATCGTCGAGGTTCTCCGGGACATTCAAGCCCGGAGCTAAGAGGGAAGCCGGTGCGCTCTGGTCGATGGGCCTTCGTCCATGGATCCGGGCAATGCCGGCGCTGCCCCCGCAACTGTAAGCGGCGAGCCGTGGTCCATCAGTGTCACTGGGAGCAATCCCGGGAAGGCCGGACCGAAGCCGAGACCCGCGAGCCAGGAGACCTGCCCCGGCAACATAGTCGTCCTCGGGCGGGGTGTCCCGGTGGTGCGCTTGCGGTTTTCATGGCGCGCGCCGCCAGGATTCCCATGCCGCGTCGCTAAGGCCCAGCCCCCAACACATGGGGTAAAGCCAATGTCAGTTTCCTCTCTCCCTGTCGCCACGCTCGGTACGCCGCGCATCGGCCCGCGTCGCGAGTTGAAAATCGCGCTCGAAAGCTACTGGTCGGACAAATCCAGCGAATCCGCGCTGCTTGAAGCGGCGGCCGGCTTGCGCGCCGCGAACTGGGCGCGCCAGAAGTCGCTCGGCGTCACTGTGATTCCGTCGAACGATTTCACGCTCTACGACCATGTGCTCGACACCAGCGTCATGGTCGGCGCGATCCCGGACATCTACGGATGGAAAAGCGGGACCGTGCCGCTCGCGACCTATTTCGCGATGGCGCGTGGCGCTCAGGGCGAAGATTGCGATTCAAGCTGCGCGCACGCTGGTGATAGGGGCGGTCACGCTCACGGCGCGCCGGCGCAGGAGATGACCAAGTGGTTCGACACCAATTACCATTACATGGTCCCCGAATTCAGCAAGGGCCAGCGATTCGAACTCTCCTCGCTCAAGGCTGTCGAGGAATATCGCGAAGCCATAGCGCTGGGCTACCAGACACGGCCGGTGCTGCCCGGGCCCGTCACCTATCTGAAACTCGGCAAGAGCAAGGACGCGGATCTCGATCCGCTGTCGCTGCTCTCTGGTTTGCTGCCGGTCTATATCGAGGTGCTGAAACGCCTTGCCGCCGAGGGCGCCGAGTGGGTGCAACTCGACGAGCCCTGTCTCGTGCTCGATCTCGACGATGCGACCCGCAAGGCGTTGCGCGCCACATATGAACAACTCGCGCATGCGCTGCCTAAACTGAAGATCATGCTGACCACCTATTTTGGCGGCATCGGTGATAGTCTCGATACCGCGTTGTCGCTGCCGGTTGCGGGTCTTCATCTCGATCTTGTCCGCGCTCCGGAACAACTCGACATCGTGGCGGCAAAAGCGCCGCGCGATCTGATCCTGTCGCTCGGCGTGATCGACGGCCGCAATATCTGGCGCGCCGATCTCCCCGCATTGCTCGAGCGTCTGGAACCCGTGGTCGCCGAACGTGGAATCGATCACGTGCAGCTCGCGCCGTCCTGCTCGCTTCTGCATGTGCCGATCGACGTAGCGCTGGAAACCGATCTCGATGTTGAGTTGAAGAGCTGGCTTGCCTTCTCGGTGCAGAAGATGGGAGAGCTTGCGACGTTGGGCGAAGCTCTCGCCAAGGGTCGCGCCTCGGTCGGCGATGCTCTGAAAGCATCGGCAGACGCCGCGGCGGCGCGCAAGGCATCACTCAAGGTTCATGACGCGAAAGTCGCGGCGCGAATCGCGGTCGTCACCTCCGGTATGGCCCGGCGCAAGAGCGCCTTTGCCGATCGCGCCAAGTTGCAGCGCGACCGCTTCGGCCTTCCGTCGTTCCCAACGACAACCATCGGCTCGTTCCCGCAGACCGCCGAGGTCCGCAAGGCGCGTTCGGCGCATGCCAAGGGCGCATTGAACGATGCCGACTATGAGACGTTTTTGCGGGGGGAGACGGCGCGAACCATCAAATGGCAGGAAGACATCGGCCTCGACGTGCTCGTGCACGGCGAGTTCGAGCGCAACGACATGGTGCAGTATTTCGGCGAGCAGCTTTCCGGATTCGCTTTCACCAGGCATGGCTGGGTGCAGAGCTACGGCTCGCGCTGCGTCCGTCCGCCGATCCTGTTCGGCGACGTGTCCCGGCCCAAGCCGATGACCGTCGGCTGGTGGACATACGCGCAATCCCTGACGACAAGGCCGATGAAGGGCATGCTCACCGGTCCCGTCACCATTCTCAACTGGTCCTTCGTGCGCGACGACGTGCCGCGCAGCCTTGCCTGCCGGCAGATCGCGCTCGCGATCCGCGACGAGGTCGCCGACCTGGAGATGGCCGGCGCGTCGATGATCCAGATCGACGAGGCGGCGCTGCGCGAGGGGCTGCCGCTGTGCCGGTCCGAATGGAAGACGTATCTCGACTGGGCTGTCGAATGTTTCCGTTTGTGCGCGAGCGGCGTCGCTGATGCGACGCAGATCCATACTCACATGTGTTATTCGGAATTCAACGACATCATCGACGCGATCGCGGCGATGGATGCCGACGTCATCTCGATCGAGACGTCGCGCTCCAAGATGGAGCTGCTCGATGCCTTCAGAAACTACAAATATCCGAACGAAATAGGTCCCGGCGTCTACGACATTCACTCTCCGCGCGTGCCGGCGGTCGATGAGATGACGAGCCTGCTCAGGCTTGCGCGCCAGCGCCTTTCCGATACCCAGCTCTGGATCAATCCGGATTGCGGGCTGAAGACCCGCAAGTGGGAGGAAGTCAAGCCGGCGCTCGTCAACATGGTCGAGGCGGCAAGACGGATGCGTTAGAGGCGTTCACGGTTTGATGGAATCGGAATGTCGGCCTTCTTCACCTCTCCCCGCCGGGGAGAGGTCGACCGCCGGAGCCGGTCGGGTGAGGGGCCGCTGCCAATTGACGTGGATGGCTGGACCATAGACGAGAGGAGGCAACGTCGTTCTTCGAACGGCTATGCCGAACTATGTCGCGTGACGACAGCGCGACAGATATCGGGCTGACGTGCCGGACGGCGTCGTGCTTCAATGCTCCGCGCGCATGGCGTTGCGCAGTTTGGCGACATCCGCGGCGGTCACGGCGGGCGCGTTGTTGGACCAGCTCTTGCGCACGAACGTCGCGAGCGCAGCCACTTCGTCGTCTTTCAGCCGCCAGCCGAAACCGGGCATGGCCAGACGCGCCGGACGCTGCTCCGTGGAGGGCATGGCGTCACCGTTCAGGATCACCGAAATGAGGCCGCCCGGTTCGGCCGACGTCACCAGCGAGTTGGCGTCGAGGCGCGGAAAGACGCTTTTCGCGCCATGGCCGTTGGTGAAGTGACAGGCGTTGCAGTTGTCGAGATAGAGCCGTGCGCCCAGATCGAGCTGCGGTGAGGCGCTGGCGAGAAGCTCGGCGGTCGGTTCGGGCGACGAGCGCGGCGGGCTGACGCCGGCCGCGGGGCGATCCTGCTTGATGGCCTTGAGATACGACACGATCGCCTCGATATCGCTTTTGGAGAGATATTGCAGCGAGTGCTCCACCGCCAGCGCCATTTCGCCCGATACGCCGTCTGTTGCGTTGCGCCCGCCCGTCAGTAGCGCGGCGAGCTGATCGTCGTTCCAACTTTGCGCTGCGCTGTCGCGCGCGCGCAGGTCGGGCGCTGGCCATCCGTTGAGAGTGGCTCCGGTCAGGAACTCGGCCGAGCGGGAGTCATAAGCTTTCTCCGCAAAGGTCAACTTGTTGCGCGGCGTGTGACACGAACCGCAATGCGTCAGCGCCTCGACGAGATAGGCGCCGCGATCAAGCCTGGCGTCGCCCATATGCGGCTTGAAGCCTACCGGCGGCAGCGACACCAGGTTCCAGAGTCGCAGGCCCCATCGCTGATTGAAGGGGAACGGAAGCCTGGTCGCGGGAGGCGTCGATTCGACCGGAGCGACGTCGTTCATCATGTAAGCGTAGAGCGCGCGAACGTCCTCTTCCGTCATCTTGCGATAGCTTGGATAAGGCATCGCCGGATAAAGATGCGCTCCATCGTTTCTGATGCCGTCATAGAGGACGGCGCGGAAGTCATCGAACGTGTAGCGGCCGATGCCGGTTTTCTTGTCGGGCGTGATATTGGTCGAATAGATTTTTCCAAGCGGAGAATCGATCGCCCGTCCGCCCGCGAAGAGCTTGCCGCCCGGCGCGGTGTGGCAGGCCATGCAGTCGGCGGCGATCGCGACCTGTTCGCCGGCTCCCTTCGGCGTCTCATAATTGGCGGGCAGATCGGTCAGCGCCGCGGTGCGATGCGCCGGAATAAAGATGGCGCCGAGCACAACGGCGATTCCGATCAGGATCAGCAGGCCGATGAGGCGAAGAAGCATTCTCATATCGCGCTCCTCGGATCACATCAGGGGACGGGGGTTTTTCAGATAATCGTCGCGGATGGCGCGCGCGGACCAGTAAGCCAGCGCGCCGACCGTGCCGGTCGGGTTGTACTGGAGGTTCTGCGGGAATGCGCCCGCGCCCATCACGAAGACATTATGCACGTCCCAGCTTTGCAGATAGCGGTTGATCGCGCTCTTGGCCGGATCAACACCCATGATCGCACCGCCGACATTGTGGGTGGTCTGGTAGGGACGTACATCGTAATGCGACTGGTCGTTTTTGTACCCTGACACAAAACTTGCCGGATTCATCGATTTCGCGATGGGCTCGATCCTGGAACGCATGAACTGCGTCATGCGGATGTCGTTCGGCTTCCAGTCGAATGTCATGCGCAACATCGGCTGGCCGTATTTGTTGCGGTAAGTCGGGTCGAGGTCGAGGTAACAGTCGCGGTAGGACATGTTCGAGCCGTGCGAGCTGATGCTCATCGAGCGGCCGTACCATGTCTTGATCGCTTCCTTCCAACCCGCGCCCCAGGCCGGCGTGCCGCCGGGCACCGACATCGAACGGATCGGTTGACCGTTGAACTGTCCGCTGGAGATGTAGCTGCCGCCGATGAAACCTTCCTTGGCGAAATCGATCTGGCCGATGGAAAAATCATCGATCACCATCGCGCTCGATCCGGCGCCGACGAACGGGTTGAAATGATGATCCTTGAAGAAAAGGCCGGTGCCGCCGGTCATCTGGTAGGCGTAGTTCTTTCCGATCACGCCTTCGCCAGTTTCCGGCGAGTAGGGTTGGCCGATGCCGGACAGCAGCATCAGATGCACGTTGTGAAACTGATAGGCGGCAAGGATCACAAGATCGGCGGGCTGAAAGATTTCGTCGCCCTTTTCGTCGATATAGGTGACACCCGTCGCGGTCTTCTTGTCGGCGGAAAGCTCCACGCGCAGCACGTCTGAGCGTGTACGATAGCGGAAGTTCGGCTTGCGTTTCAGCGCGCCGAGAATGCAGGTTTGCGGCGAGGATTTCGAATAGTTGATGCAGCCGAAGCGCTCGCAGAAGCCGCAGAAATTACATGGCCCGAGCTGCATGCCGTATTCATTGGTGTAGGAATCGGACAGGTTCGCCGACGGCATCGGGAAAGGGTGATAGCCCATCGCCTTGGCCGCATCGTGGAACATCTTTCCGTTCAACAGTGTCGGCAGCGGCGGCAGCGGATAGCCGCGCTTGCGCGGCCCTTCGAACGGATTGCCGCCATCCTGCGTCTGTCCTCCGAGATTGCCAGCCTTGCCGGAGATGCCGCAGACATATTCGAAGCGATCGAAATAGGGCTCGAGTTCCTCATAGGTGACGCCCCAGTCCTCGATCGTCATGCCCTCCGGAATGACCTTCTCGCCGAAGGTTTCCACGACATAGGATCGCAGCCGAAGCTCTTCCGGCATCGCCCGCCAGGTGTGACCGTTCCAGTGCACGCCAGCGCCGCCGACGCCGATGCCGGGCAGAAAGCTTCCGAGCGAGCGATACGGCAGCGCCGTTTCCTGCAATGACCGGCGGATGCTCAGCGTGGAATCCGCCGGTCGTTGCATGAGACCGAGCCGCACGCCGTACTTCAACTCGTCGATCATTTTCGGATAGGCGAAATCCGGTACGGTGTCGCGGTCCTCGCCACGCTCCAGCGCAAGGACTTCGAGTCCGGCCTCGGCGAGCTCCATGCCCAGGATTGCGCCAGTCCAACCCAGCCCGACGATGACGGCGTCGGTCTTCTTCTCCTGTCTTGCCATGATCGGTCAGCCCCTGTCGCCAGCGATGGAAACCGGACCGAGCGGGTAGGCGACATCCGTGGTGTTCGCCCATTCGAGGAAAGAACCTCGCGCGCCGGGAAAGCCGACATGCTTCCAGCCCGCCATTTTGTAGTTTCCGCCGTACATCGGGTCCGCGAAAAAACCTTCCCTGGTGTTTTGCAGGAGGAGGGAGAAGAAGTCTCGCAGCTCAGGTTTGAGCTGGTGTTTTCCGGAGTGCAGTTGATCGAGCACGTCGTCCTGCGCAGGGGGGTCGAGTTCGACGAAAATTTTGCCTTTTTCGGTCTTGCACCATGCATCGACCGCCGCGATTCCCTCGCGGTAGATCTGTGCCGGCGTCAGGGGCGACTGGAAACCGAGCCGTTGATCGGCGCTCGGGTCGTGCGGTCCGATCATGTACCAGTCCGCCGCGTTGCCGAAATCGCCAGCCATCTGCCTGTCGATGAAGACGGGGACCTGGGCCTCGATTGCGCCGGGACCGTCGCCTTCCGATGGAATCAATCGCGCGCAAGCGGCGCGGATGAAGGCCCATTCGTCGGCGGTGAAATAAACGGGAGTATAGCCGTCCAGCAATACTGCGGGGGTTTGCGCCTCAGAGACGCTGAGCGTGGATACCAGTGCCGCTCCGCCCAGCGTAGCCTTCAAAACGAATCGGCGGTCGGGAAACCCAGCTTGCGGCTTAAGTTCGTACCAGGTTGTTGGCGGCTTCGCGGACATGCAGAACCTCCCCATGGTCTTCGCAAGAGCGAAGTCTAGACCGATTTTAAATTTCTGGAAGGCACAAAGTTCCATCCCATGGAACATAAATTTGCGATGGTCTTTACGCTTTTACCGCTTTCGAAAAAGGCATGCGTAATGCGACTTCGAGCGAAGGTCGCATGCAACGTGCTGAACTCTTCTAGCGGTTATAGCGTTCGACTTACCGGTCCGCGCGCTCAATGACGGCCATTAGCTCGGCGAGCTTGCGGCGCTGATCGGCCTTGTTGCCGCTCGTGATCGCGTGCTCGACGCAATGCGCCACATGATCCTTGAGCACTTCCTCCTCGACGCGCCGGAGCGCGGCGCGCACGGCCGAAATCTGCGTCACGATGTCGATGCAATAGCGGTCTTCATCGACCATTCGCGACAGACCCCGCACCTGGCCTTCGATCCGGCTCAATCGTTTGCGGCAGGACGTCTTGAGATTATCGCGCATGCGCAGTATATACCCCTATAGGGTATTTGATGCAAGAGCCGAACGGGGAGAGTCCGGATGAACACAGCGGAACAGGCGGAGTCGAAGAAAGGCTGCGGCTGCGCGGATGAGACGCCGGCTGCACCGTCCGCCGGCGCATTGTCCGAATCGAGTTGCTGCGGCGGCGACGCCACGGCAGCCCGCAGCCATGGCGTCCATGCACATCGTCACGAGCAACACCATGATCACACCGCTGGCGCGAATGATGGAAAAGTCCTCGATCCCGTCTGCGGCATGAGCGTCGACCCGCAGACCAGCAAGCATCGCTTCGATCACCACGGCACGACTTATCATTTCTGTTCCGCCGGCTGTCGGACCAGATTCGCCGCGTCCCCGCAGTCGTATCTCGACACGTCCAAGGCACCACCGCCCCCCGCGAACCTGCCGAAAGACGCCATCTACACCTGTCCGATGCATCCGGACGTCCGTCAGGTCGGCCCCGGCGCCTGTCCGATCTGCGGCATGGCGCTGGAGCCGGAACTGGTGTCGCTGGATGACGCGCCTAATCCCGAACTTGCGGACATGTCGCGACGATTCTGGATCGGATTGATTCTCGCGCTGCCTGTGATCGTGCTCGACATGGGGGGACACATTGCGGGAGCGCATGGTTGGATCGAGCCGAGGCTGTCGAACTGGATTCAGTTCGCTTTTGCGACGCCGGTGGTTATCTGGGCCGGCTGGCCGTTCTTCGTGCGCGGCTGGCAGTCGCTGCTGACGCGCAACCTCAACATGTTCACGCTGGTCGCGATGGGTACTGGCGTTGCCTATCTCTACAGCATTGCAGCCACCTTTGGGCCGGGACTATTCCCGCCGGCCTTTCGCAGGCACGACGGCGCGGTCGCCGTCTATTTCGAGGCGGCGGCTGTCATCACGATCCTGGTGCTGCTCGGCCAGGTGCTCGAATTGCGCGCGCGCGAGGCGACATCGGGTGCGATCAAGGCGCTGCTCGATCTCGCGCCGAAGACCGCGCGCCGCGTCGATGGGTCAGGCGCGGACCACGACGTGGCGCTTGACGACATTGTCGTCGGCGACCGCCTCCGCGTGCGTCCCGGCGAGAAGGTGCCGGTGGATGGCGTCATCGCGGACGGCCGCTCGTCGCTTGATGAGTCCATGGTGACCGGAGAGTCGATGCCGGTCAGCAAGGAAGCGGGCGCCAAAGTGATCGCCGGCACCATCAACCGCTCGGGAAGTTTCGTGATGCGGGCCGAGAAGATCGGACGCGACACGCTGCTGTCCCGGATCGTGCAGATGGTCGCGCAGGCGCAGCGGTCGCGCGCGCCGATCCAGCGTCTGGCCGATCAGGTGGCCGGGTGGTTCGTGCCGGCCGTCATCGCTGCGGCCGTGGCGGCGTTCACGGTCTGGGCTTTGGTCGGACCCGAGCCGCGTCTCGCCTTCGGTCTGGTTGCCGGAGTGAGCGTGCTGATTATCGCGTGCCCCTGCGCGCTCGGCCTCGCGACGCCGATGTCGATCATGGTCGGCGTCGGGCGCGGCGCGCAGGCCGGCGTCCTGATCAGGAACGCCGAGGCGCTGGAGCGCATGGAGAAGGTCGATACGCTGGTGGTCGACAAGACCGGCACATTGACGGAAGGAAAACCCAGGCTCGTCGCCATCGAGGCCGCGGAAGGTTTTCACAAGGACGATCTGTTGCGGCTCGCCGCGAGCGTCGAACGATCCAGCGAACATCCTCTCGCGGACGCCATTATGGCCGCGGCGAAGCAACGCAATCTTGCGCTGAATGACGTGCAGGAGTTCGATGCGCCGGCCGGAAAGGGCGTGAGCGGAAAGGTCGACGGCAGGACGGTCCTGATCGGATCGGCCGCGTTTCTCGAATCCGCGCAGGTTGTCGTTGCCGGAATGACGCCCCGCGCCGAGCGGCTGCGCGCCGCTGGAGCCACCGTCATCAACGTCGCTGTCGACGGCAAGCTGGCCGGTCTGTTCGCGATCGCCGATCCGGTGAAGCCGTCGACGCCGGCTGCCCTGAAAGCGCTGGCTGACGACGGCATCAAGGTCGTCATGCTGACCGGCGACAACCGCACCACCGCCGACGCGGTAGCAAAACAGCTCGGCATCGCCGAAGTCGAGGCGGATGTTTTGCCGGAGCAGAAGAGTGCCGTCGTCACCCGGCTTCAGAAGGAGGGCCATGTCGTGGCGATGGTCGGAGACGGCACAAACGACGCCCCCGCGCTCGCCTCTGCCGATGTCGGCATCGCCATGGGCACCGGGACCGATATCGCCATGGAGAGCGCCGGCGTGACGCTGCTCAAGGGTGATCTTGGCGGCATCGTTCGCGCCCGTCTTCTCTCCGAGGCGACCATGCGCAACATCCGGCAAAACCTGATCTTCGCCTTCGTCTACAACGCCGCCGGCATCCCGATCGCGGCCGGCGTTCTTTATCCGGTCTTCGGCCTGTTGCTGTCCCCGATCGTGGCGGCGGCGGCGATGGCGCTGTCGTCGGTGAGCGTCGTCGGCAACGCGCTCCGGCTGCGTACGGCAAAACTTTGAAGGCAGGACTTTGAGGGCGAGGCTTTAAGGGCGAACCTTTGAAGGCTTTGAAGGCGGTGCCGGTTCGACCCCCGTTTTTCAGCGGTGGGAACGCGTCCACATCTCTCCGCCACACAACGCGCCGACGCAGCCTTCCACGCGTAGCGCGCCGGCCCCGGCGACGGAAATGCTGCTGGCGTAGCTGTTGCCGTCGTCGGCGTTGTAGATCGTGCCCGACCATTTGTTCGGGCCGCTCGGCGACATGCCCTGGAACAGCGGTAGCCCGATCATCGGTCGTTTGGCCAGCGACGGATTGCGATTCTTGTCGTCGACGGCCGGCCGTCCAGTCGCGGGATCGATGGGGCTGCGCAGCCAGACCACCACGCCGCAAATTCCGCCGCGGCATTTGCTGACACGGACCTTGGCGTCACCGGCCTGCGTAAGCCAGATGCCGGTGGGGTCGGGCGCTGTCTGCGCATCGGCGACGGACAAGGCGGCGGCAAGGATTGCAATCGCGAAACCGGATCGCATGAGCATGACAACCTCCAGAGCAACCCGGTGTGAATAACAAAAAAAAGGAGTCGTGCAACGTCATATGGAAGGTGAAGTCATGTTAGCGACAGGATGTCTCACGATCGATGGCCGGGCCCATAAGCGAGCCGGAAGCGATGCCGTTCTTCGAACGGTCATAGGCGCGAACGATGCCGTTCTTCGAAAGTTTATGTCCGGCCCATGACGGATCGGTGATTCATCAAATGCAAACCGCCCCGAGGGTCGCCGGCCTGATTGCGAACGCCGGCATCGGAGGAAGCCGCGCGTCTCATGAATACTCAGCGTTGACCGCCCTTATGTTATGGTATGTAACGGCTATCGTAGTATCTACGGCGATGGAACCCTCAACAGGGGGTCTCGTCAGATCCTCTAGTTCCCATCAATTCTCCCACCAATTCGGACAATATCCCCATGACCTTCACGCTTCCGAACCTGCCATATTCCTACGACGCGCTTGCGCCCCATATGTCCAAAGAAACCTTGGAATATCATCACGATAAGCACCATCAGGCCTACGTGACCAACGGCAACAACGCGATCAAGGGGACCGAATTCGAAGGCAAATCGCTCGAAGACATCGTCAAGAATTCGTACGGCAAGAGCGCGTTTGTGGGCGTCTTCAACAACGCCGGTCAGCACTACAACCACCTGCATTTCTGGCAGTGGATGAAGCCGAACGGCGGCGGCGACAAGCTGCCGGGCCGCCTGGAGAAGAGGATCGCCGAGGATCTGGGCGGTCTGGAGAAATTCAAGGCCGCTTTCGCCGCGGCCGGCGCCGGGCAGTTCGGGTCGGGCTGGGCCTGGCTGCAGGTGAAGAACGGCAAGCTCGAGGTCACCAAGACGCCGAACGGCGAAAATCCGCTGATTCACGGCGCGACCCCGATCCTCGGCTGCGATGTCTGGGAGCATTCCTATTACATCGACTACCGCAATCGCCGTCCCGATTACTTGAAGGCGTTCCTGGATCATCTGGTGAACTGGGAATATGTCGACGAGCTTTTGGGCAAGGCCTCCTGACGACCTCCCTGTAATTGTGAGAATTCAAAAGGCGGCACGATGGTGCCGCCTTTTTTCATCAAACGCCTGATGGAGCGGCCGCCTTGCCGCGTCGAAGCATTTTCGGCAAGACACGATGCGCGAGACAAGGACGGCCGATTAGCGGGCGCGAGGCTTTTCAACGACAGGGACAAACGATGAACTATCTTCTGGTTTTTGTCGGGGGCGGCCTCGGCGCGACCTTTCGGCATGGGATCAATATTTTGTGCGCGCGGATTTTCGGGACGCATTTTCCGTTCGGCACATTTTTCATCAATGTTTCAGGCTCGGTCGTGATGGGCCTGATCGCCGGCTATCTCGCGTTCAAAGGAAACGCCGCGCAGCCGTGGCGGCTGTTCGTGATGACCGGGGTTCTCGGCGGCTACACCACGTTCTCGACATTCTCGCTCGATTCCGCGCTGTTGTACGAACGGGGCGAGATCGGCCTTGCGGCCCTCTATGTGGTTGGCTCGGTTGTGCTGGCCATCGGAGGGCTGTTTGCCGGTCTCGCGCTGGTTCGCCACCTGGCGTGAAACCGGGACCGCCGGGATGCGTCTAGCGTCCCGGCCCATCTTGTCCGGAAGCCGTTGTCCGCTGGACACCTGTGATGTTATAATATAACGATTACATCAGGATATTGGCGGTTTGACTCCTTGTCCCTTCCGGGATCGGAAAGCGTATCAAGTGCTCCATTCTCACGATCGCGATCATGGTCATGCTCACGAGCATGGGCACACCCACGGTCCGTCCACGCCGCATCCGGCCCAGACGGTACCGTGGTCCATCCTGCGGATGGCGCTGATGACGCGGCTCGGCGCCGCGCTTGCGGTCAGCGCCGGGCTTTGGGCCGTCGTGCTGCTGGCGATGAGGTGAGATGGCGGCGCAACTGCAGTTCCGTGACGTCACTCTCGGCTATGACCGGCATCCGGCCGTTCATCACCTGAGCGGGGAAGTCGCGTCCGGTGCGCTGCTCGCGGTCGTCGGCCCGAACGGCGCGGGCAAGTCGACGCTGTTTCGCGGCATCGTCGGCATCCTGAAGCCGCTGGCCGGCTCGATCTTGCGCGGCAAGCGCGACCTCCGCGACATCGCCTATCTGCCGCAGAGCGCAGAGATCGACCGCAGCTTTCCGATTTCGGTGTTCGATTTCACCGGCTCAGGGCTGTGGCGCGCCACCGGCGCGTTCGGCGCATTGGGCCGCTCCCAGCGCGGGAAGATCGTGGAGGCGTTGGCGGCGGTCGGTCTTAACGGGTTCGAAAACCGTCCCATCGGAACGCTGTCGGGCGGACAGATGCAGCGGATGCTGTTCGCGCGTGTGCTGTTGCAGGATGCGGCCGTGATCGTACTGGACGAACCCTTCAACGCGATCGATGCCAAGACGTCGGCCGACCTGCTCGCTCTGGTGCGGCGCTGGCATGAAGAAAAGCGCACGGTGCTCGCGGCGTTGCACGACATGGATCTGGTGCGCGCTAATTTTCCGCAGACGCTGCTGCTCGCGCGCGGCGAGGTGGCGTGGGGCCCGACGGCGCAGGTGCTGACATCGGACAATCTCGCGCGCGCCCGGCAGATGTGCGAAGCCTTCGACGACGGCGCAGCCGCTTGCGCGGCGCACCTGCCGCCCCGCGCGGCCTGAGGCATTCATGGCCTACGACTGGCTGGTCGCTCCCTTCGCCGATTTCGAGTTCATGCGCCGCGCGCTGGCGGCGTCGATTGCGCTCGCGCTCGGCGCCGCGCCGATCGGCGTATTCCTGATGCTGCGGCGGATGAGTCTCGTCGGCGACGCGATGGCGCACGCGATCCTGCCGGGCGCGGCCATCGGCTTCCTGCTGTCGGGCCTCAATCTGTTCGCGATGACGGCCGGCGGCTTGATCGCGGGGTTCGCGGTGGCGATTCTGGCCGGCGTGGTGTCGCGCGTCACCGAATTGAAAGAGGATGCTTCGCTCGCGACCTTCTATCTCGCCTCGCTTGCGCTCGGCGTCACCATCGTTTCGGTCAAGGGCACCAATATCGATCTGCTGCATGTGCTGTTCGGCAATATCCTTGCGATGGATAATCAGACGCTGATCGTGATCGCGATCAACGCCACCGTGACGCTTGTGGTTCTCGCCGTGATCTATCGCCCGCTGGTGCTCGAATGCGTCGATCCGCTGTTTCTGCGTACCGTGAGCCGCGCGGGCGCGCCGGCGCATCTGGCGTTTCTCGCGCTTGTCGTCGTCAATCTGGTCAACGGCTTCCACGCGCTGGGCACGCTGCTGGCAGTCGGGCTGATGGTGCTCCCGGCTGCTATTGCGCGGTTCTGGGCGCGTGACATCACGGGGATGATGATGGTCGCCGTCGTCAGCGCGATGCTGTCGGGGTACGCGGGACTGGTGCTGTCGTTCCACAGCAAGGTGCCGTCGGGGCCTGCGGTCATTCTGGTCGCCACGGCGCTTTATGTGATGTCGGTGCTGTTCGGCAGCGTCGGCGGGATGCTTCGGCAGCTTTTCCCCGCGCCCCATCTCGAAGCGTGATGATGGCGCAGTCTTGCCGTCTCGTGTTCTTGGTGATCTCGATCGTGCTGGCGGCGCTGGCTCCCGTCCGTGCCCAAAGTCATGACGGCGCCGGCGGCGATCACCGCATCGAGGTCGTCGCGAGCTTCTCGATCCTCGGTGATTTCGCCCAAGAAGTCGCAGGCGCGCGGGCCGACGTCACGACGCTGGTCGGGCCTAACGGCGACGTGCATATGTTCACCCCGACGCCGGCGGATGTCAGGAAAGTCGCGGGCGCGAAACTGGTAATCGTCAACGGCCTCGGTCTCGAAGGCTGGCTGCCGCGATTGGTGCAAGCCTCCGGCGGCCATGCGGCGGTCGTGGTTGCGTCCCGTGGCGTTGCCCTGCGTGGGGCCGACGCAGGCGAAATGCACAGCACCCAGCATGACGAGGGACCGGCCGATCCTCACGCATGGCAATCGGTCGCCAATGCCAGAATCTATGTCGCCAATATTCGCGATGGTCTGATCGCGGCGGACCCGGCGGGCGAGCCGGTCTATCGGACCAATGCGGCCGCCTATCTGTCCAAACTCGATGCGCTGGATCGGGAAGTTCGTGAAGCGGTGGCCCGGATTCCGCCCGAGCGGCGCAAGGTGATCTCGACTCATAATGCGTTCGGTTATTTCGAAGCGGCCTATGGCATAGCTTTCATCGCCCCGCAGGGCGTCTCGACCGACAGCGAGCCGAGCGCGCACGACATCGCCATGACCGTCACCCAGATCAGAAATGCCAAGATCCCGGCGATCTTTCTGGAAAACCTCAGTGATGAGCGGCTGATCCGCCGGATTGCGGCCGAATCCGGGGCGCGGGTCGGAGGGACCTTGTATTCCGACAGTTTGAGCGACGAAAAGGGCGATGCCCCCACTTACATTGCCATGGTCAGGCATAATATAAAGGCACTGACGAGCGCGCTGGCGGACTAGTCTGGCGGCGCCTTCTTATGCCCTTTCCGCCAGGGAAGGGTGGCCAGAGCGGTCGCTTGAAGGTCGGTGCGCTATTGACCCCAGCCTCTCCCGCAAGGGAGAGGAGCAGCCATGAGTTGAATTGATGTCCGATGTAAACGCTTCTGCCTCGACGAAAATCCCCGTGACCGTGCTCACCGGCTATCTCGGCGCAGGCAAGACCACGCTGTTGAACCGCATCCTGTCCGAAAATCACGGCAAGAAATACGCCGTGATCGTCAACGAGTTCGGGGAGGTCGGCATCGACAACGACCTGATCATCGGCGCGGACGAGGAAGTGTTCGAAATGAACAACGGCTGCGTCTGCTGCACGGTGCGCGGCGACCTCGTGCGCATTCTCGAAGGCCTGATGAAGCGCAAGGGCAAGTTCGACGCCATCATCGTGGAGACCACCGGCTTGGCCGATCCGGCGCCGGTGGCGCAGACTTTCTTCGTCGACCAGGACGTGCAGAACAATGCGCGGCTCGACGCCGTCGTGACGGTGGCCGACGCCAAGTGGCTGAGCGAGCGGCTGAAGGATGCGCCCGAGGCCAAGAGCCAGATCGCCTTCGCCGACGTCATCGTGCTCAACAAGACCGATCTGGTGTCGAAATCCGAACTGGCCGAGGTCGAAGGGCGGATACGCGGCATCAATCCTTACGCCAAGCTGCATCACACCGAGCGCTGTCAGGTGGCGCTGTCGGATGTTCTGGAACGCGGCGCGTTCGATCTCGACCGTATCCTCGAACTCGAGCCGGATTTCCTCGCCAAGGACGATCACGATCATCACCATGATCACGATCATCATCATGACCACCACGATCATGACCACCATCACGACCACGACCATCATCATGATCATGATCACGACCATGGTCTGAAGCACTACCATGACGAAGAGATGCAATCGATGGCGCTGCGTTCCGACAAGCCGCTCGATCAGGAAAAGTTCATGCCGTGGCTGCAGGAACTGCTGGCGGCGGAGGGACAGAAGATCCTGCGCTCGAAAGGCATTCTGGCTTTCGCCGACGATGACGACCGCTATGTTTTCCAGGGCGTTCACATGATGCTGGAGGGAAGCCGCCAGCGCGAATGGAAGCCCGGCGAAAAACGCGAAAGTCGTGTCGTCTTCATTGGCCGCGAATTGCCGGAAGCGCTGATCCGCGAAGGCTTCCAGAACTGCATCGCCGCGTGATGACCGTCTCCAGCGCTCCGCAGCAGAATTCCATCACCACGATCGGCGAACGCGTGCGTCCCGTCGCCATCGGTACGCCGGTTGCCGCCGTGTATTTCATCGGCGACCGCGCCGCCTTCGTCGGAGACGAGGAGACGATCACGCTGGTTTCCGGCGACGGCGAGAAGGTCGCGGCGACCGTTCATGGCGGCGCGATATTGTCGTCGGTTTCGGACGGCAAACGGATCATCACCGGCGGCGATGACGGCAAGGTTGTCGCGCTCGACATGAAGGGCGAGAGTTCGGTCCTTGTGAACGACGCAAAACGCCGCTGGGTCGACAATGTTGCGGTTCATCCGGACGGCGCGATCGCGTGGTCCGTCGGCAAGACCGCGTTCGTGCGCGGGGCCAAGGGCGAAGACAAGTCGATCGAAGCGCCATCGAGCGTCGGCGGACTCGCCTTCGCACCGAAAGGCTTGCGGCTCGCGCTCGCGCATTACAACGGCGTGACCTTGTGGTTTCCCAACATGACGGCGCAGCCGGAAAAGCTTGAATGGGCCGGCTCGCACCTCGGCGTGATGTTCAGCCCCGACAGCAGGTTCATCGTCACCGCCATGCACGAGCCGGCGTTGCACGGCTGGCGGCTGGCGGACGCGCAGCACATGCAGATGACCGGCTACCCGAGCCGCGTCAAATCGCTGTCATGGAGCCCGGGTGGGAAGGCACTGGCCACATCCGGAGCCGACCGGGTGGTGGTGTGGCCGTTCGCCAGCAAGGACGGCCCAATGGACAAGGAGCCGCTGATGCTGGCGCAATTGCAGGCGCGCGTCACCGCCGTCGCCTTCCACCCCACGCAGGACTTCCTTGCCGCCGGCTACGAGAACGGCGTTATCCTGATGGTTAAGATTGCCAATGGCGCCAAGGTCGCCGTTCGCCGCGACGGCGACGCACCTGTCGCAGCGCTGGCATGGAACGCGAAGGGGTCGATGCTGGCTTTCGCCCTGCAGAATGGCGATGCGGGACTGGTTGATCTCTAGCGTTGCCAGTTATCGCGTCGTAGGGCCTGCCTCTGCAGCGTTTCGAGCGAAGACATGTCTTCGGGAGAGTTCCGAAAATGGATAATTGTTCGCGTCAAAAAAGCGTCGAACAAAATCATGAAGCTTCGTTTCTGATCCATCAGAAGCGAAAGACGCAAGCCGGCTCATTGGTTCGTCCACCGTGGCTCGCGGGCGGTTGGTTCCAGAAGGAACCTGACCGGTGCCGAACCGTTAGTCCTGCGAAAGGATTTGCGGTGAGTCGATGTCCGTCAGCGAACGCAGCACCAAAAGGAGGAAACGCAACGCGAGAAAAGATTTCGCGATTGCGGTCGCGATCGTCGCGGGCGGCATGGCAATGCCCGGCGTCTTCCTGATGCAGCTCGCGCAGGGACAGACGCGGACGGAGATCGCCCAACAGCAGACTCCGCCGCAAATTTCCCCCGTCGTGCCCGCAGGCAAGCAGAACGGACCTGCGGAAGCCGAACCCGGCGGCACGCGTCCCACCACGCCCGCGCCCGAGCCCGCCCAGCCAGATGCCGACGCGCGAAAAGCGGGCGCTCAGCCGGCGCTTCCACCAGCGCCGGCGGAGAAGACCGCGCCGCCGATCAGGGAAAAGTAGGCAGCGCCGTTCTCAGTCGTTCCCGCCGAACTTGAAAATAAAAAGCGCTTCGGTATCCGCGGCTCGTCATTCCGGAGCGATACGCAATATCGAACCGGAATCCCGCCCTTCCTATCTCGTAATTTATGTGTGCCGGGTCAGCGGGCATCCGCCCACATGACGATGATTGAATCACCGGACCAGCACGTTCCTGAACTGCCAGGGATCGGAGGTGTCGATGTCTTCCGGAAAAAGTCCGGGGCGGTCGTTGAGCGGCGTCCAGTCGGTGTAGAAGCCTTTCACCGGACCGAGATAGGGTCGCTGGATTTCCAGGCAACGACGGAAGTCGATTTCATCCGCCTCGACGATGCCGGCTTCAGGATTCTCCAGCGCCCAGACCATGCCCGCGAGCACGGCGGATGAGACCTGCAGGCCGGTCGCATTCTGATAGGGCGCGACGCGGCGGGTCTCCTCGATCGACAACTGCGAGCCGTACCAGTAGGCGTTCTTGCCGTGGCCATAGACCAGCACGCCGAGTTCGTCGATGCCGTCGACGATCTCCGTCTCATCCAGAATGTGCCACTTCGGCTGCATCCTGCCTTCCGCGCCGAACATCTCGTGCAGCGATAGCACGGCGTCGTTCGCCGGATGATAGGCGTAATGGCAGGTCGGGCGATAGATCACGTTCTGGCCGTCGCGCACGGTGAAATAGTCCGCGATCGAGATCGACTCGTTGTGGGTGACCAGAAAACCGTATTGCGGTCCCGGTGTCGGGCACCATGAGCGCACGCGGGTGTTGGCTCCCGGTTGCAGCAGATAGATCGCGGCCTGACATCCCGTGTCGTGTTCGCGGCCGTTCTCCGGCATCCATGTTTCGTGGGTGCCCCAGCCGAGTTCGGCCGGCTGCAGGCCCTCCGAGACGAATCCCTCTACCGACCAGGTGTTGACGAACACGTTCATCGGCTTCGGCGTCCTGGCGCGCTGGGTGTCGCGCTCGGCGATGTGGATGCCCTTGACGCCGAGCTTGTGGGCGAGCTGGCCCCAACCTTCGCGGCTCTTCGGTTCGTTGTACTCCGTCCTGGTGTCGCGCGCGATATCGAGCAGCGCCTGCTTGACGAACCACGACACCATGCCGGGATTGGCACCGCATGTGGAGACCGCGGTGGTGCCGCCCTCGCTCCTGCGCTTGGCGGCGAGCAGCGTTTCACGCAGCGCGTAGTTGGAACGCTTTTCCGGGCCGGCGCTCTTGTCGAAATAAAATCCGAGCCACGGCTCGACCACCGTATCGATGTAGAGCGATCCGATCTCGCGACACATGGTCATGAGATCGACGGAGCCGGTGTCGACGGACAAATTGACGCAGAAGCCCTGTCCGCCGCCCTGCGTCAGGAGCGGGACAAGGACGTCGTGATAGTTGTCGCGTGTGATGGCCTGCCTGATGAATCTGACGCCGTGCTTTTTCGCCAGCGTGTCGTCCGCATGCGGATCGATGATGACGAAGCGGGATTTGTCGAATTCGAAATGCTTCTCGATCAGCGGCAGGGTACCTTTGCCGATCGAACCGAAACCGATCATGACGATCGGGCCGGTGATGCGCGCATGCACGGACGAAGCATTGGACGACATCATGACTCTCCAGATTGTCGGAAAATTGCGAGCCGGCAGAAGGCGGCCGCGGGCGCTCCTGAAAACGACAAAACGCCGATGAAATCAAGTCCCGCGCGCAGTCGCGCGAGTCGCCAGCGGATATTCAATCATGAATGTTACGTGATCACACCACGTGATCGGGCGCGAGGGCGCAATCGACGCCGTCCGATGTCTCGATTTGCAGTGTTGCGTGGCCGATGCCGAAGCGGCGCTGCAGTTCGCGGCAGGTTTCGGTCAGAAATGCATCGCCGGGATTTCCCGCCGGCATGACCAGATGCGCGGTCAGCGCGGTTTCGGTGGTGCTCATCGGCCAGATATGGAGGTCGTGGATCGACGCAACGCCGGGATGCTCGCCGAGGAAGGTGCGCACGGCGGCCGGATCGATGCCGGAAGGCACCGCCGCCAGCGTCATCGCGGTGCTTTCGCGCAAAAGACCCCACGTGCCCCAGACGATGACGGCGACGATGACGAGACTCATCGCCGGATCGAGCCACAACCATCCCGTCATCATCATCGCCGCGGCGGCGAGAACAACGCCGAGCGAAACGGCGGCATCCGCCATCATGTGCAGGTAGGCACCGCGAATATTGAGGTCGGTCTTGCGGCCCGATGCGAACAGCCATGCTGTGATGCCGTTGATGACGATCCCGATCGCGGCAACCACCATCACCGTCAGGCTTGCGATCGGTTCGGGATGGATCAGCCGCTGGATCGCTTCCAGCAGGATCGCGCCGCATGCAACGAGCAGAAGGATTGCGTTCACGAGCGCGGCCAGGATCGAGGTTTTGCGCAGGCCATACGTCAGGCGTGGCGTCGGCGGGCGCCGCGACAGCACGGCCGCGATCCACGCAACAACCAGTCCGAGCACATCGGACAGATTGTGTCCGGCATCCGCGAGCAGCGCCGTGGAATTCGCGGCGAAGCCATAGCCGGCCTCGACAAGAACGAACGCTGAATTCAGGCCGATCCCGATGAGGAAGGCGCGGCCGAAGTCAGTGGCGTGGGCATGGCCGCAATGACCATGCGCGCCATGATCGTTCCCATGGTGCGCATGATCGTGATCGGAATGGTCGTGATGATGGCTGCCCTGCATATGCCAAGTCTAGAGCCTTTTCGCTTCTGATGGTATCAGAAGCGAGGCTCTATGATTTTTGTTTTGACGCGTTTTCTTGACGTGAACCGGTATCCACTTCGCTCGAAAACGCTTGGCATGCGCCGGGAGTTCTGGCGACGGCGGCAGGCGCGGTCATCGCAGTGATATTTTATGCAGTGATATTTTATAACGTAACGTGCCTATTGGCGCTTGCGCGAGAATAGGCACGTCGCCGCTGCTATCCGAGGTCGGCGATGCCGGGCGGCATCAACCGACGGCGCTCACCGTCAGCGAACGCCATCCGCCGGATGGCGTCTGGAACTCGATGCTCTGTCCCGCGGACAGGCCGATAAGCGCCGCCCCGATGGGCGTGAGGATCGAGATCTTGCCGGCGTCGACGTCGGCGTCTTCCGGGTAAACCAGAGTGACCGTTCGCTGCTGGCCGCTGATGTCGTCGACGAACGTCACTTCGGACTGCATCGTCACGATATCGTGCGCCGGTCGATCGACCGGAATGATTTCGGCGCGATCGATTTCGCGCGCGAGGAATTCCGCCGTCGTCGGATATTTTTCCATCGCAGCTTCGGCAAGAAGGCGCAGGCGGTCGACATCACGCGCACTGATGGCGATGGCGGGAAGGCGGGTCTGCAGATGGTCCAGCATGTTGTTCACCCACGAATTGGCCGTGTCGGATCGATGCGATCACGACCGGGGTGGCACGGCTTGCGACGCGCGACGCATCGCTCAACGTGCCGGGAATATTAAAAGTGTTCGGTTGGGGATGCAGTCGAACTATCCCGGACGGCACGGACGCGCGCGTCCGTCCGGGTCACCGTCCTGCTTGGAGGTGACCTGCGCGCAGCAACAAACGGTTATTGCAAGCGTTCGACATCATCATTCAAAAGTAGGACGATCCGCAGGGATGTCAATGCACGGACCGCGACATCTTGGCGCGAGCAGTGGCGATCTAGGCATCGCTCGCCTTTATCTGATGCCGTTCACGCCGCCCGCGACAGCGGCCGCCGGCGCGCATAATCCTTCCTTGCTCCCGCCGCAATAACGCCGGTCGCTTTGATCAGACCCGAGGCGCCTTCCAGCGCGCCTGCGCGCAGTTCGAGCGCCAGCAGCCGGTCGCGTTCGAACGGGCCGGGCAGGGACAGGCTGCCGGTTCCGAGCGCGGAGAAGCCGAAGCGCGAATAATACGGCGCATCGCCGAGCAGGATAACCGCGCCATGGCCGCGCGTCCGCGCGACACCGAGCGCACGCGTCATCAGCGCTGCGCCGACGCCAAGTCCGCGGCAGGATGCGTCGACCGCGAGCGGCCCGAGCACCAGCGCCGGAGCGCTCCCGGCGTTGATGTGCCACAATCGCACGGTCCCGATCAGCGTGCCCTGACGCGTGGCCGTAAAGGCGAGACCTTCGGCCGGTTTCCGTCCCTCACGCAGGCGCTGACAGGTGCGCGCGTGCCGCCCCTCGCCGAAACTCGCGTCGAGCAGCGCCTCGCGCGCGGCGACGTCCGACGCGCGCTCGGCGCGGACGACGAACGGAGCGGTATCGGTGTGATCGGCGATCCTGGTCAGAACAGCGGCCATGACACGTCAGTCCTCACTCCAGCGGACAGGTGACCGCGGAGTCGTCGGCAAAACGATTGTGACGGGGTGGAAGCCGGCGGCCCGGCTTCCGGTACTCGTTCATCTCCCGCAACGGGCGAGCTTGCGCTCAGATGTGGTACGTCTTCAGCGGCGGGAAGCCGTTGAAGGCCACAGACGAGTAAGTCGACGTATAGGCGCCGGTGCCTTCGATCAGCAGCTTATCGCCGATCTCCAGCGTCACCGGCAGCGGATACGGCTGCTTCTCGTAGAGCACGTCGGCGGAGTCGCAGGTCGGCCCGGCCAGCACGCACGGCGTCATCTCGGCGCCGTCATGCCGCGTCCTGATCGCGTAGCGGATCGACTCGTCCATGGTTTCGGCAAGGCCGCCGAACTTGCCGATGTCGAGATAGACCCAGCGGTTCTCGTCGTCGTCGCTCTTCTTCGAGATCAGAACGACTTCCGCCTCGATCACCCCGGCGTTGCCCACCATGCCGCGGCCCGGCTCGATGATGGTCTCCGGGATCTGATTGCCGAAGTGCTTGCGCAGCGCGCGGAAGATCGACCGACCGTACTGCACGACCGGCGGAACGTCCTTGAGGTACCTGGTCGGGAACCCCCCGCCCATGTTGACCATGGTCAGGTTGATCCCGCGCTCGGCGCAATCGCGGAACACCTGCGAGGCCATCGCGAGCGCGCGGTCCCACGCCTTCACCTTGCGCTGCTGCGAGCCGACATGGAACGAGATGCCGACCGGCTCGAGGTTCAGGCGCTTGGCTGCATCGAGCACGTCGACCGCCATTTCCGGGTCGCAGCCGAACTTGCGCGACAGCGGCCACTCGGCGCCGGCGCAATCATAGAGGATGCGGCAGAACACCTTCGCAGCCGGCGCGGCGCGCGCGATCTTCTCGACCTCGGCGGTGCAGTCGACGGCAAACAGGCGAATGCCGAGCGCGTAGGCGCGCGCGATGTCGCGCTCCTTCTTGATGGTGTTGCCGAACGAGATGCGGTCCGGCGTCGCGCCGGCGGCCAGCGCCATCTCGATCTCCGCGACGGTTGCGGTGTCGAAGCACGAGCCGAGCGAGGCAAGCAGGCTCAGCACCTCGGGCGCCGGGTTGGCCTTCACCGCATAGAACACGCGCGAATCCGGCAACGCCTTCGCGAAGGTCTGGTAGTTGTCGCGCACGACGTCGAGATCGACCACGAGGCAGGGCTCGGTGTCGTTGCCTTTGTTGCGGCGATCGCGCAGGAATTCCTGAATGCGTTCGGTCATAGCACCCTCCAAACGGTCCAGCGACGGACTCGTTCAAAATGATGTCGGTGTGAACGTTCAGGCCGTGCCGCACGATGGAGGCGCGACAGAGCCTTGCGTTCAAACCAACTGTGCTGCCGTGGATTGGTTGGGATGATCCCGCCCGCACACCTGGCAATGAAGGACAAGCCTTTTCAGTAGCCCGCGCCGGCGGTGGAAGGCCGGTAGAGACCAAAAAAGCCCGATCCGTCGTTGCTTTAAGTCGCGTCCCCCGTTGAGAGCGGGGTGCGCCGGTTCGCCTCCGGCTGCCAGTCACGGTTGCAAGGAGCAAAGCGCCTTGACGGCATCCCTGGAGAGAGATGCTGGCCTCTCAGTTCGATCGGATCGGACCGACCTGAGCGACCTCGGCGACTTCACCCTTGGCGGCTGTCCGGCCTCTTGTCCGGATACCTACCGACTGACACACGACCACAGGCACGTGCGAAATTGGGCAGAAGCGGAGATATGTCTTTTGACCCGGCTTCGCAAGAATTTTTTTGCCGCGGAGGCGGGTTTCTCCACGATGCGGTCATCCGGAGCGTAGAGCCGCGCGCCGAAGATGAATGGATGTTTAGATTGTTTAATGAAGCGTAAGGAGCGTGCGCTTGCAGGCGAGCAGGTTAGCCCTGTGCCGCAGCGGTTTCCGTCAACCGCGACGCACGAAGGGTTCGACGCGTTGGGCGGCGCGGATGAAGTTGATCATCACGAACACGCCGATCACGAACAGCACCGCCTGGAGGATGTGTGCCTCCATATCGCTGAGACCGAACAGGATGGCGAGCGCCCAGCCGCCGGCGAACGCGGCGCCGAACACTTCCGCGCCGATCAGAATCGCCGCAGAGATGACGGTGATGACGCTCGGCCAGACGATCTGGCGCGAGGTGGAAGCGGAGGGTTGCGAGCTCATGTCAGGGGTCCCGTTATCGGCGGCAATCTCTCCGAAAATGCCGCCCGCGGCAAGCGCCAATGGACCAAAAAGGTCGCATCGCGTGTTATAGTTCCGATGCCTTGCGGATAGCGGCAAAATGTGCGGCGACGGCAAAGGCAAAAGCAGGAGCTTCATGTCAGACACGTCTCAATCGCCGCCTTCGGCTTCCACCCCGGACAACCCGCTGCTGAAGGCATGGCAGACGCCCTTCCAGACCCCGCCGTTCGGTGAGATCGCGCCCGAACACTTCCTGCCCACTTTCGAGCAGGCGTTCGTCGATCATGCCGCCGAGATCGCCGCCATCACCCACGATCCCTCGGCGCCGGATTTCGCCAACACCGTCACCGCGCTGGAGCGTTCGGGCAAGCTGCTCGCGAAGGTGTCTGCGGTGTTTGACGACCTGGTGTCGGCGCACTCAAATCCGGCGCTGCTCGAGATCGACAAGGACGTCACCCTGCGGATGGCGCGGCACTGGAACCCGATCATGATGAACGCGGTGCTGTTCGGCCGCATCGCGCAGGTTCATCAGAATCGCGTGTCGCTCGGCCTGACGGCGGAGCAGTTGCGACTGCTGGAACGCACCTATATCCGCTTCCACCGCGCCGGCGCCGGCCTCGACGAGGCCGCCAAGACGCGAATGGCCGAGATCAACGAACGTCTCGCGCAGCTTGGCACCACCTTCAGCCACAATCTGCTCGGCGACGAGCAGGCCTGGTTCCTCGAACTCGGCGAGGATGATCTCGACGGCCTGCCCGACAGCTTCGTCGCTGCGGCGCGCGCTGCCGCCGAAGAGCGTGGGCTCGCAGGCAAGGCTGTCGTCACCACCTCGCGTTCGTCCGTCGAACCGTTCCTCAAGAGCTCGCGTCGGCGCGATCTGCGCGAAAAGGTCTACAAGGCCTTCACCGCCCGCGGCGACAACGGCAACGCCCATGACAACAATGCCGTGATCCCGGAAATCCTCGCTCTTCGCGAGGAGCGGGCGAAGCTCCTGGGCTACCCGACTTTCGCTGCATATCGCTTCGAGGACTCCATGGCGGGGACGCCGGAAGCCGCTCGCAACCTCCTGGAGCGGGTCTGGAAGCCGGCGCGCGAACGCGCGCTCGCGGACCGCGATGCCCTGCAAGGCCTGATCGCGGAGGAGGGCGGCAACTTCACCCTCGCGCCGTGGGACTGGCGCTACTACGCCGAGAAGCTGCGGCAGATCCGCGCCGACTTCGACGACGATGCGATCAAGCCGTATCTGACGCTGGAGGGCATGATCGCCGCTGCCTTCGACTGTGCGCATCGGCTGTTCGGCCTTACCTTTTCCGAGCGCAAGGATGTCCCGGTCTGGCATCCGGATGTCCGGGTCTGGGAGGTGAAGAACGCCGCCGGCGAGCATCAGGCGCTGTTCTATGGGGATTATTTCGCGCGGGCTTCGAAGCGGTCCGGCGCGTGGATGACGTCGCTGCGCGACCAGCAGAAGCTCGACGGCGACGTCGCGCCGCTGGTGATCAACGTCTGCAACTTCGCGAAAGGCTCCGAGGGCGAACCTGCGCTGCTGTCGCCGGACGATGCGCGCACCCTGTTCCATGAGTTCGGCCATGGCCTGCACGGCATGCTCTCGAACGTTACCTATCCCTCGCTGTCGGGCACCAGCGTGTTCACCGATTTCGTCGAGTTGCCCTCACAGCTCTACGAACACTGGCAGGAGCAGCCGCAGGTGCTGCGGCAATTCGCCAGGCATTACCAGAACGGCGAACCGTTGCCCGACGATCTGCTCAGGCGTTTTCTCGCCGCGCGGCAATTCAACCAGGGTTTCGCAACCGTGGAATTCGTCGCCTCGGCATTGATGGATCTGGAGTTCCACAGCCAGCCCGCGTCGGCGGTTCGCGATGTCGGGGCTTTCGAGCGTGCGGAACTGGAGAAGATCGGCATGCCGGCGGAAATCGCGATGCGGCATCGTCCGACCCAGTTCGGCCATATCTTCTCCGGCGATCACTATGCCGCGGGTTATTACAGCTACATGTGGTCGGAGGTGATGGATGCCGATGCCTTCGGCGCCTTCGAGGAGGCCGGCGACATCTTCGATCCGGCAACCGCGAGGCGGTTGCACGACGACATCTACTCGTCGGGTGGCTCGCGCGATCCCGAAGAGGCCTATGTCGCATTCCGCGGCCGCAAGCCGGAGGCCGACGCGCTGCTGCGCCGTCGTGGCCTGCTCGAGACACCGCAGGCGGCGTAAGGCAGCGGGTGAGAGCCCAGCCGACGCCGTTAGCCTGCTAGGAAGCCAGTCAGCGCCGGATCAGCGGCAGGAAGAAGATCGCGGTGTTGATCGCAAAGCCGAGGCCCCAGAGGATCGACCGCAGCGTCGGCCGGTCGCCGATATAGGTGAAAACGTAGGCGGCGCGAACGATCAGGAACAGGACCGCCAGTTCGTCGATCAGGTGCTGGGGTGCGGCGCGAAATTCCGCAAGCAGGACGGCCGCCGCGAAAAATGGAAAGGCCTCGATGCCGTTCAGGTGCGCCCCGAGCCCGCGGGAGCGCAGCGGATCGGCGTAGAATCCGGGATCGCGCGGACGGGCGTTGTCGAAGCCGGGAGACCCCAGCGCCTTGAACGGCACGATCGTTACCAGATACAGGACGACCGCTCCGAAAACGCACCATTCGGCGATCGTCATGGCAATTCCCTTCACGCCCAGTTTCGATGACAGTACCGGCAGTTGCGCGGGCTTGACAATAACGGGCAAGCGCGCGAATCCAGTCGGCATGACGGTCGTTATTCCTATCGGAAGGGCCACGAGCGGGGAGGGCACCCCACGGGGACGTGTGGGCGTTCTGCTCGTCAATCTCGGCACGCCCGACACCGCCGACGCCCGCGGCGTGCGCATCTATCTGAAGGAATTTTTGTCCGATCCGCGCGTCATCGAGAAGCAGGGCCTGGTTTGGAAGCTGGTGCTGAACGGCATCATTCTGAATACCCGCCCGCGCCGCAAGGCGCTCGACTACCTGAAGATCTGGGACGCCGAGCGCAACGAGTCGCCGATCAAGATCATCACGCGGGCGCAGTCGGACAAACTCGCGGCGGCTATCGCAGATCACGATCACGTCGTCGTCGACTGGGCGATGCGTTATGGCAATCCCTCGATGCAATTGCGCATCGCGGCGCTGACGGCCCAGGGTTGCGACAGGCTGCTGGTGGTGCCGCTCTATCCGCAATATTCGGCGGCGACTTCCGCCACCGTGTGTGACGAGGCATTCCGCGTGTTGAGCGACATGCGCGCGCAGCCGACGCTGCGGGTGACGCCGCCGTATTACGACGATCCCGACTATATCGATGCGCTCGCGGTTTCGATCGAGAAGCATCTCGCCTCGCTGCCGTTCACGCCCGAAATCATCATGGCCTCGTTCCACGGTATGCCGCAGGCCTATATCGAAAAGGGCGATCCCTACCAGGGACAATGCGTCGCGACCACCGAGGCCCTGCGCAAGCGGATGGGACTCGATGCGTCCAAACTGATGCTGACGTTCCAGTCGCGTTTCGGTTTTGACGAGTGGCTGCAGCCCTACACCGACAAGACCGTCGAGAAGTTGGCGAAGGACGGCGTGAAGCGCCTGGCCGTCGTCACGCCGGGCTTCTCGGCCGATTGTCTGGAGACGCTGGAGGAGATCGCGCAGGAAAATGCGCATATCTTCCGCCAGAACGGAGGCGAGGAGTTCACTGCAATTCCATGCCTGAACGACAGCGATCCCGGCATGGACGTGATCCGGAAGCTGGTGCTGCGCGAGCTTCAGGGCTGGATTTAGAGCAGATTGTCATTCCGGGGCGGTGCGAAGCGCCGAACCCGGAATCCGGCCAGATCGAATGCGTCATTTGATTGCTTGATTGCTGGATTCCGGATAGCGGCTTCCGGAATGACGGTGCTTTGTCACCGCCTCTCCCTTTCCGGCAATCGAACCTTACATCTTCCGGTGGCGACCAACCGGGAGTTTTGCCGCTTTCAATCCGCGCGAGACAGTGCGGCGCGCCTCGCGGCAGGGCGATCCCTGCAGGAGACATTCATGACCGGGTTCGATATTTTCGCGATTGTTTTCGTGGCGCTTGTGGTGCTGACGCTGCTGGCCGGCGTCAAGACTGTGCCGCAGGGCTACGACTGGACCATCGAACGGTTCGGCAAGTACACGCGGACGCTCGATCCCGGCCTCAATCTCATCGTGCCCTATATCGACCGCGTCGGGCGCAAGATGAACATGATGGAGCAGGTGATCGAAATTCCCAAGCAGGAGGTCATCACCAAGGACAACGCGACCGTCACCGTGGACGGTGTCACTTTCTATCAGGTGTTCGATGCCGCCAAGGCGAGCTATGAGGTGGCGAACCTCAACCAGGCGATCGTGACGTTGACCATGACCAACATCCGCTCGGTGATGGGCGCGATGGACCTTGACCAGGTGCTGTCGCATCGCGACGAGATCAACGAGCGGCTGCTGCGGGTGGTGGACGCCGCGGTGTCGCCGTGGGGCCTCAAGGTCAACCGCATCGAGATCAAGGATATCGTGCCGCCGGCCGACCTCGTGCAGGCGATGGGTCGTCAGATGAAGGCCGAGCGCGAAAAGCGCGCCGACATCCTTCAGGCCGAAGGCCAGCGCCAGTCGGCGATCCTCAAGGCCGAGGGCCAGAAGCAGTCGCAGATCCTCGAAGCCGAAGGCCGCAAGGAAGCCGCCTTCCGCGATGCCGAGGCGCGCGAGCGGTCGGCGGAAGCGGAGGCCAAGGCGACGCGGATGGTGAGCGAGGCGATCGCCAAGGGCGACGTGGCGTCGCTGAACTACTTCATCGCTGACAAATACATCAAGGCCTTCGGCCAGCTTGCCAACTCGCCGAACCAGAAGGTGGTGATGCTGCCGCTCGAAGCCACCAGCATGCTGGCCTCACTGGGCGGCATCGGCGAGATTGCCAAAGCGACTTTCGGCGAGAGCGCGGCGACGGCTGCCGCCACACGGCGGAGCGCGGTGCCGAATGCGGGCGCGCCGGCCCAGCCGGTCCCGCCGCAGGGGTAGGATTAGGGAGCGTTTTTTATGGCCGACATGTTTGCCTCACTCGGAACTTGGAACTGGCTCATCTTCGGTCTCATCCTGATGGGACTCGAATTGCTGACACCGGGCGTGTTCCTGTTCTGGCTCGGCCTCGCCGCGTTCCTGGTCGGCGTGCTGTCATTCGCCCTCGATCCGGCGTGGCAGATGCAGATCCTGATGTTCGCGGTGTTCGGCGTTGCGGCAGTGCCGCTGTGGCGGCGCATGGCGCGGGCCAAGCCGGGAGCCGCCGACAGTCCGTTCCTCAACAAGCGCGCCGACGCGCTTGTCGGTCGCGTCTTTACGCTGGAAAAGCCGATCGTTGACGGGACCGGCACGGTGCGCATCGACGATACCGTCTGGCGCGTGGCAGGACCGGATGCGCCGGCGGGCAGCCGGGTGAAGGTCGTGAAGGCTGACGGCGCGCGTCTGACGGTGGCGGCGGCGCAGTAATCCGTCTCGCGACGATTACGCCACGCCGGCGCGCAGCAGGTCGTGCAGATGCACGATGCCGACGGGCTTTTTTTCGTCGGTCACGATCACTGCGGTGATCTTCGACGAGTTGAGGATTTCCAATGTCTCGCCGGCCAGAAGGTCGCGCCCGATCGTCTTCGGATTTCGGGTCATGACGTCGTCGACGCGCGCGGTCATCAGGTCCGGGCGCATGTGACGGCGCAGGTCGCCGTCGGTGACGATGCCGACGAGGTGTCCCTGGTCGTCGACGATGCCGACGCAACCGAACCCCTTCGAGGTCATCTCGACCAGCGCATCGGACATTTTGGTGCCGAGCGGCTTCAGCGGAACGGCGTCGCCGCTGTGCATGAGGTCGCGGGTGTATTTCAGCAGCGCGCCGAGCTTGCCGCCCGGATGCAGCATGCTGAAGTCGACCGAGGTGAAGCCGCGGCCCTCCAGCAACGCGATGGCGAGCGCATCGCCGAGTGCAAGCTGCATCAGCGAGGACGTCGTCGGCGCGAGATTATGCGGGCAGGCTTCGCGCGCCTTGGGCTGCACCAGCACGACATCGGCCGCCTTGCCGAGCGTGGACTCGCGGTCGGCGGTCATCGCGATCAAGGCGATACGAAAGCGATTGGCGTAGGTGATGAGGTTTTTCATCTCCGGCTGCTCGCCGGACCACGACATCGCCAGAATGACGTCGTCGGCGGTAATCATGCCGAGGTCGCCGTGACTGGCTTCCGCCGCATGGACGAAAAAGGCCGGCGTTCCGGTCGAGGCGAAAGTCGCCGCGATCTTGCGGCCGATGTGGCCGGACTTGCCGAGACCGGTGACGATCAGCCGTCCCTTGGCGCTGCGGATCATGTCGGCGGCCGCGGCGAACGCAGGCCCGAGATCGGAGTTCAGGGCTGCGGCAAGCGCAGTCACGCCGCCGGCCTCCGCCTCGAACGTCCGCAACGCGGATTCGATCGCGGCCGTCGCCTGATCGGTCATGGCGGATGTTGCCGGTCGTGATTTTAGCGAAGTCATGCCTGGTTCCGCGATGAGACGGACGAGTGTCGTTGCGATCTGCTTTAGCACGCCGGCGCGTACCATGCGATGCAGCATTCCCGTCTCAACGGCCCATTAACCATAATTGTTTTAACTCCATTAACGATAGTCGCGCCTCACGGCGCGCCTTTGCAAGCATAAGTTCCTGCTGGAGTTTTCGGGTCGTGACTTTGGGTCCAGCGACGGGCCGCCGCCAGCGCGCCTCCCTGTGGCGCGCGGTTTTGGCCTGCCTTGTCCTCATCGGTCCCGGATGCCTGACGGCCGAGGCGCAAACGCTCACCCGCGATCTGATGAATCCGGTCCGTGGCGGATTCTTTCAGCCGCAGGATTCCGATTTGCGCAGGATCAGCGACGCCGGCGCGGACGATGCCGCGCCTGCCTCGTCGACGGCAGCCCCATCGCGCATCGGCCGGATTCCGGATTACGGCGTGTCTGCCGCAGCGGGTGCGGGCGACACCGGTTACGACTCGCTCAATCGACGCCGCAAGAAGCCGAAGCCTTATTCCGGCGCGCCGAAACCGAAGCAGCCGCCGGGGCCGGGCAACTTCATTGCCGTTCCGCCGCCGCCGCCATTGTCGGTGCCGCCGTCATCGACCGCGAACAAGCCTCCCGTCGCGCCGGCGATGGCGGGAAGGGTGGACGGACAACCCGCACGCCGCCGCTTGAAGCGTGATGACGATCCGTTCGGCGCGGTCGGCAATTATGTCGGCGGTTTCCTCGTCAAGTCGGCGGTGGAGTTGTCGGGCGGCTACGACACCAATCCTGGCCGGTTCGACAAGCCGAAGGGGTCGGCGTTCTATATGGTGTCGCCCGAATTCGTGGCGGCATCCGACTGGGAACGCCATTCCCTGCTCGTCGATCTGCGCGGCTCGTTTACGGGTTACGAGAGGACATTTCCTCCGGGATTCGACAATTCCGGTCAGCCGGTCGCGTCGCCGGTGCCGACCAACGTGGATCGGCCGGATTTCACCGGAAAGGCCGATGGACGCCTCGATGTGACGCACGATACCCGCCTCAATTCGGAGCTGCGGTTGCGGATCGGCACCGACAATCCCGGCAGCCCCAACATCCAGGCCGGCCTCGCGCGGTATCCGCTTTATGCGACCACCGGCGGGACGGCCGGCATCGAGCACGACTTCAACCGCCTGCAAGTCTCGCTGAACGGGACCGTGGACCGCACGACGTATCAGGACTCGCGGCTGACTGACGGCACCTCGACGCCCAATGACGACCGCAACTTCAACCAGTACGGCGGCATCGCGCGCGTCAGCTACGATCTGATGCCTGGGGTCAAGCCGTTCGGCGAGGTCGAAGCGGACACGCGCGTCCACGACACGCGGCTCGACCGCAACGGCTTCCAGCGCGATTCCAGCGGCGGCTATGCCAAGGCCGGGACCAGCTTCGAGTTCACGCGGCTGCTGACCGGCGAAGCCTCGATCGGCTACGCCGCGCGGAGCTACGCCGACCCGCGCCTCAACCAGTTGACCGGCCTGCTCACCAGCGCGTCGCTGGTGTGGTCGGCGACGCCGTTGACAACCGCGAAGTTCATCTCCGTCACCTCGGTGGACGAATCCACGCTGGCCGGCGTCTCCGGCGTGCTGACGCGCACCTATACCTTCGAGGTCGATCACGATTTCCGCCGCTGGCTGAGCGCGGTCGGCAGGTTCACCTACGGCACGCAGGACTATCAGGGCTCGACACGCTCCGACGAGATCTACTCGATCTCCGGCGATCTCGTTTACAAGCTGACCCGCGAATTCCAGATCAAGGCGCAGGTGCGCCGCGACATTCTCAGTTCGAACATTCCCGGCGCGGGTTCGGCGTCGACCGTGGTGATGCTCGGCGTCCGGCTGCAGCGGTAGGTGTTGGTGTCCGTCATGCGAGCCGCGACAACGCTTGGCGATGCTCGTGCATTAACAGGAACGCACGATAGCGGCGCTCGAAGAAGTCGCGCGACGCGGGGGTCGGCTGCACGGTGCGGCCGATCCGGGTCATCTCCGCCGCGGCGGCCGTGAGCGACGGATAAAGCCCGCAGCCGGCGGCCGCGACACATGCTGTTCCCGAAAGCACGCCGTCGGGTTGTTCGGGCAGGGATACCGAGACCCCGGCCGCGTCGGCGTAAAGCCGGACCAGCAGCGGGCTCGCGGCGTGGCCGCCGGTCAACCGTATCTGGTCGATGGCGTAGCCGGCGTCGTTCAGGGCATCGATGATATGTCGTGTTCCCAGCGCGATGCCGATCGCGGTCGCGAAATAAAGCCGGGTTAGCGAATCGGCGGAGGCATCGAGGCGCAGACCGTGGATCACGCCGACGGAATCGGGATCGGCGAGCGGGGAGCGGTTGCCGTGAAAGTCCGGCAACACATGCAGGCCCTCGACGAACGCCAGGCCGTTCTCGGCCAGCGCGGCCTCGATCCGTGCCGCCATCACCGCGTGTCGGTCCGCGCCGAGCGATTGTCCCTCGGCGTGGAGGTCGAGGATGTGATCGAGCAGCGAGCCTGTGGCGGACTGGCCGGCCTCGTTCAGCCAGTAGCCCGGCAGCATCGCGTCGTAATAGGGACCCCATACGCCTGGGATTTGCCTCGGATCGGGCGAGGCCGCCATGTGGCATGAGGAGGTGCCGGCGATCATGGCGAGCGTCTCGTTGAGCCCGGCGGCGTCGAGCCCGCCGAGGACACCGATGCCGCCGGCATGCGCATCGATCGCGCCGACGCCGACGATGCAGTCGCCGGGCAGTCCAAGTTCGGCGGCGCTTTGGGCTGTCAGGGGACCCGCGCTCGATCCGATCGATTGCGTCAAGGCGGGAAGCGACGCCCTGTCCTGCAAATCGTCCAGCCCGATGCACGACAGGAAATCGCCTTGCCAGCCGGGTTTCTCGTGGGCGAGATAGGTCCATTTGCACGTCACGGTGCAGGTGGAGATCGCGGCCTGTCCCGTCGCCTTCCATGTCAGGAAGTCGGTAAGGTCGAGCACAAGCCCATAGCGGCTCCACGCATCCGGACAATGCCGCTTCAGCCAGAGCAGCTTGGGAATTTCCATTTCCGGCGACATCACATTGCCGACATGGTCCAGCACGCGATGGCGGGTGGCCGTGATCTGTTCGGCTTCCGCGGTGGCGCGATGGTCGGCCCACATGATGACGTTCCAACGGTCCTCGCCGGTCACCGAAACGGTGACCGGCCGGCCGGCGCGGTCAAGGGCGACGAGCGAGCAGGTGGCGTCGAAGGCGATGCCCTTGACCTCATCCGCGGCGATGTGTCCGACCGCAACGGCTCCGCGCACCGCCTGGCAGACCGCGGTCCAGATTTCGTCCGAACTGTGTTCGGCATGATCGGGCAGAGGGTGTGCGGTCGAAAACGGAGCTTCGGCGCGCGCAAGCAGGACGCCGCGCTTGTCGAACACGCCGGCGCGCGCGCTGCTCGATCCGACGTCCACCGCGATCACGAGACCTCGCATGCAGGCATCTACAGATGAAGCGCCGCGGTCGTGTCAAGAAGGTTGTGCCGCCGGGAGCCTATTTGAAGATCTCGCAGACCGTTGCGCGATCGGGTCGGCGCAGGCTGGCGTTGCGGGCCGATACGAGGCGCCACCACGCATCCAGCGATTCGCGGTCGCAGTGCAATTTGACGGTCATGCCGCCGGCGAACGTGATCCAGTCTGAAAAATGGTGGGCCGGCACCGCGATCACCACCGGAATGTCGGCGCCGAGCGCGTGTGCGATCAGGTGGGCAAGGCCCTTGCCCTCGCGCTCCTGGCGGCCGAAGCGGTTGACGATCAGGATATCTGCGCCTTCGTCGAGGATTCTCGCAATCCGCTCGCCGACGCCGGTCAACTGTCCGACGTCGAGCCGGCACCCCGCCGAAGCGTTCCTGTCCTGAAATAGTTGAAGTTGCTCGCCGGTAGGAACAAGCGTCGCCGACAGGCTCGCATCGGGACAGTAACGGCCGAGTTGAACGATGCCCACGGCCCGGTGGCCGTTGGCGTTCAGACCCGAGGCGAACTCACGCAGGATCGCGTCCGGATCCTGACCTTCCGTATAAACCAGGGCAGCGAGGTCGCATTGGGCGTCGAACATGATTCGCCTCCTCGATCAACGTCGCGGCGGCGCTCGCCGCGATTTTCCGGCCAAGTCCTGACGTTATAGCCAGATATATATCACGTAAGGGAGGATCAGGCCAGCGCGGAACGCTGCCGGCGGTCGACTGTTTGGCTGGGCCTCGCCGGTCGCTCGACGTCGTGGCGCTCCGGATCAACGAGCCCTGGTGTCTTTGTCTCGTTCCACGTTTTTTTTCGGGTGCCGGATGTCGTTCCGCAGCGCCTCGAGTTCCTTGTGGACGGCAGTTGAGGCATCGCGCTCGATCTTGCGATAGCGAGCGACCAGGGAGACCCCGAACGGGGTCAGGACCGCGCCGCCGCCATTCTTGCCGCCGGTCTGCCGCGCGACCGCGGCCTGCCGGCAGATGCGGTTTATTTCATCGACGAGATCCCAGGCGCGCTTATAGGACATGTCCATGGCGCGTCCGGCGGCCGAAATCGAACCGCAAGCCTGTATGCTCTCGAGCAACTCGATTTTGCCCGGTCCAATACGGCCCTTTGGGTCGAGATCGATCCGCAAGCTCAACGAGGGGATTGATTTGTTGGATGAAGCCTGCATGTCACGCCCGATGGTATCTGGAAACAGAAACTATACATCATTCCATGTTGAACGTCAGCTTTCGAATGATGCTATCGAGTGCGCTTGCCCTTCGAGAAGAGCGGGCGGTACTAATCCACGATCACCTTGCCGTGTTGGAAGTGATTCGCGCGCACAGTGGCCACGAGCGCGCTATGGCGCGGCGGACCGTTCGGTTCCGGGCAAGCCTCGTCCGGCCAAGTCTTGTGTCGCCAAGTCTTGTTCGGCCAAGTCTCGTGCGGCCAAGTCTCGTGCGGCCAGGTCTCGTCCGGCCACGTCTCGTCCGGCCAGGTCGCGCACCAGCGCCTCGATGCGGTCCAGATCCCGCACATGCAGATCCCGTTGAGGGTTGGGAAGGTTGATTCCCTCCTTGCGGAAGCGTTTGAGTATCTGGAGCCTGACCTCGTTGGCGGCACCGGCGTCGATGCCGATATGCGCGACGTGAAAGAACACCGTGAACTCCAGGGCGTCGGCGCCGAAATTGCCGAGAACGGCAAACGGCTCGGGTGATTTCAGCGCGCGCGGATGGTGGGCAACGATATCGAGCAGGATTGCGATAACCTTGTCCGGATCGGCATCATAGGAGGTGCCGACCGCCACCGAGAGGCGGGCCGAATAGCTGCCGTGCATCCAGTTGACCACCTGCCCGCTGATCAGGTCCGCGTTCGGCACGATGACCGAGACGTTGTCGTAGGTCGCGATTTCGGTCGCGCGCACGTTGATGCGTTTCACGACGCCCATGCGGGTGCCGACCTCGATGCGGTCTCCGACCTTGATCGGGCGCTCCACGAGGAGAATCAGTCCTGAAACGAAGTTGTTGATAATGGATTGCAGTCCGAAGCCGATGCCGACCGACAGCGCGCCGGCGACGATGGCGACATTTTGCAGGTTGAGGCCGACATAGGACAGCGCGATCAGGGTGGCGAGAATGACGCCGGCATACCCCGCGCCGGTGCCGATCGAACTGCGAACGCCGACATCGAGACTGGTTTCCGGCAGGAAACGCTCCTCAAGCCAGCGCTTGAGCGCGCGCGTGGCTACGACGCCGATGATAAAAACCGCAACCGCGCCGAGAATCACGGACGGCGCGATGGTGATATTGCCGATCTGGATGCTGAAGAACGCCGTGGACATCGACGTGGCGAGGTCGTCGGAACGGATTCCCCAGGTCGTGAGCACAACGAAGGCCGTCAACCCGATCAGCGCCAGTTGAACGAGGCCGCCGAGCACCGCCGCGATCTGGCGGACCGCGCTGCTGCCCAGACCCGCGGTTTGCCGCAAAAAGCGGCCGACCGCGCCATGAAACGCAAAAGTCGCATTGACGAGAACCGCTGCGAAGCGGCTCAGCAGCACGAAGCTCATAAGCGCGGCGATCACCACCACCATTTCGATCGTGATAAACCGGCCCAAGGCGGCATATCCCGCGAGCGGTCCGAGAATGGCGGCCATGGCCATCACCCAGCCGACCGGAATCAGCAGGCGCCACGCCGACTTGTTCACGGCGGTCGACGGGGAGGGGGTGGTTTCGTCGTCGGCTTCGGTTGTGGCCGCGACGCGAAGCGCGCCCATGAAGAGAAGTGCCTTCGCAATGGCGACCACGCTCCGGCTTGCAATCGAAAGTTCGATCGGCGCCCTGATCGCGAGGTTGATGGCGTCCACAACCACGCCGAACGCGATGACCATGGCGAGCAGCACCGCGTAGGATATCAGGCCGTCGGCAGCGGCATTGTCCATTTCGATCAGACGCCAAGTCGGACGTCCCGGCGCCAGCACCGCGATCGTCAGGCGGACGAAGAAGAAGCCGAAGGTGATGCCGATGAACGAGGCGCGAACGATCGGACTCACGTCGTCGGGCAGGACTCCCAGCATCATGAGCGCCTGATAGAGCACGAGCAGCGAGACGGCGGTGAGCGCGGTGTCCGCAAGGACGATGACGGCGGCCGACCCGGTCTTCCGCAGCGGGCTCGGACTGGCGATCTCGGGATCGCGTTTGGTCCAGCGCGACCACCAGCGCCGGCCCGGCGACAGGAAGAACCCGAGCACAACGACGGCAGCGATTGCGAAACCCGACGCCGCGCGAAGCGGTTGTGACGCCAGCACCCGGCCCCATTTGGACAGAAGATCGGTCAAGTGGCCGGCGGCAACCGGAACGGCGGTTGCGGCGGTGATCCAGAACGTGGGATTGACCAGGCTCGCGGAGCGCTGCAGTACCGAATCGTTGAACATCGCGCGCCGTCGATCGGAAATCGCCTCGATCGTCTGCTGAGCCCGCACGTTGATGAGCTTGGCCTGCTGAATGATGCCCTGCCGCGCGGCAACTTCAGCCAGCAACTTGGCGCGCTCGAGTTTCACATCGTCAGATGGCGGAGCGGTCGCGTCGGGACTTGGCGCGAGTTCGGCCGCCCGTGCAGTCGCTGCTTCGAGCGGCGGCGTGATTTCAGAGATCAGGTCGCGCGCTTCACCCTGCGTGGCAGCGGTCCGGTTTCGCAGATTGTTCAACACGGCATCGTCGATCACATGGGCGCCGAGGACAGCTTCGATCTGATCGAGCGTCTGCTTCCAGCCGTCGAGTTTCGACTGCGCTTGAGGAAACTGCGGTGCCGGAACGGACGGCAGATCTTCAGTAGGAGCCGCCGGCGGAGGCGCGGCCGCCGGGCTTGCCGGCTTGGCGGTGCCGCCATTTCCGGGAGCCGGCGTTCCGGCGTGCAACGGCAGCCACGCTAGAAACACGATGAAGAAAATTGCCGCGCGGATTATCTTCATGGCTCTCTTGCCTATCGTAACAGTGCTGAAATTGACGATGCAGCCTTCCGGAACGGAAGGCGAAGCCGGCCATGACGGTTGGTGTCCGGCTATGCGATGCGCGTGAGGCGCGCCATTTTGGTTTGGCGGTACGATAGGCAGAAATCCGCCTATTGTATGTATTTCAGTTCAGCCGCTGGTTGCTTGAATGGCAGGCGCAGCCGCGTCCCGTCAATGCCTGCATCCGTTCGTCGATGCCCGGCTCGATTCGTTGATGCAAATAACCTGAACCGAACCGGTCCTGCTGAGCTGACATGCCCGCGGGCGGTTCGGCGATTTCGCCGGATGGCGCATATACCTTATTGATATTATTTGTATTTATTTGGCTCTGGCCTGAGTGATGAACCTCACGGTCTCCCCGGCACCGATGATCCAGGATGCGCCATCGACAATGGCCGCAGAGTTCATCGCAATCGAGGAGCCAAAGATGACCACCATTCGCACCGGGATTTTCCGTCAGATCGCCGTGACCCTGACTATCGCAGGTTTATTCGTCATGCAGGCCAGCGCGAGCCACGCCTTCACGGCCGAAGCGCAACGGCAGTGCACCGGCGATGCGTTCCGCCTGTGCAGCTCTGAAATTCCGGATATCGGCCGGATCACCGCCTGCATGGTCAAGAATCGCCCCAGCCTCAGTTCGGGCTGCCGCGTCGAGCTCGACAAGGGTTTGGCCGCTGCGAAATCGCACAAGGTCGCCGAGCAGTAAGCGGTCGCGCGTCTTCGCCGGTTGCTATCGGTTGGTGATCCCCGTCATACTCGCCTATGATTGGGCAAGTACCGCAAGGTGTCCGTTGCGCAGCGGACAATGAGGATTACCAGATGGCAGGTATCAGCCCGCCAGCGAATCCGTCGTCAGAACCGGATTACGACGATAACTATGCCGCCATGATGGCGCGAGCACGGGCGCTCGTGCCGCAATTGCGCGAGCGGGCCGCGAGGACGGAAGAGTTGCGGCGGCTGCCACCCGAGACCGAGAAGGATTTTCATGCGGCCGGCTTGTTCAGGATTCTGCAGCCCAGGCGGGTCGGCGGCTCCGAATTCGACTACGTGGCTCTCGTCGACTTCGCGGAAGCGATCGCCATGGCCGACGCATCCGCCGCGTGGACGCTGGCGAACCTTGCGAGCCATCACTGGATGCTCGGCATGTTCGAAAGCCAGGCGCAGGACGCCGTCTGGAGCAAGGATGCGACCGCATTGATCGCTTCATCCTTCGTATTTCCGTCAGGCCGCGCCAGGAAGGTCGAGGGCGGTTACCGGTTGCAGGGCCACTGGCCGTTTTCGTCCGGTGTGGATTGCTGCGACTGGAACATGCTCGCGGGGATCGTCTCATCCGATGATGAAGCCGACGGCATTGAGTACAGGATTTTTCTGCTTCCCCGCGAAGACTACCGCGTTATCGACATGTGGAACGCCGCCGGCCTGAAAGGAACGGGCTCCAACGACGTCGCTGTCGACGACGTTTTCGTCGAAGACTGGAAAACGCTGTCCGTTGCCGAGATTGCCGGTGGTCCGTCGCCCGGCAGCGCCGTCAATCCAAACCCGCTTTATGCGCTGCCGGTATTTGCACTGTTTCCCTTCGTGCTGTCCGGGGTGGCGCTTGGTAACGCCCGGGGCTGCCTCGAAGACTACATCGAGGTCGCACGCCATCGCGCAACCACCTATAGTCGCGCCATGCTCGGCGATCTTCAGTCCACGCAGATCAAGATTGCCGAAGCGTCCGCGAAGATCGACGCCGCGCGGCTCGTCATGCGCTCGATTTGCATCAGGGCGATGCGTGATGCGCGGCGCGGACTGATCCCGGACATGGCGGTCAAGACCGCATGGCGTCGCGACGGCGCCTATGCGGTGAACCTGTGTACCGAGGCGGTGTCGCTGCTGGTTGCAGCGAGCGGGGCGCGCGGGTTGTTCGCCGGCTCGCCGCTGCAGCGGCAGTTCCGCGATGCGAACGCGATCAATTCCCACATCGCGTTCAGCTTCGATGCGGCGGGCACGGATTACGGCCGGGTTGCTCTCGGTCTGCCGTCAAAAAATCTGACGCTGTGAGGTCGTCTGATGACAGGCGGTCCTGACTTCCCCGGCGCGCCGGATCCGGCCAATGAACTCGCGAGCGACCAGTCCTCGCTCGATCCGCGCGACTTCCGCAATGCGCTCGGAACCTATGCGACCGGCGTCACCATCATCACGGCCGCCGACGACGCGGGAAACCCTCACGGGCTGACGTGCAACTCGTTCACATCGGTCTCGCTGAATCCGCCGCTGGTGCTGTGGAGTCTCGTGGTCTATTCGCGGAACATGAGCGTCTTCCAGAACGCCAGCCATTTCGCAGTCAACGTGCTCGGCACCTCGCAGCAGGCACTGGCCGTCAAATTCGCGACGCCGTCGAGTCGCAAGTTCGAAGGGGTCGAATGGACGCCGGGTCTCGGCGGCGCTCCGCTGCTGTCCGGCGGCGTTGCGAATTTTCAATGCCGCACCGTCGATCGCTATTACGGCGGAGACCACGTCATCTTCCTCGGCGCCGTGGAGTCCTACAGCTACAACCGGCACGAAGCGCTGTTGTTCGCCCGCGGCAAATATGGCCGTTTCGTCGGCGAATGATTGGGAGCACATCGATTTGAGAGCACCGTGGCCGATCCGATCCTGATTGCTGGAATTCCCCTCGATTTCGTTCTCTTTGGGTTCATTCTGCTCGGCATCGCGCTGTTTCACCGCCATGCGCTTCCGATCGCCGTGATCGGTCTCGCTGTTATCATCAGCTACAAAGTCGGCTTCACCGGTTTCAAGTCCGGCGCAGGGTGGAGCGGGCTCGGCCGCCACATGGTGCACGAGTGGGTCACGCTGGCGAACCTGTTCCTGCTGCTGATGGGATTTGCCATTCTGTCGCGGCACTTCGAGGAAAGCCGGATACCGGACGAAATGCCGGCGCTCCTGCCCGATGACTGGAAAGGCGGTGCCCTTCTTCTCGTCATCGTTTTTGTACTGTCGAGTTTTCTCGATAATATCGCGGGAGCGCTGATCGGCGGTACGGTCGCGCGCCACGTTTTTCGGGGCAAGGTCCACGTCGGCTATCTCGTCGCGATCGTCGCGGCCTCCAACGCCGGCGGCTCCGGCAGCGTTGTCGGCGATACGACGACGACGATGATGTGGATCGACGGCGTCAGCCCGCTCAGCGTCGTGGAGGCCTATGTCGCGGCCGTGGTGGCGCTCGCGATCTTTGCGGTTCCGGCCGCGATCAGGCAGCATCGCTTTTCGCCGATCGTGAAGAAGTCGCCGAGCGGCTTGCGCGTGGACGGCGCCCGGGTCTTCATCGTGGCAGTCATCCTGATCGCGGCATTGGTCGCAAACGTGACCGCGAACCTGAAATTCCCGGCGCTGCTCGATACGCTTCCCGTGCTTGGGCTTGCAGTCTGGGCCGCGATCCTGCTGACCGCGTTCTTGCGCGCGCCGGACTGGACCATCATGCCCGAAACCTTCAAGGGCACAATCTTTCTTCTGGCGCTCGTGACCGCCGCCTCCGTGATGCCGGTGGAGACGTTGCCGGCAGCATCGTGGCAAACGACGCTCGGCCTCGGCTTTGTGTCGTCGGTGTTCGACAACATCCCGCTTACCGCGCTGGCGCTCAAGCAGGGCGGCTATGACTGGGGATTTCTTGCTTACGCCGTCGGCTTCGGCGGCTCGATGGTCTGGTTCGGCTCCTCCGCCGGCGTGGCGCTGTCGAACATGTTCCCCGAGGCGAAGTCGGTGGGCTCATGGCTCAGGCACGGATGGCCCGTCGCGATCGCTTACGTTGCCGGCTTCTTTGTGATGCTCGCCGTTCTCGGCTGGCATCCCGATCAGCCGCATTGAACGCCAGTCTCAATTCAAACGTGAACGGGAGAATGGACGCGGCCGGCATGTCCGAACACGCGCAGGTAGCGTTCGATCTCCGAGGGCTCGCCGCTCGCCTTCTCAGGATTGTCCGACAGTTTCACGGCGGGACGACCATTGACCGACGTCACCTTGCAGACGATCGAGATCGGGTCGAGGTCGGCGGTGCCGTCAGGCGAACATCCCACGAAGTCGTTGGTCAGGTTGGTGCCCCAGCCGAAACTTAACCGGACACGCCCGGCGAAATGCCGGTGCGTCTCCTCAATTGAATCCACGTCCATGCCGTCGGAAAATACCAGCATCTTCTCCCGGGGATCGCGCCCCTTTTGCTCCCACCACTTGATGATCTGTTCGCCGGCCGCGATCGGCGGAAGGCTGTCCGGGCGGAAGCCGGTCCAGTCCGCCACCCACTCCGGCGCGTCGCGCAGGAAAGCCTTGGTGCCGAAGGCGTCGGGCAGGGCGACCAGCAGGTTGCCCCCATAGGTGTGCCGCCATTGGTCGAGGATGCGATAGGGCGCACGGCGGAGCGCGTCGTCGTCGTCGGCCAGCGCGGCCGCGACCATCGGCAGTTCATGCGCGTTGGTGCCGATGGCCTCCAGATCGCCGTCCATCGCGAGCAGAACGTTCGACGTGCCGGTGAAGGCGGGTCCCAGTGCTTCCTTGGCGGCTTCGACGCACCAGCGCTGCCAGAGAAAGCCGTGACGCCGCCGCGTTCCGAAGTCCGACAGCCGCAGGTCGTCGAGCTTGCGCAATCGTTCGAGTTTGCCCCACAGCTTTGCCTTGGCGCGCGCATACAGCACATCGAGCGCGAAACGACCTTGGCCCCTGGTCACCTGGCGGGACCGCAACTCGTTGAGAATGGCGAGCGCCGGAATCTCCCACATCGTGGTGTGGGTCCACGGCCCGTGGAAATGCAACTCGTACTGGCCGTCGACCTTCCGCAATTCGTATTCTGGAAGCCGGAACGCCGCGAGCCAATTGATGAAGTCCGGCGTGAACATCTGGGTTTCGCCGTAAAACGTGTTGCCCGCGAGCCAGATCAGCTCCTTTTTACTGAAGGCAATGCTGCGGGCATGGTCGAGTTGCGCCCGCAATTCACCTTCGTCGATAACCTCGGCAAGCCGGACATGACGGCTGCGATTGATGACGGAAAAGGTGACATGCTCGTTCGGATAGAATTCCCGGATCATCTGCAGCATGAGCAGCTTGTAGAAATCGGTATCGAGCAGGCTGCGCACGATCGGATCGAGGCGGAAGCCGTGGTTATAGGTTCGCGTCGCGATATCCGTAACGGTCATGCCCTAAACTATAAGGCAGACGCGTGATCGCGAACAGGCCGGTTTGGCGTCGCGCGGGCACGCGAAAGCGCAAACCCGGAAATCTGGTCCGTGGGTCGTCCGGGTTTGCCGATGCGCCGTTGTACATCGGTGATCGCCGCTGAGGCGGCATCCGTTTCGAACCTTGACTAAAATCCGCCTCCCGGAAGGAAACCGTATTCCGGAAGGCGCCGTTGCGCATCCGGAGACAGCAGGTAGAGCGCGAAGCGATACGCAGCGTCCTTGCGGCCCGCGTCCTTGATTGCCGTCAGGATCGTCAGGCCGTAGTTGATGGGCATCGCGAGCGGCGGAGGCACTTCAACCCGCGTCAGCGGCAGATCCGACGGCTTTTCAGTTTCGACGCCGATTTTTGTATGCGAACTGCAGTAACCGATGAAGACATCGGCCTCGTGCCGTGTAAAGAAATAATGCATCGCCGTTTCGCCCGCCGGCAACTTGGGGCTCGCTGGTCCTCCAACCAGTTGATGCGCGTTTCTGATGAGAGTGTCCTTCGCGCCGGCGCGAACCGTCTCTGCTCGATCGAAGAATTGCCAGGCGTAGTCACCGCCCGGATCGGCACCGGGCGTCGACGTGCCGATTTTTACTGACGGCTCAAGCAGTTTGTCGAGCAGGTTTGCTTGAGTGAGGCCAAGCTCCGCGCGGCCGGTCACGCATAGTCGGTTCCTGGCGAAGATGACCGGTCGCGTACCGGCGTCTTCGACGAAAAGGCGCTGCGGATGCTCCATGTTGGCGGAAACGTAAATGTCCGCGCCGCCTTCCTTCTGAATCCTGTTCAGGAGCAGACCTGCCGGGCCGAATGTGAATTCAAACTTCTGGCCCGTCGCCCTGGCATAGTCCTCCGCAATTGCGGGGAGGATGCCTCGCGTGCTTCCCGCCGCGTAAACCCGCAGTGCCGGCGTCTGTTCCTCCGCTTCCGCCCGGCAGACCCATGAGCCGACGATCGTCGTCAGAGCGAGGACGCTAGCATATGTGACCGCGATAGCCCGGCTCTTCATAGTTCAACCTGTAACGACGCGCGGAAAGTCCGCGGCGCGCCCAAAGTGCCGGTCGCTGAACCCGTCGCGTTATACCCATTCTGAGCGGCCGGCGTCACGTTGGCCCAATAATGAGCATCGGTGACATTGAAAGCATCGAATCGGAACGTCACCCGCTTGTCGGCAATGAGTTGCGAATAGCGCATGCCAAGATCGAGCAATGCGTAGCCGGAAACGAATGACGTGTTCGCGTAATCCGTCGGCCGGTTCGTCGCGTAGGTGACGTTCCCGGTGAATGTCAGTCCCTGGACAGTAGGAACATGATATTCGACCAGACAATTCGCGACGAATTGCGACAAGCCCAGAATGCGTTGGCCGTCAGTTTGCGGTGAGCCCGTATTGTAGAGCCGTGGGTCAATGAACGTCATCCCGCTGAATACGGTCCATTCGTCGTTAATGGCGCCTGACGCCATCAGTTCAATGCCACGATTGATCTGCGTCCCTTTCACGGAAAAAACATTGTCCGTCCCGGTGTAGGCATAGGGCCGTTCGATTCTGTAGAGCGCGGCGTTCAGGTTGAAGCGCCCGAAATCGAATTTGACGCCAAGTTCATTTTGATTGCTTCGATAAGGGGCCAGAGTCTGGCCCTGGTTGGCGGTGCCAGCCGGCGCACTGTCGCCTTGCTGCAAACTATCGGCATAGGTGTAGTAGGTGGTTATGTCCTTACGTGGCTTGAACATGATGCTGCCGAGCGGACTCCATCCCGTAGCGCTGGACGCGCTCGTGAGGCTGCCAACCGAATTATAGTTGTGGGTGTCGATCCAACTGTCGCTGATGGCGCCCAACACCGACCATTGATCGTTGAAAGCAACGGTGTCACCCAAGGTGAGCGACTGCTGGAAGGTGTTCACGGATCTGTAGCGGTTTTTGAAATCCGGAAAATTCGGCTCGGGATAGATCGACGGATTGTCGAGGCTGGCGCTTCCAGCCGTGATTGTTCCTCTCTGGAACGGCGTGTAGCGATCCCAGGAGAAACCGTTGGTGGCGAGAACCAGATCGTGCTTGAGCGAACCCGTCTCGAAACGGCCGTTCAGCGCGGCTTGATTGCTGTCCACTGTGTCAAGGCTATAGGTCGTCGTCGCCGCGGTGGTTACGTAATTTCCAGCGTTGTTCGTGATCGTATTTGTCGGAACGGTAGAGGCGCGATCGCTTGTATTGCGGGAGACTCCGGCGGAGAAGCTCCAGTTATCGTTAAAATCGTGCTTGATGCGGCTACTCAAGAATGTTGTCGTGTTGTCGTCTCCTCCCCACGGCTGGCCGTAACCAACCTTTGTCGGGTCGACCGCTGCCGGAAAGAGGACGCCCTTTGCAACGGCGAACGTTCCAGGCAATCCCTCCGTCTTGTAATGATAGATACTCGCATTCGTCTCGAGCACCGTGTCGGGGCTGAAGTGAATATCGCCGCCGAAGCTGGCGAGTTGACGCTGCAGCCGGCTGTTGCGGACGTAGCTTTCGCCATCCTGATCGAGAAGGTTCAGTCTATAGCCGAAGCGATGCTCCGGGTCGGCGAAGCCGCCGAGATCCGCATGCGCGAACCACTGGCCCGTGGAAAGATAGCCTGCCGTCAAACGCTGCAAGGGATCGACGGTCGGGCGCTTCATAACGTAGTTGAAGGTTCCACCCGGTTGAGCCGGGCCAAACAACGCGCCGGCAATCCCGTTCAAGACGTCAATGCGCTGAAATTGTTCGATCGGATATTCGGTCGTGGCGGCGATATTCAGCCCATCGATGCGCGTGTTTTGCACGACGCTCGCCTGAACACCGCGCGTCTGCGGACGGACGTTCTCGCCCTGAACCGAAGGAATGAAGCGGAACGCTTCACGCACGCTTTGGATCTGCTGGTTCTCGGCGAAACCTTCTGAAATCGTATTGACCGAGAAAGGCGTATCAATCAGCGGCTTCTTGCCCAGCGGCCCGAGTTCTACGCGGTTGACCTTGTAATCAGGAGTCACGTCGGAAGTTTGTGACGCATCGCTTCGGACATCGATTGTCGGAAGCATTTCTTGAGCCGATGCGCTTCCACACAGCGCTACCAGGATCGACAATGAAGGAACTCTGCGAAGGCGGTAACGCCTGGGGCGACGGGCAGACGACATCTGGTCTCCTTAGCGGCAAATATTGCTATATTCATACAAATATATCGATGGCGCTGCATAGGATGAAAATGTCACAGTGTCTGACTCCGTGACGAAGACCGGTGGTATGCCTCGAGGCCGTATCGCGGGAGGGGTCCTGCGGCGCATCCGGATGTCCCTGAAACGCATCCGGCGCTATAACCGGCCTTGCCGGTGATCGTTGTTGACGGCAAAAGAATTGACAGGAACGGCGCGGTCACGACATCTGCTAGCATTGCGGTTGCGCGGCCGAAGAGGTCGCGCGGACTTTTCCCTGGAACGCAGACCTGATTGCCGGGCAGGAGAGAGATGATGCGAAAGTTTTTGACGGTGCTGGTGGTGCTCGCCACCTTGAGCCTGACCAATTGCGGCTACAACGCCATCCAGTCGCAGGACGAGCAGATCAAGTCCGACTGGTCCGAGGTAGTCAATCAATACCAGCGCCGCGCCGACCTGGTGCCGAACCTCGTCAACTCGGTGAAGGGCTTCGCACAGCAGGAGAAGGACGTCCTGCTCGGCGTCACCAATGCACGCGCCAAGGTCGGCAGTATCCAGGCGACGCCGGAAGTGCTCAACGATCCGGCCGCGTTCCAGAAATTCCAGGCCGCCCAGGGCGAGCTTTCCAGCGCGCTGTCACGCCTTCTGGTCGTCACCGAGAATTATCCGCAGCTCAAATCCGACACGCTGTTCCGCGACCTGATGAGCCAGCTCGAAGGCACCGAAAACCGCATCACGGTGGCGCGCAACCGCTACATCAAGGCGGTGCAGGACTATAACGTCACCGTCCGTTCGTTCCCCACCAACCTGACCGCCATGGCGCTGGGTTACAAGGCCAAGCCGAACTTCACCGTCGGCAACGAGAAGGAGATATCGACCGCCCCGAAGGTCGATTTCAATCCGGCGCCGGCCGCGCCGGCGAAGTAACCGGCACAGCCGGTGACGGTGATGCGCATCCTGAAGGCGGCGCTGTTGGCGCTGATGCTGTGCTGGATCGGCGCGGCATCCGCCGATGTCGCGGTGCCGCCTTTGACCGGGCGCGTGGTCGATCTGACTGCGACGCTGAACAGCGATCAGAAGGCGTCGCTCGAACAGGAACTGAAGACGTTCGAAGACCGCAAGGGCAGTCAGGTCGCGGTGCTGATCGTGCCGACCACCGCGCCGGAAACGATCGAGCAATATTCGATCCGTGTTGCCGACCAATGGAAGATCGGCCGCAAGAAGATCGACGACGGCGCGATCCTGGTCGTCGCCAAGGACGACCGCAAGCTCCGGATCGAGGTGGGTTACGGCCTTGAGGGCGCACTGACCGATCTCACCTCGAAGCGCATCATCGACGAAGAGATCGTGCCGAAATTCCGCAACGGCGATTTCGCTGGCGGCGTCTCGGCCGGCGTGGATCGCATGTTGCGCGTGATCGACGGTGAGCCGCTGCCCGCGCCAAAACCGCAGGGACAGTTTGCGAACAATTTCAATGTCGATGATCTCTTCAATCCGTTCGTCATTGTCGGCGTGCTCGTCCTCGGCGGAATCTTCCGGAGTGTCCTGGGTCGGCTGATCGGCTCGGTCGCGACCGGCGTTCTTGCCGGCGTCGCGACCTGGATATTCGTCGGCTCGCTGATGGTTGCCGGGATTGCCGCGGTGCTGGCGTTCGTTTTCACAGTCGTGGGCGACACCATTATCTCCAGCGCGGGGCGGGGTGGCGGCACCTGGATCGGCGGCGGTCGGGGAGGTGGGTCGTTCTCCGGCGGCGGCGGCTTCAGCGGTGGCGGCGGCGGCTTCGGTGGCGGCGGCGCATCGGGGAGCTGGTAGGATGGGCATCGGGCGCATCGGCAGGCATCTGATCGGGCATCGCTGGCGGGTGCGAAAGCATTTTCCGCCTGACGTGATGGCCGCGATCGAGCGCGCGATCCGCGCCGGCGAGAGCACCCATTCCGGGCAGGTGGTGTTTGCCGTGGAAGGCGCGCTCGATGGCGTCCCGCTGTTTCGCGATCAGCCGGCGCGCGAGCGGGCGCTCGACGTGTTCGCGCATCTTCGGGTCTGGGATACGAAGCACAATAATGGCGTGCTGATCTATCTGCTGCTCGCCGACCGCGACGTCGAGATCGTCACCGATCGCGGCATTCATGCGAAGGTCGGCGCGGCGGTCTGGAAGGCCATCTGCGCCGCGATGGAGGCCGAGTTCAAGCAAGGCCGTTTCGAGGCCGGAGTCGTGAAAGGCATCGAAGCCGTTTCCCGGCAGCTTGCAGAACAGTTCCCGAAGCAGGGAGCCGGCCCGAACGAACTTCCCGATGCGCCGGTCGTGATCTAATCGGGTCGTGGATGGCCGAACGTCGGCCGCATGGCGCGTCGAAGCCGATTATTCCGGCTTCCCCCTCAGTCGTTCTTGTAGATCACGCCGTCCTTCATGATGAGCCGGAAGTTTCTCTGCGGATCGGCGAGGAGATCGATGTTGCTGAGCGGATCGCCCTCGACGAGGAGAAGGTCGGCGAGAGCGCCGACTTGCACAACGCCGAGCTTGCCGGGATAGGGTGAGCGCGGGCCGCTCAGCGCCAGGAGCTGGGCATTGTCGTAGGTCACCAGCCGGAGAATTTCGGCAGGGGAGAACCACTGCTTCAGCGACAGGATCAGGCGATTCTGTTCGGCGTTGAGTTCCGGCTCGAAGAGGATGTCCGTGCCCCATGCGAGCTTGACGCCGTACTTCTTTGCCAATGGCCAGATGCGGGCGTTGCCTTCCACGATGCTTTTGCGCTTCGCGCGCCGCTCCGCCGTCATGTTCGGCGAATCTGCAATCAGGTTCTGGGCGCTCAGCCAGATGCCTTTCTCAGCCATCAGCTTGACGGTCGGCTCGTCGAGCAATTGCCCGTGCTCGATGCACTTGACGCCCGCCTCCATCGCCCGGCGGACCGCGCGGGGCGTATAGGCGTGGACGGCGACATAGGTATTCCAGTCGGAGGCGGCATCGACCGCGGCCTTCATCTCGTCGAGAGTATATTGCGTGACGTCGATCGGATCGTAGGCCGACGACGTACCGCCGCCGCCCATGATCTTGATCTGGCTTGCGCCCATTCGCAGGTTTTCGCGCGTCGCGGTCAGGACCTCGTCGCGACCGTCGGCGATAAAGGTCGCGCCTTCTTCCTCGGCGCGAGAAGGTTTGCCGAAGAAGCGGCGCGAGCGCTCGTCCGGTGTGCGGAAGTCACCGTGCCCCGAGGTCTGCGAGATGATCGCGCCCGACGGCCAGATCCGCGGTCCCCGCACTTTCCCGCTGTCGATCGCCTTCTTGAGCGGAAAGATCGGGCCGCCCATGTCGCGAACGGCCGTAAAGCCGCGTAGCAGCATCTCGGTCGCCGATTTCGCCGCGGCTGCGCCGAGCTGCTCGGCTGTCGTCTTCGGATCATAGAGATCGCTCAGCAAAACCGCTCCGAACGTCATATGGACATGCACGTCGATCAGCCCCGGCATCAGCGTGCGACCTTTGCCGTCGATGATTTCGGCCTTGGAATCGGCGTCAGCGGATGGTCCGATTGCGGCGATGGTATTACCGCGGATCACGACGCTGGTCGGCGGCCCGAGATGACCCCCGACCACGTCCAGCACGCGCACATTGCGGAAAATCGTTTCGGCGACGGGCTGCTGCGCCGCGGCCGGCACGGGGGACAGTGCGAGAAACGTGGCTACGACCAACGCGGCTCGACAAGAGTGATGGATGCGCGATTTATTCAACATGCCCAATACGCTCCCCGTATGCTTCCCTGTGGCCCTTATATGGCTGCGTCACGAGCGAGCTCGTGGCGCGCTTCGCCGGCCTCGGTTAAACCGTTTTGTCGGTCGGAAAAAATCCTAAAATTTCCGCAATGGTGCCGAAGGTAACGATTCCGCAAGCAATGAAAAGTTACCAAATGGTCAACCTATCATGGAGGTTTCTAACGTGAGCGACCATTCGTCTGATCGGGCCGATAGCGGCCCCCGTGACAAAATTGCCGGGTTGGACATGTCGTCACGCGCCGCGTCTCCGGAGCTTGCGCCGGAGCAGGAATTGTCCGCGCCGCCGCCCGACGACATCGTGGCGCCGAAAGCCGAAGCGTCCGAGCCGGGGCTCGATGCTGAAACCGCGAAGGTAGAGGCATCCCCGGTCGAGCCTGAGCTTGAGGCCAAAGCTCCGGAGGCGGCAGCGCCATTGACCGAGCCGCAGGTTGAGGCAGATGTGCCGATGGCGGAAGCGCCGTTGATGGAGCCGAAGATCGAGTCCGAGGCTCCGAAGATGGATGCCCCGATAATCGAGCCGAAGAACGAAGCCGGGACCGCGAAGGCGGAAGCACCCCCGATCAAGATTGAGCCCGCGGCTCCGAGGGCGGATGCACCCTCGATCGAGTCCAGGCTCGAACGTGAAACTCCGAAGGTGGACGCGACGCGAGAGACCGGCAAGCTGGTGATGGTGCCGCCGTCTCGCAATACGTCATGGGATCGCCCGGCGATGGATCGGGGAGCGGCGGCAGATCGCGGTGCGCAGCGGTCCGGGAAGCGACGCCTCGCGGCGATCGCGGCGACCGCAGTCTTGGCCGCGATCACCGGCGCCATTGGCGGCTCGCTGGCGACATCCGGCCTTCGTCATGGCGTTGCGAGCGAGCAGTCGTCGGCAACGGCTGGTCAGACCCAGGCTCTGGAAGCCACGATCAGGCAGCTCCAGTCCGAGGTTGCCACGCTGAAGACGGGCATCGACCGCTCGGCCAAGGGCGATGCCGGCCAGTTCGCCAGGATCAACGATCGCCTGGACCGGGTTGAAAAGGCGCATGCGGAGTCGGCGGTCAAGCTGACCAGGCTCCACGAGGCACTCGACAAGCAACATGCGGCCGTCGCGCCAGTCGTCTCTCCTGCGACCGCAACGCCAACGGCCGCCGCGACGAACGTGACCGGGTCGATTCCAGCGGCTGCTGCTCAAACTGCCGCCACCGCGCCGGTGCCGTTGCCGGCGCCGAAGCCCGCTGTCGCACGTTTGCCCGCGGTCGAGGGCTGGGTGTTGCGCGATGTCACCAACGGCGGCGCGTTGATCGAAGGGCGCGGCGGTCTCTATGAGGTCTATGCCGGCGATCCGGTGCCAGGGCTGGGCCGCGTCGACGCGATCCGCAAGCAGGACGGCCGCTGGGTCGTGGTCACCAGCCGAGGACTGGTCGTTTCGCACTGACGGGCGGCAGCGGCCTCGCGACCGGATAGGCGCGCCGGAACTATTTCGTCCGTCGCGGTTTGATGCGCAACGATCTATCCGCGGGGCACGCAGTGATGAACGAGCCGGAGCAGAGCGTAAAAGAGCGCAATCGCGAGATTGCTCAGAACGAGCGCGAGCGCACGGCGGATAGTGCCGTGCGCCTCAGTTCGTGGGCAATAGGTGCTGCCGTCATTCTGGGTCTGATCGCGCTCGGGCTCGCGTCGCCGTGGCTGGGCCGTTAGAGCATGATCCCGAAGCGTGGAAACCGGTTTTCGGAAAAAGATCATGCTCAAACAAAAAGATGAGCGACGAGTCTGATTCACCGCAGTTGAAACAGACTCAAGCGAAACTCCCTCGTCATTTCGGGAACGTCGCGAAGCGACGAACCCGGAATCCAGTCGTCTCATGATTCTGGAATTACTGGATTTACAGATAGCCGCCATGCGGCTTCTGGAATGACGACGGAGAACTTCGGTCATCGTTCGGGTAGAACTCGCTCTCGCCACCATCCCCGCCGCACGCAGTGGTTTTGGCGTAGTCGTTGCCCCGATGGATGTCGGCTACCCATCTCCGCTCATCAGCGCGGCGTTGCCGCCGGCTGCGGCGGTATTCACCGTCACGGTCTGTTCGGTCGCGAAGCGCGCGAGATAGTGCGGGCCGCCCGCCTTTGGGCCGGTCCCCGACAGGCCGTGACCGCCGAACGGCTGCACGCCGACCACAGCGCCGATCATGTTGCGGTTGACGTAGATGTTGCCGACTTCGAGACGATCCACGATCGCTTCCACCGTGTCGTCGATGCGCGAGTGGATGCCGAGCGTCAGGCCGTAGCCGGTATCGGCGATCGAGCGCAGAACCGCGTCGAGACCGGACGCGCGATAACGCACGACGTGAAGGATCGGGCCGAACACCTCTTCGGTCAGTTGCCGGGCGTCGGCCAGCTCAAAGATATGCGGCGCGACGAAATTGCCGGACGCGGGCGCTCGCCCGGCGAAATGCACGCGGGCCTCGCGCGTCATGCGCGCGATATGCGCATCGAGCCGCTCCTTTGCCTCGCGGTCGATCACCGGGCCGACATGCGTGGCGGGGTCGGACGGATCTCCGATCTTCAGTTCGCGCGCGGCTCCCGCGATCGTCTCGATCATGCGGTCGGCCACGTCCTCCTGCACGAACAGCAGCCGCAATGCCGAACAGCGCTGACCGGCCGAGCGAAACGCCGAGGTCACGACATCGTCGGCGACCTGCTCGGGCAGCGCGGTGGCGTCGGCGATCATGGCGTTGATGCCGCCGGTCTCGGCGATCAGCGGCACGATGGGGCCGTCCTTGGCGGCGAGTGCGCGATTGATCGACCGCGCCACCTCCGTCGACCCTGTGAAGACGACGCCGGCGATGTCGCGGTGCGCGACAAGCGCTGCGCCTGTCCGTCCATCGCCCTGAACTAGGTGAAGCGCCGCTGGTGGAATGCCGGCCTGGTGCAGCAGGCGCACGGCCTCCGTTGCGATCAGCGGCGTCTGCTCGGCGGGTTTCGCGACCACCGTGTTTCCCGCCATCAGCGCCGCCGTCACTTGTCCGGTAAAGATCGCCAGCGGGAAATTCCACGGCGAGATCGCGGCAAAGACGCCGCGCCCGCGCAGCCGCAGCGTGTTGCGTTCGCCGGTCGGCCCGGGCAACGGCTGTGCATCACTGAACAGCTTGCGACCCTCCGCGGCATAGTAGCGGCAGAAGTCGGCCGCCTCACGCACCTCCGAGACGGAATCGTCCAGCGTCTTGCCGCCCTCCCGCTGCAGCAGCGCGATGAAATGCGCCGAGCGCTGCTCCAGCAAATCGGCTGCTCGTTCCAGCGCGGCTACCCTGGCCGCAGCCGGCGTGCGGCTCCATGCAGCAAAGCCATCGCGCGCCGCTGCAACGGTGCGGCTCACGTCCTCCGGCGCGTTGTGCTTCACCGTGATGGTGGACAATTTTTCCGCCGCGACGTCGGCAACCAGCCGGTTCAGCGCCGCGCGCTCGCCGAATTCGATGCCGCGCGAATTGACGCGTCCGGGCCGGAACAGATCGCGCGGCAGCGGGATCGTCGCATTCGCCGCGTCGTCGGCTTTGCCGACGATCTCGGCGGGCCTGCGAAGCAGCACGTCTGCCGGCACACCGGGATCGGAGGCCATCGCGACGAAGGACGAGTTGGCGCCGTTTTCGAGCAGACGCCGCACCAGATAAGCGAGCAGGTCACGGTGACTGCCGACCGGCGCATAGATGCGGCAGGCAAGACCCGGGCGATCCTTCACGAGTTGCGCGTAAAGCGCCTCGCCCATGCCGTGCAGGCGCTGGAATTCGTATCCCTCGTCGCCCTCGGTCAGTTCAAGAAGCGTGGAGACGGTGAGGGCGTTATGGGTCGCGAATTGCGGAAAAATCCGCGGACGCAGCGCCAGCAGTTGCTTCGCGCAGGCGATGTAGTTCAGATCGGTCATCGCCTTGCGGGTGAACACGGGATAGCCGTCGAGCCCGCGTTCCTGCGCGCGCTTGATCTCGGTGTCCCAGTAAGCGCCTTTCACGAGACGAACCATCATCCGCCGGTTCAGGCGTCGCGCGAGATCGTCGATATAGTCGATCACCGCCGAGGCTCGCTTCTGATAGGCCTGGATGGCGAGGCCGAAGCCGCTCCAGCCGGAGAGCGAGGTCGCCGCGGCGACAGCGGCAATCACGTCGAGCGACAATTCCAGCCGGTCGGCTTCCTCCGCGTCGACCGTGAAGTTGAGATCGCGCGTCTTGGCGCGCGCGGCAAGATCGACGACACGCGGCACCAGTTCCGTCATCACGCGTTGCCGGCTCACCGCCTCGAAGCGGGGATGCAGCGCCGACAGCTTGACGGAGATGCCGGGGCGGTCGGGCAGGGGGTTGTCGCCGGCGCGCTCGCCGATCGCCTGGATCGCGGCGGCGTAGGAGTTGAAATAGCGTTCGGCATCCGCTTTGGTGCGCGCGCCTTCGCCAAGCATGTCGAAGGAGTAGCGGGCGTGATCGGCCGAGTGCGCGTGAGTGCGCGCCAGCGCCGCCTCGATGGTCTCGCCGAGCACGAAATGGTTGCCCATCAGTCGCATCGCCTGTCGCGTCGCTGCTCGTACCGCCGGAACGCCGATCCGCTTGGCGAGCCGACCGATGGTACCCTGCGGCGTCTCGCCCGGCTGGATGACGAGCGCGGACAGCCCGAGCGCCCAGGCGGATGCGTTGACAAGGAATGCGCTGGACCTGGTCTCGTGATGGATGAAGTCGCCTTGTCCGAGCTTGTCCTCGATGAACCGGTCCGCCGTTTCGGCATCGGGCACGCGCAGTAGCGCTTCTGCGAGCACCATCAGCGCGAGGCCTTCCTTGGTCGACAGTGAAAACTCGCGCAGCATGTCTTCGACGCCGCCGAGCGGATCGTCGTTCCGCCGGATGGCGTCGATCAGGCCGCGCGTGGTGCGATCGATCCGCGCCTCCCGTTCAGGCGCGAGCTGCGCCTCGGCCAGCAGCCGCTTCGCCATGGCCCGGTCGTCCGGCGCATAGGGAGCCGAAAACGGCGGTGGAAGCTGGGATGACATCGGCTATTCCTCGGCCTTCCGCAAAACTGCCGTTTGAAAAAGTCATGCTGGTCGTACGCGCGCGACGCGAATCTGACATGCTGTTGCGGCCGCGTGACCCTTTCTCCAAGTGAACAAGCTAAGCTCGATCCGGCATGGAGCCAATGGGGCGACGGTACCCGTGAATGCATGAGGCGTGATGGCAAGCTTTCCGAACCGGCGAACCGACGCACCGCACGCGTGCGGTATTTGGCGTTTGTTGGCGGCGGCGACGATGCTGCTCGCGGCGCAAGCCGTGGATGGTCGTGCGGGGGCGGCTGAACTCAGCCCCGGCATCGCGCAGCTTTACACCTCCGTCTCGATCTATCCGCCTAGCGCGAAATCCATGACGGTCTGCTACGGCTTCGTCTGCCGTCGCCGGGAGTCTCTCGATTTCACGTCTGCCGACCGCGGCGCACTGACACGGATTCTGGCGTCAGGCCGGTCGTCGGCTGCCGCGGAGCGCCGGGCGGTTCAAAAGGCGGTGGTCTGGTTCGATCGCCGCATGGGGCCGGTACTCGGAACGGACAAGCGGGTGGCGCGGGCCGATTTTCGCGCCGGCGACGACAGCCACAACTTCGATTGCTGGGACACCACGCGCAACGTCACCAGCCTGTTGCTGGTCCTGCAGGACTGGGGGCTGCTCAAATTTCATACCGTGGGGAATCCGCATTATCGCGGCAATACGCTCGCGCTGCAGACCCCGCACAATACAGCGGTGCTGGTCGAGCGCGCCACGCATGCGGAATGGGTCGTCGACATGTGGCCACGGGGCTACGCGCAATTGCCCGACGTCATGACCCTGGATCGATGGATCAAGGAAAATTGATCAACGCGATGCCGCGCGGTCGCCAGCTTTGCTGGCCGATCGTCGTCGCCGGCGGATCGAATCTACGGTGGCGTAGACCTGATTGCGTCGGCGGAGCCGGTGTCGTTTGCCGCGGAGTGCGTCCCGTCGTCGGAACGCGACTTACCCGGGAGGATCGCGTCGTCGCGTCAAACCTTGAGGTTTTCGGCAGAGGTTTTGCCGCGGTTGGCAACTTCCTCGAATTCAACCGTCTGACCTTCGTTGAGCGTGGAAAGACCCGCTTTTTCGACGGCCGAAATATGGACAAATACATCCTTGCCGCCACCAGCCGGCTGGATGAATCCATAACCTTTGGTCGGGTTGAACCACTTCACAGTACCCTTAGCCATTCCCAAGTCTCCGCAGGATTGAAAAAGTCGTCGGCCCCCCGGAAACCGGCTTGTCCGACGGCGGACAAGATACGCGGTCTCGGCCCGGCTTGGTAGATCAAACACAAGATTGAACTATCTGAACCAACTCTATCCGCAGACGGTGCAATTTTGCCACAATTCTGGGCATCTCCGCCCTGAGTGGCAAGCCGTGGAGTTTCAACGGGTTTTCCTCCGGCAGACCGAATCGACCGGCGTGCGGTCCTGTGTTGGCCGGTCGTCCGCGACCCGAATGACGACATGGCGTTCAAAGCGGCGGTGAAAGATGCCCTCAGTTTTGCGGGGCTGCGCGCTCTTGCGCGCGGCTCACCGTTGCAGACGGCACGCATTTCCATCGCGCCATGGTCACCGCCAGCCTTCCAGCGCGAGTTTCAGATCGCCCTCGGTTTCGACAATGGCGTCAAGATCGACGTTATGTTTATATTGTGATAACGATCGATTCATGTCGCGACAACCCCGCCGGCCTGTTCAGCCGGGCGGATCGAAGGAAACAGCAAGTCCTTATGGCGCGTCTGATCTTTTTGCCTCTGTTGCTGGTCGGCGCGATCCTGTTTGCCCTCACAATCGGTCGCTATCCGCTCGGGATTGGCGACGTCGCTGCGTTCTTTCAAGCTTCGGCCGGATTGAAGCCGATGGCACCGGATCGCTATCAGCTGCTTCACAACATCATCGTGGAAATCCGCCTGCCGCGGATTCTCGGCGCGGCGCTGGTTGGGGCCGCTCTCGCGTCATCCGGCGCGGCATTTCAAGCGGTGTTTCGTAATCCGCTGGTTTCGCCGGGAATTCTCGGCGTCCTCGGCGGCGCCAGCTTCGGCGCGGCTTTGGGAATCCTGCTGTCAGGCAACTGGGCGTTGATCCAGCTCTCGGCCTTCGCGATGGGACTTGTCGCGGTCGGCGTTGGACTTTTGATCGCCAACATGTTCGGCCAGGGCTCGATGATCATGCTGGTGCTCGGCGGCATGATTTCCGCCGCGCTGTTCACCTCGGCGCTCTCGATCGTCAAATACACCGCCGACCCCTATGAGCAGTTGCCGGCCATCGTGTACTGGCTGATGGGCAGTCTGGGCGGCCTGGACATGACCCAGATCCGCTGGGCTGCAATTCCAGTCGCCGGCGGCCTCATGGTGCTCGCGCTGTTCGGCCGCGCGCTCGATGCGCTATCGATGGGAGACGACGAGGCGCGCGCGCTCGGCGTGCCGGCACAGCAGGTGCGTTATGGCGTGATCGGCGCCGCGACGCTGGTCTCCGCGCTATCGGTGTCGCTCGCCGGCATGATCGGGTGGGTCGGCCTCGTGGTTCCGCATGTGGTGCGCCTCGTGCTCGGGCCGGGCAATGCGCGGCTGCTGCCCGCCAGCGCGTTCGCCGGCGCTATTTTTCTGATCGCCGCCGATTGCCTTTCGCGTAGCATCACGCGATCCGAAATCCCGATCGGGATTCTCACCGAACTGCTCGGCATTCCGGCCCTCATCATCGTGCTGCATCGGGCCCGGAAAGGCTGGACATGATGACGCCCGTGGTCGTCAGCGAATGTATCGAGGCGCGCGGTGTGCATTTCCCGCGCGGCACGCGCATTATTCTGAACGACATCACCATCGGCCTCCGTTCGGGCGAGATCGTCGCGTTGCTCGGAGCCAACGGCGCCGGCAAGAGTACGTTGTTTCGTATCATGCTGGGCTTTCTCAAACCCGAGCGGGGCGAAGTCCGGCTCAACGACAGGCCACTTTCGGAATTTTCTCGCCGGGCGATGGCTCGGCGCATCGCCTATGTGCCGCAGGCGCACGTCGCGCCGTTTCCCTACAAGGTGCGCGATGTGGTGCTGCTCGGTCGCCTTGCCGAGACGGGTATCTTCCGCGCCCCGCAGGCCGCCGACCATCGGGCCGTGGATGAAGTGCTGGAGCGGCTGGCGATCACGCACCTTGCCGCGCGTCCCTATACCGAGATTTCAGGCGGCGAGCGGCAACTGACCCTGATCGCCCGCGCGCTCGCGCAAGGCGCCCGCATCCTCGTCATGGATGAGCCGATGACCGGGCTCGATTATGGCTATCAGGTCCGGCTGCTGCAGCATCTGGTCGACCTCGCTGGCGGCGGCCGCACGATCCTGATGAGCACTCACAATCCGGAACACGCGGTCCAGGCCGCGACGCGCATCGCCGTGCTGCGCGACGGCGCGATCATGGCGGACGGTCCGCCGGCAGACATCATCACACCATCGCTCATTCGCGCGCTCTACGGCGTTGAGGTCTCGACTTTGACGAGCGCCGAAGGCCGGATGGTGATCGTACCGGCAATGGAAGGGGTGCTGCCGCCAAGGGCATGAGCGGACTGGCGCATCAGCATCCTCAGGGGCGGCCGCTGAGGATGTCCTCGATTTGCTGTCTTGTCAGCGGCGTCTTGAAAAACGCCGCGTAGAACGCAGCGACCTCGTCGCGGATATCCCAATCCTTGAACAGGTCGGGGTGGATGAGGTGCGCCGCCCACAACACGGTCAGCGGCTCCTCCACAGTGCGGTTGCCCCACAGGTGCACGCCGGTCGGAATGGCTGCGACACGGCGGTTGCGAATGGCCGAGACGGTGCTGAGGCGCGGGTCGGCGTAGGCTTCGGCAACCTCGGCTGCGCTGCTGAGGATCATCACTTCCGGGTCCCATGCCAGAAGCTGCTCGCGGGTGAAGGTCAGCGCCTCGGTCGAACGTTCGCCGTCCGTAACGCTGCGGCCGCCGGCCCTGGCGATCCACCACTCGGCTATGAGGTGTGGCTGGGTCATGCGTTTGAGGTTGGCATAGAGCACGCGTGGTCGTTGCGCCGGGTGCCGTGCCAGCCGCTCGCCGATGTTGCCAAGCGTGGCATCGAAGTAGTTGCAATAGGCTTGTGCCGCCTCGGCCTTATCGTAGATCCGGCCAAGCAGGCGCATCACCGCCTTCACGTCTTCCGGCTGCCGCCATGCGAGGAATACCGCGGGGGTGTGGGCGCGGGCCATAAGATCGATGGTCTGTCGGTCCATGGTCAGGACGACGTCGGGCTTCGTCTCGACAAGGCCTTCGACAAGCGGGGCGCCGCCGCCGCCCTGCAGCACCGGCAGCCGGGCGATATCGGGATCGACCAGGTATTGCAGGCGCCAGCGCGGACCGGACAGGTTCGGCGGCAGGCCGTTGACGATCGATTTTGCCTCGCCAAGCGCGAACACGAAGCTGTTGAGTACCGGGACCGGACCGATTGTCGCTACCCGCGTCACGCGATCGGCGATGACGACGCTGCGGCCGGCCATGTCCGTGATCGTGCGGTCGGCCCATGCGGACGCCGTCTCGATGAGGAGCGCTGTCACGCACGTGAAAAGTGTAGTCGTTATCCGCGCGGCTATCCTACGTTGAGCCAAAACAGGATCTCCATATCACAAACGAAATTTTTGCAGGCTTAAGCCTGACTTTGCATGGGCGCTGCTTGACGCCGGGAGTTCCATTCTATACGCGATATTTTTATAAACATAACGATTTGAAGTATTCGCATCGCGGTGCTTCAGACCTTCCCGCTTTCCGGTCGGGAGCCGCGTGCTTGGCGCGCGGGAACGGTCGCGTCGGATTGAAATCCGCGGACCGTACCGGGGCGGGTGACTGTACCGGGGGGTACAGCAGCTTTTCACAAATGTTGCGAGCGAAGCGACACATTGCGCGTCGTCGCGCGGAATATGGGGGTAATCGTGAAGAGGATATTGTTCGTCGGTGTCCTGCTCAGCAGCGGGTCGTACGGCACGCTGGCCGTGGCGCAGGATTCACAGAGTTCAAAGAAACTTCCGCCGGTGACCGTGACTGACGACGGCCAACCGAAAAACGTGCGGCAGAACGGGACACGAAATACACGAGGCCGGACCGCGCGACGCTCGCGCCAGGCTGCGCCGCAAAATCAGCAATTTGCGCCGCAGCAGCAACAACAGCCCGTCGGGGTGCTGGCACCGCAAAACCAGATTCTCAGCACCGTGCCCAGGCCGGCCGGCGCCAGCAGCGTGACACAGCAGGGCATCGCCATTCTCGGCGGCCCGGCGCAGACCAGCTTCTATCAGGCGTTGACCATGGTGCCCTCGGTGCTGGTCGAAAGTCCTGATCCCTATGGTCTCAGCCCGACTCGCAATATCAACATTCGCGGCAAGGGCGACTTCCACCTCTCGAAAAATATCGAGGGATTGCCGCTGGCGGGCATCGTCGGCGGCACCGACCTTTACGACCTGGAAAACATCCGCAGGATCGACGTCTATCGCGGCGCGGTGCCATCGGATCAGGGTCTTGGTCTTTCGAATGCGTCCGGCGTCGTCAACCAGCTCATTCTCGGCCCGCAGGACAAGGCCGGGGTCACGGGGCGTCAAGCCTTTGGCTCCGATAACTTCTACAAGACATTCGTCCGCGTCGACACCGGCCTGTTGAAAGAAACCGGGACCAGTGCGTTCGTCTCCGTCTCGAATATCAGCGCCGACAAGTGGAAGGGAGCGGGCGATAACGAGCGCCAGAATCTCACCTTCGGCATCAACCAGGCGATCGGCGAACGGATCACGGTGGACGTCAACGCCGTCTACAACAAGTTCGACGGCAATACCTATCGCGCGCTGAGCTACGCTCAGGCGCAGGATATCGGCCGCAACTACAGGTTCGACTACAACACGGTGCTGACGGGCGTCCCCGCGACCGACGTGAACTACTACAAATTCAACCGCGTCACCGCAGAGGATTTCGCCATCCTGGGCAAGGTGGATTACAATTTTGCGCCCGGCCAGCATCTGTTGATCAAGCCGTATTTCTGGAACAACAACGGTTACAGCTATGGGGCGGCGGGCAATCAGGTGCAGATCTGGCGCCAGCAGAACCAGAATGTCGGCAACGTCTTCGAATATACGGGCAAGTTTGCGACCGGGACCGATGTAGTCGCCGGCTATTGGTGGCAATCGATGCAGCCGCCGCCGCCGCCCACCGACCAGCGCCGTTTTAACGTCAATGCGGGCAACCTGGTTTTCGCCAACTGGCAGAGCCTTGCGAGGATCGACGACTTCACGGTCAACAGTCCGTATTTCCAGGTCTCGCAGAAGTTCGGCGACACCTTCGTGACCGCCGGCGTGCGCTACATGATCCTCGGCGGCCCGAAGATGCAGTATTACAACACGATCGGCATTCCGGACGGCAGCTACGATCAGGCGCTGGCGACCAATCCGGCGCTCTATCCGGACGCAACCGTACAGGCGCGCGACTACACTGCCTGGTTGCCCAACATCGCCATCCGGCAGGATCTGAACTCCGTCCTGAGCGCCAACCTCTCCTACGGCCGCAGGTTCGGACGCCCGGACTGGGGCCCGCAGGCAAGCAATTATATCCAGAATCGCGGCGTGTTCTTTGCCAAGGGCTACACGCTGCAGACGCTGGTGGACAAGGTTCGGCCGGAGATCGCCGACCAGTTCGACGCATCGCTGCGTTACAGCAACAACGGCCTCACCATCGTGCCGGGCGCATTCTACGCCAAGCACCAGAACAAGCAGGTCAAGATCGTCGATCCGTCGATCGGGCCGAACATCGCCTACTATCAAGGCACAGGTTCGAGCACCGAATACGGCGCCGAACTCGAGGCGTCGTATGCACTGAACACTTACCTCGCAGTATTCGGCACCGGGACATGGGCTTCAGAGACGTTCGATTCCGATACGCCGACACTCGGCGGTGGCGCCACGCTGGCGACCAAGGGCAAGCAAATCCCCAACGCGCCGCAGGTCATGGTGAAGGGCGGCGTCACCTACCAGTGGGCCGGTCTCTCCGTCTCCCCGATCGTTCGCTACATCGGTCCGCGCTACGGCGATGCGGCGAATACGCAACGCGTTCCGGGCTACACCGTGGCGGACTTCACGGCGTCCTACGACTTCGGCGCGCATTTCGGCATTGAATCGGTGAAGGCGGGCATCTCGGTGCTCAACATCTTCGACCGCCGCTATGTCTCGGAAATCTCGCCGAACGACACCGACCTCAGCGCCGGCGCCAACTACTACGCCGGCGCGCCGCGGACGGTGGTGGGATCGCTGTCGATGAAATTCTGATAAAAACGGCGCGCCCTGCAGGCCGTGCGGGGCGCGCCGTTTCCACTCCGATACCGGATCAGGCGGTCGCCAGCGCCTTTTCAAGACGCGGGCGCAGCACCGTCCCCATCAGGTTCAGCGAACGCTCAAGCAGCGGCAACGGCAGGAAACCGAAGAACGCGGAGAGCGCATTGAGATAGGTCACGCCGAGTTCGTCGTGCAGCGCCATGAATTTCTCGGCGCAGGTTTCCGGCGAGCCGGCGATCACCATGTCGCGATAGAAATTCTCGGGTTCGAGACGCGCTTCATCGATCACGCCCTCGCGCCTGAACAGTCCGAAGCCCTTCAGCCGTGTGGTCAACTTCTCGACGGTCGGCCACAATTCGTTGCGCGCAGAAGCATCGGTTTCGCTGACGTAGACGAATCGCCCGAACGGAACGCCGGCCGGATCGCCGCCGGCATCGACATAAGCGCGCATCAGCCGACGCTGGTTCGGCATGCTGATGATGCCGTGGCAGATGATCTTGTGGCCGTTCTGCGTCGCCCACGCGGCGGTCTCATCGGTGTTGGTGCCGACATAGATCGGCGGGTGCGGCGTCTGGATCGGCTTCGGCTCGATCGAGTGACTGGCTTCGCCGAATGGAAGCGTGCCGACCGCCCAGGCGCGGGGCAGGAATGTCAGCATATCCTTGAAATGGGCGGCGGTGCCTTCCGGCTTCACGCCGTAGGCGTTGAGATACCGGGGGTTGTTGCCGCGGGAAATGCCGAGGTCGACGCGTCCGTCCGAGATCACATCGAGCGTCGCGATCTCCTCGGCAAGACGGACCGGATTGTGAAGCGCTGCCAGCAGCACGGAAAAGCCGACACGCAACCGCCTGGTGCGCGCCAGCATCGCGGACGCCAGGATCAGCGGGGAGTGGCACCGCCGCCCCTCGACCTCCACGATGCTGCCCTGAAAGTGTTCCTCGTTGAGCCAGACGCCGGTGAAGCCCAGCGCCTCGACCTTCTCGGCCAGATCGAGGATCTGGGAGGTCGAAATCGATTCAAGGCCGCCTCCGCAGCCGGATAGGCCGAGCTTGAAGGATCGTACGGCGTTGCCCGTGTGGGGTACCGGACGAGCGATTTCCGGACCCACGGTTGACGCGTATACGCTGTCAGTCATCAGGATTGTCTCGCATGCGAAATGTTACGCGGCAAATGAGCGCCGTCATATCCAATATATACGCGTATATATAACAGAAGTCACGGCGCGACAACGCGATGAGGTGCGCAATAATGCCGCTTCGCGGCGCAAGGCTGGGAGCAGGCAGGCGTTAATAGTCTACCCGCACCAGATATAGTCCGTCGGGCGGGGCGACGGGACCGCAGGCCTCGCGGCGGCGCGCGGCCAGCGCGCTGGACAGGTCGTCAGCGCTCCAGCGGCCATGCCCGACCCACACCAATGATCCCACCATCGAGCGCACCTGGCTGTGCAGGAACGAGCGCGCCGAGGTGATGATGGTGACGTTGTCGCCGTTCCTGACGACGTCGAGTTGATCGAGTGTTTTCTCCGGCGATTTCGCCTGGCATTCGGTGTCGCGAAACGTCGTGAAGTCATGCTTGCCGATCAGCCGCTGCGCTGCCGCGTGCATCGCCTCCGCGTCGAGCGGCCGGGCCACGCGCCAGACGCGGCCGACATCGATGGCGAGGTTCGCGCGGCGGTTGGCGATGCGATAGACGTAATGTCGCCTGAGCGCCGAGAAGCGCGCCTCGAAGCTGTCGGGTACGATCTCGGCTTCGAGCACCCCGATCGGATGCGGTCGCAGGTGCGCGTTGAGCCCGTCGCGCAGCCGGTTCGGCGCGAAGTGCTTGGCGATATCGCAATGCGCAACCTGCGCCAGCGCATGGACGCCTGCATCGGTGCGGCCCGCGCCATGCACGCGCACGGCGTCGCCGCAGATCGCCTTTACCGCCGCCTCCAGCGCGCCCTGCACCGAGGGACCGTTGTCCTGATACTGCCAGCCGCAGAACGGGCCGCCGTCATATTCGATGGTGAGCTTGTAGCGGGGCATGACTGCCTATGTGAACCGCATGGGCGGCTGAAGCGGCGTGCCGTTCAGAAAGGCATCGGCCTTCATCGGCGGCTTTCCCGCGCGCTGCAATTCAAGAACGCGGATCGCGCCAACCTTGCATGCGATGGTCAGCCGATCGTCAAGCAACTCGCCGGATTCGCCCGCACCCTTTGCCAGTTCGCAGCGCAGGATCTTCACGCGCACCTGTTCGCCGTCGAGCGGCATCTCGCACCATCCACCCGGAAACGGCGACAGGCCGTGGATATGCCGCAACACATCGCGCGCAGGCCTGTTCCAGTCGATCCGCGCTTCGGCCTTGTCGATCTTCGCTGCGTAGGTGACACCTTCATCGCCCTGTTTTTTCAGTTGCAATTCGCCTTGCTCCAGCGAGGCCATCGCACGCACCATCAGGTCAGCCCCAAGCGGCGCCAGCGCGTCATGCAGATCGGACGCCGTCATCGCATCGGTTACCGCGATCCGCTCGACCGTGGCGACGTCGCCGGTGTCGAGGCCGGCGTCCATCTTCATGACCATGACGCCGCTTTCGACGTCGCCGGCCATGATGGCGCGGTTCAGCGGCGCGGCGCCGCGCCAGCGCGGCAGCAGCGAGGCATGCAGATTGTAGCAGCCGTATTTGGGCGCATCGAGGATCGCCTGTGGCAGGATCATGCCATAGGCGACGACCACGGCGGCGTCCGCTCCGTGAGAGCGAAATTCGGCCAGCGCATCCGGCGTTTTCAGCGTCTTCGGCGTCAGCACGGGAATGCCGAGGCGATGCGCTTCTCGCTCAACCGGGCTCGGCTGCAGCTTCATGCCGCGGCCGGCCGGCCTCGCCTCGCGGGTGTAGACGGCGGCGATTTGGTGGCCATGCGCAGCCAGCCGCAGCAGCGTCGGCACCGCGAAATCGGGCGTGCCCATGAAGATCAGGCGAAGCGGCATTTTCTAAATTCGTACGCGGCGATAACCCGCTCTATTTTCCGGCGAGCTTCGCAGCCTTGGTGAACTTCTTCAACACGCGGTCGCGTTTGAGCTTCGAGAGATAATCGACAAACAGCACGCCGTTGAGATGATCGATCTCGTGCTGGATGCAGGTGGCGAAAATACCCTCGGCATCTTCCTCGTGCACCTTGCCGTCGAGGTCGGTGAAGCGGATCCGCACCCGCGCCGGCCGTTCGACCTCCTCGTAATATTCGGGGATCGACAGGCAGCCTTCTTCGTAGACCGAGAGTTCCTCGGACGCCGACAGGATTTCCGGGTTGATGAAGACCCGCGGCCGCGGCGTGAGTTCGCCCTCCTCGTCGCGCCTGGCAAGGTCCATGGTGATGATGCGGACGGGCTGCGCTATCTGGATGCCGGCGAGGCCGATGCCCGGCGCGTCGTACATGGTCTCGAACATGTCGTCGGCGAGCTTGCGGATTTCCGGCGTCACCTTTTCGATCGGGCTGGACACGAGCCGCAACTGCTTGTCCGGCAGAATGATTATTTCGCGAATGGCCATGCCGGGCGATGTAATCCGCCGGTCTGCCGGGGTCAATCCGTGCCGGTCGCGGCCGTCAACGGTTCATTAGCGATAAAAGCCGGCTTTCGTTAACCCATGACGTTCTCTCTTCGTTCGCTCCACGCGCCGAATCGGGTACAAGGGTCCGCATGAACGACATCCTTTTCATTCTGGGCGACGTGCCGGTGCGAACCGGAGCGGTGCTGATCGGTTTCGGCGCGCTGGCGCTTTTGCTGCTGCTGGTGATCGCGATTGTGATCGCAAGGTCGGGCCGCCGGGGAGCCGATACGGCGATGGCGCAAGCGAGCCGCGCCGACGAGCTGGAGGAACGTCTCATCGACATGATGCGCACGCAGGCCGAGATGACCGGTCGGGTCGACGCCATGGGCAAGGCGCTCGCCGGGCGGCAGGCGGAAATGGCGCGGGCGGTCAGTGATCGTCTCGACTCGGTCACTCACCGGGTCGGGCAGTCGATGGAGCAGACCACGCGCAGCACCATGGAAAGCCTGCGGGTGCTGCACGAACGGCTCGGAATCATCGACAACGCGCACCAGAACCTGACCGAACTGACGACGCAGGTGACCACGCTGCGCGATGTGCTCGCCAACAAGCAGTCGCGCGGCGCATTCGGTCAGGCGCGGATGGAAGCGATCGTGCAGGACGGCATGCCGAAGGACTCATTTGCCTTCCAGTACACGCTGTCGAACGGCAAGCGGCCGGACTGTGTGATCTTCCTCCCCGACCAGCGGCCGCTCTGCATCGACGCGAAATTCCCGCTGGAGGCGATGACGGCGCTGCACGACGCCCGCAGCGACGACGAAAGGAAATTCGCGAGCCAGCGGCTGCGTGCCGACGTCATGAAACACGTCGCCGACATCGCCGGCAAATATCTGATCCCGGGCGAGACCCAGGACAACGCGCTGATGTTCGTGCCGTCGGAGTCGGTCTATGCCGAGATCTACGACGCCTTCGACGACGTGATCCAGAAAGCCTATCGAGCCCGGGTCGTGCTGGTGTCGCCATCGCTCCTGATGCTGGCGATCCAGGTGATGCAGCAGCTCCTCAAGGACGCGCGGATGCGCGATGCCGCGGACAAGGTCCGGATCGAGGTCATGAACATGATGGGCGACGTCGAGCGGTTGCGCGACCGCGTCAGCAAGCTCGGCAGCCATTTCGATCAGGTCAGCGAGGACGTCAGGCAGGTGCTGATCTCGGTCGGCAAGATCGACAAGCGCGCGACCAAGATCGAGGAGCTCGATTTCAGCAAGGACGAGGCGGCGGTGGAGACTCATCGGGCCATCAAGTCCGGCGAACCGGAGATGTTTTTCGCCGCAACTCGCCCCGAAAATCCAGGCGGGGGAGTGAGCTTTTCGCGGATTTTCCCATAAGGGAGAGAAGGGAGAAACAGAATCTGCTAACACCGCCGCATGACCGCTCCGGACGCCACCGCCGCCCCTCCGAAAGCATCCGAGGCCGCGCCGCGCGCCTCATGGCGCGAGAGCATTGTGGTCTATCTGCAACCGCGCGTTCTCATCGTGATGCTGCTCGGCTTCTCGTCCGGCCTGCCGCTGGCGCTGTCAGGTTCGACGCTGCAGATCTGGATGAAGGAATCCGGCATAGACCTGCGCGCCATCGGACTGTTCGTTCTGGTCGGTACGCCCTACACGCTGAAGTTCCTGTGGGCTCCGCTGGTCGATGCCCTGCACATTCCGCTTCTGACCCGGCGGTTCGGCCGCCGCCGCGGCTGGCTTGTGTTCTCGCAACTGCTCCTGATCGCGGCGATCCTGCTCCTGGGATCGACCGATCCGATGCAGGCGCCGTGGCTGGTCGCGCTCGGCGCATTGCTCGTGGCGGCGACATCGGCGACGCAGGACATCGTGGTCGATGCCTTCCGCGTCGAGAGTCTGCCGGAAAGCGAGCAGGCCGCCGGCATGGCGGGCTATGTCGCCGCCTATCGCATCGGCATGCTGGTCTCGACCGCCGGCGCTCTCTTTCTCGTCAGCGCGTTCGAAGGGACAGGTCTGGTCCGCGCCTCGGCGTGGACGTGGGGCTATGTCAGCATGGCGGCGATGGTCCTGATCGGAACCGTCACCGCGCTGGCGGCCACCGAGCCCGAGCAATCCGTGCAGGCCGAAGCCTCCACCGCGGCGCAAACCGCGTTGACGCGCGTCATGCAGGCCGCGGTCGGCGCATTTTCGGAATTCCTGAGCCGCAGGGATGCGATCGCCGCACTCGCCTTTATCGTGCTGTTCAAGTTCACCGACGCGTTCTCCGGCAGCATGACCGCGCCGTTCGTCATCGATCTCGGCTTCACCCGCAACGACTACGCCGCCATCGTCAAGGGCGTCGGTCTTGCCGCGACGCTGATCGGCGGTTTCGCCGGGGGCTTCGTGGCGCGGCGCTATTCGCTGGCGGCGAGCCTGTGGATCGGCGGCGTTTTGCAGGCGGTCGCCAACCTGTCGTTCTCCTGGCTGGCGCTGGTCGGCGTCAATCAATGGGCGCTGGCGTTCGCGATCACGGCTGAGAATTTCACCAGCGCCATCGGCACGGTGATCTTCGTCGCCTATCTCTCGGCGCTGTGCCGCAATCCGCTGCATACCGCAACCCAATATGCGCTGCTCACGGCGTTGGCCGCGGTCGGCCGGACTTATCTTTCCGCAAGCGCCGGTTTCGTCGCCGAGGCGACCGGATGGCCGCTGTTCTTCGCGATCTGCGTCGCCGCGGCGGTGCCGAGCCTGATCCTGCTTGGCTGGCTGCAGCGGCGCGGGCATTTTGCCGGATTGCAGATGTGAGTGGCGGCGGGGCATAGGAATATCCAGCTTTGATGAGATCAAAGCCGGCTCCAGGTTTTTGTTTTGACGCGTTTTCCTGACGCGAACCGGTGCCCACTTCGTTCGAAACGCTATTTCCAGATCATGTCCTTCGCCGCGATCAAACCGCCGCCCGCGATCAGCACCGCCGCCCCGGCGAGCGCCGCTGTCGGTTTGGCAAAACCTGCCATTATCAGGAACGTGGTCGACAGCAGCGGCGTCGCATAGGCGGCCGCGCCAAGCACGCGAATGTCGCCGCGCTTCATCCCGATGTCCCAGACATAGAAGGCGAGGCCGACCGGGCCGACGCCGAGCGCGGCGATCGCGAGCCATTGCGCGCCGCTGTCCGGCCACACCGTCGGCTCCGTCAGCACATGCGCGATCGCGGCCAGCGCGGCCGTCGCCAGGCAGAAGCCCGCGACCGCGTCGGTCGGAACCGAGGCCAACCGGCGCGACAGCACCGAATACGCTGCCCAGACAAACGCCGCGATGAACGCGGCCGCAAGGCCCCAGATCTGGGTTCGCTCGAATGCGACCAAAGTGTTGCCGGCGACGAGCAGCACCGTCCCGGCGAGCCCGAGAAGCGCGCCGATCAGATGATGCGGCGCCAGCCGCTCGCCCGGCAGCAACGACGAAAACAGCACGATCAATAGCGGCCAGAGATAATTCAAAAGGCCGGCTTCCGCGGGCGGCGCCAGGCGCAGCGCAATGAAATACAGCGCGTGATAGCCGAACAGTCCGCCGACCCCGACGAGCCACGCGACCGGCGGCTGTCGCAATGCGCGGACGCCTTGGCGCCGAAACAGCCAACTCGCACAGCCGGAAAGGCCGCCGATGGCGAACGTCATCGCCGCCAGTTGAAACGCAGGAATCCGCCCGGTCGCGACCGCCATGACCGCGAGCAGCGACCACATCAGGATGGCGGTGAGGCCGACGAGCGTGGCGGTGCGGGAGGTCATGGACTCTTCCTTCTCCCCTTGCGGGAGAAGGTGGCGCGAACGAAGTCCGCGTCGGATGAGGGGCCGTCTGTCACGCTGACGCTGTCCCTCTCACCCGGCCGCGCTGACGCGCGTCCACCCTAAGAGCGAGTTTCGCTCGTCTCGGCTCCCGCAAGGGGAGAGAGGGAAAAGAAACAGCGTGTCCACACTATGCGCTATTCTTCTTCACGCCAGATATTGCCCGCCATTGATGCTCAATGTCGATCCGGTGATGAAACCGGCGTCGTCGGCGGCGAGGAACACAACCGCGCGTGCGATCTCCTCTGGCTCGCCGAGGCGGCTCGCGGGGATTTGCGGCAGGATGCTTTTCTCGACGACCTCTTTCGGCACCGCCTGCACCATCTCGGTGTTGATGTAGCCCGGGCAGATCGCGTTCACGGTGATTCCGGTCTTGGCATTTTCCAGCGCCAGGGCCTTGGTGAAGCCGATGTCGCCGGCCTTCGCCGCCGAATAGTTCACCTGTCCGAACTGGCCTTTCTGGCCGTTGATCGAGGAGATGTTGATGATGCGGCCGAACTTGCGCGCGCGCATGCCCTCGATCACCGGGCGCGTCATGTTGAACAGCGAACCGAGATTGGTGTTGATGACGGCGCTCCATTGCTCAAGCGTCATCTTGTGGAAGGCGCCGTCCTTGGTGATGCCGGCATTGTTGACGAGCACCTCGACGGGACCGAGTTCCGCCTCGACCTTCCTGACGCCCTCAGTGCAGGCCTCGAAGGAGGCGACGTCCCACTTGTAGACGGGGATGCCGGTCTCGGTCTTGAATTTTTCCGCCGCGGCATCGTTGCCCGCATAACTCGCACCGACCGTATATCCCGCCGCTTTCAGCGCCTTGCTGATCGCGCCGCCGATGCCCCGCGTTCCTCCCGTCACCAGTGCCACTCGTGCCATTGCGTCGTCCTCCCTGAGAGAAACCGGAATCGTCACCGCCGTTGGAAAAGATATTGCAGATAAAAAATGCCCGGCTCGTGACCGGGCATTCCGCTGTCAAAATGAACTGCGGTGACTCGATGTCATCTGAAGCGTCCGCCGCCTCTCAGCCACGCTCGACGCACATGGCAATCCCCATGCCGCCGCCGATGCACAGCGTGGCGAGCCCCTTTTTGGCGTCGCGCTTCTGCATTTCGTGCAGCAGCGTCACCAGCACGCGCGCGCCCGATGCGCCGACCGGATGCCCGATGGCGATGGCGCCGCCGTTGACATTGACCTTCGAGGTATCCCAGCCGAGATCCTTGTTGACCGCGCAGGCCTGGGCCGCAAAGGCCTCGTTGGCCTCGATCAAATCGAGGTCGCCGATGTTCCAGCCGGCCTTCTTCAGCGCGGCGCGCGAGGCCGGGATCGGTCCGGTGCCCATGATCTTCGGGTCGACGCCGGCATGGGCCCAGGAGACGATGCGGGCGAGGGGAGTCTTGCCTTCTTTCGCTGCCTGCCTGGCCGACATCAGCACCAATGCAGCCGCCCCGTCGTTGATGCCGGATGCGTTTGCCGCCGTGACCGTGCCGTCCTTCTCGAAGGCGGGACGCAGCTTGGCGATGGATTCGGCCGTCACCCCGGCCTTGGGATACTCGTCGGTGTCGACGACGATGTCGCCCTTGCGGCTCTTGATCGTGACCGGCACGATCTCGTCCTTGAACCGGCCCGCCTTCTGCGCCGCTTCCGCCTTGTTCTGCGAACCGGCGGCGAACTCGTCCTGCTGTTGGCGGGTGATCTGGTACTGGCGGGCGACGTTCTCGGCGGTGGTTCCCATATGGTAGCCGTTGAACGCATCCCACAGGCCGTCCTTGATCATGGTGTCGATCAGCTCAACGCCGCCCATCTTCACCCCACCGCGCAAATACTGCGCATGCGGCGCCATGCTCATGGATTCCTGCCCGCCGGCGACCACGACGTCGGAGTCGCCGTTGAGGATGGCCTGATAGCCGAGCGCGACCGTGCGCAGCCCCGAACCGCAGAGCTGGTTGACCCCCCAGGCCGGACTTTCCACCGGAATGCCGGCGGCGATCGAGGCCTGCCGCGCCGGGTTCTGGCCCTGCGCCGCGGTCAAAATCTGGCCCATGATGACCTCGGAGACCCGAGCCGGCTCAACCCCCGCCCGTTCCAGCGCCGCCTTGATGGCGATCGCGCCGAGATCATGGGCGGGCGTGGTGGCGAACGCACCGTTGAAACTTCCCACCGGAGTGCGGGCGGCGCTGACGATGACGACATCGTCTGACATGGACATCTCCTGGAGCTTGAGCGACTGGCTGGTTGAATATTTGACGATGGTTGCCGCGCCGGCAACCCGTGGCACACGTTTACCCTGTTGACCTCACGAGAGTGTGTCAATTGCACCAAAGACCGGAAACCGCACCCAGGCATATTCCTGAGCAGTCTCTATGCGTTGGAATTAACTGGTCCTTCATAAAACGGTAGCCGAAGGCCGCTGAAAGTGCTTACTTTGCTGCAATGCGCTTGTTAACCCCATCGTGGACGCCGGCGGGGTTTCTTGTCCTCTGTATGGACGTGTGGGACCTATGGCGAAATCAGAGACACCGACGACCATCAAGAAATATGCAAACCGGAGGCTCTATAATACCGGAACCAGCACCTACGTGACGCTCGAAGATCTCGCGGCGATGGTCAAGCAGGGCGAAGACTTCCTTGTCTTCGATGCCAAGACCGGCGACGACATCACCCGCTCGGTGCTGGCGCAGATCATTTTCGAGCAGGAAAACAAGGCCGGACAGAACCTGCTCCCGACCACGTTTCTGCGGCAACTGATCCGCTTCTATGGCGACAGCATGCAGATGGTGGTGCCGAAATATCTCGAACGATCGATCGACATGCTCACCCAGGAGCAGGAGAAGTTTCGCAAGCAGATGACAAGCACCTTCAGCGGCACCCCTTTCGCGCCGCTCGAGGAGCATGTCCGCCGCAACATGGAATTATTCGAGCGCACCTTTGCGATGTTCAAGCCGTTCGTGCCGCCGCGCGGTGGCGGCGCCGCTCCCGAGCCGGAGAAAACGCCCGAGGCACCGGGCGACGGCGACAATATCGATGATCTTCGCCGTCAGATGAAAGAGATGCAGGAACGCCTCGAACGGATGTCGAAAGAGCCGAAGAAGGAGTAGGCCTCGCGGCGCTTTCGCCCGTTTCGCGCCTGGTTTCATCGGTGCGAGAGTTTTTCCCGACGGGCTCGGGATTTCTTGACGTATCGTCTTTGTCTTTGCGCGAATCTGTCCTCGGTCAGTCCCGAAAACGTCCTTTGCTCGAAAACTAGTCCCTGCTCACGGATTGGTGCGCTCGAACTGGCGCAGCAGTTCGTTGCCGCGCTGCACCGCCTCATCCATGGCGGCCTGCGCGGTTTTCTTGCCGCTGAAGGCCTGTTCGAGTTCGTCTTCGATGACAGCGCGGATCAAAACGAATGAGCCGAGCCGCAATCCTCTCGAATTCTCGGTCGGCGGCTTCAGCGTCATCTGTTCGATCGCGATCGCGGATCCCGGATTGCGATCGTAAAAGCCCTGCGCGCGGGTGAGATCGAACGCCGCGCGGGTGATCGGCAGGTAGCCGGTGTTCTGATGCCAGGCCGCCTGAACCTCAGGCTTTGACAGGTAGGCGAAGAATTTCGCGACGCCCTTGTATTCCTCGCGCGGGCGGTCGCGCAGCACCCACAGCGTGGCGCCGCCGATGATGGTATTCTGCGGCGCGCCTTTGACATCCGGCCAATAAGGCAGCATGCCGTAACCGACCGCGAATTTGCTGTTGGCGATGATATCGGCGCGCGTCGCCGAGGAGCCCATGAAGATGCCGCATTCGCCATGCTGGAAACGAGGCTCGGCGGTTGTCCCCCGGCCGCTGTAGTCGAAGATCTTCGTCTTCTGCCATTCGGCGAGCTGAGCGACGTGACGGACCATCAGCGGATTATTGAAAACGAGAACGGCGTCGAGCCCGTCGAAGCCGTTGCTGCGCGTTGCGATGGGCAGATTGTGCAGGGCGAGGAAGCTCTCGACATTGACCCATGACGGCCACGACGTGGTGAAGCCGCAAGGGACGCCGGCCGCGCGCAGTTTTTTCGCGGCCTCGCCGAGCTCCAGCCACGTCTTCGGCGGCTTCTCGGGATCAAGGCCGGCGGTGCGGAACAGATCCTTGTTGTAATAGAGGATAGGCGTCGAGACATTGAACGGGAACGACAGCAGGTTGCCGCCGACATCGGCGTAGTATCCAGTGATGGCCGGAAGATAGTCCGCCGGGGAAAACGCCTCTTTCTCGTCGTGCATCAGTTCGAAGACCGGATAGGTCGCGCCCTGGGCCGCCATCATGGTGGCGGTGGCGATTTCGTTGACCTGAACGATCGCCGGTTGGCTCCGTGACCGGAACGCGAAGATCGCGGCGTTCACCGTCTCGGTGTAGTTGCCCTTGTAGGTGGGCACGATCCGGTATTCGGATTGCGATTCATTGAATTTGGTTGCGAGCCGCCCGAGTTGCTGGCCAAGCGCGCCGGACATCGCATGCCACCACGCGATCTCGGTGACGGCGTGTGCCGGAGCCGGCATCGCGGCCGTGAATTGCAGCGCACAGAACAGCAGCGCCAGTTTCCATGCTGGTGTCCGCATCGTGTCTATCCTCCGCCCTGCGCGGCAGGGCGGACGGCGCCGCTGCCATGACATCCTGATTAAGACCAACTTGCGAACGCTGCAATTCATGACCGCGTGTCACATGACCCGCATCGAGGCTCCATCGCGTTGAACCTTTTTCCCGCCCGGATGACTCCATCATAGGGAGCGAGTGCCGGTGCCCCGTCGCGCCGCCACGTCCTGGATTTGCCTTGGGCTTGCTCGCATCGACAGACTGAAGCGTCCGGGCCCAGGAGCCTTTTCGCTTATGATAGAAGCGGGCTCCATGATTTTGTTTTGATTCGCTTTCTTCACGCGAACCGGTATCCACTTCGCTTGAAAACGCTATAAATCCTTGTCCGGCAGTTCTTTCAAGCCGCTGTCGCCGGAGCTATGAAGGCATGGCGCGGATTGCAGACTGCAAGCCGCATCGCACGGATCCGCAAGGTAGGATAATTTGGTCCCAGCCGAATCCCAAAACGGCACAGGTGCTGAGGCGCCGGAGCACGAAGGCTTCGCGGCGGAGGGCCGTTCGGGCATCGTGGGCCTGGTTCGCGCGATACCAATCCGTTGGCGCATTCTCTCGATCGCGGCGTTGAATTCGGCGGTGGTGCTGGTGCTGGCGCTTTTGATTTGGAGCGGCGCCAAGACCCTGGGATCGGCGTGGGACGACGTACGTCAGGTCCGGAATTCCGACAAGATCCTCGCGGTTCTCGAGAGCGAGACAGGCCGGCTGCAAAATCTGATCCATCGCTACATCAACCAGCCCAGTCCCGATTTGTTTGCGGAAATCCTGCTGTTGCGCGAGGCCGTGCTCGGGACCTTGAGCACGCGCGCCTCGACCGACCCGATGTTGTCGGGCTCGGTCGACGAACTGGAGCGATCCACCGAACATTTCCTCAGCGGGTTCGGCGAGCTGCGCGCATTGCAGACGAACATCACCAAGACCTATGAGGACCAGATCCTGGCGCCAGCCAAGGACATGGCGGGACTCTATTCGATCATCGAGGGTGCGACCGGCCACCGCGAGGCCGCGATCTGGCCGACGCTCAAGAAGTCCCGCGAGACATTCACCGCAATGCTGGTGACCGCGAATGCCTACTATCTGGCGCCGGCATCGACCAGCGCGGACGAGGTCCGTCGGAATACCGATGCGATCGAGCGTACCATTCCGGCGATGATCGAGTTTTCGGACAACGATCTGCAGCGCGAGGCTCTGAAGAAACTCAAGAGCCGGACGGCGGCGCTGCACGACGGCATCGGAAACCTGTCCGAATTGCTGACCAAGCGGACGGACCTGCTGCGCAACTCCATCGATGCCAGCCAGGCGCAGACCATCGCTGCGATCGACGGTCTGTCGGTCAAGATGCGCGAGCGCGAGCAGGGCGCGCAGATGACCTTCGACAACACGCTTGCGGATATTTCCCGCAAGATGCTGTCGATCGCCGCCGTCTTCCTTGCGATCATCATTGTCGCCGGCGTCGTCATCGCGCTCAGCATCCGACTGCCTTTGCGGCAGATCATGTCGTCGATGCGCGCGATCATGTCCGGTGATTACAACCGCAAGGTCGTGGGCACCGACGCGCGGGACGAGATCGGCGCCATGGCGCGCGCCGTCGAGGTATTCCGCAAGAACGCCATCGCCAAGCGCGATGCCGAGGACGAATTGCGGGCATCGAAGGAACGGGCCGAGAGCGCCCTGCTGGAACTGAATGCGGCGCAGCGGAACCTAATCGACGCGGAGCGGCTCGCCGCGCTTGGCGGGCTGGTCGCAGGCGTCGCTCACGAGGTGAACAACCCGATCGGAATCAGCCTGACGGTGGCGTCAAGTTTCGCGCGGCGCGCCGACATGTTTGATGCCCAACTGCAGTCGGCAGCCCCGTTGAAGCGGTCACAACTCGAGGAATTCGTGCGGACCTGCCGCGATGCCGCTCAGCAACTGGTGGCGAACCTGCACCGCGCGGGGGAACTGATCCAGTCCTTCAAGCAGGTCGCTGTGGACCGGTCCCACGCCGAGCGTCGTCAATTCAATTTGAGCGAATCCACCGACCAGATCGTCGCGAGCCTGCGCCCGGTGCTCAAGCGGTCTCCGATCAGTATCGTGGTCGACGTTCCGGAAGGCCTGATGATCGATGGCTTTCCCGGCTCATACGGGCAGATCTTGACCAATCTCTTTCTCAACGCCGTCAATCATGCGTTTCCGGACGGACGGTCCGGCGCGATTTCCATCACGGCGAAAGCGCGCGCCAATGATGACATCGAGATCATTTTTGCCGACAATGGCGTCGGCATGACGCCGGACGTCCAGCGGCAGGCGTTCGACCCCTTCTTCACCACGCGTCGCAACGAGGGTGGCACCGGTCTTGGACTGCATATCGTCTATAATCTCGTCACCCAGCAGCTCGGCGGTCGAATGACGGTGAAGTCACGGCCGGGACAGGGTACGACTTTTCACATTATCATGCCGAGAGCCGCCGTGGGCGGTGGTGCGGACACGGATGAAACAGACAGCGAGACCAAGCAATGGCCGACCAGGATGACGTCCTCCACCTGATCGACGATTCCGACGCTGACCGCCCGGAAGCCTCGACGGTGCGCAAATGGAAGGTCGCCGTGATCGACGACGACCGGGCCGTGCACGAGGGCACCCGCTTTGCGTTGAGCGACTACAGCCTCAACGGTCAGACCCTGGAGATCCTGTCGGCCTATTCCGCCGCCGAGGGGCGTGAGCTGATGCGCGCCCATCCCGATATCGCCGCGGTGCTGCTCGACGTCATCATGGAGACCGATGCCGCCGGCCTCGACCTCGTCGAGTTCATCCGCAACGAGCTCAAGAACGAAACCGTGCGCATCATCCTGCGCACCGGGCAGCCGGGGCAGGCGCCGGAGCGTCGCGTGATCGTCGACTACGACATCAACGACTACAAGGCAAAAACCGAACTTACCGCGGACAAGCTGTTCACCTCGCTGACCGCGGCGCTGCGCAGCTATCAGCAACTCGAGCGCATGGTGCAGACCCGCCGCGGGCTCGAGATCATCATCGACGCCGCCTCGACGCTCTACGATTTCAAGTCGATGCAGCGTCTCGCCGAAGGCGTGCTGACGCAGATCGCATCGCTGTTGAACGTCGATTGCGCCGGGATTCTGGTGCTGCGCGACGGCGGTGCGGTCAACGATGATTTTTCCGTACTGGCGGGATCGGGCTGCTATAGCGGCCTCATCGGATCCGCGGGGCAGGCATCGCTCGATTCCGATCTCAAGCAGACCGTCGAAGCCGCCTTCAGGCGGCGCAAGCACGAATTCGTCGACCACCGTTCGGTGCTTTATATCCGGACCGGCAGCGGACGAGAGGTCGTGATTCTGCTGCAGGCCGAACGCGATCTGTCGGACACCGACCGTTCGCTGGTCGAAATCTTCGGCAGCCGGCTGTCGATCGCGTTCGACAACGTGATCCTCTACCAGCAATTGCAGGACGCCAACGCCCAGCTCGAAGACCGCGTCGCGCAGCGCACCCGCGCGTTGATGCAGGCCAATCGGAGGCTTTCCGCGCAATGGCTGCGGCTGCAGCGGGCCAACGGATTCAAGAACGAGATTCTCGGCACCGTCGCGCACGATCTGAAAAATCCCCTTGGCGTCATCCTGGGCCGTACCGAAATGCTTGTCGAACTGATCGGCGCGGCTTCGTCCAGGGACACCGTCACCTCGCAGGTGGATCACATCCGGGATGCGACAAGGCGCCTGATTACGATGGTCGACCATCTGATTTCCGATGCCATGGCCGACGCCTTCGATATCACCATCCGTCGCGAGCCGGTCGATGTCGCGGCGCTGGTCGCCGAGGTCTCAGAAGCCAACCGGCCGTCCGCGATCAACAAGCAGCAGACCATCGCGGTCTCGGCGCCCACCGGCCGCTTCACGATGTGCGACCAGGACCGGATGCGCGAGGCGATCGACAATCTCGTCAGCAACGCCATCAAATACAGTCCGGTCGGTGGCAGCATCACGCTGCTGGTCGACTACGACGCGGAGCACACCATCATCCGTGTCACCGACGAGGGCGCCGGCCTGTCGCCGGAGGATCTGGGCCGGCTGTTCGGCCGCTTCCAGCGGCTGTCCGCAAAGCCCACCGCCGGCGAGAGTTCGACCGGCCTCGGCCTGTCGATCGTGAAACGGATCGTCGACATGCATGATGGCCAGATCAACGTCGACAGTGGCGGCCCCGGACAGGGCTCGAGCTTCACCATCATCCTGCCCGCGACAGCCTGACATGAGCCGGAATCCACATATCATTGTCGTCGACGACGAGGCGCCCGCCCGCGAAATGGTCGGCGACTATCTCAAGATGCACGGCTTTGCCGTCACCTTGTGCGACGGCGGCAAGAGCCTGCGCGAGGCCATCGGCGCCGCGACGCCTGATCTGGTCGTGCTCGATCTCAACATGCCCGAAGAAGACGGGCTTTCGATCATTCGTGACCTCAAGGGCCACACCAACGTGCCGGTGATCATGCTGACGGCGACGGCCAGCCCGATCGATCGCGTGGTCGGCCTCGAACTCGGCGCCGACGACTACGTTGCGAAACCCTGTGAACTGCGCGAACTGATGGCGCGCATCCGCTCCGTGCTGCGGCGGAGCGCGCCGAAGACGGAAACGCCGCCGCCGGTCGCCGCCTCCATTAGGCCTGCGGCCGGGCAGCTCGTCCGCTTCGGCATCAAGTGGCTTGACCTCGACGCCCAGGTTCTGCGTGACGACGAAGGCAATGAGCATCCGCTCACCGCGTCGGAATTCAGCCTGCTGAAAGTTTTCGCCGCCAACCCCAAGCGGGTTCTGTCGCGGGAGCGGCTGCTGGAACTGGCCAATGCCCGCGACAGCGAAGCCTTCGATCGCGCGATCGATCTGCGCATCATGCGGATACGGCGCAAGATCGAGCCTGATCCCGCGAAACCCGCGGTGATCCGGACCATCCGCGGAGGGGGCTATCTGTTCTCGCCCTCCGGTGACAAAACATAAGCCGCCGCCGGTGGGCATCCGGCCCTGACGGCCTCGCGAGACCCTGTTGGAACGCTGCAAAGCCGGTCTCTACGGCTAAAGTATAACGACATTCAAATGATTGGGATTTTACCGCCGATTGTTTCGTCGCTGGCGAGGGGATGAAACAATTTTCCTTTTTCGCGAAACCATTTTCCGCTTGTCGTGCAGACGTCCTGAAACCGTGACTGGCTAAAAATCTCCCTAACAAATAAAGGGGAGCCGTCATGCAAAACGTCATTGCGATCAATGCAGCCGCCCGCCAAGGCATTATCGCTGCCCAGGCGACCACAGACGAGATGCTGCTTGAGCAGATCGCCGAGGGTGACCGCACGGCGATGCATACCCTTTATCTTCGCCATAACGTGCGGGTCTACCGTTTCGTGCTGCGCAGCCTCCGGGACGCGACCGCGGCGGAAGACATCGTCAGCCAGGTCTTTTTGGACGTATGGCGTACCGCCGACCAGTTCGAAGGCCGCTCACGGGTCTCGACCTGGCTGCTCTCGATCGCCCGTTTCAAGACGCTGACCGCGATGCGCCAGCGTCGTCACGAAGATATCGACCAGGAGAATGTCCGCGAAATCGCCGACGGCGCCGATACGCCCGAGACCACGCTCGATCGCAGCAACGTCAGCGCCATTCTGCGCGCCTGCATCGCCAAGCTGTCGCCGGCCCATCGCGAGATCATCAACCTCGTCTACTATCATGAAAAAACGGTCGAGGAGGCGGGGGAGATCATCGGTATCCCGCAAAGCACCGTGAAAACGCGCATGTTCTATGCCCGCAAGCAGCTTGCCGAACTTCTGAAAGGCGCGGGGATCGCGACGATCGCAGCCTGACCGGCGATCCCATCCGGATCGCCGGCTCGTCCCTCTGCTGGCAGCAAGGAATACCTTCCGTGCTCCGGCGTTTCGCCCACCGCGGCAGGCGGTCAATTGGACGCGACGAATTGGTTTGCCGCGCGGTGCGATCCGATGGCGCTCGCCGGTATCGCGGCGATGTTTCGTGAAAACTTTAGAATTTCCGTCCGGTGATGCGGTCGCTTGCCATCGCACCGCCGCTGATATTCTATGCGGCATACGATTTGACGGGGACGCTGGCGGCGGGTCATCCGCTGCCGTTCCAGCGACATGCACCGAGGAGAGCAAGCGATGATCGGGTTTCGGGACCTGACCCTGGCGGTTTCTGCTGTGGCCTGTCTGTTGCTTTCGGCGACGCATGGCTTTGCGCAGCAGCAGCGGCCCGACGTTGGCGACGAGCCCGGCCTGGTCGCCGACGATGCGTTCCAGCTCGACCCGGAATACCGCAAGCAGGTGGTGCTCTACCGGACCACCGAGCCGCCCGGCACCATCATCATCCAGACCGCGGAACGTCATCTCTATCTCATTCAGGGCAACGGTCGCGCGATCCGTTACGGCATCGGCGTCGGGCGCGAAGGTTTTCAGTGGCAGGGCATCCTCAACATCACGCGCAAGGCGGAATGGCCGGACTGGACCCCGCCACCGGAAATGATCGTGCGTCAGCCCTACCTGCCGCGCTTCATGGCAGGCGGTCCCGGCAATCCGCTGGGCGCGCGTGCGATGTATCTCGGCACGACGGTGTACCGCATCCATGGCACCAACCGCCCCGACACGATCGGCACCGCGATCTCCTCGGGCTGTTTCCGCCTGGTCAATGCCGATGTCGCCGATCTCTATGACCGTGTTCCGGTCGGCACGCGCGTGATCGTGCGGCAAAAACCCAAGCTTTAATTCATCACCACATCGGCGCCGATTTTTCGATCTTGCGAGGGGGCATCCATGCGGACATTCCGAAGCGGTCTCTTGATAGGGCTCGCCATCGCAACCGCGGTCGCGGTCGTCGCGATCGCCTATGAGCGTTACGACACCAAGACCCTGAAACGGACACTCCGGCGCGACGCCGTGTGGTGCGGCGTCAATACCGGTCTTCCCGGCTTTTCGAATTCGGATGAAAAAGGCAACTGGTCCGGCTTCGACGTGGATTTCTGCCGTGCCGTCGCCGCCGCCATCTTCGACGATCCGACGAAGGTGAAGTTCGTCCCGCTCGACGCCAGCGAACGCTTCAAGGAATTGCAAAGCCGCAAGATCGATATTCTCGCCCGCAACTCGACCTGGAGCATGTCACGCGAGACCAATTACGACCTCTATTTCCCGGCAGTCGCCTATTATGACGGCGAGGGCTTCATGGTCCGCACCTCGCGAAAGGCCGACTCGGCGCTCGACCTCGGCGATACGAAAATCTGCGTGCAGGACGGCACGACCACGAAACTCAACCTCGCCGATTACTTCAAGGCCAACAACCTGAAATACGAGGAGGTCAAATTCGGGAAGCTGGAAGACATGCTGAAGGCCTATGACGAGGCCAAATGCGATGTGGTGACTGCCGACGTGTCCCAGCTCTATGCCTTGCGCCTGCGGCTGACCAAGCCGGGCGAGAGCTTCATCCTGCCTGACGTGATCTCGAAGGAGCCGCTGGCGCCGGTTGTCCGTCAGCGCGACGACGACTGGATGATGATCGTCAAATGGACGCTCTACGCGATGATCAATGCCGAGGAACTCGGTGTCACCTCGAAAAACATCGACGAGGCGATGAAGTCGACGAAGCCCGACGTAATGCGCCTGGTCGGTACCGAAGGGGAATACGGCGAGGATCTCGGGCTGACCAAGGACTGGGCGGCCCGCATCATCCGCCATGTCGGCAACTACGGCGAGGTCTACGACCGCAACGTCGGCGCCGACTCCAAGCTGAAGATTCCGCGCGGCCTTAACCAGCTCTGGAATGCCGGTGGCATCATGTACGCTCCGCCGCTGCGGTAAGCCACGCGCAAGGGGCCGATTGCAGCGACATCATGGACGGCCTTGATCCGCTCTGATGCCTCCACAAATAAACAATAAGAAGGTGCCGGGCCGAGCCCGGTGAAGGCTTGAGCTACGGAGGTGTGCCATGCCCGATGCGTCGATTCCCGTCGCCGCTGCCACCCGGATCGGGCACGTCCATCTCAAGGTCGCCGACCTCGAACGCGCGCTCGGCTTTTATTGCGGCGTGCTCGGCTTCGAATTGATGCAACGCGACGGCGATCAGGTCGCGTTCATTTCCGCCGGCGGCTATCATCATCACATCGGACTGAATACGTGGGAAAGCAAGGGCGGCTCGCCGCCCGCTCCCGGCACGACCGGGCTGTTTCACACCGCGATCCTGTATCCGACGCGCGCCGCGCTGGCCGATGCACTGCACCGGGTTCGCAGCGCAGGTATTCCGCTCGATGGCGCCAGCGATCACGGCGTCAGCGAGGCGCTGTACCTGCGCGATCCCGACCAGAACGGCGTCGAGCTTTATTGGGACCGGCCGCAAGCACAATGGCCGCGCGACGCAGCCGGCGGCCTTGCGATGTTCACGCGCCGGCTCGATCTAGACGACCTGCTTCGCCAACGTGAGGCATAGACCGTCCGTTTGCAATGTACGGACTCGTTGGCCGACGCGGATGAAATGTCATCCTGCATCTCGTTCGAACACCAGAATCAGATTGTTGGCGGGCATCTCGACGACGTCGAGGAGTTTCAAGCCGTTGCGCTGCGCCAGCGCCGCCACCTCGTCGACATCGCGCACGCCCCATTCGGGATCGTTGTCGCGCAGGCTGACGTCGAAGGCCGCGTTGCTCGGCGCGGTGTGCCGGTCACCGCGCTTGAACGGCCCATAGAGAAACAGCCGCCCGTCCGGGCGCAAATAGCGTGCCGCGCCCGCGATCAGGCCCTCGGCGACGCGCCACGGCGCGATATGGATCACATTGGCGCAGAACACCGCGAGCAGGGCGCCGGGTCCGGGGCCGTCGCTCGCCTCAGTGAACCACTCCGGGCTCGACAGGTCGATCCGCAGCGGTTGGCGGACGTTGGCGAGTTGTCCATGAGCGGTCCAGGCAGCGATGCTGCGAAGATGGTTGTCGTTGAGATCGCTCGGCCACCAGGTGATGCCGGGCGTTTGCCGCGCGAAGAAAACCACATGCTGCCCGGTGCCGCTGCCGGCCTCGACCACGTCTCCCGTTTTGTCGTGCAGGAATTTTTCCAGCACCGCCCAGATCGCTTCATGGTTGCGATGAAACGCAGCCGCGTCGAGACGGTCGTCGGAACCCGCTTGGCGGCCGCGCTTGCCGAATTCGACGGTGTAGTCGGGCATGGAAGAACATCCTTCATTCCGGGGGGCCCCGCCAACGATGCGACAGGCGCTGCCGGGTGGCAATGCCCGTTGAAGATGGCTTCACCGGGACCGAACCGGGGGCTGGTATGGCCGCAAAGCCATCCAGAAGCCTTGTACAAAGGCCGGGGATATGAAAATGAGTGCGCGGCAGACCCGTGCGAGACGCGGTGGCCGAATAACGAAGCGATCAACAGAACCGCAGGAACCGCCTTTGACGAAAACTCCTTTGACGAAGCCCGTCGCTTTGTCGGCGGTGGCGGCCTCGCTGCTGCTCGCTGTCGCCGTCACCGTCGCGCCTTTTCCCGCTCGGGCGCAGACTGCCGCCGACGAAGGGCAGAAGCTCGCATTCGATCGCAACAAGGGCAACTGCCTGACCTGCCACGAGATCAAGGGCGGCAGCCAGGCTGGCGACATCGGGCCGGCCCTTGCCGGCATCAAGAGCAAATATCCGAACCGCGCCGACCTCGTCGCGATCGTCACTGACGAAACCAAGCGAAATCCGCTCACGGTGATGCCGCCGTTCGGCCGGAACCACATCCTGACCGACAAGGAAATCGACGCGGTCGTCGACTTCCTGCAAACGCTGTGACAGCCGCGCGCAAAGGAGACCACACATGATCCATTCATCGCCCGGCAGCGTTGATGCGACGCGGCGGTTGGTCCTGAAAGGTGCGGCGGTCGTTGCGCTGGCAGGCGTCGCCGGCATTCGCTTCGGCCTTGCGCCCGCGCTCGCCGCTGCCAACGACGCCTATCCGGAGGCCGCTTTCAAGGTCAAGGGAGCCGACGGCGCGATCCAGGCGCTCTACGGCAAGACCGCGGAAAAATCCGACAAGGTCAGTATGGACGCGCCGGAGATCGCCGAGAACGGCGCGGTCGTTCCGGTTTCCGTCACCACGAGCCTGCCCGACGTGACCTCGATCGCGATCCTGGTTGCGGAAAATCCGAATGCGCTGGCGGCGTCATATCGCATTCCGGCCGGCACCGTGCCGAGCGTCGCCAACCGCCTGAAGATGGCGAAGACCAGCAATGTCATCGCGGTCGTGGAAGCCGGCGGCAAGCTTTATAGCGCCAGCAAGGAAATCAAGGTCACCATCGGCGGCTGCGGCGGCTAGAGCATGATCCCGAAAAGTGGGAACCGGTTTTCGGATAGGATCATGCCCAATCAAGGAATAAGGCTGGGGTCTGATTCAACGAAATTGGATCAGACTCCGATGAAAGCGAAACGTTAAGGGAAGAAATTCATGGCATCGACAATCCGCATTCGCGCAACGTCGAGCGGCGACATGACCGAGGTTCAGGCGCTGATCCAGCATCCGATGGATTCGGGTTTCGTCAAGAATTCCGCCGGCGAAGTGATCCCGGCGCACTTCATTCAGCAACTGACTTTCGAACACGGCGGAAAGCCGGTCTTCATCGCCGACTGGGGTCCGGCGGTGTCAAAGGACCCTTATGTGAAATTCAGCTTCAAGGGCGGCAGGAAGGGCGACGACCTCAAGATCAGTTGGGTCGACAACAAGGGCGCTTCTGACTCCTCCACGGCTAAGATTCAGTAATGGCGGCGCGCGGCAGTCGGAGAACAGACATGCGATTGAGCTTCCGCTCGGCGGCAATGGGAGTGGTGCTGGCGACATTGACGTCCGCCTCCGTGCAGACATCTCACGCGACTGAGAAGACCAATCCGCCCGCCGACCTCAAGGCGTTCCAGAAATATTTCACCGACAAGTTTCCCAAGCTGAAGCTGAAGGATTTCGTCAACGGGCCGTATTCGATGGATAAGGGCCTATACAAGCAGTGGAAGGAGAAGGAGGAGTTTCCTCCTTACGAATTCGCGCTCGCCGCCGGCAAGGAGATGTTCGAGAAACCGTTCAAGAACGGCAGGACCTTCGCGGACTGTTTCCCCCACAAGGGCGTCGGCATCCGGCAGAACTATCCCTATTTCGACGAGAAGCAGGGCAAGGTCGTCACGCTCGAACTCGCCGTCAATCAGTGTCTGGAAAGCAACGGCGAAAAGCCCTTGTCCTATACCAAGGACGAGATGGCCTCGGTGACGGCCTATATGGCGTTCACCTCGCGCGGCAAGCCGTTCGACATCAAGATCCCGAAAGACCCGCGGGCGCTCGCGGCTTACGAAAACGGCAAGCGCTATTTCTACACGCGGCGTGGCCAGCTCAATTTCTCCTGCGCCACCTGCCATGTGCAGACGCCGGGCAACCACATCCGGGCCGAGGTTCTTGCGCCGGCGCTCGGTATTCTCAACGCGATGCCGATCTACCGCTCCGCATGGGGCGGCATGGGCACGACCAGCCGCCGCTTCACCACCTGCAACAGCCAGGTACGTGCGGTGCCGCTGACGCCGCAGGACGACGAATACCGCGATCTCGAATATTATCTGTCTTACGTCAGCAACGGGCTGCCGATTTCGGGACCGGGAGCGCGGCCATGAAAAGCAGCATGACGCGTCTTCCCGCCCTTGTGGCGCTTTCGATGCTCATGGCCGCGAGCGTGACATCGGTCCGCGCCGCGAGCAGCGAAGACGATTACAAGGCGGCTTATGCCACCGCCGAAGCGGCCAACAACGAAGCCGGCAAGCTGCGCAACCAGTGGACCACGGCAGTCGAGGCGCTGAAAGCCGCCAAGACCGCCGCCGCGGCTGGCGATTTCGACAAGGCGGTCGCGGAATCCAGGAAATCCGAAGCGCTGTCGAAGGCTGCGATCTTCCAGTCCAACGAGCAGAAGGACGCCTGGAGGAAGATGGAGATCCGCTGAACGGCGTGATCGGATCAAGGCGTCATTGCGAGCTCGCCGCAAAATTGGCTCGTGCCAATTTTGCGCTGAGTGAAGCAATCCAGCGGCTACAGGGAGAACTGGATTGCTTCGTCGCTTCGCTCCTCGCAATGACGAACCGGGTGATGTCGTAATGGCGAGGCTCGTTATATGACCCTCCGCCGCCGCGACCTCCTCAGAACCGCCGGCGCCGCTTGCCTCTCCAGCGCGCTGCCACGCATTGCCCGGGCAGCCAGCGATTCCGCGGTGTACGAGCTTGCAGGCTTTGGCAATGCGCGCATCCTGCACATGACGGACACCCACGCGCAATTGCTGCCGGTGTTCTTCCGCGAGCCCAGCGTCAATCTGGGCATCGGTGCGATGCGCGGACAGCCGCCGCACCTGGTCGGCCGCGCCTTCCTCGATCGTTTCGGGATCAGGGCCGGCAGCGCCGACGCCTATGCCTTCACCTGTCTCGACTTCGATAAATCGGCCGCGCGCTTCGGCAGGCTCGGCGGCTTTGCCCATCTCAAGACCCTGATCGACCGGCTGCGCGGCGAGGCCGGTCCGAACAATTCGCTGCTGCTCGACGGCGGCGATCTGTGGCAGGGCTCGGGCCTCGCCAACGTCATGCACGGCGCCGACATGGTGGACGCCGCCAACCTGCTCGGCATCGACGCGATGACCGGGCACTGGGAGTTCACCTACGGCGAGAAAACGCTGCGCGACAATCTCTCCCGCTTCAAGGGCGAATTCCTGGCGCAGAACGTTTTCCTCACCGAGGAGGCCGCGTTCAACGATGCGCCGGCCTTCGATGCCGCCTCGAAGCGCGTGTTCAAGCCGGCGACGATCAGGGAGATCGGCGGTCACCGCATCGCCGTGATCGGCCAGGCCTTCCCCTATGTGCCGGTCGCCCATCCGAGGCGTTTCACGCCGGACTGGACCTTCGGCATTCGCGAGGAGGAGCTGCAGAAACTGGTGCGGTCGCTGCGCGATGCCGACAAGGTCGATGCGGTCATTCTGCTGTCGCACAATGGCATGGACGTCGACCTCAAGCTCGCAAGCCGCGTCAGCGGCATCGACGTCATCCTCGGCGGCCATACCCACGATGCCGTGCCGCAGCCCGTCCCTGTCGGCAATGCCGGCGGCAGGACGCTTGTCACCAATGCCGGCTCGAACGGAAAATTCCTCGGCGTGCTCGACCTCGATCTTGCCAAAGGCAAGGTCCGCGACATACGCTATCGGCTGTTGCCGGTGTTCTCCGAACTGATCAGGGCCGATCCTGCGATGGAAGCTCTGATCGAGAAGGTGCGCGCGCCTCATGCTGCGGCCTATGCCGAGAAGATCGCGACCACGGACCGCCTGCTTTATCGCCGCGGCAATTTCAACGGCACCATGGACAGCCTGATCTGCGACGCGCTGCGTGCGGCGTTCGATGCCGAGATCGCCTTGTCGCCGGGCTTCCGCTGGGGCACCAGCGTGCTGCCCGGACAGGTGACGATGGACGACGTGTTCGCGGAAACCGCCTGCACCTATCCCGAGACCTACGTGCAGACCATGACCGGCCGCCAGATCAAGGATATTCTGGAAGACGTCTGCGACAATCTCTTCAATCCGGATCCCTACTATCAGCAGGGCGGCGACATGGTTCGTGTCGGCGGCCTCTCATATGCCTGCGCGCCTGCGGAGAGCGCCGGCCATCGCATCTCGGACCTGAAACTGGGGGATGGGCGCTCCCTCGAAGCCGGCAAGAGCTATAAAGTCGCCGGCTGGGCCTCGGTCAACAAGCAGGACGGCGCGCCGGTCTGGGACGTTTTCGCCCGTCATCTGCGTAACGGCATGACAAGCGGCGTCCGCCGCGATAGCGTGACGCTGAAAGGCGTCGACGGCAATCCAGGCCTCGCAGGATGACCGACATGCTGACACGAAGGGGTGCGGTCGCAGCCGTTGCGGTTACGCTGGCGCTGCCGCCGGTCACGTTACTGGCGGAGCCTGCGCCGCTGCCCGGCAAACCCTTCGCCGAGCATCGCATCGTCCTGCAATTGTCCGATGGCGATGCGAAGAAGCAGAGCCTTGTGCTCAGCGTCGCCAACAACCTGATCAAGGCCTACGATCCAGACAAGATAGCCATCGAAGTCGTCGCCTTCGGTCCGGGCATCGACCTGCTGCGGACGGAAAACGCCAGCCGGGCCCGCGTCGAAAGCCTGATCGCCCAGGGCGTCAGGTTCGACGTCTGCGTGAATACGCTCGACACCATCGAGCGCGAGACCGGCAAGCGGCCGGCCATCATCCCCTCCGCAACGCCGGTTCAGGTCGGCGTCGGACACATCCTGTCGCTCACGGAAAACGGTTACACGCTGGTCAGACCATAGGGAGTTGTTATGCGCCGATTTCTTTGCCTTTTCGTCGCCGCCGGTGGCCTGTTGCTCGCACTCATCGGACACAGTTTCGCCGACGAAGCGAAGCACCACCTCGTGATCCAGGTCGACACCAACGATCGACATACCATGGACTTCGCGTTGACCAACGCCACCGACGTGATCCGGTACTATCAGGGCGTGAACCAGGCGGCAGTCGTCGAGATCATGGCATGCGGGCCGGGCCTCCACATGCTGCGCGAAGATACCTCGCCGGTGAAGGAGCGCATCAAAAACCTCAGCAAGATCCCACCCCCCAGCAAAATCCAGTTCTCGGCTTGCAACAACACCAAGGAGAGCATGGAGAAGAAGGAAGGCCGTCCGCTTGAGTTGCTGCCGGGAACGACGGTCGTGCCGCTGGGCATGGTGCGGCTGATGGAGTTGCAGGAGCAGGGCTGGAGCTATGTGCGGCCGTAACTCGCCTCATACCTGACGTCGCTCCCGCGAACGCAGGGACCCATACGTGGAGGACTCGCGGTTTGACAAAACGGCCGACGCAGCACACCCACAAAAATGCCAGGGAGTACGGGTCGCGTGCGCGGGGACAGCTCGGCATGAGAGCCACCGCTGCTGGAGTGATCGCGCTCGTCATGCTCCTTCCTGTTGCCGCCCATGCCGGCGACGATGCGCTCGTCACCTACAAGTCGCTGACCCCGGACGTCGCGCTGGAAGCCGCGCAAAGCGCCATGAAGAAGTGTCGCGACGACGGATATCAGGTTGCCGTGGCCGTGCTCGACCGCTTCGGCCAGCCGCAGGTGCTGCTGCGCGACCGTTATGCCGGCCTGCCGGCGGCCGACGTCGCCACCGCCAAGGCCTATACGGCGCTGAGTTTTCGCCGCGACACATCTGAACTGGCCAGGATGGTGCGCGACGGCCAAATGGATGCCGGTCTGGCGCGATTGCCGCGTATTGCGATGCTGGCCGGCGCGCTGGTGATCGAGACCGGCGGGACGCTTGTGGGCGGCATCGGCGTGGCCGGCGCGCCCGGCGGCGACAAGGACGAGGCCTGCGCGCGAGCCGGGCTCGATGCGATCCGCGACAAACTTGATTTCTGACTGGTTGTATTCGCGCGCCGGCAGCATAAATTGCTACGATACCGCCCGGACAAGGAAAATTTGTACCGGCATTCAGGGTCGTGCGATCATGATTTTCCGCCAACTCTTCGACAGTGTTTCCGGAACCTACAGCTATCTGATGGCAAGCCGCGCCGGCGGAGAGGCGCTGATCATTGATCCGGTGCTGGAGAAGGTCGACCGTTATTGCCAGTTGCTGCGCGAACTGGACCTCAAGCTCGTGAAGGCTGTCGACACCCATCTTCACGCCGATCACGTCACCGGCCTCGGCGAACTGCGCGACCGCACCCATTGCGTCACTGTGATGGGCGAGCAGACCAGGGCCGACGTGGTCTCGATGCGCGTCGGCGACGGCGACAAGATCACGGTCGAGGGCATCGGCCTCGACGTGATGTACACGCCGGGGCACACCGACGATTCCTATAGCTACATGATGGGCGACAGGGTCTTCACCGGCGATACGCTGCTGATCCGCGGCACCGGCCGCACCGATTTCCAGAACGGCAGCGCGCGCGCGCAGTACGATTCCATCTTCAACCGGCTTTTGAAACTGCCCGAGGAGACCATGGTGTTTCCCGCGCACGACTACAAGGGCGATACGGTCTCCACCATCGGCGAGGAGAAACGCCACAACCCGCGGCTTCAGGTTCGCTCGATCGACGAATACGTCGAACTGATGAACAACCTGAAACTGCCCAACCCCAAGCTGATGGACGTGGTGATCCCCGCCAACATGCATGTCGGCCTCAGGCAGGACGATCTGGCGAAACAGGGGCTCGCGCTGACGCCGCGTGAGGCGATCGCCCGGCTCGGCCAACCCGACATCCTCCTGGTCGATCTCCGCGAAACTCATGAGCGCGCCAAGAACGGCACGCTGGCCGGCGCATTGCATGCGCCGTATCCCGATATCGCCGACAGCCTGAAGCCCGGCGGCATGCTGCGGGAAGTCGCCGCCGCGACCGGGCGCCGCATCGTATTCTTCTGCGCATTCGGAGAGCGCTCGGCCATGGCCGTTACCGAGGCAAAGGAGGCTGGTCTTGCCAATGCCGCGCATATCGAAGGCGGGATCGACGCCTGGAAAAAAGCCGGCGGACCGGTGGTCGCGGTCTGAACGATCGGACACGCCAGGGCGAATGGAACCTGGTCGTGAGGCAGATTGCTCACAAGTGACGTTCTGGTTCGGATCACGGAGCCTCGCAGCCACAGGCGAAGGGGTGGCGCTCCACTCGTATCCGGCATTATCCGGCGAGACCGTTTCGATTGCCGGAAAGGATATTGAGTTCGAGGCGCAGGCCGTCCGGGTCTGACAGCTCCTTTTCGATCTCTGCATGAATATGCAGCCAGACCGGCACAGCCTTGGCCAGAACTGTCCGACCAGCCGGCGTCAGACGCAGCAAGCGCGCGCGCGCATCGGTCGGATCAGCCGCCCTCTTGATGAGGCGGCGGCGCTCCAGCGGCTTGAGATTGGCGGTCAGCGTCGTCCTGTCCATCGCCAGCAGCGCCGCCACGCTGCTGAGCTTCGGCGGCTCCGGCCGGTTGAGCGACATGAGCAGGGAAAACTGCCCGCTGGTGATGCCTGCCGGCTTCAATGCGAGATCGAAGCGGCGTGCGATCGCCCGCGCCGCTCGCTGTGCATGAAGGCACAGGCAGGTGTCGCGCACCAGCAGCGTGGTTTCGAAAGGAACTGGCATCTGTCGGGTTGACATTCATTCTCCGGCCACATTACGTTGATATCAACTTATGCTTGGGGTCGTCAATCAACGTCTGTGCGAGCCGGGACCTCTGGATTAAAGGAGATATCATGAAGATCGTGACCAGCCTCAGCTTCCATGGGCAGTGCCGCGAGGCATTCGAATTCTACGCCAAGGTCCTCGGCGGGAAAATCAAGGCGGCCATACCCTATAGCGATGCGCCGCCGGGCATGCCGATCGCGGACGAATACAAGACCTGGCTGATGCACTGCTGGCTTGACGTCGGCGATCAATCGCTGATGGGCGCCGACATGGACGTCAAATGGGCGTCCAACATCGACAAGCCCAAGAACGGTTTCGACGTCACCCTGCACACCAAGGAGATGACCGAGGCGCGGCGCTGGTTCGATCAACTATCCGAAGGCGGCAAGGCCGTTATGCCGTTCAACGAGACCTTCTGGTCGCCCGGCTTCGGCACCCTGATAGACAAATTCGGCGTCCCCTGGATGATCAATGTCATCCCGTCGGCGGACTGGAAACCTAAGCAGGGCTGAACGCATCCCCGGGAGCGTCGGGCCAATCGCATGAACAGTCTCTATCGCTGGGTGATCGTCGCGGCGGGCGGCCTTCTGGGTTGCGTCGCGATCGGCGCCATGTTCTCGCTGCCTGTGTTCCTGCGGCCGATGTCGCAGGAAACCGGGTGGTCCGTCACCGGCATATCCACGACCATGACGATCGGTTTCCTCGCCATGGCGGTCGCCAGCATGGTGTGGGGCAACCTCTCCGACCGGTTCGGACCGCGCCCGGTGGTGCTCGCGGGCTCGATCGTATTGGCGGCGAGCCTCGCGCTCGCCAGCCGGGCGGAATCGCTGATCGCGTTTCAGTTTCAATTCGGCCTTTTGGTCGGCGCGTCGACCGCCGCTATCCTCGCGCCCATGATGGCCTGCGTGACCGGCTGGTTCGATACGCAGCGCGGTCTTGCCGTCTCGCTGGTCTCTGCGGGCATGGGCATGGCGCCGATGACCATGGCGCCGCTCGCGGCCTGGCTGATCTCGATCCACGACTGGCGCAGTTCGATGTTGATCATCGCCGCTCTCGCCGCGGGGCTGATGGTTCCGGCGGCGCTGCTCGTGCGCCGTCCGCCGGCGCTGGAGGACGGCGGCTCGGCGATGGCTGCGGGCGAGCCGCAATCGGATCTGACCGTCAGGCAGGCGGTCCGTTCGCCGCAGTTCATCATCCTGATGCTGGCGAACTTCTTCTGCTGTGCCACCCATTCCGGTCCGATCTTCCACACCGTGAGCTATGCGGTGACCTGCGGAATACCGATGATCGCCGCGGTCTCGATCTACAGCGTCGAGGGTTTCTCCGGCATGCTCGGCCGTATCGGATTCGGCGTCGCCGGAGACCGGTTCGGCGCACAACGCGTTCTGGTGATCGGACTCCTGGCGCAGGCCTTCGGCGTGCTCGCCTATGCTTTCGTCAGCGATCTCGATGGCTTCTATGCCGTGGCGGTGGTGGTCGGCTTCCTCTACGCCGGTACGATGCCGCTTTACGCCTTGATTATCCGCGAGAATTTTCCGCTGCGGATGATGGGTACGATCATCGGCGGCACGGCGATGGCCGGCAGCCTGGGAATGTCGATCGGCCCGCTGCTGGGCGGGCTGGTCTATGACCATTTCGGCAGCTATGCGCTGATGTATGTCGGCTCATGGGGCATGGGGCTGGTGGCCATGCTGATCCTGATGGCGTTCAGGCCGTTTCCGGGAAGGCGGCCGGAGATCGCTGTCGCGTAAAGTCCGATGTGCAGGCGAACCGGTACCCATCCTCGGGTCAAGCCCGAGGACATGCTTCGCTCGAAAACGCTATAGAGTTGGGGCCGTCGCCGAACGCCATTGAAATCAATCGGCCGGTGGCGTCGCCAGCGGCTGCACGGTTTTCAGCATCGCCACGAGCTGACCTTGCTTGCGGGCGCCGGTCTTGCGGAAGATGCGCTCGAGATATGTGCGCGCGGTTTTGGTCGTTACGCCGTTCCTGCTTGCGGACTCGGTAAGCGTCAGTCCGCTGGCGAGGTCCGTCGCCAGCCGCGCCTCCGTCGGTGTCAGATCGAACAGGGCATTGAGAAGACTGGCGGAGGGCACCAGCGCGGTGGGAGTGATCGGAGTGGCGATAATGAGCGTATCGGCGCCGCCGAAAATATCGTGCGCGGCCCGCCGCAGCGGCAGCAGGTGAACGACGAACGCGGCCTTGCCGCCGATAGCCGGCACCGGGATGGAGCCGACCGCCGTTTCCTGATGTATTCGCGTCACCGCGTCCTGAAACAGCCGGTTGGCGTCGCGGTCGGCGATCGCCAGTCCGCCATGTGCAACCGGCAGAAGCGCCGCGTCCATCCGTTCGAGGTAGGAATTCGCCGCTATCACCCGTCCGGTGGTTGAAAGCACCGCGGCCGGAAGTCCCATCAGTTCAAGCGCAGATGTGGTTGCCTCGGCCCGCTCGAGATGCAGCCGCCCGGCGACCAGGCTGGCGCGGGCCAGATGCGGCCGCAATGCATCGAGTTGCGCGATCTCTTTCTGGCGGTACGTGCCGTCCTTCATCCATTTCTGAAACACGAAGGTGGCAAGCTCGCCGGTCGGCATGGCGATGGCCGAGCAAAGATGCGCGCCGATACCGAACTCGCGCAACATGACTCGTGCCGGATCGCGCGCGATTTCCTCCGCGCTCATGTAGTCGTCGACCTGAATGAAGCTCGCAGGCTGGAGAGCGCACGTCTTCTGCACGCTGTCGGAAAACTTCCACATGTCGCCAGCGATGAACTTGTCGAACAAGGCCCGCATATTCTCCAGCGTCATGCCGCGCGGCGGAGTGGTTTCGTTGAAGAAAAACAGTTGTGCGCTGGCAGAAGCGGACAGGTCGCATGCCTTCTGAAGTACGAAGTGCCAGCGACTCGGCACGAATGCCGCCTCGTAGATCAGGTCGACAAGGTCGATCATGGCTGACGTCGGCGGCTCAATGCGTGCGGAGGGGGCGGAGCAACCTCCGCCACGGACAGAGGCCACTATCCGATGGCTGCCGATAATCTCAAGTTGGCTCATTGCCGCACGTCCTTGTCTCGCGGACTCGAGACCTTTCCGGGGTCACCGATGATCACAAGCTTCCCTGTATGGCGCTCATGCAGGCGACGCGGCAGACGGTGGTCAGCGCGCGCGGCAACGATGCAGAGCCTGTTGTGCTCCAGTCACAGCAGCGAAAAACCGGATTCGAACCATTGGGATATTTGCCGATCAGTCGTCATTTGACGACTGGCCACGGCCGGCCGTACGGCGGCAATCTGCTGCACGGGAGCAGAAAAGTAAGGAATAATCATGTCCATTTTATTGAAAGCATTTCGGCTGGCGGCAATTTCAGGATTTCTGGCGGGATCGATCATTGCGACAGCCCCGTCGGCTTCAGCCTTCAGCCTCAATCCTGTCAAAGCCGCAAAAAGCATCGGGAAGGTGGCCGGGAGTGCCGCAAAAGGCGTCGGGAAGGTGGCCGGGAGTGCCGCGAAGGGCGTCGGGAAGGCTGCGGGTGGAGTAGCCAAGGGCGTGGGCAAAGTTGCAGGCGGCGCGGTGAAAGTTGTCGGGCACGTCGCCGCCAACACAAGCGGAAAGATTGCCATGGGTGCAATCCGCACCGGCCAGAAGACCGTCAAGGTCACCGGCAGAGCCGTCGTTTCCGGGGGCAAGACTTTGGGGAAAGGTGTCAAGACGGTAGCGAACAGCGCCAAGAAGCCTCTCGGGGTGATTGGGCAGAACGCGTTGCTGGCGACGCCGGCAGCTCCGGCGATCATGGCCAAGCGAGCGGCCGACACCGCTAGGCACGGGCCGCGCCCCAGCAGTTTCATACCGACGCCGATCAGGCGATAGAGGCGTAAATCGACCCCTCATTTTCACTTCTGGATCGAATCCGGAGAAGTCCCATGAAGAGAAACGTCAAACGGGCCGCCGCGATCGTCGTGGCGGGCTTGTTCGGAGTATCCCTTGCCGCCACGACGGCTTTCGCCGAAGTCCAGAACCGCATCAATGCGAGGCCTGTCGCGCAAATGCAAAACGGCAAGGCATTCGTGAAGCCGGCGGGCACGCTGCAAGGCATGCGATTGCAGCTCAGGCGCAATGACGCAGCCAAGGCGCTGAACCCGCAGCCTCTGCCGCCGGGTCCGGACGCCATGATGCGTGCCGGGGCGAGGCAAAAGGCGCTCAATCCTCAGCCGCTGCCGCCCGGTCCGGACAAAGCGAGCGTTAGATCGGCTGCACAGGCGGTGAGTTCGCAAGTCAACAAGCTTCAATCGATGCAGCGGCAGATCAACAGCAACGCCAGCAAGGCGCTCAATCCTCAACCCCTGCCGCCGGGGCCAGACAAAACGCGCACAAGCGCGGCTGCGCAGAACAGGCAGGCGGTGAGTTCGCAAGTCAACAAGCTTCAATCGATGCAGCGGCAGATCAACAGCAACGCCAGCAAGGCGCTCAATCCTCAACCCCTGCCGCCGGGGCCAGACAAAACGCGCACAAGCGCGGCTGCGCAGAACAGGCAGGCGGTGAGTTCGCAAGTCAACAAGCTTCAATCGATGCAACGGCAGATCAACAGCAATGTACTCAAAAGCAACATGATAGGTCGCTGAGCGGAAGAGGCGCTCGCGACTGGATTGAATGGGGCGGGGAATGAAACGTTGGAAAGCATGCGACGGCCGCCGGTCGGCGCGGTCGGCCTGGTGCACGTCGGTTGCTGTTTGGGGCGTATTCTGGCTGGTGCAATTCGATTCGGTGGCGCGGGCGGCCGATATGCCGCTAAAAGCGCCGCCGGCCGAGGAGGTCCAGAGCTATCCCGCCTATGGCTGGGCGGGATGTTATGTCGGCGCCGGGATGGGGATCGCGTTTTCGCGTTCCGATTGGGTTTATCGCAACAGCAATCCCTACACTGCCACCGGTAATCTTGATCCGCAGTTGATCGACGGCGCCGCTTTCAGGGATCGCCGCGGCGTCGTCGGCGCACAGGTCGGCTGCAATACGATGGTCTCGGGTCCGTGGCTTGTCGGCGCCGAGCTGTCCTGGATAGGCAATCCGCTTCGCCGGGAGAAGAACAACAATTTCGATCCGGCGCAGGGCCAGGCCTTTGTCCCGCTGGAGACCTTCGTCACGACCGACATTCAATCCGTCTTCAACCTGACGGCGCGGCTCGGCTATGCCGTCAACGACAACTGGCTGTTGTATGTGAAGGGCGGTTACGCGCTTGGCCAGATCCAGACGTCGGGATATCTCACGCCGAATTTCGGGACTTTCGACTGGAGCAACACGCGCTGGCACAACGGATGGACGGTCGGGGCAGGTCTCGAATACCGGCTGTTCCGCAATGTCACGGTCGGCGCCGAATATGCTTACACCAAGTTCGAGAGCAAGGATCATGTCGGCCGCCACGAGGTTATCGACACCACCCTCAATGAGCCCGCCAACCCGGTCATTCACGGCGTGAGCGCCGACATGCACACCGTGATGGCGCGGGTCAATTTCGGCCTGGGCGATCCCGTGGGGACGCTGGAAAGCCCGCAGCAGGATCCGGGCCTTCCGGGTACGTGGTCGGCCTTCATGAGCACCGGTCCGCACTATTCGGCCTGGACCGGCACGCGCGGCGTGAACGTGTTCGCGCCCGATCGCGGCAAGGGTTATCAGGTTTACACGCCGACGCTGGTCGGTATCGACTACGACGATCCCTCGTCAATGAAACTAGAAACCCGTTTCAAGGGCGGTCATGTCTACGCGCGACACGAAACGGCGGGACAGCAGGCGACCTACAACGGTCCGATCGATTCCGAGGCATCGGTTACTGCAACGCTCCAGAACTTCGAAACGTTTCAGCCGACGTTCGGCGTCGCCCTCAATATCCCGACCGGTACCGCGTATCTTCCGAACAACCAGCGTTTCGCGCGCATGGATCCCGACCTCGTCGACATCGGAAGTTATGGCGCCGGCTTCAACGTCAATCCGACGGCCGGGCTGGTTTTCGGGCTGAATGAAAATACTGCACTGTCGGTTTCGGGCGGTTATGCCTGGCAGGGCAGTTTCATGAGGGAAGGAATAGATCCGTCCGCCGCGACGGGGTTCGGCGTTTTCAACCTCAAGAACCAGATCGATCCAGGCAGCGTCTTTACAGCCAATGCCAACCTGAAGACGCAGATCAACAGCCTCGCGCTTGAGGGAACCGTTGCGTACATGTCGGAAACCGTCGTGAAGGTCGATGGCGTCGCCAACGGCAAGGCCGGCGATCGCTTTGTGAGCAACCTCGTCGCGCAATATCAGTTCGATCCGCAATGGGCGCTGGTCATGAGCGTGTCGCATACATTCCAGGAAAAGAACCAGATTCCCGGGATCTTCGGTCCTCTTGTGGTGGAGCGGCGCAATTCCAACAGCCATCTCGTGATCGGCTCGGTCGAGCCGTCCTTCCTGATCACCGAACAGCTGAAGCTGGCGGCGAATTACAGCTTCCTCTACCGCTCGGATAATTTTTACGATCAGATCAACGCCGAATTCATTCCGGCAAAAACCAAGCACTCGGTTGGCGCAAGTGCGACCTATACGGTATCGCCGCACGCCTCGGTCGAGTTGAAGGGAGGCTATTCCTGGGTGCGTCAGGACACCGGCGCGTTCCTCGAAACCTCGACCGTTCCGGCGGAAGTGCGAGAATATCTTCCGCCACAGCTAAGCTACCGCGCCTGGACCACGTCGCTTACAGCGAACCTGCAATTCTGAGAGGATAGAAATATGCGCTATGCGATCGCTATCGCCTCGGCGGCATGTGGGGGACTGATGTGGGCGTTCACTGTGGGCGCCTTTGCGAAACCCGCACAACCCGCGGCCGCTTCGCCCCAGAGGGTCGTCCAGGCGCCAAAACCGCCCCAACGCTGCCTGCGGGCGCTCGACGGAAGCTGCACCAACCTGGCGGTCGTCGACTCCGTGCGGCGGCGTGCGGTTATTTTCTCGACGTTACGCGTTTCCTATTACGGCACCCCGGCGGGCACGATACCGGGAGGTATCGGTATCGAGCGCTTCTTCCGCGACGATCCGGTTCTGTTCGGGTTGCCGACCGTCGTTTACGGTCCGGGACCCTGCTGTATTCTGAGGACCAAATGATCACGTCCCGACGTCAGTTTGCAACCGGGCGGCGCATGTGTGGCTTCGCCGCCTTTTGAAATCGTCAACGCGTCCGCACACGTCCGACTCGTGCGTGGCTTTTCAGCCAAGGCTTGCTTGCGCGGTCGTCTGCCCAGGAACTTTGCCGGACCGTCGCGTCGTTCCGTGCCATCGGCATCGGTATGTCGGTTCGTCGCAGGACCGCCGAAGTCAGCGGCGGCTGATCCAACCCGGTCTCAAGTCTGCGGAGACAAGCTCTCTGCTCTCGTCCCTGGCCGACGGTTCAGTGCGACCGCGCCAGGCAGAACGCCACGACCTGCTCCAGCGCGCTCTTCATCGGCGACGGCGGAAACAGCGCCAGCGCATCCACCGCCATCGCGCCGTAGTGCTGGGCGCGGTTGAGGGTATCCTCCAGCGCGCGATGCTTGGTCATCAATCCGATGGCGTGATTGAGATCGTTGTCGCCGATCTCGCCTTCCTCGAGCGCTCGCACCCAGAATTCGCGCTCGGTATCGTTGCCGCGGCGGAACGCCAGCACCACCGGCAGCGTGATCTTGCCCTCGCGGAAATCGTCGCCGACGTTCTTGCCGAGCTTGGCCGACTTGCCGCCGTAATCGAGCACGTCGTCGACGAGCTGGAAGGCGATCCCGAGGTTCATGCCGAAGGAGGCCGCCGCCGTCTCTTCGGCTTTCGGACGTCCGCCGAGCACCGGGCCCACTTCGCAGGCGGCGGCGAACAGCTCGGCGGTCTTGCCGCGGATGACTGCGAGGTATTCGTCTTCGGTGGTGGCGGTATTCTTCGCCGCCGCGAGCTGCATGACTTCGCCTTCCGCGATGGTGGCGGCCGCCGACGACAGGATGTCGAGCGCGCGCAGCGAGCCGACTTCGACCATCATGCGAAACGCCTGCCCGAGCAGGAAGTCGCCGACCAGGACGCTGGCCTCGTTGCCCCACACCATGCGCGCCGACAGCTTGCCGCGACGCAGTTCGCTCTCGTCGACCACGTCGTCGTGCAGCAGGGTCGCGGTGTGCATGAATTCCACGGAGGCCGCGAGCTTGACGTGACCCTCACCTGAATAGCCGGCGAGATGGGCCATCGCCAGCGTCAGCATCGGACGCAGCCGCTTGCCGCCGGACGAGATCAGGTGGTTCGCGACTTCCGGGATCATCGTGACTTCCGACCCGGTCCGCGACAGGATGGTGGCGTTGACGCGTTCCATGTCGGCGGCGACGAGCTCGACCAGCTGGTCAACGGAGCCTGTCGAGTGGCTTTCGAATGGGACAATGACCGCCAAGCTGGGGATCTCCGAATTGTTCTGTCCGCGCCATTTGCGGCTGTTACAATAGAAAGTGGCGGTTGGCGCGGCAAGCGCAGGTAGTTGTTGACATGGAGCGGTTGACATGGGCCACGGGGCCGTGAAGCTGCGCATGGCGCGGGAGAATGCGGGATTGCGCGAATTGGTCCGAACCAACGACGTGGTGCTGGTGTCGGCGATCGGCGCGCTGCTGGACGGCGCCGACATCTACCATCTGGTGCTGGATCAGAACATGAGCGTGATCGAGGGATCGCTCGGTATCCTGCCGCGCCGCATTCTGGTGCATGACGAGGACAACGCCGAGGCACGCCGGCTTCTCATCGAAGCCGGGCTGGGTCACGAATTGCGACCCGACGACGCTGGACGATGACTGGCGCACGACCTGAAGTGCGCGAGGATGCATTTCTTGGCGGTCGGCTGCGGCTGTATCAACCCCTGTCCGGCCATCGCGCCGGCCATGACGCGATGCTGCTCGCCGCCGTGACGCCGGGCAAACGCGGCGACCGTATCGTTGATTTCGGAGCGGGCGTCGGCGCAGCCGGGCTCGCGGTGGCGACGCGCCTTGCCGGCATCGATCTGACGCTGGTCGAACGCGACGAAGTCCTCGCCGATCTGGCGCGCCGCAACGCGGTTCTCAACGGGATCGCGGCGCGGGTCCGTACCTTCGATATCACGGCCGGAGCGGAGGCTTTCGCAGGCGTCGGTCTCGGTCCCGACAGCGCCGACGGGGTGCTGATGAATCCTCCGTTCAACGATTCGGAGCGGCATCGGCCATCGCCCGATGAGAACCGTCGCGCGGCCCATGTCGCGGAGCCTGCCACGCTCGACAGGTGGGTCCATGCGTCGCGGCGTGTGCTGAGATCCGGTGGCGTGCTTTGCCTGATCTGGCGCAGCGACGGTCTGGCCGAGGTGCTGGCCGCGCTCGGTCGCGGTTTCGGTGGCATCGCGATCCGTCCGGTGCATCCGGATGCGGACAAGCCCGCGATCCGCATCCTGGTTCGTGCCGTCAAGGGCAGCCGCGCCCCACTCCGGCTTTGTCCGGGTCTGATGCTGGCCGACGAGACCGGCCTGCCGAGCAAAGAGAGCTGTAAGATTCTGTCCGGCGGACAGGTTATTTCGCTGTGATGGCAGATGAGTCCTGCACGCAGCGCACCGCATGACTCCTCCTTTGCCGCCGCCTGGAGCAGATGTGAAGTAAAAGGCATTGAGAAGACTACCGATATTCGCACCAGCGCTTACATCCCTGTGTAACTCCGGCACTTGCATGATGCGAAATCGCCGAAGCACAGGGGAGACGGCATGCGAGCAGCGCTGATGAAACTGGTTCCTACGCGATGGCGTCCCGGCACGACGGTCGTGCCGGTGGTGCGATTGTCCGGCGTGATTGGCGCCGTCACGCCGCTCAGGCCAGGCATGACGCTTGCGGGTGTCGCCAAAACGCTGGAGCGGGCGTTCGCTGTAAACGATGCCAAGGCGGTGGCGCTGGTGATCAATTCGCCGGGCGGCTCGCCGGTGCAGTCGCGCCAGATCTACCTGCGCATCCGGCAACTCGCGCAGGAGAAAAACCTTCCGGTGCTGGTATTCGTCGAGGATGTCGCAGCTTCCGGCGGTTACATGATCGCCTGCGCGGGCGACGAGATTTTCTGCGATCCTTCCTCGATCCTGGGTTCGATCGGCGTGGTCGGCAGCAGTTTCGGCTTTACCGAGTTGATCAAGAAGATCGGCGTCGAACGCAGGCTGTATACATCGGGTGAGCACAAGGCGACGCTCGATCCGTTCCTCCCCGAAAATCCCGACGACGTGGCGCGCCTGAAGGCGATCCAGCGCGAGATTCACGGCACCTTCATCGAACTGGTCAGGGCAAGCCGGGGGGCGCGGCTCAAGGGGGCGGACGATCTTCTGTTCACGGGCGAATACTGGGCGGGCGAGCGCGCGGTCGCGCTCGGCCTTGCGGATTCGATCGGCGATCTCCGTTCGACGCTGCGGGCGCGCTTCGGCGACAAGGTCGTGACTCCGCTGATCGCGCCATCGAGCGGTTTTCTGGCGGGGCTGCTCGGCCGCAAGCCGGGAGCGGGAACCCTGGCCGCGCTCGATGGAATCGCGGGGATGCCGGATGACCTGATTTCCGCGCTTGAAACCCGGGCGATTTGGGCCAAATTCGGCTTTTAGAGCCCGCCACGCCGAAATTCGGCGCTATTTGGTCTCGAAACAGCGATTGCGGGAACGATCAGGTTGGGCGAGAATATAGCCAAATGGGGGTCCGACAACGAAGGAAGAGGATCGACCGATGCCGCCGCTGATTGCACTTGCAGCTACCCTCGGTGGACTAGTCGCGTTCCGCTGGCTCTACAACACCGCCAAGCGGATCAATCAGGAGCTTGAGGAGGCGCGGATGGCCCGTGTTGCAGAGCCGGCGCGCCGCGATATTCCGACCCTGCGGCGCGATTCCCGCACCGGCGCCTACCGGCCCGACTAACCCGACTGAGACGGGCGCGCGGAACGGTCTTGCCGTTCGCGTGCCCCCGTTATGAATAGCGGGCACCCATGCCCCTCCGGTCCACCGGTTAATCCCGGGACCGAGTTGTGCTGTCATGCGCCGTCATTTGCTGGAATGCCGGCCATTTTCGCTGACCGTTGTCCCGCCATCGCTTGATTTGGGTTTCCCCGGCCGATACGGTCGCCGCGCTTTCACCCGAATCTCCGACAAGTCCGATGGATTCCCTGCCTCCGCACATGCGCCCGGAACGCTCGTTCCAGGGCTTGATCCTGACCCTGCAACGCTATTGGGCCGACTATGGCTGCGTCATTTTGCAGCCCTATGACATGGAGGTGGGGGCGGGCACCTTTCATCCGGCGACCACGCTACGCGCGCTGGGGCCGAAACGCTGGAACGCGGCCTATGTGCAGCCCTCGCGACGTCCCAAGGACGGTCGCTACGGCGAGAATCCCAACCGCCTGCAGCACTACTATCAGTTTCAGGTGATCCTCAAGCCGTCGCCGTCCGACATCCAGGACCTCTATCTGAAATCGCTGGCTGCGATCGGCGTTGACAGCGTGCTGCACGACATCCGTTTCGTCGAGGACGACTGGGAAAGCCCGACGCTGGGGGCGTGGGGTTTGGGGTGGGAATGCTGGTGCGACGGCATGGAAGTCAGCCAGTTCACCTATTTCCAGCAGGTGGCGGGCGTCGAATGCGCGCCGGTGGCGGGCGAACTCACCTACGGGCTGGAGCGGCTGGCGATGTTCGTGCAGGGCGTCGACCGCGTCTACGATCTCAATTTCAACGGCCGCGAGGGCGCCGACAAGGTGAGCTACGGCGATGTGTTCCTGCAGGCCGAGCAGGAATATTCGCGGCATAACTTCGAGCACTCCGACACCGCGATGCTGTTCGAGCAGTTCAGGATGGCCGAAAGCGCGTGCAAAACATATCTCGACGCCGGCTGGCAGGACGATCCGAAGCAGCCCGGCAAGCACGCGGCGCACCTGATGGCACTGCCGGCCTACGACCAATGCATCAAGGCGAGCCACGTCTTCAATCTGCTCGACGCGCGCGGCGTGATCTCCGTGACCGAGCGGCAAAGCTACATCCTGCGCGTGCGCGATCTGGCGAAGGCCTGCGGCGAGGCGTGGCTGCATACTGACGCGGGCGGCGCCTGAGCGATGCCCGATCTTCTGTTCGAACTGTTCTCCGAGGAAATTCCCGCGCGCATGCAGGCGAAGGCGGCGGACGACCTGCGCAGGATGGTTACCGACAAGCTGGTCGCCGAGGGTCTTGTTTATGAGGGCGCGAAAGCCTTCGTCACGCCGCGCCGCCTCGCGCTCACGGTGCACGGCGTTCCGGTGCGTCAACCCGATCTCAAGGATGAGCGCAAGGGACCGAAGGTTGGCGCGCCCGACGCCGCGGTGCAGGGATTCCTAAAGGCGGCGGGATTGAAATCGCTGGATGAGGCCAAGATCCAGCGCGATCCGAAGAAGGGCGATTTCTACGTCGCGCTGATCGAGAAGCCCGGCCGTCCGGCGATCGACGTGCTGGCTGAATTCCTGCCCGTGGTCGTGCGCACCTTCCCGTGGCCGAAGCAGATGCGCTGGGGCGAACGCTCGGCGCAGCCCGGCGCGCTGACCTGGGTGCGGCCGCTGCATTCGATCATCGCGACGTTCGGCCTCGAGACCGAGGACCCTGACGTTGTGCGCTTCGACGTCGCAGGCATCAAAGCAGGGCAGGTCACGCGCGGTCACAGGTTCATGGCGCCGGAAGAACTCAGCGTGCGGCGCTTCGAGGATTACGAGGCGAAGCTGCACGACGCGAAAGTCGTGCTTGATCCGCAGCGACGCAAGGACATCATTCTCGCCGATGCGAAAGAACTGGCGTTTGCGCAAGGCTACGAGCTGATCGAGGATCAGGCGCTGCTCGACGAGGTCGCGGGCCTCGTCGAATGGCCGGTGGTGCTGATGGGTTCGTTCGATGCAGAATTTTTGTCGATACCGGGCGAAGTGATCCGCGCCACCATCCGCAACAACCAGAAGTGCTTTGTGGTCGACGATCCTAAGACAGGCAAGCTCGCCCCCAAATTCATCCTTGTCGCCAACATCGAGGCGAGCGATGGCGGCAAGGCGATCGTCGCCGGCAATGAGCGCGTGATCCGCGCGCGATTGTCCGATGCGAAGTTCTTTTATGAAACCGATCTCAAGACCAAGCTGGAAGACCGGCTGCCGAAATTCGAGCAGATCGTGTTTCACGAAAAGCTCGGCACACAGGCCGAGCGCATCGCGCGCATCGAACGCCTGGCTGCCGAGATCGCTCCGCTGGTCGGTGCGGATGTCGAGAAGGCGAAGCGTGCGGCGCGACTGTGCAAGGCTGATTTGTTGACCGAAGTCGTCGGCGAATTCCCCGAGCTGCAAGGCCTGATGGGGAAATATTATGCACTCGCGCAAGGCGAGGATGCGTCCGTCGCTGCAGCCTGCGAGGAGCATTACAAGCCGCAGGGGCCGAACGACCGCGTGCCGAGCGATCCCGTTTCGATCGCGGTGGCGCTGGCCGACAAGATCGATACGCTGGTCGGCTTCTGGGCGATTGATGAAAAGCCGACGGGTAGCAAGGACCCTTATGCGTTGCGAAGGGCAGCGTTGGGGGTGATCAGGTTGGTGTTGGAGAATGAAATTCGCTGCAACTTAACTTCTATAATTGACATGGCGACCGTGTTGGTTCGCACGCAAAAAATCAGTCGATTGATAAGTCAATTTGGCGGAGTCGCAAACGTCAGTTTCGTTCAAAGAGGAGTTATGATCGGCAGTTTTTCAGTGGTGTCTGGAAATCTGATGGAAAGTCTGAACATTGGCCCCGATGCTGCCGTTAATCAGGAGCGGCTTCACGATTTGACGCTGGGCATTACAGTAAGCTCCTTAGTCGAACAGGAGAGACCGGACGGTGAATTCTACTATGTACCCGGGACCTATGATGCGCATGCAGTAGAAGTTTTTTCAATCTCCGCTAATCTCCTCTCCTTCTTCGCCGACCGCCTGAAAGTCCAACTCCGCGAGCAGGGCGCGCGGCACGATCTTGTCGATGCCGTGTTTGCGCTGTCTTCCACCTCCTCCTTGAGGGGGGAGGTCGCGGCGCGCAGCGCCGCGGGAGGGGGTGGCTCCTCGCAGAAAGATCACCCCACCCCATCGCTGCGCGATGACCCTCCCCCTCAAGGGGAGGGTGGAATGCAGGACGATCTCCTGATGATCGTCCGCCGCGTTGAGGCGCTCGGAAAATTCCTCGACACTGACGACGGCAGGAATCTGCTCGCCGGCACCAAGCGCGCGTCGAACATCCTCGCCATCGAGGAGAAGAAGGACAAGCGCAGCTTCGATGGCGTACCGGATGCCTCGCTCTACAGGCTCGACGAAGAGAAAGCGCTTGCTAAGGCCATCGATCAGGCAAAGGTTGAAGCAAGCGCTGCTGTCGCCAAGGAAGACTTCGCGAGCGCCATGGCTGCGATGGCGAAACTGCGGCCGGCGGTCGATGCCTTCTTCGACAAGGTGAAGGTCAACGACGACGATCCGAAGATCCGCGAAAACCGCCTGAAGCTGCTCAACGAGATTCGCGCCGCGACACGCACGGTCGCGGATTTTTCCAGGATTCAGGATTGATGATGCAGCGGTTTCCGCGCCTCTCGCGGTAAACCGGAAACCCCGTCCCTGGAGGTGACGGGACGGGGCTCCGGCTGCCCGCGTGGCGGCGGCTCCGATCGTGCCGCTGTTGTCACGCGAACTGACCTTGAAAACCGAACGCGCCCTTCGCACGTGGCGGACCGGGCACGGATGCTCAGTCGACCACCTGCATGATGCGGCGCGTGCGCGGCTCGATCAGAACGGTTTCGCCATTTACGACGGTGTAGCGATAGGGCGTCGCGCCGAAACGCTGCGGCACGTCGTAAAGCGTTACGCCTTCGTCAGCCAGGACCGCGCCGATGACGATGTTTTGCGAAACGGTGTATGAGGGGATGCGCTCGGTCACGACGTATTCGCGAAACGCCGGAAGCTGCTCGTTGACAATCCCGCCATTGGCATCGACTTCGACCGGCTGGGTGACGACCATCTCGGTCGACGGAGCAGCGCCGACCGTGACGCCTTGCGCGTGAGCAGCGAGCGTGGTGCCAAGGGTCGTGCCAAGTACAGTCGCAAATGCGGCAACAGCCGCAGCCGTATGTCTCATGATCGACCTCATTTCTTTATAGTGCCGAATGTGCGCAAGCGAGGCGCACAGTCGGGCTGTCATGCCAATTCATCCGACCTGCCAACGTTCCCGCCTCCAGCTTGGCATTTCTGCGGCGTTTTTCGGCAATGTCACAAATGAGGCGGAACAGCAGATCGACCGCGGCCGCTATCATGAAGCCGGCGCGGCGGATAAAGTTTTCCGCGATTCGCAAATCGCATCAGTGGAGATTTCTCAATGGTCATCACGGCAGCGCATATCCAGCCCATCGTGGCACTGATCGCAGGCATCCTGATCCTGTTGATGCCGCGCTTCCTCAATTTCGTCATCGCCATCTATCTCATCTTCGTCGGCCTTCAGGGTCTCGGCGTGTTGAAGATGCTTCACCTCTGATGCTTGCGATGGCCGCACGCACGATTTAGCGGAGCGCGCCTCTAGGGACGCGCAGGCGGGGTTGCGCGTCCGGTCAGGTTGCGCCGCTGACCGTGATGACGATCGTGACGGGCGGCCGAATGTCGCTTGCCTTCCGACCTGAACAGGTATTCAGTCCTTCAGGTGCCGGTGCCGGTGCCGGTGCCGGCGGCGGTCTGCCAGAGCATGATTCCGAAAAGCGGAAACGGTTTCGGATAGGATCATGCTCAACCGGCGGGATAGATTTAGCCTCCGATTCAACGCGGTTGAACCGGATGCTAAGGACATGAAACGCGCATGGTGTATCGGCGGACCCAACAGGTCGTGAAGCGCCTCGCCGCGCGTCGCCGCGCCATTTTGACGGCGGCGCGGGATACGGCCAGCAGCGGCGGCATGGCGGCGGTGCAGATCGCTCCCGTCGCGGTTCGCGCCAACGTCGCCGCCGGCACGGTCTATCGTTATTTTCCCTCCAAGGCGGATCTGATCTCCGAACTGATAAAGGAAGTTTCGCGCGACGAACTGGCCGCGATAAGCGCCGCCGCCGAGGCGGCGCCGGGGCCGTCCTCGGCGCTGGCTGCCGCCCTCGCGACCGTTGCCGTGCACATGGTGTCGCACCGGAAACTGGCGTGGGGCATTCTGGCGGAGCCGATCGATGTCGATGTGGCGGTAACGCGTCTGGCGAGCCGCCGCGAGATCGCCGGCGAGATCGAGAAGCGTATCATCGCTGCCGTGCGTGCCGGACATCTGCCGGCGCAGGATACGTCGCTGGCTGCGACTGCGCTGCTTGGCGCGCTGCAGGAATCACTTGTTGGTCCGCTGACACCGGATAATCTCGATGATCCGGCGAGGCTGCGCGACGTGGTGCAGACCGCCACCTTGCTGGCGTTGCGCGCGGTCGGCGTGACCGATGCGCGCGCCCGTGGCCTTGTGGTGCAGGCTGCCCTGCCGACCATGATGCCGGCAGGGGAGCGCGTGGGCTAGAGTCAATGGAGCCCTTCTGATGAAATCAGAAACCAGGCTCCATGATTTTGTTTTGACGCGTTTTCTTGATGCGAACCGGTGATGCGAACCGGTATGCATCCTCAGGTCAAGCCCGAGGACATGCTTCGCTCGAAACGCTACAGGGCGTTACTTGACCTTGCCGTCCTTGTCGAACTGCGAGACGTAGGCCCAGAGATTGTCGAGTTCGCTCTGCTTGGTAATGCCGGCGAACACCATTTTGATGCCCGGAATCTTGGCCTTGGGGTTCTTGATGTATTCCTCGAACTCCTTCTGATTCCAGGTAATGCCGGAATTCTTCATGGCGTCCGAATAGGCATAGCCTGCTTCGGTGCCGGCCTTGCGTCCGTCCAGGCCATTGAGGTCAGGTCCGACCTTGTTCGTAGCGCCCGGGCCGATGGCATGACAGGCCATGCACTTGTTGAAGGCAGACTTCCCGGCTTCTACGTCCGCCGCGGACGAACTGCCTACGCTAGCAAGCGCGAAACCGAGGACGGTCAATGCGGAGATGGCGAACGTTTTCATGGAGACCTCTGAGTTCCTAGTGGTGGCTTCAGGCTGAAGCGGTTGGGATTTACCTCTCCTGAGAGGAAAGGTCGGTGTCTGGATTCTGTAGCACGCAGGTCGTGCGACAACCTTGGATGCGAACCGCAGAATCGAAGGATACCACCGATCTTAGAATGATTCGAGTGTGATTTAGGCGCAAAAAAGGCCATCTGGCGGGCTCGCCGGGTGCGCGGCAGCCGTTTCATATTTTGGCCAGTCGCGCTGCGGCCGCGACTTTATCGCGCAACCCTAGCATTCGGCCGAAACGCGAACAATCCTATTTAACTAAAGGCCGGCGATGCCTACACAAGACGTACGAAGTGTGGTTGATCCGGCTGGTTTTGTTGCGACCGCCGCGATCAGATCGCAACGCCGGAGCATCTGCCATATGCCCATTGTGATGCCCGCATCGGATCAGGCGGTGCTCGATCGCCGCGATGCCATCGTCGCGGACCTGAGCGCGATCGTGCCGGGCGAAGGCGTGATCTCCAGCGCCGCGGAAATGCTGCCGTATGAATCGGACGCCCTGACCGCCTATCGTCAGCCGCCCATGGTGGTGGTGTTGCCGGAAACCACGGAGCAGGTGTCGCGCGTTCTGAAATATTGCTTCGAGAACGGCATCAAGGTGGTGCCGCGCGGCTCCGGCACCTCGCTGTCGGGGGGAGCATTGCCGCTGGAGGATGCGGTGCTGCTGGGGCTGGGCAAATTCAAGCGCATCCGCGAGATCGATTTCGACAACCGCGTCGTCGTCACCGAGCCCGGCGTCACCAATCTCGCCATCAGCCAGGCGGTGGCCCATGCGGGCTTCTACTACGCGCCCGATCCGTCATCGCAGATCGCCTGCTCGATCGGCGGCAACATCGCGGAAAATTCCGGCGGCATTCACTGCCTGAAATACGGCATGACCACCAACAACGTGCTCGGCTGCGAGCTCGTGCTGATGTCGGGTGAAATCCTGCGGATCGGCGGCAAGGCGCCCGAGAGCGCGGGTTACGACCTTATGGGAATTATCACCGGCTCCGAAGGGCTGCTCGGCGTCGTCACCGAGGTCACGGTTCGTATCCTGAGAAAGCCGGAAACCGCGCGGGCGTTGATGGTCGGCTTCGCGCAAGTCGAGGCGGCAGGTGCGTGCGTCGCGAAGATCATCGGCGCCGGCATCATTCCCGGCGGCATGGAGATGATGGACAAGCCCGCGATCCACGCCGCGGAAGCCTTCGTTCATGCCGGCTATCCGCTCGATGTCGAGGCGTTGCTGATCATCGAGCTTGACGGTTCTTCAATCGAGGTCGACGAACTCATCAAGCGGGTCGAGGCCATCGCGCTGGGTTGCGGATCGACCACCTGCCGGATTTCCGGTTCGGAAGCCGAGCGCGACCTGTTCTGGGCTGGCCGCAAGGCGGCGTTTCCGGCGGTCGGCCGCATCTCGCCGGACTATCTCTGCATGGATGGCACCATTCCGCGCGGCGCGCTGCCGCGGGCGCTGGCGCGCATCCGCGAACTCGGCGAGAAATACGGCCTCGGCGTCGCCAACGTATTCCATGCCGGCGACGGCAATCTTCACCCGCTTATTCTTTACGATGCCAACAAGCCGGGGGAGATGGACAAGGCGGAAGCGTTCGGCGCGGAGATACTGCGCTGCTGCGTCGAACTCGGCGGGGTTCTGACCGGCGAGCACGGCGTCGGGATCGAGAAGCGCGACCTGATGCCTCATATGTTCAGCGAGGTCGATCTCGACCAGCAGCAGCGGCTGAAATGCGCGTTCGATCCGCAGGGGCTGCTCAATCCGGGAAAGATGTTTCCGACGCTGCACCGCTGCGCCGAACTCGGCCGCGTCCATGTGCATGGCGGCAAGCTGGCGTTTCCGGATCTGCCGAGGTTTTGAGTCCGTGGTTGAGATAGAAGATCGATGAGAAAACTCGGCATCGCGTTCGGGCACGAATTGCTCTCTCCCCTTTTGTGGAGGAGAGGTGGAGAGGGGAGTAACCCCGGCTCCGGATTTCGTTGCTTGCCCCCCTCGCTAACCCTCCCCCACAAGGGGGGAGGGAACACAGCAGTCTGCGGGCAGCCGTGACTGTCCTGCGCATCCGGGACGCCGCCGACGTGGAAGCCGCCGTGCGCGCCGCGATCGCCGGTGAGCAGCCGCTCGAGATCATCGGCCACGGTTCGAAGCGGCCCATCGGGCATGCGATGGCGACCAATGCGGTGCTCGACGTCTCGGCGCTGAATGCGGTGACCTCCTATGAGCCGAACGAACTCATCATCACGGTGCAGGCCGGCGCTGCGCTCGATGACGTGCTGTCGCTGATCGATTCAAGGAACCAGCAGTTCGCGTTCGAGCCGATGGACACCGCCGCATTGCTCGACGCTCGCTCGGGCCGCGGCACCATCGGCGGCATGATCGGGGCCGGGCTCGCCGGCCCGCGCCGCATCAAGGCCGGCGGCGTGCGCGATCATCTGCTCGGCGTTCACGCCGTCTCCGGCTTCGGCGACAGTTTCAAGGCCGGCGGCCGGGTGGTGAAGAACGTCACCGGCTACGATCTCTGCAAGCTGCTGGCGGGATCGTGGGGCACGCTCGCGGTCATGACCGAGGTGACGCTCAAGGTGATGCCCAAGGCCGAGGCGGAACGCTCGCTGGTGCTGCGCGGGCTCGACGACGTCACCGCCAATCGCGCGCTGACGGCGGCGCTGGGCTCGCCGTACGACGTCTCGGGGGCGGCGCATGTGCCGGGCACGGCTCGCGGGGCCGCGCAGGGCGCGCTTGCCGGCCTTGCAACGGCAGGAAAGGCAGTAACGGTGTTGCGGCTGGAAGGCATCGCCGCTTCGGTCGCTCACCGCGCGTCGGCGCTCGCTGCGGACCTTGCCTCGTTCGGAACGGCCGAACTCGTCGAGGACGCGCAGTCGGCTGCCCTGTGGCGCGATATCCGCGACGTCATTCCGTTCGCGGCCGGCGGGGCGTTCGGCGCGTATCCGGTGTGGCGGATCGTCTGCCCGCCGGCGCGAGGCGGTGCGTTCGGTCAGGCGGTGGCGCGCGAGACCGGCGGCGAGGTGATCTACGACTGGGGCGGCGGATTGATCTGGGCGGCGCTGCCGCCCTCGGCCGATGCCCATGCCGCGCCGCTGCGCCGGCGGCTCGCCGGCATCGGCGGCCATGCGACCCTGCTGCGGGCCGACGAGGGAACGCGACGCGCGGTCGATGTGTTTCATCCGCAGGCGAAGGGCGTCGCCGCATTGTCCGAGAGGGTGCGGCAGAGCTTCGATCCGAAAAGCATTCTCAATCGCGGCAGGCTGGCCCGGACCCCGATCTCATGAAGACCGAATTCACGCCTGCTCAACTGGCCGATCCGGACATCGCCGAGGCCGACAAGATCCTCCGCAAGTGCGTGCATTGCGGGTTCTGCACGGCGACGTGCCCGACCTATGTGCTGCTCGGCGACGAACTCGACAGCCCGCGCGGCCGGATCTACCTGATCAAGCAGATGCTCGAAAAGAACGAGCCGCCGACCACCGAGGTCGTGAAGCATATCGACCGCTGCCTGTCCTGCCTCGCCTGCATGACGACGTGCCCCTCGGGGGTCAACTACATGCATCTGGTCGATCAGGCGCGGGTCAGGATCGCGAAGGAGTACCAGCGACCGCTTCCCGAACGGCTGCTTCGAATGGTTCTCGCCTATGTGCTGCCGCGGCCGAAACTGTTTCGGGCCAGCATGATCCTGGCGCGTCTTGGCCGCCCCGTCGCGGCGCTGCTGCCGGGATCAAAAGCGGGCGCGACGACGCCGACGTTCCTGCGCCGAATCAAGGCGATGCTGGCGCTCGCGCCGGCGTCGCTGCCCTCTCCCGGGGCGGCCGCCGGCAGTGTGTTCCCGGCGAAGGGTTTGAGGCGCGGCCGCGTCGCGCTGCTGCAGGGCTGCGCCCAGCAGGTGCTGGCGCCGCGCATCAACGAGGCCGCCATCAGCCTGTTGACCCGCCACGGCGTCGAGGTGGTGCTGGTCGCGGACGAGCAGTGTTGCGGCGCGCTGACGCATCACATGGGCGACGACCGCGATGCGTTGGCGCGGGCGCGGGCCAACATCACGGCCTGGCTCACCGAGGCGGAACGCGGCGGGCTCGACGCCATCGTGGTGACGGCGTCGGGCTGCGGCACCGTCATCAAGGACTACGGTTACCTGTTGCGGGAGGACCGCGATTACGCCGCCCCGGCCGCGAGGGTCTCGGGCCTCGCCAAGGACATCACCGAGTACGTCGCGAGCCTCGATCTGCCTGCGCCGCAGAGGCGCAGCGATCTTGTCATCGCCTATCATTCCGCCTGTTCGCTTCAGCACGGGCAGAAAATCACGCGACTTCCGAAAGATTTGCTTTCCAAGAATGGATTCGTGGTGAAAGATATACCCGAGAGTCATTTGTGTTGCGGTTCGGCGGGGACGTACAACATTCTCCAGCCTGACATTGCGAACAGTTTGCGCGACCGGAAGGTCGCCAATATCGCAAGCGTCAAGCCAGACATGATCGCTACCGGCAATATCGGGTGCATGGTCCAGATTGCTGGTGGAACGTCGGTCCCTGTTGTTCACACGATTGAACTTCTCGACTGGGCGACAGGCGGCCCCCGGCCAGGATTGAATTGATCGCCGGCAACAGGAGGACCACGATGGCTAAGAAATCCAGGAAGGCGAAGAGCGTCAAGGCCAAGAAGAGCAAGAAGAAGGCCGTAGCGACGAAGAGGAAATCGGCGAAGAAGTCGGTGAAGACGTCTTCGAAAAAGAAGGCGGCGAAGAAATCTGCGAAGAAAACCGCAAAAAAAGCCGCCAAGAAATCCGCAAAGAAAGCCGGCAAGAAATCAGCAAAGAAATCGGCCCGGAAGTCTCCGAAGAAAACCGCCAGCAAATCGTCCGGAGCATCCGCGAGCAAGCCGGCGGCCAAACGGCGGGCTTCGACGAAGAAGGCCGCAGCCAAGCGAGCCGCGCCGCGGCCTGCGTCCACCGCTTCCACGCTGACCTCGAGTTGGGCCATGCCCGAGCCCGCTGCTCCGTCCCATGGTCATACGGATCATGCGACGGATCATACCCATGGGTCGGGTTCGACGGGTGAGGGCAACTAGAACCCTGCTTCCAACTCCGTGAGGAAGCGGGGAGGCGCCATCCTCGGGTCGGGCCGAGGACATGCTTCGCTCGAAAGCTGGAGCGTCCCGATTCCGATGTTCGCATGCCGCACGGTGATCTTTGGTGCGAACTTCGGAATCTAAGGGAACACTGGCAAGTCTGACCTGAGCCGGGTCGCAGCGTCACCGCTGCGGCCCTTTATTTTTGTAAAAAGTCAGTTTCGGAACCCTGGCCGATCGATCGTCAACGCGACACGACCTGCGCACGCGGCGGCGCTCGCTCTGCGAAATCCTGCGATCGAGAGCGTTGCGACACACTCAGGCGATCTGCGACACACCGGCGAACAATGTGTTGCAAGCACGCCCGGACGCACAAATAGGCGGCAAATGCTCGCTATTTCGGCTTTCCGGCTTTCAGCGTCGGCTTCATTCTTGGTTAAGGAAAAGGAAATCGGTTTCGGTCAATTTCCCTTCGCGGCCTCTGTGACTTGTTCGCGGCTTCAACGCGTGGGGGCTTTTGGGGAGGGGTTCGTCATGAAGACAATGATTCTGGCGGCAGCGGCGCTGGCGATGACGGCAAGCTCGGCGCTGGCGGCGGACATGGCGGTGAAGGCCCACAAGGCGCCGCCTCCGGTCGCATTCGATCCGTGGGACATCGCCTTCGGCGCCGGCGTGGTGAGCGACTACGTGTTCCGCGGCGTGACGCAGTCGAACCACAAGCCGTCGGTGACCGCTTACTTCGAGCCTCGCTATAACGTCACCAAGGACTTGCAGCTTTACGTCGGCTCGGCGGTCGAGAGCATTTCCTTCGCCAACCGCGCGGCGGCCGAAGTCGATGTCTACGGCGGCATCCGACCGACTTTCGGCGCCTTTGCCTTTGACTTCGGCGTCTGGGGTTACCTGTATCCCGGCGGCACCTGCTACTACGGCGCTCCCACGGACACCGCAGGCCGTCTGCTGAGCGCGGAATGCGCGAACAACGTCCTCCTCAACGGCAACGTCATGAAGAAGGACGTGAGCTTCTTCGAAGGCTTCGCCAAGGTGAACTACACCGTCAGCGACAACTGGGCCGTCGGCCTGAACGAAAACTACTCCCCGAACTTCCTGAACACCGGCGCGTGGGGCAACTACGCGTCGATCACCGCCAAGTACACCGCGCCCGCCGCAGTGTTCGGAGCCAGCGGCGTCGGCATGTACGTGTCGGGTGAGTTCGGCCGCCAGTGGCTCGGAACGTCGGACTCGTTTTACGGCACCGGCATTGCCGCGGCGGGCTTCGCCGGTCCGTTTCCGAACGGCATCAAGTATGCCGATTACAACACCTGGAACATCGGCGTCGGCCTCACCTACAAGGTGTTTACGCTGGATCTGCGCTACTCCGACAGCGATCTGTCGAAGGGGGACTGCAACGCATTCACATCCGACTTCACCGCGCCGCTCAATGGCAGCTTTACGAGCATCAATCCGGGCGGCGCCGGTTCCAACTGGTGCGGCGCGACTTTCATCGCCAAGCTGTCGGCTGACCTGACCGCGATGACCAGCCTGAAATAGCAGGTGCTCTTTCCCCGAGGGCGATGCGTGGCGGAAGCGATGGTGATGCTGCGGGTGCAATCACGTCCGATCGGCAGGCTTCACGTCGGCTGGTCCGCGCTGTAGAACGGCGCATAGCGATCACCATTCAACGAGGGCAGATGGCAGCAAGGTTCGGCTTCCGGTCCGGCGTCATCGCGGCTGTGGTCGCGATCGCAAGCGTCGGTGTAGGGCCGGCTTCGGCGCAGGACGGGTTTCCGTTCGGCCTGGAGATGACGCTCGATGCGCCGCCCCAGCCCGGCTCCAAGCGGGTGCCGTCGCTGGACGTCGGCGACAGCGGCGAGGCCAGGCTTGAGTTGTGGTGCAAGGGCGGCAAAGGTCAGTTCTCGGTCGCCGGCAACACGATCATCTTCGCGGCCGGCCCGCTGGAGGACCGCGCCTGTCCGCCGGAGACAGCCAAGGCCGATGACGATCTGCTCGCGGCGCTTTCTGCTGTAACCACCTGGACGCGGCAGGGCGACGAAATCTCGTTCGTCGGTCCGACGACGCTGCGTTTTCATCTCAATACGAACTAAGAGCGGAGGCTGCACTCAATCGCAGCGAACGACTTTTCACCCCTCCCGCTTGCGGGGGAGGTCGACCGGCGAAGCCGGGCGGGTGGGGTATTCTTCACTAATGCTGCTTCCTTGAGTGCCCCCACCCCAACCCTTTCAGAGCGAGCTTTGCTCGTCTCGACCCGCAAGCGGGAGAGGGAGCCGGCTGTGCACTAATGATGCGTTTCGCTCTGGATATGACTCCGCGCACGGATCGCAATCCTGTGCCGCGGAGAGAAGGGCCTTATTTCCAGGCCGATTTGTCGGCGTTCCAGCGCTGCGCCTTGAAGTGCTTTGCCAGCGCGTCCACAGCACCGCTGTCGTCGGTTTCGACGTCCTCGTCTTCTCCCGAGGACTGGTCGTCGGCCAGGTTGAGCTTCGGCCCATCGCTTTCGTCCGCGGTGGTCGTCGAGGGGACGCCGATCCAGAGCATCATGTGATCGGATCCGCCGGGCTTGTCGGAGGCGGGCAACGCGGCCACCTCGATGGTATCGGTCAGTCCAAGCGCAGGAACGACCTCGCTCGGGCGCTTGAAGGTAAGAGTAAGCTTGCCGGTGTCATCACTCCATTTTGTCGACACCGGCTTTGCGTCCAGGGCTTTTTCCAGCACGCCGGAAATGGCGGTCGCGAGCTTGTCGCGATTGAGCTTGCCGTTGTCGCGCCATTCCGCGGCCGGGAAGCGGATGGTGCGGTCCATGTCGAACAGTCCGGAACTCCAGCCGGCGGCGATCACGCCCGGCAATGCCTTCAACCGGGCGATGAGGGAGGGCGCGCGCTCCGGATCGACGTTGATGTCGATGACCTGCGCGCCGGCCCGCAGCGCCTCGCAGGTCACCTCGAGACTGTTCAGCGCCACTTCGACGTTTTGTCCTCGCAGTCCCTTGAGCAGATCGGCGGCTGCGTCGAGTTTGACTTTCACGGCGATTGCCTCGGGAGACACCTCGGTGAAATCCTTCGGCGTGGCTGTGATGCCGTCGTCGGTTGTCCGGCTCTCGTTGAACTCGGCCTCGCTGAGATCGGAATTGTCGGTCGACGTCACCTTGGTGACGGTCTGACCGACGCTGACCCGGCCGTCGAACTCGAACGTATCGCCGGTGGGCTTGCGGGTGAGCGTCACCGTGACCGGCAGCTTGTCGCCGATGCTTTGGGTCGTGCCGGTCAGGGTCGAGCCGTTCACCGCAAGGTTGACGACGAAGCGGTCCTTGCGATCGGAGCCCTTTTCCGCGGGGTAACACGCATCGAGAACGGCGCCGGTGACGGTCTTGCCCTGGCGGGTTTCCTTGAGAATGATGTCGGCGTTGCCTTCCATCAGCCCGTCGATGGAGGTGAAGTATCGCACCTCGGCGCCGCCCGGCGGTTTGGGAAGCGGCCTGTCCTGCGCGAACAGCAGGCTCGGTGAGATCACCATCAGGCCGCCCAGGCACCACAGCAGCGTGCGCATAAGGAATCCCCGTTTGTCGAATCGACTGACACCCTAAAACCCGCTTCGCCAAAAAAGAAGGCCGCCCGGAGGCAGCCTTCTGGCGAAGTCGTGCAGTCGGAAGGGCTCAGAAATCCATGCCGCCCATTCCTCCGCCGCCGGGCATGGCCGGCGCGGCGTCTTCCTTCGGCAGTTCGGCCACCATGGCTTCGGTGGTCACGAGCAGGCCCGCGACCGACGAGGCATCCTGCAACGCGGTGCGCACGACCTTGGCGGGATCGATGATGCCCTTGGCGACCATGTCGACATACTCTTCCTTCTGGGCGTCGAAGCCGAAGGTCTCGGTCTTGTTTTCGAGAACCTTGCCGACAACGATGGATGGCTCCATACCGGCGTTTTCCGCGATCTGGCGGATCGGGGCTTCCAGCGCCTTCAGCACGATGTTGATGCCGGCCTGCACGTCCGGATTGTCGTTGACGATGCGGCCGACCGCTTTCCTGGCGCGCAGCAGGGCGGTACCGCCGCCCGGCACGATGCCTTCCTGCACGGCCGCGCGGGTGGCGTTGAGCGCATCCTCGACGCGATCCTTCTTCTCCTTGACCTCGACCTCGGTCGCGCCGCCGACGCGGATCACCGCGACGCCGCCGGCGAGCTTGGCCAGACGCTCCTGCAGCTTCTCACGGTCGTAGTCCGAGGTGGTCTCCTCGATCTGCGCCTTGATCTGCCCGACCCGGGCCTCGATATCCTTCTTCTTGCCGGCGCCGTTGACGATGGTGGTGTTCTCCTTGTCGATCAGCACTTTCTTGGCGCGGCCGAGCATGTTCAAGCTGACATTCTCGAGCTTCATGCCGAGATCGTCGGAGATGAGCTGGCCATTGGTCAGGATCGCGATGTCCTCCAGCATGGCCTTGCGCCGGTCGCCGAAGCCCGGCGCTTTCACCGCGGCCACTTTCAGGCCGCCGCGCAGACGGTTGACCACGAGCGCCGCCAGCGCCTCGCCCTCGACATCCTCCGCGACGATCAGAAGCGGCCTGCCCGACTTCACCACCGCCTCGAGCACCGGCAGCAAGGCCTGAAGGCCGGACAGCTTCTTCTCGTGCAGCAGGATATAGGCGTCGTCGAGTTCGGCGGTCATCTTCTCGGCATTGGTGATGAAATAGGGCGAGAGATAGCCGCGGTCGAACTTCATGCCCTCGACGATATCGACGTCGGTTTCGAGCGACTTGTTCTCCTCGACGGTGATGACGCCCTCGTTGCCGACTTTCTGCATCGCCTGCGCGATCATCTTGCCGATCGAGGTGTCGCCGTTGGACGAGATAGTGCCGACCTGCGCGACTTCGGCCGAGGAGGCGACCGGCTTGGCGCGCTTCTCGATGTCCTTGACCACGGCCGCGACCGCGATGTCGATGCCGCGCTTCAGATCCATCGGGTTCATGCCGGCGGCGACCGCCTTGGCGCCCTCGCGGACGATGGACTGCGCCAGCACGGTGGCGGTGGTGGTGCCGTCGCCCGCGGTGTCGTTGGTCTTTGAGGCGACCTCGCGCACCATCTGTGCGCCCATGTTCTCGAACCTGTCTTCGAGCTGGATCTCCTTGGCGACGGTGACGCCGTCCTTGGTGATGCGGGGAGCGCCGAAGCTCTTCTCGATCAGGACGTTGCGTCCCTTCGGGCCGAGGGTCACCTTCACCGCGTTGGCGAGGATATCGACGCCACGCAACATGCGCTCGCGCGCCTCGCCGGAAAACCTGACGTCTTTTGCGGCCATTGATGTTACTCCTTTAAGGAAAGGCTCCTGTTGTCGTCATGGCCGGACTGGTTCCGGTGATCCACGTCTTGTTTTTCCGGTTGAAGGGAAGAAGACGTGGATCACCGGGACAAGTGCGGTGATGACGCTCGGTGCAAGAAGCCGGATCGTGCTTAGCTCAAAACGCCCATGATGTCGGATTCCTTCATGATGAGGAGGTCCTGGCCGTCGAGCTTGATCTCGGTACCCGACCACTTGCCGAACAGCACCTTGTCCCCGACCTTGATGTCGATGGGAACCAGCTTGCCGGCCTCGTCGCGTCCGCCCGGACCGACGGCCACGACTTCGCCCTGCGAGGGCTTTTCCCTGGCGGTGTCGGGAATGATGATGCCGCCCTTGGTTTTTTCATCGGCATCGAGGCGTTTGACCACAACACGGTCATGCAGCGGACGAAATTTGGTTTTAGCCATGGCGGCTCCTCCGGGGGTTCGCAGGTCTCTGAATTGCCATCGACGGATTGCATGCGCCGAGATCCGCAGCGCGCGAGCGATTCGTATCTTTGGCAATCATGTTCCGAGAGTGCTAGTCGTTGGCGGGGAATATGGCTTGGCAGCCATGCTGTCAAGCAAACGCCCTTAAGCCGTTGGTGAGGGGCGTGTAGGATAGTGCTAACCAAGTCGTGGCGTCTCTGCGATCGCGGGGTATGGATCGCCGCGGCCACATTTTCAGGGTCTGGCTGTCGGCGTGGCGGTCGGGGAATTCGGTCGGGGAATAGACGATGGTCAGATCAGACGGCGCGCGCGCGGCTTTGAACCTTGGGGCGGCTGCGGCCCTTGCGATGTTTGTCGGCGGATGCGGGTCGATCGGATCGATCGGACTGTCGACCCAGCCGGCGCAGCCACCGCAGCCAGCCGTCGAGCCCGAAATTCCGGCAACGATCCGCGCTGACGAACTCGTCGGACGTTGGGGTCTTGCATCCTACCAGAATCCGAACGACCGGGCGCGGACCGAAGCCGCAGCCAAGGCGCAATGCCGCAATCCCTACGTGATCGGCGCCGGCGGCAACGGTGGCGTGATCATGCATCTCGCCGACGAGGCGACGCCGCAGGAATTGCGGCTGAAGGGCAGCCAGAGCGGCAAGAACTATATCGGACCGGAGGGGCCGGCGGGCGGCGCGAAAGATCGCGAGATCGTTTCTTTCGACGGCCGCGTCCTCATCACCCGCTTCATCGATCCCGATGCGGCGACCCGCTACGGCAACATGGTGTATGTCCGCTGCGCGCCGCAGCGTTGATCGCCGGGTGCGATTTCAGGGACATGGCCCGAGTCCGCCAATCTGCTATCGGCCAGGGCGTTTTCAAGCGAAGTGGTTCGCGTCAAGACAGCGCGTCAAAATAAAATCATGGAGCTTCGCTTCTGATTCCATCAGAAGCGAGATGCTCTAGCCGAACAACGCGTCGATATCGTCCTGAGAGGCGTGCCCCTCGTCGCCGTCGAGTTTCGGACCGTTCAGAAGCTTGGCATCGCCGACGCGATCATCGATGATCGGCGGAGCATGAGCGCGGATGGCGTCGACGCCGCCCCAGATGTCCATCATGACGTTGATGTGATGTTCGATGAACTTCATGGTGCTCATCACCTTGGCGATGCGCTGGCCGGTTAGATCCTGGAAGTTGCAGGCCTCGAAAATCGCGATCACGCGTTCCTGGATTTCCTCGCTCTGCAACTGTGTCTGTTCCGGAGACGCAGACTTCGACAGGGCGCTGGCTGACTGGTCGATCGCCTCGGCCGCCTCCAGAATCCGTTGCGTCGCCTGCTCGGTGCCGCCCACCACGGCGCCAAGTTCGTCGGTCACCTTCGACATCTCGTCGCCGCTGAAGCTCTTGCCGTGAAGAACCGCGATTTCCTGCTTGGTGCGGGTGATGGCGTCGTAGATCAGATCGAGCTCGGTTTTCAGCTTTTCGCACTGTTCGATCTGTGCGCGGTAGGTCTGCAGCACGGCCTGCGCATCGGCGACCTCGCGGCTGACCTCGGTGTCGGCAGCGACCGCTTCGCCGGCACCATTGCGGCGCGAAGCTCCCATCTGTTGGCGGATGGCCTGCAGCTCCGCCATGATCTCGCGATGTACCGGCATTGGTGTCTCCCCATGTTCGGCGGCTGCGATAACGGGCGCGCCTGCATTCAAAATCTCTTCGACGCGGAAGCGCTTGCGTTGAACAGCCATCAGATTCCCCAGCTTCACTCAAATCCATCACGCTATATCCATGCGTTGTATACCGACGTGGTTTAACGACGGGTTCACGCCGGGAACCGGCGTCAATCTGTTGCTTGCGGCCGGCGATTAACCACGTCGGATGCCGTTCACCGAAAATAAACGCTACCGCACAAAACCGCGTCGCATTAAGGACGTGGTGAATCGAAACGCCGGTTCTGTTTACCAAACCGATGCGGTTTTGATTTTAATTTGCTCGCGTGCAAGACGCGTTATCGGGCGCTCCCACGGCCCGCCCGCCCACGGCGAAACAGTACAGAGTACGTCGATGTTCAAAAAACTATCCCTCGCGCTCCTCGCGGGCGTGTCGCTTGCTGGCCTTGGCGTTCAGCAAACCTTTGCGAGAGAACCGCAAGCCAGGTTTTTTACCGAGCCTGTCGTGGTTTATGCCGATCAGCCCACGTCGCAGCCGGCCGAGCAGCAGGTGGCCGGGCAGCAGGTGGCCTATGCCGAGCGGTCCAACATGGGCAGCAACATGGGCGGCGGGTTCATCGAGTTCCTGTTCGGCGACGGACAGCAGCAAGGATTGCGTTACCAGCAGCAGCCTTATGATACGCGCCCGCTCTATGCGCCGCAGCCGCAGGCGATGCAGCCGCAGCTCATGCCGGAGCAGGACGCAAGCGAGGCCGCGCATCCCGCGTTCGATCCGAAATTCGAGAAGCAGCTTGTCGATTATCACGGCAAGGAAGCCGCCGGCACCATCGTTATCGATACGTCGAGCAAGTTTCTCTATCTCGTGCAAGGCGACGGCAGGGCGCTACGCTACGGGGTCGGCGTCGGCAAGCCGGGCTTCCTCTGGGCCGGCGTCAAGACAATCACGGCCAAGAAGGAATGGCCGGACTGGACGCCGCCGGCAGAAATGCTCAAGCGTCGCCCCGATCTGCCGCGCCACATGGAGGGCGGGCCGCAGAATCCGCTCGGTGCCCGCGCCATGTATCTCGGCTCCTCGCTCTACCGCATCCACGGCTCCAACGAGCCCTGGACCATCGGCACCAACGTGTCGTCCGGCTGCATCCGGATGCGCAACGAGGACGTGATCGATCTTTACGGCCGCGTTCATGTCGGCGCCAGGGTGGTCGTGATCTGACGCTTGTTGAACGGAATCAGACTGCCGTCATTGCGAGGCGCTTCGCGCCGAAGTCTGAATGCCCTGAGACGGAAACGGCCGCCCGATCGGCGGCCGTTTTGTCGTCGCGAAATTCGGAGACCTCAGGCGTAATCGTCGCCGTCGCCGTCGTCGTCGTCGAAATCGTCGGAGTCCATGTCCATCTCGTCGTTATCGTCGTCGTCCTGGTCCTGATCCTGGTCCTGATCGGCATCCGCCTGGGCCTGATCGAACGGCCTGGATTGCGACGCGTCGCCGTGTTGTGACCCGATGTCACCGACGCCGGCGTCGCGCGCCAGATTGCTTCCCGACTGGTCGCCGCCGCCCCATGGGCTGCGCGAGCCCAGCCCGCCTGCGTCTCCGAAACTGCTGGCATGGGCGGGCCCACCCATCATGGAGCGGATGCTGTTCAGAAGCAGGCCGCCGCCCACCGCACCCGCAGCGGCCGCCGCCGCCGTTCCGAGAAACGAACCGCCGCCGCCCGGCTGCGGCGGGGGCGTGCCATAGGGCTGACCGGCAGGTCCCTGATTGTAGCGTCCGGGCGGTTCGGTCTGCTGCAGCACCTGTCCGGTGTTCCAGGCTGGCTGGCTCGACGGCGTGGGCGAAGGCTGTACGTTCGGAACCGAACCGCGCGATTTGCCGAAGACGGTATCGCGCATCTGATCCAGGAATCCGCCTGAAGCGGCCTGATCGGAGGCTCCGCCGCCCTCCAGTTGCTGGATGCGGTCGTTGGCGCGCTTGAGGGCTTCATCCTGAACCAGAACCGTCTGGACCAGCGTATATAACGCATTGGGCGCCCGCCGCAGGCCCTCGGCGATGGCAGCGGCGGCGGCCTGATCGCGCGGCGTGTCCTCGACGCTGGCGAGGCGGGTGAAGAGGTCGTCAACCAACTGGCGTTCTTGCGGCGTCATGGCGCTCTCCCGATAAGGTGGCCGATGGGATGTAGGCGCGCTTTTTGTCGCAAACAGTGTCGCGGCCGATTAAATTTCAGTGTGCGGCAATTAAGGCAGGCCCCGCGCTTCGCTGGTCAACCCAGCGCCACCCGATTCGCCGTCAGCATGTCGCGGAAGCCGTCGCCGGAGAGGAACGCATATTCCCGCTCCCGCTGGCCGGTAACGGGATCGAGCGCGATCAGCGTGTCGTCGACAAAGCCGGGATGGCACATGATCAGGCCGCCGTCCGGCGAGCCGTCGAGAAAGTCCTGCATCAGCGCGCCGAAGTCGGGCTTTGTGAAATCATAGACGCCGGCGAATGCCGGATTGTAGCGGATGCCGGCGCGCGCGGCCTGGCGGCGAAAGCCGGCGCTCAAGAGGTCCAAAAGCAGCGCCTTCGGCGTGCCGAGCCGCCCGGCCGGCGGGCGGCGGCGGCGGCCGCACTGGCGCACCCACGCGGCCGGCGCGGCGCTCTTGACCGCCGACAGGAAGGCGCCGCGCACCTGCGGGAAAATCTGCACGTGCTGATGGCCGTCGACGTAATCGGGGGCGCGGCCGAACCGCTCGGCAAACGCTGCGATCTGCGCCCTGACCTCGTCGAAAATCATCTCGGGCTCGAGCCGGCGCGACAGGCTCGCGCGCAGCATCTTCGAAAGCGGCGGAAACAGTCCGCCCTGAAGCGGCCGGTAATGCAGGGTGAGCGGATGAAACGGCGCGGTGAGGGTGGTGTGCAGGCCGACGACGCAATGCGGGTTGCGGTCGACTGCCGTCTCCAGCGCCTGGACGTCTTCGCGTCCGGCGGCGGGGCCGACCACCATCACCGATGTCGCGTTGATGCGCTCCCGCTCGATCAGATCGCGGATCGCCTGATTGACTCCGGGGCTGATGCCGTAATCGTCAGCGCACAACATAATCCGGCGCTGCGGTTGGTTGCCGCTCATTCGGCGGCGGTCCGGTGCGGGTCACCGGCGGACGTTTCGCTGTCGGCCTGCTTCACGCTGTGCTCGGCGACGAAGTAAATCGGCCGCGCTTTCAGTTCGGAGAGGATCTTGCCGATGTATTCGCCCATGATGCCGATCATGAGGAGTTGCACGCCGCCGAGGGTCATCAGGCCGACCACCAGCGACGGATAGCCGGGGACCGTTTCGCCATCGACCCAGGTTTCCCACAGGATCGAGAGGCCGAACAGGAAGGCGGCAAGCGCCAGCAGCAGGCCGAGCAGGCTGGCCAGCCGCAGCGGCGCCACCGAAAACGACGTCAGCCCCTCGATCGACAGGCCGAGAAGCCGCGCCGCATTGAACGTGGACATGCCGTGGGCGCGGACGTCGGGCTCGTAGTCGATGCGGAACTGGCGAAAGCCGATCCAGCTCGCAAGCCCCTTGAAGAAACGGTTGCGCTCGGGCATCTGGCGCAGCGCGGCGGCGGCGCGGGGCGACAGCAGGCGGAAGTCGCCGGCGTCCTCGGGAATTCGCTGGCGCGCGCCCCAGTTGATGATCGCGTAGAAGCTGTGCACGCCGATCCGCCGCAGCAGCGACTCATTCGTCCGATGCGCCTTCGCCGTGTAGATGACATCGTAGCCGCCGTTGATCCATTGATCCACCAGCCGCTCCACGAGGTCGGGGGAATGCTGGCCGTCGCCGTCCATGAACAGCAGCGCGCCGCGCCGTGCGTGATCGAGGCCCGCCATCAAGGCGGCTTCCTTGCCGAAGTTGCGCGACAGCGACAACACCTGCACGTCCAGCGCGTCGGCGGGGAGCGCGCGGGCGAGGCTCAGCGTGTCGTCGGTCGAGCCGTCGTCGATATAGACCACCTCGCAGGCGAGGCCGAAGCGCTGCCGCAAGTTCGCTGCCAGCGCGCCGAGACGGTCATGAAGCTGCTGGAGCCCGGCGGCCTCGTTGTAAATGGGAATCACGATCGACAGACCCTGCGCGACCGCTGCGGCCGCATCTGCAGGCAGACCGGGAAGGCTCGGCGTTGACGTCATCGGTCGGGTCCGGCTGATCAATCTTCCTATGGTAGTGAGTGCGGTCGCGCGCTTCAACGGGCGGCCGCACGGTTCTACTTCCGCAGGAACGCTTCCAGTTTTGCGAATAGCGGGTTCTCGCGATCGAAGACATAGTCCAGCGATGCAATCGACACCGTTTCGGCGCCGTGCTGACGCAGAAAGCTGCCGAGCGCATAAAGCCGGTCGGGCGGGCAGTGCAGCGTGATCATGCCGGAAGAGGTCGGTCCGCCGAACGGCGAGACTGCGCCGAAGCGATGCTGCGCCTCGGTGAGCAGCGCCGCATCGCAGCCTGTGAAGCGGGTCCGCACCTCGCGATACTGGCTGGCGCGGGCGCGTGCCGCGATGTGGTCGAGAATGATCCGCGCCGTTTCGCGCGCGCCGTTCGACCAGTCGGCGTCGCGCGAGGCGACCAGGTTGGCCTGGCTGCGCAGGATGACGCCGTCGTCCAGCACCTTCAGGCCGTTGGCGGCGAGCGTCGCCCCGGTCGTCGTGATATCGACGATCATCTCGGCGGTGCCGACGGCGGGGGCGCCTTCCGTGGCGCCTGCGCTCTCGACGATGCGGTAATCGACCACGCCGTGCGAGGCGAAGAACGCGCGGGTGAGGTTGATGTATTTGGTCGCGACCCGCATCCGCCGGTTGTGCTGCGCGCGAAATCCGGTCGTCACGTCGTCGAGGTCGGCCATGGTGCGCACGTCGATCCACGACTGCGGCACCGCGACCACGACGTCGGCGCTGCCGAAGCCGAGACCGTTGATCAGCGCCACGCGCCTGTCGGCATCGGTGATGCTTTCGCGGATCAGGTCTTCGCCGGTGACGCCGAGATGCACCGAGCCACGCGCGAGTTGCGCGGCGATCTCGCTCGCGGAGAGATAGGCGATCTCGACGGTGTCGAGCTGGACGATGGTGCCGCGATAGTCGCGCACGCCGCCGGGTTTGGCGAGCGTCAGCCCGGCGCGGGCAAAGAAGGCTTCGGCGTTTTCCTGCAGGCGGCCCTTCGACGGCACGGCCAGAACGAGGGGTGCGGTCATGACGCGCTCCCGCCGGTTCGCCTCGTCGAGGTCTCGCCCGCGCACTTCGTTACCGCCTCGATCCAGATCGAGAAGCCGACCGCGGGGATCGGCGCGGATGCGCCCAGTTGCGTCATCAGCCCGTCGTAGCGGCCGCCGGCAATCAGCGGCTCGTCGCCGCCGCCCTTGCGCTGCAGTTCAAATTCGAAGCCCGTATAGTAGTCGACGCCGCGGCCGAACGAGGTGGCGAAGCTGATCCTGCGGGGCTCGACGCCGCGCGCGGCCACGAAGCCGGTGCGGCTTTCGACCTGATCGATCGCAGCGTGGATATCGAGCTTGGCGTCGGAGGCGAGCGCGCGCAACTGTCCGAGCGCATCGTCGGGATCGCCAGATATCGCGAGAAAACGCTTGATGATGGTCAGCGCGTCGCGCGGCAGCGCGCCGCTCTTCAGCGTGGATTGTTCGAGGAAGCGGTCGGCGATCTCGTCGAGGCTGCGGCCGCCGACAATGGTCGCGCCCGCGATCGACATCATGTCAGTCACCAGCGCCAGCGCCGCCTTGCGATCGGACCCCGCCAGCGCGGCAAGCACGCCTTCGTATTCGTTGTGGCCGGGACCGGTCGCAAGCGTCAGCCGCTCGATATCCTGCGCAAGGTTGATCCTGCGATTGAAGTCCTTCATCAGCCGCCGCCGCCAGACCGGATAAAGATCGAGCGCATCGATCAGCGCGGTGAACAGCGCGACGTCGCCGGTGCGGATCTCCACATCGGTGATCCCGAAAGCCGCGGCCGCTTCCAGGCCGAGCGCGAGCATTTCGGCGTCGGCGGCGGCGCGATCCTGCCGGCCGAATGATTCGATTCCGGCTTGCAGGAACTCGCTCGGCCGCCCCGCGCGATAGCGGAACACGGGCCCGAGATAGCAGAACCCGGCCGGCTGGCCGGCCCTTTCGGAGGCGAGGTAGTCCCGCGCCACCGGGATGGTCAGGTCGGGGCGCAGGCAGAGGTCCTCGCCGCCCGCGTCCGAGGTCAGATAGAGGCTTTTGCGGATGTCCTCGCCCGACAGGTCCAGAAACGGCTCGGCCGGTTGCAGGATCGCTGGCTCCGCCTTGACGTAGCCGGCCTGGGCGAACGACGACAGCAGCCCGTCCGCCCAGGGGGGCGATCGGGTTGCAGGAGTTTCCGCGTTGCCGCTCATATCGAAGGCCATGGATTCCAAGGTGTTTTCCGGGCAAGCCCTTATAGCGTTTTCGAGCGAAGAGGATACCGGTTCGCGTCAAGAAAACGCGTCAAATCAAAATCATAGAGCTCGCTTCTGATTCCGTCAGAAGCGGAAAGGCTCTAGTGGAGTGAATTTGACGTTCGCTACCCACTTTGCAGCAAACCCGTCAGGCGAACGTCAAATTCAAAACTCCACTAGAAACCTAGTGGAGCTAGTGGTCCTTTGATTCTAACATTTGCAAGAACTCCCTGCCGCAACGGGATGCAAATGTTAGAATCGGACCACTAGCATGGCCGTATGACCGTTTCGACCATGATTCGGGAAGTGGCTTAACGAGTTGCGTGTTTTTCGGACTGCGTCCAGTCGCCCAGTACGGTCTGGACCAGGGCAAGAACCGCGACCGCGGCGGTATCGGCGCGCAGGATCCGCGGGCCGAGCGATAGCCGCAGCGTAAGGGGCTGGCCGAGCAGATTTGTCCGCTCGTCCTCGGCGAAACCGCCTTCGGGCCCGACCAGCACATCGACGCCCCGTGCGGCGCTGCCCATCGGCGCAAGCGCCGCCGCCGGATTGGCGACCGGCGCGGCCTCGTCGCAGAAGACCAGCAGGCGTTCCGGCGCGCGCCCGCCGAGCCAACGCTCGAGGGTGACCGGTTCCTCGACCCTGGCCAGGCTGAGGATGCCGCATTGCTCGGCGGCCTCGATGACATTGGCACGCATCCGCTCGCCATTGACCCGGGTCACCTGGGTGAAGCGGGTCAGGACCGGCTGCAGCGTACAAACCCCCATTTCGACGGCCTTCTGGACCATGTAATCGAGCCGGGCGTGTTTCAGTGGCGCGAAGACGTAGCGCAGGTCGGGCAGGCGGTCCTGAGCCCTGGTCTCGGCGACGATATCCAGGTGTTCCGGACGCTTGCGACCGGCGATCGCCGCCAGCCACTCGCCATCGCGGCCGTTGAAGACCAGCACCTTCGCGCCCGATCCGAGGCGCAGCACATTGCCGAGATAATTGGCCTGGTCGCGGTCGAGCGGAACCCTGCCGCCTGCGGCGAGCGGTGCGTCGACGTAGAGCCGGGGACTGCGAAAGTCCGTGTCGGGCATGACTAAACGGGCATGACTAACAGTGAAATCCTGCGGGAACTGCCTTCTACGGCGGTTTCTTCATGCGAACCGGGTACCTCGTCGCTCGAAAACCCTATAGACCAACACAATCGGGCTCTCAAACTGTGAGGGCGGAAATCAGTCCGGGTGTTCCGATTTTCGATCGGCGCGGCCATGTTTGGATTGGCGCGGCCATGCGTCGCGCTGTTGCCCGATTCGTCGGGTTGTTAGGAATCGTCTGCAATCGTAAAAGTGTGGGAATCATGGAAGGTGGTTCGTTGCATTCGTCGCGAAAGACGTCGCGGATAGTTGACCCTGCCGGAGAACTGCTGTGATCGCCCCACGCCTGATCGTTCCATTGACACTTGCGGTGCTTGCCATCGGCGTCACCGACGCGCCGGGCCAGACCGCGTTTCCGGCACCATTGCCCAACAGTGCGACCGGAACAGTCAATGACCCGGCGTTCCCGCCCGTCAATGGTGCGCCTGCGCAACGGCTCTCCGCGCCGGCCCAGGATTCCGCGTTTCCCCCGGTCAATGGCGCCACGTCGGCGACGGTCGGCGCGCCTTCTGCGTTTCCCTCCGCTGGCGCTGCTCCGGTGGGTGGATTCGGGGCTCCGCGCCAGCAGGCGGGTCCGCCCGGTGCCGCCGACTGCATGAAGGAATTCATGCCGCTGCGCGAAGCGGCCGAGAAACGCGGCAAGCTGATCCAGGCTGCCGGCGCCCGTCATGCGCCGCCCGATGAAGCCTGCAAGCTGATCGGGCAATATGCGCAGGCGGAAGTCAAAATGCTCAAATTCGTCGACAAGAATTCCCAGAAGTGCGGAATTCCCGACAACGTCGGAGCGCAGATGCGCGCCAACCACAAGGCCACGGAAACCATGCATCAGAAGGTTTGCGATGTGGCCAAGCAGGCGAAAATGCGTGGTCCCTCCGGGCCGAGCCTGAGCGAGGTTCTGGGTTCGGCCTCGGGCGGATTGCCGGAAGCCACCACGCCGAAGAAGGGCGGCAGCACGTTCGACACCTTGAACGGCAACGTTCTCACCCGATGACGAGCCTCTGATGAGCGACGCGGCGGCACGCGTCGCGGACTCGGCCGGCAACTGGGTCGACACGCGCGCGCCGCTGTGGGCGCGTCCCTATCTGAGACTGTCGCGGCTCGACCGGCCGATCGGCTCCTGGCTGCTGCTGCTGCCATGCTGGTGGTCGGCCGCGCTGGCGGCGGGCGTCGCCCGTGACGTGAACCGGCTGCCTCTGACCATCGTGCTGTTTTTTATCGGCGCGTTCGCGATGCGCGGCGCGGGCTGCACCTGGAACGATATCACCGATCGCGATCTTGACGCGCGCGTTGAGCGGACGCGGTCGCGCCCGATTCCTGCGGGGCAGGTGACGGTGGCGCATGCCATGGTTTTTCTCGTGGCGCAGGCGCTTGCGGGATTCGCGGTGCTGCTCCAGTTCAACCGCTTCGCCATCGCGACCGGAATCGCTTCGCTGGTCATTGTTGCGGCCTATCCCTTCATGAAGCGCATTACCTACTGGCCGCAGGTCGTGCTCGGCCTCGCCTTTTCATGGGGCGCGCTGATGGGTTTCGCGGTGCTGCTGGGCCGCATCGATGCGGCCGCGCTGGCGCTGTATGCGGGCTCGATCGCATGGGTGATCGGCTATGACACGATCTATGCCCATCAGGACGCGGAAGACGACGCGCTGATCGGCATCAAGTCGACGGCGTTGCTGTTCGGTGAACGCACGCGGCCGGCGCTTGCGATCTTCTACGGGCTTGCCGTCGCTCTCATCGGCGTCGCATTGCATTTGGCCGCCGCGCGATGGCCGGCATGGATCGGCCTTGCGGCCTTTGCCGCGCATCTCGCCTGGCAGGTCGCACGAATCGACATCGGCGATTCCCGTCTCTGCCTGCGGATTTTCAAATCCAACCGCGATGCCGGGCTGTTGCTGTTCGCGGGTCTATTGGCGAGCGCGTTGCTGGTGGCGGTGGCCTGACTAATTCCGCGCGATGATCTCGCGTTCGCCCCGATAGATGGCCGCCGGGTTGAGCAGATAGCCGTTGCGCCGCCGCACCAGGAAACTCGGACGCCGTGCATTGATGGCGTTGCTCCGTCGTCTGCGCGGCGTCGGATCGCGCCTGTCGTCGGCGAGTTGCGGAAGCGCGAGAATCTCGCTCCAGGCCTGCCACGCGGCGTCGCGCTCGGCGGCATCATCGGTCACCAGAAGGGGAATGGCGAGCGACGGATCGCGGTGAAGCAGAACAAGCGCCCGTCCGTCGGCGGTGTCGCGCACGGTCACACCGGCGAATTCGCTGACGCGCACGCTGATGGTCATCTGCATGCCGTGGACGGCGCGATGCAGCGTCACGCGTTCGCGATGAAGTTCGATCTGGCGGATGCCGCCGTCGGCGCGGCTGTCGCGCGCGGCGAAACTGACGGGCAGTGAGAGCGGGTCGAGCCGCAGAGCGCGGCTCGACCCGGCGGAATCCGGTCCGCCTGTTGATGTTTGACGCCTCACGGCTTTGTCTCCCCGCCGGGATTATGTTCCCGGTCGATGGGCGAGAGCATGCCAGCGCGCGATCCGGATTTGCTTAAAAAGGCTGGTTAATCGAAGGTACCTTGGGCCTCATCCGCGCGCATGATTGACAGACCCTTCGCCGACATGCTTGACGGGTCCTTGCCGGGGCGCTGATAATCTTCGATACCCGCTGCATGTCACGCTTGAAGTCCGCATAAAATAAGCACATCTCATGACGGGACCGCTTGCGCGCCGGTCTCCTCGAATTCCCGGGATTTTGTTCGTGATCTCTTCACCAAACACATCATTACCGAAATCCGCCGAATCCGAACTCTTCGATCAATCCGCGCTCAGTGAACTCGCCGAACGGCTGGTCGAGGCTGCGAAGCGCGCGGGCGCGGATGCTGCGGATGCGGTCGCGGTGCGCGGCATCTCGCAAGGCGTCGAGGTTCGCGACGGCCGCGTCGAGGAATCGGAGCGCTCGGAGAGCGACGACGTCGGACTGCGCGTGCTGGTCGGACGGCGACAGGCCACGGTCTCGACCAACGATGTCGGCGGCGACAATGTCGCGAAACTCGCCGAACGCGCGGTCGCGATGGCGCGGGTCGCGCCCGACGATCAATATGTCGGCCTGGCCGATCCTGCATTGCTGGCGCGGAATTTTCCCGATCTCGATCTGCTCGATCGGGGTACGCCAACGACGGCGGAACTCGAGCGCCGCGCGGTCGAGGCAGAGGCGGCGGCTCTGGCGGTCAAGGGCGTCACCAAATCCGGCGGCGCCTCGGCGTCGGCCGGCATCGCCGGCATGGTGCTGGCGACGAGCACCGGCTTCCGCGGATCGTATCTTCGTTCGAGCCATGGCATCTCGATGATGGCGATCGTCGGCGACGGCACTGCCATGGAGCGCGATTACGATTTTTCCTCCGCGCTTCATGGCTCCGATCTCATGTCTCCGGCCAGCATCGGCCGCAGCGCCGGTGAACGCACGGTGGCGCGCGCCAATCCGCGCAAGGTCGCCACCTGTAAGGTGCCGGTGGTTTACGATCCGCGCGTCGCGGGCTCGCTGGTCGGTCATGTCGTCGGCGCGGCCAACGGCGCGTCAATCGCGCGCAAGACCAGTTTTCTAAAAGATCGGCTCGGGCAGCAATTGTTCGCGAAAGGAATCCGGATCGTCGACGATCCGCTGCGTGTGCGCGGGCTGCGCTCGCAGGCCTTCGACGCGGAAGGTGTCGTGACCAAGAAACTGGCGGTGATCGACGACGGCGTGTTGACGTCGTGGTTGCTGGATTCGGCAACCGCGCGCGAACTCGGCCTGACGACGACCGGTCATGCCCATCGTGGCGTCTCGTCGTCGCCCTCGCCGGGACCTTACAATCTGCATCTCGAGGCGGGGCAGATGACGCCGCGTGAACTGATCGCCGACATCGAGCAGGGCTTCTACGTCACCGACCTGATCGGCTCCGGCGTCAATGGCGTGACCGGCGACTACAGCCGCGGCGCGTCGGGATTCTGGATCGAGAACGGCGAGATCACCTATCCCGTGAGCGAGATCACTATCGCCGGACATCTGATCGAGATGTTCAAGTCGCTGACCCCCGCCAATGACCTTGCATTCCGCTATGCGACCAACGCGCCGACCGTGCGCATCGAAGGGCTGACGGTTGGCGGGCGGTAAGGCCGATAGCCGCGACGACGATCTGGCGCGGGACCGCGCTCTGTTGATCGAGACGGTGCGCGAGGCGGGAGAACTGGCACGCGCGATGTTTTGCACCAGCCTGCGGACCTGGACCAAGGGGGTCTCGTCGCCGGTGTCGGAAGCGGATATCGCGGTCAACGATCTCATCGAAAACAAGTTGCGCGCGGCGACGCCGGATTACGGCTGGCTGTCCGAGGAAAGCGCCGACGATCCCTCGCGGCTCGGCAAGCAGCGGGTCTGGATCGTCGATCCGATCGACGGTACGCGCGGCTATATCGCCGGCCGCGACGACTGGTGCGTCAGCGTCGCGCTGGTCGAGCGTGCCTCGCCGTTGCTCGCGGCCGTCTTCGCGCCGGCCACCGACGAGTTCTTCCTCGCCGCGCGCGGGCAGGGCACGACCTGCAACGGCGCGCCGGTGCAGGCGACGCCCGGCGATACCGTGGTGGTTTCCAGGATCGCGGGACCGAAGCCGCTTGTGGACAAACTCGACCGAAGCGATGCCGCGCCTCACCCGCGGATCGCTTCGCTGGCGCTGCGGCTATGCCGTGTCGCGGACGGCCGCATCGACGCGGCTTTCGCTGGCGGCGACAGTTGCGACTGGGATATCGCCGCCGCGGATTTGATCGTGCAGGAGGCGAATGGTAGACTGACGTCGATCGGGGGCGAGCCGATCCTCTATAACCGCGCCGAGGTGACGCACGACGTGCTGTTGGCGGCGGGTCGCCTTCGCCACGCGCGCATTCTCGCGTATTTTCAGGGGGGGCCGCTGCCGTAAGGAGACGGGGTGTCGACTTTCGGGGTATTTGCCTGACGATCGGCGCCATAGTAGGACAACGCGCAATGCCGCCGGACACTCCGCCCCAGCAATTGCTCCACCTCGTGATCGGGGGCGAACTGGCCGATCTCGCGCAGACGACCTTCAAGAACCTCGACGAGGTGGAGATCGTCGGCCTGTACCCGAACTACGCATCGGCCTACGCCGCCTGGAAGGCGAAGGCGCAGCAGACGGTCGATAACGCCCACATGCGGTATTTCATCGTGCACCTCCACCGGCTTCTCGATCCTGGTCAAGACACGAAGCCCGGCCTTTGAGAAAGCTGCTCCGCAATCTGCTGCGCGCCCGCTGGTTTCAGCAGTTCGCAGGCCTCCTGGCCGCGGGCTTTCTGCGGCTGGTTTGGATGACCAACCGATTCAGCTATGATCCGGACGATGTCTACGACATTGTCGAGCCGCAGATGCCTGTCATCCTCGCGTTCTGGCACGGACAGCATTTCATGACGCCGTTCATCAAGCGGGCGCACCATCGCGGCAAGGTGTTGATCTCGCGCCACCGCGACGGCGAGTTCAATGCGCTGGCGGCGGAGCGGCTGGGCATCGAGACCATCCGCGGCTCCGGCGATCACGGCTCCGCATTCAATCGCAAGGGCGGGGTCGGCGCCTTCAAGGAAATGGTTCGCGCGCTCGAAGAGAACTACAACGTGGCTCTCACCGCCGATGTGCCGAAGCGCTCGCGCGTCGCGGGCCTTGGCGTCATCATGCTGGCGCGCGAGTCCGGGCGGATCATCATGCCGTTTGCGATGGCGACCAGCCGCTTCATTCGCCTGAACAACTGGGACGGCACCACCATCAACCTGCCGTTCGGACGCGGCGCCCTGGTCGGCGGCGAGCCGATCTCGGTTCCTGCCGACGCCGACGCCGAGATGATGGAAACGCTGAGGGTTCGGCTGGAGGCCACGCTGAACGACGCCACGCGCCGTGCTTACGCCAGGATCGGCCGGCCTGAACTCGAGGCGGGGAGGTGCGATGTCTAGCCCGGTGCCGGCGACGCTGCGCCTCTACGGCAGACTGTCCGCCGCCGCCGGCGCGCTCGCGCCCGTGCTTTTGAAACGCCGGCTGAAGCAGGGCAAGGAAGATCCCGCGCGCATCGACGAGCGGCGGGGCATCGCCCGCCTGCCGCGTCCCGCGGGCCCGCTGGTCTGGATCCATGGCGCAAGCGTCGGCGAGGTGCTGGCCGTAGCCACGCTGATCGAGCGGCTGCGGGCGTTGAACCTGCGCATTCTGCTCACCTCGGGCACCGTGACCTCGGCTGCCATGGTCGCGAAGCGATTTCCGCCGGACATCATTCACCAGTACATCCCCTACGACTCGCCGCGCTTCGTCGCGCGCTTTCTCGATCACTGGCGGCCGGGTCTCGCGCTGTTCATCGAGTCGGATCTTTGGCCCAATCTGATTCTGGCTGGCGCGTCGCGCCGCCTGCCGATGGTGATCATCAACGGGCGGATGTCGCAGCGTTCGTTTCCGCGCTGGCGCAGGATGGCGGGAACGATCGCGGCGCTGTTGGGCCGGTTCGACATCTGCCTGGTCCAGTCCGAAACCGATGCGGAGCGCTTCACCGTGCTCGGCGGCCGCAACGTCGCCGTCACCGGCAATCTCAAGCTCGACGTGCGGGCGCCGCCGGCCGACGAGGGCCGGCTGGAGCGTTTGCTGTTCGTCACCCGCGGCCGCCCGGTGGTGGTGGCGGCGTCGACCCATCCGGGCGAGGAGGAGATTCTCCTCAATGCGCACCGGACGCTGGCTGTTTACTTCCCCTCGCTGCTGACCGTGATCGTTCCGCGCCATCCCAACCGGGGCGAGGCGATCGCCCGCATGATCGCAGCCTCCGGCGCGCAAGCCGCGCGACGCTCGCTGGAGCAATTGCCGACGGCGCGGACGGATATCTATATCGCCGACACCATGGGCGAACTGGGATTGTTCTACCGGCTGGCGCCGATCGTTTTCATGGGCGGATCGCTGGTGCCGCGCGGCGGCCAGAATCCGATCGAGGCAATCAAGCTCGACGCCGCTGTCGTGCACGGCCCGCATGTCTTCAACTTCACCGAGGTCTATGACGCGCTCGACCGCGCCGGCGGCGCGCGCCGGGCCGACGACGGCGATGCGCTGGTGAAGCATCTCGGCCATCTGCTCAGCGATCTCGCCGCCCGCGATGCCGCGAGGGCGGCCGCGGCCGACGTGGTCGATCGGCTCGGCGGCGCGCTGGAGCGCACGCTGGCCGCGCTCGAACCGTATATTCTGCAGTTGCGGCTGGAGAGGCGAGCGGCCGATGCGTGAGCCGGCCTTCTGGTACAGGCCGTCATCGCTGCTGTCGCAGTTGTTAGCGCCCCTTGGCGCGCTTTACGGTGCGATCGCCGCGCGGCGGCTGATGCGGACAGGTCTCCGCGCCGGGGTGCCCGTCATCTGCGTCGGAAACTACGGTCTTGGCGGCGCCGGCAAGACGCCCACCGTGATGGCGCTGGCAGGCATCCTCCGCTCGCTCGGCGAAACGCCGGTCGTGCTCAGCCGCGGCTATGGCGGGCGGCTGCACGGCCCGCTGCAAGTCGATGCGCACCGGCATACGGCCGCCGATGTCGGCGACGAGCCGTTGATGATGGCGCGGACAATCCCGGTAATCGTGTCACGGCAACGGACGGCGGGCGTCGCACCGGCTCGCGCACTGGGCGCGAGCGTGATCCTGCTGGATGACGGCTTTCAGAACCCGGCGCTTGCGAAGGATATCTCGCTGATCGTGATCGACGGCGATCGCGGTCCGGGCAACAAGCGGGTGTTTCCGGCGGGGCCGTTGCGCGCGCCTCTGCCGGCGCAATTGTCCCGCACCGATGCGCTCGTAGTCATCGGCCCTGGCGCCGCCGCGGACGGCGTTGCGGCCAACATCAGCGCGGGAGGCCTTGTGTTGCGGGCGAAGCTCGTCCCCGATGACGCGTCGGTCGCGGCGCTGCGCGGCAGGCGTGTCTGTGCCTTCGCCGGCATCGGCGATCCCGCGCGGTTCTTCCGCAGCCTGCGCGCCTGCGGCATCGATGTGACCACGGAGCGGGCATTCTCCGATCATCATCCGTTTTCGCAACGCGACGTGGCGGAGTTGCAGGAGGTTGCTGCGCGCGACGGTCTTGCGCTGGTGACGACCGAAAAGGATCTGGCGCGGCTGCGCAACAGCGAAAGCCTTGCGGCATTCGCTCAGGCCGTCGTTCCCTTCGCAGTCACGCTTGCGTTCGACGACGAACCGGCGCTGCGGTCGTTCCTCGCGGACCGGATCGCACAGGCGCGGCGATAGCGTCGGCTACTTCAGTGTGCCCGGGTAATGCCGCTGCAGGACCGCGCTCGGAAGAGCGTAAGCCTCCTGCAGGTCGACGCTCCAGTACTTCAATTCGTCGAGCGGAATGTGGGCGTCGGTGATGGCGCAACGCACATAGGTTCCCGTCGAAAGCACGCGGAAATCGCCGTCGAGATATTGCACCCGCGCTTCGCCCTGGCCGGACTGGCCAAATTTGTTCAGCACGTCTCTCTCCCGAATCGCCGGCCTGCAAACATGCCGGCTGATTTTTTGTTCTCCACAGATAGGCTCGCAAAAGGCCGCGTCAAACCACCGATTTGTGATGAATTGCGCGTCCGACCACATGATAGGTCTGCATTCAGGTTCCTTTTTGCAGCATACCAGATCGTCCGGCAAGATATATGCGGCTGCTGTCAGCATTTGTTTGGGTTGCGATGTCTGTTTCGACCGTCGCAGCGTTCGCGGCGTCCGCACCCCCGCAGCCCGAACGGATCGCCATCCCGCGGCAGGGCGGCGTGCTGCATGGCCTGCTCTACAAGCCCGACGGTAACGGCCCGTTCGCGACGATCATCGCATTGCACGGCTGCAGCGGTCTCGGACACGGCGGGCAAATCCAGCCGCGCTATCTGGATTGGGCCGAGCGGCTTTTGAAAGGCGGCAACGCCGTTCTGTTCCCGGACAGTTATGGTTCTCGCGGCGCCGGCCAGCAATGCCAGCCCAAACAGCGCAAGATCTTCGCGCGCCGCGAGCGCGTCGCCGATATCCGCGACGCGCGACAGTGGTTGATGCAGCAGCCCTGGGTTCTGCACGGCCGTATTGGCCTGCTCGGATGGGACAACGGCGCCAGTGCCGTTTTGTGGGCGGTGCGTCCGCAAATCGCATGGGCCGGCCGGCATGATGATTTCCGCTCGGCTGTGGTGTTCTACCCGGACTGCAGGATCTCGTCGCGTCTGGGGTGGAGCACGCGCGTTCCGACCCTGTTGCTGATCGGCGCCGCCGACGACCTCAGTTCGCCGTCCGCCTGCCGGCAGATGGTCGACGATGCGCGCGGGCGCAGCGCGCTCGCCCGGATTGTCGTCTACCCCAACGCCCGCCATGGTTTCGACAGGGTGAATGCGCCGGTCCATGCAGTTGCCGGAGGAGGCGGGCGCATCGGAGCCGATTCCAAGGCGCGAGCGGACTCGGAAAGCCGGGTCGCGGGCTGGCTGGCGCGTTAGAGACTAGAGTCTGTTTCAACTGCGTTGAATCAGACTCGTCGCTTATCTTTTTGTTTGAGCATGATCTTTTCCGAAAACCGGTTTCCACTTTTCGGGATCAGGCTCTAGAAAAGATTTCCCTGATCGCCGGGCTTTACCGTGCGCCGCGCGGGTGTCGGCTTGGGTTGGCTTTTCGGGCCGGGCGAGGTCGTAGCCAGCCGGTCGTTGTCGGCGGTCGCGTTCACCCGCCCGTCCGCGAATTCGAGCGAGAGCCGTGCCGCAGGCCCGACCGCCGATGCGCTCCGCAACGCCTGTCCGGCGTCGTCGCGCACCAGCGCGAAGCCGCGCGCGAGCACGCCGCGATAGGACACCGCCGCCAGCAACTGGCCGGAATGCGCGATGCGGGCCTCATGCCGCTGCAGCAAGGTGACGAATGCCCGCCGTGCCCGCTCGGCGAGGCGCTGGGTGCGTTCGTTCGCTCGCACGATCTGGGCGCGCTGCACCTGCGCATTGGCGAGGCGCGAAGCCGTGAGCCGCACAGCCAGCCCGGTGAAGCAATCGCGGCGGTGGCGCAAGACCACCTGCGTGCAATGTGCGAGCCGCGCGCCGGTCGCGGCGACGGATTGTTTGGCGTGGCTGACCTGCGCGCGCAGCACGCGCAGCGTGAGTCCGCTCGAGATCTGCGTGAAGCGGCGATGATGCAGGTGCGTGCTCGCGCGCAGGGCGCGCGGCAATGCGGCGGCGGCGCCGTCGAGCTTCTGTTGCGGGATCGCGAGCAACTCGCCCGCTTCCGGCAGCGCGCGGGCGGCCGAGCGCAATTCGGTGCGCCGATCGTCATGACCGCGCCGCCATCCGACCATGGCGCGTGCCGCGAGGTTCGAGACTTCGACGAACAGTTCGGCTCGGACCGGCACCGCGATTTCGGCCGCGGCGGTCGGCGTCGGAGCCCGCTTGTCGGCGGCGAAATCGATCAGCGTGATATCGGTCTCGTGGCCGACCGCGGAAATCAGCGGGATCATGCTGTTGGCGGCCGCACGGACCACGATTTCCTCGTTGAACGACCACAGGTCTTCGAGCGAGCCGCCGCCGCGCGCGACGATCAGAAGATCAGGTCGCGGAATATGTCCACCTTCCGGCAGCGCATTGAAGCCCTCTATGGCGGCCGCGATCTGTTCCGCCGAGCCTTCGCCCTGCACCCGCACCGGCCAAACCAGCACGTGGCGGGGAAAACGGTCTTCCAGCCGATGCAGAATATCGCGGATGACCGCGCCGGTCGGGGAGGTCACCACGCCGATCACCTCGGGCAACCAGGGCAGCAATTGCTTGCGGGCTTCGTCGAACAGGCCTTCCGCCGCGAGCTTCTTCTTGCGCTCCTCCATCAGCGCCATCAGCGCGCCGATTCCGGCTGGCTCCAGCGCCTCGATCACGATCTGGTATCTCGACGAGCCGGGATAGGTCGTCAGCTTGCCGGTCGCGATGACCTCGAGGCCCTCCTGCGGCTTGAACCGCATCCGGCCATGAATGCCTTTCCAGATCACCGCCTCGATCTTGGCGCTTTCGTCCTTCAGCGCGAAATAGCAATGGCCCGAGGCATGAGGCCCGCGAAAGCCGGATATCTCGCCGCGCACCCGCACATGGCCGTAGGTATCCTCGACGGTGCGCTTCAGCGCCGAGGACAGTTCGGAGACGGTATATTCCGGCGCGTTCGCCAGGAGTTGTGCAGGGCCTGCGGGCATTTGGATCACGTCTGTTGCGCCTCCGCCTTACCATGCTAAAGCGTCGGTAAACCATCGAAAATCCTTATCGGCAGTCGTCCATGAACATTCTCCTGCTCGGTTCCGGCGGCCGCGAACATGCGCTGGCCTGGAAAATCGCCGACTCCGTGTTGCTGACGAAACTCTGGTGCGCGCCGGGCAATGCAGGGATCGCGCGCGTCGCCGAATGCGTGTCGCTCGACGTCGCCGATCATGCCGCGGTGATCGCGTTCTGCAAGGCCAACAAGGTCGATCTGGTGGTGGTCGGGCCCGAGGCGCCGCTTGCGGCGGGCATCGTCGATGATCTCGCGGCCGCCGGTATCAAGGCGTTCGGGCCGAGCAAGGCCGCAGCCCGGCTTGAAAGCTCGAAGGGCTTCACCAAGGATCTCTGCCGCGACAACGCCATTCCGACCGCCACCTATGAACGCTTCAGCGATGCCGGCTCGGCGAAGGCCTACATCGCCGCGAACGGTGCGCCGATTGTCATCAAGGCCGACGGGCTTGCTGCGGGAAAGGGCGTCGTGGTCGCGATGACGATCGAGGAGGCGAACGCGGCGATCGACACGATGTTCGAGGGCGGTTTCGGCGCGGCCGGCGCGCAAGTGGTGGTCGAGGAGTTCATGCGCGGCGAGGAGGCGTCGTTCTTCGCGCTGTGCGACGGCGAGCATGCGCTGGCGCTGGCGACGGCGCAGGATCACAAACGCGCCTTCGACGGCGACAAGGGACCGAACACCGGCGGCATGGGCGCCTATTCGCCGGCTCCCGTCATGACTGACGAGATGTGCCGCCGCACCATGGACGAGATCATTCTTCCGACATTGCGCGCCATGCGCGCGAAGGGTGCGCCTTTCAAGGGCGTGCTGTTCGCAGGCCTGATGATCACCGACGATGGGCCGAAGCTGATCGAATACAACGTCCGCTTCGGCGACCCGGAATGCCAGGTGTTGATGCTGCGGATGATGGGGGACATCGTGCCGGCGCTGTTCGCCGCCTGCGACGGACAACTGAACCATTTCAGCCTGCGCTGGTTTTCCGACCCGGCGTTGACCGTTGTCATGGCGGCGAAAGGGTATCCCGGTGACTATGCAAAGGGGACGCCCATTGAAGGGCTCGACGCCGCGGCCGAGGTCGAAGGCGTGGAGATTTTCCAGGCGGGAACGAAGGAGGAGGGCGGACGCATCCTCGCCAATGGCGGGCGCGTGCTGAACGTCTGCGCCTCGGGCAAGACCGTCGCGGAGGCGCAGGCGCGCGCCTACGAGGCGGTGGATCGCATCAAATGGTCTGACGGCTTCTGCCGCCGCGACATCGGCTTCCGGGCGGTTGAGCGGGAGAGCGGCGGATAGTTTCATCCCGCGCGGGTTGTTGCGACGGGTTGCATTGGCGGCCGCAATCGTCTCGAATCCGCTGTCAGGCGCGTCCCGGCCCGGAGCGCGCCGCAGGGATGCCGGAGATAAAGGGATCAGCCATGCCCGACCTTGCCGATCTGTTTCCCGGTTACGCCTCCGAATGGATCAACACGACGTCGGGCCGCATCTTCGCGCGCGTCGGAGGCAAGGGGCCGCCGCTTTTGCTGCTGCACGGTTTTCCGCAGACGCACGTGATGTGGCACAAGGTGGCGCCGCAACTCGCCGACGCCTTCACCGTCATCATTCCCGATCTGCCCGGCTACGGCTGGTCCGACATGCCCGAGAGCGATGCGGACCACACGCCCTATACCAAGCGCGCAATGGCGGAAACCTTGATCGAGGCCATGGAGAAACTCGGTCACGTGTATTTCGCGCTGGCGGGGCACGATCGCGGCGGCCGCGTCGCCTATCGGCTCGCGCTCGATCATCCCGGACGGCTGTCGAAGCTCGCCGTGCTCGACATCCTGCCGACCTACGACTACTGGGCGCGCATCAATCGGCTGTCGGCGCTGAAAATCTATCACTGGGCGTTTCTCGCGCAGCCCGATCCGCTGCCGGAGAAGCTCATCACCGGGCAGCCGGATTTTTTCCTGAAGCAGACGATGGCGAGCAAGACCGGATCCGGCACGCTCGATGCCATCGATCCGCGCGCGCTCGAGCATTATCTCGCGCCGTGCCGCGATCCTTCGCGGGTCCATGCGATGTGCGAGGACTATCGCGCCGGCGCCTATGCCGATTTCGAGATCGACAAGGCCGATCTCGAAGCGGGCAGGAAGATCACCATTCCGATGCTGGCGCTGTGGGGCGATGCGGGTATCGCCGCCGCGGCCTCGGCCACGCCGCTCAATGCCTGGCGGGTCTGGGCGGCCAAAGTGACGGGCGGTGCGCTGAATTCAGGCCACTACCTGCCGGAAGAAGCGCCCGACGAGACCGCGAGGGCGCTGAGGCAGTTCTTCACCGCCGCGCCTTGAAGAAATCGCGCAGCAGCGTCGCCGCTTGGTTTTCACCGACCGCCGGATATACCTCCGGCCGGTGGTGGCAGGTCGGCGCGGCGAAGAAGCGGACGCCGGAATCCACCGCGCCGCCTTTCGGGTCCGCCGCTCCGTAGTAGAGCCGCCGGATCCGCGCGAACGAGATCGCGGCCGCGCACATGGTGCAGGGTTCCAGCGTCACATAGAGATCGCAGCCGGTGAGCCGCTCGCTGCCGAGGGCGTGCGCGGCGGCCCGCAGCGCCAGGATTTCGGCATGCGCCGTGGGATCGCGGTCGGTCAGCGTGCGGTTTCCGGCCGATGCGACGACCTCGCCATTCCGCACAATGACGCAGCCGATCGGCACTTCGCCCGACTTTCCGGCCGTTTCGGCGGCCGCAAGCGCCAAATCCATGAAACTTGGTGCGGTCATGTCTCGTTTCCCCGGCGCACCCGCTTTTGCTGATCGCGCTCCGGTGAGAACCCTGTTAAGAGGCGCGTTCAAAACTTGAATTGGCTTTTCGCAAGACGGTGCTTCGGACAAGAGCCGCGCGCGAAACCGTTATGCTTATCCTCGGGGCCGGCGTCGCCGCCGGCCGGTTGCTTTTGCGAGAACATTCATGCCCCGCGATACCAATAAAGACAATGCACGTGGCCGGCGTGATCGTCCCCCAGGCGGCAAGCGCCGATCCGGCGCGGCGCGCGGCCCGGAAAAGAAGCTCGCCAAGCGCGGCCTTCCGGCGCGAGACGAAGACAGCAAGCGGCCCTCAACCGGCAAGCGCGCCGGTGCGAACAAGGCTGCCGGTGCGAAACCCTATGCCAGGACGTCACGGGCGGGTGCGGGGAAACCCTATGCGGGCAAACGCGATGGCGGTGACGCCGCGCGGCCTCGCTTCAAGCGCGACGACGGCGGCGACAAGCGTGCCTACGCGCCGCGCGAGGGTTCGCCTCGCGGCGAGCGTCCAGCCTTCAAACGGGACGACCGCGCGCCGCGCGCTGACCGTGGCGACGCGCGCCCTGCGGGGCGCTTTGCCGATAAGAAATTCGGCGAGAAGCGTCCCTACACCCCGCGAGGCGAGGGTTTCCGGAAAGACGGCGACCGCCCGCAGCGTGCGCGGCCGCAAGGGGACCGGCCTTATAGCGCGCGTCCGCCGCGCGAGGGTGGCGGCGAGAATCGCGCTTATGAGCCACGCGGGAATCGCGCTGTCGGTGACAGGACGTTTTCACGCGGCGCGGCGGATCGTGGTTCGCGCGGGCCGCGCAAGGATTTCGGCGACCGTCCGGAGCGCGGCGAGTCCAAGCCGTGGGAGAAGCGCGACGCCCGCCCGCGCGATGATGCGCGACGCGGTTCCCGACCCTCGCGCGATGACGCCGGACGTTTCGATAGGCCGCGCGATGATCGCGGCGGCGCAGGGCGTCCACGGTTCTCGAAATCGCGGGAAGATCGCCCCGAACGTGCTCCGGGCGGCGAGCGTGGCCCGCGCAAGTTTGATCGTTCGCAGGGTGAGCGGCCGCGTTATGACCGTCCCTCCGGAGATCGTCCTCGCTTCGATCGCCCACGGCAGGAGCGCCCGCGCCATGAAGGAGGCGACGATCGCCCGCGTCGTGACAATGAGGACGACAGCAAGGTCTTCGCGAAGCGTCCGGCGTTCGGAGGGCGTGGCGCCTATCGCGAACGCAGGCCTGACGACGACCGCCGCGGCGCGCGGCCCGAGCCGAAGCCGAAGAAGGCTGGCGAGCGCATCGCGAAAGTGATGTCGCGCGCGGGTCTTGCCTCGCGCCGCGACGCCGAGGAATGGATCACGCAGGGCCGCGTCGCGGTCAATGGCCGCGTCGTCAACTCGCCGGCGCTCGACGTCACCTCGCGCGATGTCATTACCGTGGATGGTCAGCCGTTGCCCGAGCGCGAGCGCACGCGGCTGTTTCTGTATCACAAGCCGCGCGGGTTGATGACGACCCATGCTGATCCCGAAGGGCGGCCGACCGTGTTCGACAGTCTGCCGGCAGGTCTGCCGCGGCTGATCAGTATCGGCCGTCTCGATTTCAATACCGAAGGATTGTTGCTGCTGACCAACGACGGCGGTCTGGCGCGCGCGCTGGAGTTGCCGGACACCGGCTGGCTCAGGCGGTACCGCGTTCGCGCCCACGGCGAAGTGACGCAGGCGCAACTCGATGCGCTCAGGAATGGCGTCGAGGTCGACGGCGTCAAATATGGCTCGATTGACGCCACGCTGGAGCGCGACCAGGGCGCGAATGTGTGGCTGACGTTCGCGATCCGCGAGGGCAAGAACCGCGAGGTGCGCAATGTGATGGTGCATCTCGGGCTGGAGGTGAACCGGCTGATCCGCATCTCGTACGGTCCGTTTCAACTTGCGGAGATCGCGGAAGGTGAGGTCGAGGAGGTCAAGACCCGCGTGCTGCGCGAGCAGCTAGGCGACAAGATCGCCGTGCTTGCCAACGCGAATTTCGCCGGCGCCGCCGCCGAGGCCGATGCTCCCAAGCTCGGCCGCGACGGCACGCCGTTGCGTAGCAAGAAGGACAACAAGGCGAGAACGAAGCGCGCGGTGATCGAGGATCGCAAGGGACGCAGCGTCGTGGTGCAGCGGACCGGCAGCGACGAGGCGCGGGCGCGCAACGAGGCAGAGGCCAACGGCTACGGTCCGCCGCGCCGGCCAAAACGCGGCTATCACGGCAAGCGCGATCTGACGCCGCGGGATTGAATGATGCGTGTGGTCGGCGGGCGGCTGAAGGGCCGCAACATCGCGTCGCCTGCGTCGAATGCAATTCGGCCGACCCAGGATCGCCTGCGCGAGTCGCTGTTCAATATCCTAGTTCACGCCTACGCAAATCCGATCGACGGCGCGCGCGTGCTCGATCTGTTTGCGGGCACCGGCGCGCTCGGCATCGAGGCGGTGTCGCGAGGGGCGAAGTTCGTGCTGTTCATGGATAACGGCGCCGAGGCGCGCGCATTGTTGCGCAACAATGTCGAGGCGCTCGGGCTTGGCGGAGTCACGAAGGTCTATCGCCGCGATGCGACTAATCTTGGCCCGGCGCATCCGATGGAGCCGTTCTCGCTGGTGTTCCTGGACCCGCCCTATGGCAAGGGTCTGGCCGGTAAGGCGCTGACATCGGTGCGCGAGGGTGGCTGGCTCGTGCCGGACGCGCTGGTCGTCGTCGAGGAGGCAACCGCGGCGGCGCTCGCCGCGCCGGACGGTTATGACGAACTCGAACGCCGCACCTATGACGACACCGAGTTCGTGTTCCTGCGGCCGAGCAGCAGGTAACTACGCCTTCGTCTTGCGCTTGAGAGCAGATGTGTTCAGTGCCACGGCAGCTCGAATGAGCGCTTTCAACGCTTTGTCGTCGATCTTGTCACCTTCATGAAGATCAATGGCCCGCCTGGTGTTGCCTTCGAGACTGGCGTTGAACAGGCCGGATGGATCGTCCAGCGAAGCGCCCTTGGCGAAGGTCATCTTCACGGCGTTCTTGTAGGTTTCGCCGGTGCAGATGATGCCGTGGTGTTCCCACACCGGAACGCCGCGCATCGCGTTCGACGGTTTTTTCCATTTCACCTCTTCGACCACCTCGGGGTCGGCCTGCCTGATGATGAACCGGACGCGCGCAAGCATCTCGCCCCGCCAGTCGCCCAGCCCCTCGATCCGTTCGTCGATGAGGCGGGAGGGAGAATCCTTGTTCCCGGCTTCCTTCGCGCTGGACTTCTTCATGCTTGCCGCCTTGAAACGGGATATCATCGCCGACCGAACAGCTTCTCGATATCGGCCAGCTTAAGTTCAACATAAGTCGGACGGCCGTGATTGCACTGGCCTGAATTGGGCGTGGCTTCCATGTCGCGCAGCAGCGCGTTCATTTCCTCGGGCTTGAGGATTCGTCCCGCGCGCACCGAACCGTGACACGCCATCGTGGCCGCGACATGCATCAGCCGCCGTTCGAGCGGAAGCGCCTCGTCCCATTCCGCCATGTGCTCGGCGAGATCGCGCAACAGCGCCGCCGCGTTGGTTTTGCCGAGCAGCGAGGGCGTCTCGCGCACGGCGACCGCGCCGGGTCCGAACGACTCGATGGCAAGACCGAATTTTTCGAGCTCCGTGGCGCGATCGATCAGCTTTTCGACGGTCGCCTCGTCCAGTTCGATGATGTCGGGGATCAGAAGAATCTGCCGCTGCACGCCGTCGCGCTCCAGCGCCGCCTTCAGCTTCTCATAGACGATGCGCTCATGCGCGGCATGCTGGTCCACCACGACGAGGCCGTCGCGGGTCTGCGACACGATATAGGTTTCGTGAATCTGCGTGCGCGCTGCGCCGAGCGGCCGGTCGATCAGGTCAACCGCGGGAGGGGCGTCGAATCGCACATCCGCGCTCGGCGCGCCGACATCGAACGCGGCCTGTCCGGGCTCCGCCAGGGCGGTTGCGGTCGCGCCGTCCGACCATGGCCGCGCACTGAGAGGCGAGGCGGGCGATTGCCGCCAGTCCCAGTTCGCCGGACGCGGCGCGGTCGCGGGACGAAACGCCGTGAGCACCGCGCCGTCGCTGTTCGCGGCTGTGCGACGACCCTCGCGCGCGAGAGCGTCCTTCAGCCCGTGCACGATCAGCGCCCGCACCAGGGCGGCATTGCGGAAGCGCACTTCCGTCTTGGCGGGATGGACGTTGGCGTCGACCTCCTGCGGCTCGGTCGTGACGAACAACGCGACCACGGGATGGCGGTCGCGCGGCAGGTAATCGGAATAGGCCGCGCGCACCGCGCCGAGGATCAGCTTGTCGCGCACCGGGCGGCCGTTGACGAACAGATACTGGCCGAGCGCGTTGGCGCGCGTCAGCGACGGCGCGGCGGCGAAGCCTTCCACGATCACGCCCTCGCGTTCGGCGCGCACCGCGATGGCGCTGCCGCGGAAATCCGCGCCGAGAATGTCACCGAGCCGCGTCAACCGTCCCGCCGCGCCCGGGAGCGCCGCCGTCCACGTCACCGGCGCGCGCCCTTCGCCCGCGAGCGTGAAAGCGATATCGGGACGCGCCATCGCCAGTCGCCGCACCACCTCGCGGATTGCCTCAGCCTCAGTCCGGTCGGTCTTGAGGAATTTCAGCCGGGCGGGCGTTGCAAAAAAAAGGTCGCCGACCTCGACCCGGGTGCCTTGCGCCAGCGCGGCCGGTGCGATCTCGGATTTCCGTCCGCCCTCGACGTTCAGCGACCACGCATGCGGCTCGCCGGCGTGCCGCGTCGTGATGGCAAGCTTCGCGACCGCGCCGATCGAGGGCAGCGCCTCGCCGCGAAAGCCCAGCGTGCGGATACCAAGCAGGTCCTCGTCGTCGAGCTTCGAGGTGGCGTGGCGGTCCACCGCCAGCGCGAGGTCGCCGCGCGTCATTCCGCCGCCGTCGTCGGTGATGCCGATCCGCCGCCTTCCGCCGCCGTCGGTGAAGATGTCGATGCGGCCCGCGCCGGCGTCGACGGCGTTCTCCACCAGTTCCTTGACGACGCTGGCCGGGCGCTCGACCACTTCGCCTGCGGCGATGCGGTTGACGACGGTCTCGGGAAGCTGGCGGACGGGCATGCGCGGTTCACTTTGGTCGATTCGAGCCTGACGCATTCTAGGTGGCGCGGCGGCAAATGCATGCCCCAAAACGGGGAACCGGCGCATTCGGGGCACTGCGCTAGCGTAGCCTTGGGGCCGCGATCATCCTCCATGATTTTGTTTTGACGCATTTTCTTGGCGCGCACCGGTATCCGCTTCGCTCGAAAGGCTACAATGTCCGATTGTGGCTTCGGACGGCCGGGTATATCTTTTGGAAAAGTTATAAAGCAGACCGGAGGATACGCCATGTGCCGCCTGTTCGCTCACCAGCCTCAACGCGGCTACGAATCGCAGACCCGCTCGCTTCGGATCGGCGGTCATTGCACGTCGATCCGGCTGGAGATTGCATTCTGGGATACGCTGGAAGAGATCGCGGGCAAGGAAGGCGTCAGCCTCGCGAAATTCCTGACCAAGCTTCACAACGAAGTTCTCGACCACCACGGCGAGGTGAAAAATTTCGCATCGCTGCTGCGCTGTTCCTGCCTGATCTACCGGTCGCGTGAAGTCGCGGTGATGCCCGAACTCAACCGGGCGACGACGGTGCCGATCATGGACGCGGCGGAATAATCGCCGCGAACCTCAGATTTCCTTTTTCTGCATCGCGCCGGCGATATGGTCGGCCTGCCTGATCGCGAGCGCCACGATCGTCAGCGTCGGATTGCAGGCGGCGCCGCTGGTGAACTGGCTGCCGTCCGACACGAACAGATTCTTGATGTCATGGGTCTGGCCGAACTTGTTAACCACGCCGTCGCGCGCCTTTGCGCTCATGCGGTTGGTGCCCATGTTGTGCGTGCTGGGATAGGGCGGCGTCGGATAGACCGCCGTTGCCCCGACCGCTTCATATATAGCAGCGCCCTGTTTGTAGGCGTGGTTGCGCATGGCGATGTCGTTGGGATGATCGTCATAGTGCACGCTGGCGACGGGCATCCCGTGCTTGTCCTTGATCGTCGAATCGAGCGTCACGCGATTTGTTTCCTGCGGCATGTCCTCGCCGACCAGCCACATGCCGGCCATGCGCGGATAATTCTCCATCGCGGACGTGAAGGTGCGGCCCCATCCGCCGGGGTTGAGGAATGCCGCCATGAACGGCAGGCCGAGCGAGAGCGTCTCCATCTCATAGCCGCCCATGAAGCCGCGTTTGGGATCGTGCACCGCCTCGTCGCGAATGATGCCTGCCATGGTGGTGCCGCGATACATGTGCACCGATTTCTCGAATGCGGCATAGACGCTGCCGGTCATGTGCCGCATGTAGTTCCGGCCGACCTGTCCGGACGAGTTGGCGAGGCCGTCCGGAAACATTTTCGACGCGCTGTTGAGCAGCAGCCGCGGGCTTTCGAGCGAATTGCCGGCGACCGCGACGATGCGCGCCTTCTGGCGCTGCGTCTTGCCGTCGGCATCGGCGTAGACGACGCCGGTGACCTTGCCGGAAGGAGCGTGTTCGATCTTCAGCGCCATGCTGTTGGGCCGGACCTCGAGATTGCCGGTCGCTTCGCCCTTGGGAATCTCGGTGTAGAGCGTCGACCACTTGGCGCCGGATTTGCAACCCTGGAAACAAAATCCGATCTGCTGGCAGGAGCCGCGGTTGTCGCGCGGTTCCGAGTTGATCGCCATCCGGCCGGTGTGCACTTCCTTGTAGCCGCATTTCCGGGCGCCGGCTTCGAGAACCTTGAAGTTGTTGTTGCCGGGCAGGCCGGGGATGTTGTTGGTGCGGGTGACGCCCATCTTGTCCTCGGCCTTGGCGTACCACGGCTCCATCTCGGCGAGCGTGATGGGCCAGTCCAGCAGATTGGCGCCCGGCAAGTCTCCATAGGTGGTGCGGGTCCTGAATTCGTGCTCGTCGAAGCGGAGCGAAGCGCCGGCCCAGTGCACCGTCGAGCCGCCGACCGATTTCACGATCCACGCTGGCAGATTCGGAAAGTCCTTCGCCACGCGCCAGTCGCCCGAGGTGGTTCGCATGTTGGTCCAGGCGAGCTGCGCGAAGCTTTCCCATTCGTTGTTGATGAAGTCCTCAATCTCGACGCGCGGACCCGCTTCGAGGATCACGACCTTGACGCCTTTTTGCGCCAGCTCGTTGCCCAGCGTGCCACCGCCGGCGCCGGAGCCGACGATAACAACGACGCTGTCGTCATTCAGATCGAACTTTGCCATGTCAATATCCTCCAACGAAGCGACGTCCTCAGGTCTTCGGCAGCCAGTCGATATCGTTGAAGCCGCGATGGATGTAGCCGCCGTGTTCGGCGGAGGAGCCCTCGTAGCCGAACTTCGGCCACAGCGCCTGCTGGTTATAGAGCGAGACGACGAGGTCGGAGCGAAGCGCCTTGAAGAAGGCGGTCTGCTCGATGCCGAGCAGCAGCGCGACGCGATCGGATTCCCATCCGACATCCACGTAGCTGCATTTGTGCTTGTCCTGCGCGTTCTGATCGAGGCGCTTCACGCCATCTTCGAGCATCGCCTTGACGGCCGCGTCTTTCGCCGCCTTGCCGTCCCACGGCTTGATCGCGGTGATGTAGTAACTGTCCACCAGGAAATCGTGCGGATAGATGTCGCGCGCCACCTTCACCAGCGTCTTCATCGTTGCCGGTTGCAGCGCGGTGGCGTCCTCCGCCCAGGCATCCTCGACGCTGAGCGGGATGCTGGTCGCCATCGCGGCCACGGGCGCGGCTGCGACCGCGCCTTTCAGGAAGGTGCGCCGCGAATGTTTGCTTCGGCGATCGACTTCTCTCATCGGAGTCCTCCATCGAAGAATTCGTTGATTGCCTTGCTCTGAAGGCATTATCCGAAGCGACCGCCTTTCTGGATCACCTCGATCTTGTAGCCGTCGGGATCGGAGACGAAGAAGAAGCGGGCCAGCGTCGACCCGTCATGTTTGAAATCGCGCAGCGGTCCCGGCGATAGTTTTTCTCGCTCGAAACGGGCGTGCTCCGCATCCACGTCGTCGACCACGACTGCGAGATGGCCGTATCCGTCGCCGAGCGAGTAGGGCTCCTTGCGATCGAAATTCACGGTCAGTTCGACTTCGAACGGCGAGGAAGGATGACGCAGATAGATCAATGCGAATTCCGGCCACGCCAGCCGTTCCGCAATCTGAAGCCCGAACGCGCGCGCGTAGAAATCGACCGACTTCGCTTCGTCGAGGACGCGGATCATCGAGTGAACCGGCTTGGCCATTCAGTTCAACTCCCTCGGCTGGTAGCGGGAATGACGCAGCTTGGCGCCTTCCACCGTCACCATATACAGATTTTACGGCGCAGCTTCGGGGCGGTGGTAGTAGCGGGCTGTTTCAGGGAAGAACAAAAGGGCAGAACAAAAAAGCTGAGCGCCAACGGCCGAACGCCGGAGATGCGGACTTTGGAACTCACCTGAGCGACGTCGGATCGCCCATCATTTGCGAAATGTCTCGCGCCGAAGCGTTCCGGCAAGTCCGAAGGGACAAGCCCAAAGTCCCATAGCGTTTCAAGCGAAGCGGATACCGGTCGCGTCAAGAAAACGCGTCAAACAAAAAGCAGAGCTTGGCTTTGATTCCATCAAAGCCGGAATAGCTCTAGTCCTCGTATCCCGCCGGTCTGCGCGTTGCCTTGACGTTGCCGCGGCGTTTCTTGCCTTCGAGGCGGCGCTTCTTCGAGGCAAGCGTCGGCCTGGTGGCGCGGCGCGGCGTCGGCCGGGTCGCGGCCTTGCGCAGCAATTCGATCAGGCGGTCGATGGCGTCGGCGCGGTTGCGCTCCTGGGTGCGGAAGCGCTGGGCGTGGATCACGATCACCCCGTCTCTCGTCATCCGCTGTCCGGCGAGGCTTGCCAGCCGCATGGTCACGTCGGGGGCGAGTGTCAGGCGGCGGGTGTCGTAGCGCAGTTGCGCGGCGGTCGAGAGCTTGTTGACGTTCTGGCCACCGGGACCGGAGGCACGAATGAAGCTGACCTCGATGTCGTTCTCGTTAATCGCGATCTCGCGCGTAATCCGCACCATCCAGTGCCCTGAATCTGAAGTTCGCCTCATTATGCAGCGCCTTCCGGAGCGAACTTCAGATTCAAAAGGGCACTAGAAAGTTTATAATTCTAGTGTGGTTCAGGTTCAAAAGTTCGCTTGACGCGCTCGCAGAGAAAAAATGAAGCGAACTTCTGAACCACCACACTAGAGCATGATCCCGAAAAGTGGAAACCGGTCTTCGGATAAGGTCATGCTCAATTAAAAAGATAAGACCAGAGTCTGATTTAACGCAGTTGAACCCGACTCTAGTGGGCGGCGGGGGCGGGGTGAGGCGCGGGCTGGGCACCCCCCGGCTGGATCGCGGCCGGTTGCGCCGCCGCCTGCGCACGTCCCACCACCACGGTCAGGAGCCCGTGTCCCCACAGCCGTTTGGCAACGTCTCTGGCCTGGTCGAGGGTGACGGCATCGACGAGGGAATTGCGCTTCTCGATGTAGTCGATCGGCAGACCGTCGGTCTGGTACTGCAGCAGGCCGGTGGCGAGCTTCGATGAAGTATCGAGCTCCAGCATCTGCGATCCCTTCAGGTAGGATTTAGCTTCGTCCAGTTCCTTCTGGGTCGGTCCGCCTTCGGCGAAGCGCTGGATTACGTTGTTGATCGCATCGATGCTCTCGCCGGCGCGGTCGGCGCGGGTACCGGTGGTTCCGGCGAACAGCGCGGAATGATCCATCCACAGCAGCGATTGCGAGACGGAATAAGCGAGGCCGCGCTTTTCGCGAACCTCCCGATAGAGGCGGGACGACAGCGAGCCGCCGCCGAGAATATGGTTGTCGATGTAGGCCGCCATGAAATCCGGATCATGGCGCTTGACGCCGGGGCCGCCGAACATGACCACGGTCTGCGGTACGTCGAGGGGAACGAATGCGCGTTGCGGCGGCTTGGCGGCGACGACGTCGGCAACGGGCGTGAGGTCGCCTTTCGCGGGCAGCCCCCCAAAGGTTTGATCCAGCAGCTTTGCGAGAGCGTCCGGCTTGATGTCGCCGACAACAGCGATCTTCAACCGGTCCCTCGCCAGCACGCGGCGCACGTAATCTCTCAGGTCGTCGATCTTGATCGTCGGAATGCTTTCGAGGGTGCCGTGCGACGGGCGTCCGTAAGGATGGTCGCCGAATGCGAGCTTGAGGAAATTGCGGCCGGCGAGCGCGTTGGGGTTGGTGGAGTTGCGGCGCAGCTCGGACATGATCTGCGAACGGATCCGCTCGACGTCGGCAGCGTCGAACCGCGGCGAGGTGACGGCGAGGTGCAGCAGGTCGAATGCCTCGGTGCTGTGCTCCTTGAGCATCCGCAACGAACCGCGAAAGCGGTCGCGTTCGATGCTGAAACTCAGCTCGATGGCGCGGCGGTCGAGCCGCTCGCGGAAGGTCTTGGAGTCGAGATCGGCGGCGCCTTCGTCGAGCAGGCTCGCGACCATGTAGCCGACGCCCGGCTTGTCGGCCGGGTCCTGCGCCGCACCACCCGCGAACGCATATTCCATCGCCACCAGGGGCACGGTCGCATCCTGAACGAACCAGGCCTCGATGCCTCCCGGCGTCACCAGATGCTGGATCTTCGTCGCGGCGAACGACGGATCGGCGGCGAGGGAAATCAACGCGAAGCATACGGCGGCGAGCAGGCGGCGCGCCGAGTCGATCCGGGTGCGTCTCACGACCGTTTCTCCTCGTGCGCCGGCGTGGTGTCCTTGATCAGATAGCCCGTCACCGAGCGCGTCTTGACCAGCCACTTCTTCGCGGCCTCGCGAACCTGCGCGGCGGTCACCGCGCGGATGCGGTCCGGCCAGCTCCTGATTTCGTCGACGCTCATTCCCACTGTCATGCCCGCGCCGTACCAGCGCGCCAGCGTCGTCTGACTGTCCTGGGCGTAGATCGCCTGCGCGATCAATTGCGTTTTCACGCGCTCGAGATCTTCGGCGGGGACGGGGTTTGTGGAGAGATTTGCGATCACGGCGTCGATGCCCTGCTCAACATCGGCGAAACTGACGCCCGGCTTCGGCGCTACCGCGATCGCGAACTGGGTCGGATCGACCATGGTGCCCTGATAGGAAGCGTTGGTACTGACGGCGAGCGGCTTGTCGATCACCAGCGCACGATAGAGATACGCGTTGCTGCCTTCGCCCATCAGTTGCGCAAGCACATCCAGCGCGGGACTTTCGCCGGCGGCGGCCGTGGTCGCGGCGGGCACGAGATAATAACGCCGCAACATCGGCTGTTCGACGCGAGGATCGGCGAGCGTCACCGTCCGCGACGCAATCGGCAGCGGTTCCTGCGGGCGGATGCGTACCGCCGGAATTGCGGGCTGCGGCGGAACCTGGCCGAAGGTCTTTTCGATCTCTGGCCGGATTTTCTGCGGGTCCACGTCACCGGCGATCACCAGCGTGGCGTTGTTCGGCGCATAGAACCGTTTGTAGAAGGCAAGCGCGTCCTCGCGGGTAAGCTTCTCGATCTCATGGTGCCAGCCGATCACCGGGCGGCCATAGGGATGATTGAGATACAGCGCGGCCATGATCTGTTCGGTCAGCCGCGCGTCGGGATTGTTGGCGACGCGCATGTTGTACTCCTCGAGCACCACGTCGCGCTCGGGCAGCACGTTTTCATCCTTCAGCACCAGGCCGGTCATGCGGTCGGCCTCGAACGCCATCATGGTCGCGAGCTGATCGCGCGGCACGCGCTGGTAGTAGCCGGTGTAGTCGAAGTAGGTGAAGGCATTCTCCTCGCCGCCGACGCGCAGCACGGTCTGGGAAAACTCGCCGGCCGGATGTTTGGCGGTGCCCTTGAACATCAGATGCTCGAGGAAATGCGCGAGCCCGGATTTGCCCGGCGTTTCGTCCGCCGAGCCGACCTTGTACCAGATCATCTGCGTGACCACCGGCGTCCGGTGATCGGGAATGATCACCACCGCGAGCCCGTTCGGCAGGGTAAAGGTGGTCGGGGGCTGCGCGGTCACGGTCTGCGCCCGGGCTGTCGCGAAGACAGACAGGAACGCAAGGCACAGGGCCAGCGCCGTGAAGGCGCGGGCGGTCGGTCGTCGCAATGTTCTCATTGGGTGCACCGGCGGCAGATTGTCTGAAGCGTCACGGATTGCCGTCAGTCCTTGTGCTGGAGCCAATCATTCGGTCGCGCATTCGGTCACGGCGTCGTCTGGTCCTGATGACTGCGGCAGCCGATCCGCATCGCGTTGTACGATCCGGCCAGGGAAACCATCAACCGGGGGCCGTCCGTGCTCCCGATCGCCGCCGTCACTCTTTGCGTTCTTTGCCGCTGTTGACATCGACATACGTATTGCCGAGGGCTTCCTTCGGTCCGGTGCCGTAAGCGTAGTTCGGCGACGGCGTCTGATAGCCCGGCGGGGGCTGCGTCAGTCTTTCCCGTTCCGGCTCGCCCGTGAATGGAGCGGTCTCCGGTTTGCTGCCGAACAGGTTGCCGAGCTTGCCGGTGAAACCGAGTTGCGAGGGGCTGAGCGACGGATTCTCGTACTGCGGCTTGCCGGGCTGATCCGTCTCGGCCTGTCGCGTGGTGCCGGAACCGTGCGTTGCGAGCTGGCTCGGCAGGATCGAGCGGCCCTCTTCCTCGGGCGTCGGCTTGCTTCGCTTGCGGGCGGCGATCGTTTCCCTGTGGCGCTCGACGTCGGGATCCTTCGGCCAGTTCGGGTCCCTGATTTCGGTCGCGGCGGAGCCCGGCGGCGGCAGATCGATCTTGGGCGGAATCACCAGCGGCGACCGCTCGCGATACTCGATGCCCTTGTTGTCCATGTTGGTGGCGCCGATGCCGCTCATCAGGTTGCTGATGAATTTCTCCTCGAAGGTGGAGTCATCGTCGTCGTCCTGGGCGCGGGCCATGCTGGAGGACAACACGACGGCGATGCCCGCGGCCACGGCGGCGAGGCGGACGCTGCGCGGCAGCATTCCAGAAGCCCTGGACACATCCCAACCGTTCCGTCCGGTCTTGCGCATCGCGTTTATCCCGTTCAGTTTTCCGAAGGATCGCGGCCGAAGCCGCACGCACTCCGACCAGCCCCTATCGTCCGGGATCAGGGCGCTTTTGCGGCGGGTGTTCCGAAGAAGGAATCATACAACAGGGCTATCACCCCGGCAACGATCGCCACGTCGGCAATGTTGAACACATACCAGCTATAGGTTTTTCCCGCGAACTGGAGGTGAAACAGCGCGAAATCCACCACCGCGCCATAGGCGAAGCGATCGATGGCGTTGCCGATGGCGCCGCCGATGATGAGGCCGAGACCAATTGTCGCCGTGCGGGTGTGCGAACGTGCCATCCAGATCGCCAGCAGCACCACCGCAACCGCCTTGAACGCGAGCAGGATCGCCGCGCCTATCGGACTGTCGGTCTGGAACCAGCCGTAGCTGATGCCGGTGTTCCAGGCCAGCACCAGGTCGAAGAACGGCGTAACCCTGGCGGCGCCGCGACGTCCGATCTCGAACACGTAAAGCAGCCACAGCTTGGATGCCTGATCGGCGACCAGCGCGGCGACGGCGACGGCGATACCGATGCGGAGGGCAGGGGTCATTGCGGCGTGACGCCCATGACACCCAGCCTCGTTCGTACCGCGGCGGGCGTGTGCCTTCTCGCCTCGCGGAAGAAGGTGCCTTCGCGAAGCGGAGGAGGCGGAGGGGGGCGCATCGAGCCCCTCACCCGGCCGCCCATCGGGTGGCGCTTCGCGCCGACCCGGCGGGCGTCCACCCTCTCCCGCAAGGGGAGAGGGGAAGAAAGGCTCGCTGTCACGGCGTCACCCCCAACGCCTTCCATTCCCGCAGCGCCTGCGCGTCGCGCGGCGACACGTCGGGATATTCCTTGTCGTCGCCGACGGTCGGCAGGATCTTCCACGACCGGGCGCACTTGGTGCCTGCGGCTTTCTCGACCACCACGGCGACGCCTTGGACGTTCGGCAGACGGAACGCGTCGGCCGGCGCGTCGCTCTCGCGCACCTCATAGTTCGAAGTGATGCAGACCTCGGCCAGGTCGACGTCGAACAACGTGCCGAGCATCGCGCGGTCGGCGACATAGACGATCGGCGAGGCTTCCAGCGAGGAGCCGATCCGCTTGGCGGCGCGTTCGAGTTCCAGCGCGCCGGTGACGACGCTGCGCACGGCGCGGATGGTCTCCCACTTCGCGGCCAGGGCGTCGTCGCGGAAATTGTCGAAGCTCTCGGGGAACGTTGTCAGATGCACCGACGGCTCCGCGTCCGGCCGATACAGCCGCCACGCTTCCTCTGTCGTGAACGACAGCACCGGCGCCAGCCATTTCTGGATCGCATCGCACAGCATATCGATCACGGTCAGCGCTGCCTTGCGGGCCGCCGATGAGGGCGGATCGCAATACAGGGTATCTTTGCGGATATCGAAATAGAACGCCGAGAGTTCGGTGTTCATGAAGGCGGCGAGACTTGCGATCACGATCTTGTAATCGAAATCCGCGTAGGCCTTGCGCACCACCTCGCTCTGTGCCGCCAACTGGTGCAGCATCAGGCGTTCCAACTCGGGCATGTCGGCGAACGCGACCGCGTCGCCGCGATCGAAGTGATGCAGCGTGCCGAGCATCCAGCGGATGGTGTTGCGCAGCTTGCGGTAGGTCTCGATGGTGTTCTTGAGGATTTCAGCGCCGATGCGCTGATCGTCGGCGTAGTCCGTGGCGCAGACCCACAGCCGCAGGATGTCGGCGCCGGAATCCTTGATGACCTTCTGCGGATCGACCGTATTGCCGAGCGACTTCGACATCTTGCGGCCGTTCTCGTCGAGCGTGAAGCCGTGCGTCAGCACCACGTCGTAAGACGCGCGGCCCCGTGTGCCGCAGCTTTCCAGGAGCGAGGAGTGAAACCAGCCGCGATGCTGGTCGCTGCCTTCCAGATACATCACGGTATCGTGGCCGCCATCGACCTTGCGCTTGATGCCGGCAAGGCCGGGGAAATGCACCGGATCTTCCAGCACGAAGGCGTGGGTGGAGCCGGAATCAAACCAGACGTCGAGAATGTCGTCGACTTTCTGCCAGTCTTCATTGGCGCGTGAGCCGAGGAAGCGTTCGCGCGCGCCCTCGGTGTACCAGGCATCCGCGCCTTCCTTCTCGAAGGCGTCGGTGACGCGCTTGTTGACGGCGTCGTCGATCAGGATTTCCGCGGAGCCGTCGCCCTTTTCGCGCACGAACACCGCGATCGGCACGCCCCATGCGCGCTGGCGCGAGATCACCCAGTCCGGCCGGTTGGCGATCATGCCGGTGATGCGATTTTGCCCGGCTGGCGGCACCCATCGGGTGACGCTGATGGCCTGCAACGCGCGGGCGCGGAGGGTGTCACCGGGTTGCGCACGGAAGTTCGGCTCCCCTCCCCCTTGTGGGGAGGGGTTGGGGGTGGGGGTGTTCGCGAGTGCGGCGCTTGTGGCCGACCCCCCACCCAGCCCCACCCCCCCAAGGGGGGAGGGAACAGGAAGGATCTCCCTGTCCATCGCGATAAACCACTGCGGCGTATTGCGGAAGATCACCGGCTTCTTCGAGCGCCACGAATGCGGATACTGGTGTTTCAGCCGCCCGCGCGCGAGAAGCATGTTGCGTTCGACCAGCGCCTTGATGACCGCCTCGTTGGCGTCGCCCTTGTTGCCCTTGTCGTCGATGACGCGCTTGCCCGTAAAGCCCGGAGCCTGCGCGGTCAGCGCGCCGTTCTCGTCGACGGTGTAGGGAATCGCGGTGGAGATGCCGCGCGCCTCAAGTTCGCGCGCGTTCGCCGTCCAGATGTCGAAGTCCTCGCGGCCGTGCCCCGGCGCGGTGTGGACGAAGCCGGTGCCGGTATCATCGGTGACATGGTCGCCGTCGAGCAGCGGCACGGTGAAGTCGTAGCCGCCCTCAAAACCCTTCAGCGGATGCGCGCATTCGATCGCGTCCATGGTGTCGGCCGGGATGTCTCGCACCTTCTCGTGGGCCGTGACGCGCGCCTGCTTGAAGACGTCTTCCGCCAGCTTGTCGGCCAGAATCAGAAGATCCCCGGTCTTGGCCCAGTTGTCGGCCGGCGCATCGGTGACCTTGTAAAGACCGTAGGCGATCTTGTTCGAGAAGCTGATGGCGCGATTGCCCGGCAGCGTCCACGGCGTCGTGGTCCAGATCACCACGCTCGCCTGCAAAATTTGATTTGTGAAAGCAACGCGCTGCTCACGTTCATCGGAATAGCCGGTTGGAACATCAACGTCTTTCACCGGAAATTTCACCCACACCGTATCCGAGGTGTGGTCCTCGTATTCGACCTCGGCCTCCGCCAGCGCGGTCTTCTCGACCACGCTCCACATCACCGGCTTGGAGCCGCGATAGAGCGTGCCGTTGGCGGCGAACTTCATCAGTTCGCGCGCGATCTGCGCTTCGGCCGGATAGGTCATGGTGGCGTAGGGATGGTCCCAGTCGCCGATGATGCCGAGGCGCTTGAACTCCTCGCGCTGCACGTTCAGCCAGTGTCCGGCATAGGCGCGGCATTCCTTGCGGAACGCGACCATCGCGGCCGGCTCCTTGAAGTTCGGCTTCGCCTTGCCCTTGGAGCGGTAGTTCTCCTCCTCGATCTTCCATTCGATCGGCAGGCCGTGGCAATCCCAGCCCGGCACGTAATTGGAATCGTGGCCCAGCATCTGCTGGCTTTTGGTTACGACGTCCTTGAGGATCTTGTTGAGCGCATGGCCGATATGGATATGCCCGTTGGCGTAAGGCGGACCGTCATGCAGCACGAATTTCGGCCGCCCCTTCGCGCGCTCGCGCAGTTGCCCGTAAAGATCGATCTCGTTCCAGCGGTTGAGGATCTCCGGCTCGCGCTGCGGCAGTCCGGCGCGCATCGGAAAGTCCGTCTGCGGCAGGTAGAGGGTTTTGGAATAGTCAGGGGTGGCGGTCGTCTGGGGCTTGTCGGACATGAAGGCTCTGGCTTGCTCAAAGGGGCGCGAAAACGCGGGGAATAGCGAATGAACTGGTACGGTCCCGGTCTTGCGCTTGAGCCAGGGCTCAGGCGGAAGCCGGGCTGCTAATCCGTATGGTGCGCCGCGCAAACATGGGCTTTCCATAGCAGGCGGTTGGGGGGAGCGCAAAGGTCGAAACACCTTTCCGGTCATTCCGGACGCCGCGTCGGCGATCCGAATCCGCGACATTCAACGATAATTCGTGGACGAGATTTCCGGGTTCGCGCCGCCGGCCTGCCGGCGCATTACCCGATGGTGCCAAGTTTCGGGAACGCGTCGGGCGCGGCCGCGAGCATGGTCCGTGCGACGGTCGCATCTTCGTCCATCCGGCGAACCAGCGCTTCGACACTGTCGAATTTCAGCTCCTCGCGAATGAAGCCGATGAAGGCCACGTCCAGCGTGGTCCCGTAGAGGTCGCCGTTGAAGTCGAACAGGAACACTTCGAGCAGCGGCGCTCCGTTGTCGAAGGTCGGGCGGCGGCCAAAGCTCGCGACGCCGTCGAAGCGCCGCCGATCCTTTCCCTCGCCGTGGCCGACCCGCACCGCGTAGACGCCGTGCCTGAGGCCGCAATCCTTGTCGAGGCGGATATTGGCGGTGGGATAGCCGAGCCCCGCGCCGCGCTTGTCGCCGTGGATCACCTCGCCGGTCACGAACCAGGGTCCGCCGAGCATGGCGGTGGCGTCCGCGATCTGGCCTTCCGCCAGCGCCATGCGGATCGCGCTGGACGACACGGGCCGCTCGTCGATGTCGATATGGGGCTGCACGTCGACCTCGATGCCGAAGCGCGTCGCCTCGCTCGCCAAAAGGCTGGGCGAACCGACCCGGCCCTTGCCGAAATGGAAATCGTATCCGACGGCGATGCCGCTGACGCCGAGGCGATCAATCAGATCATGGTGAATGAAATCCTGCGCCGTGGTGCCCGCTCGCGCGGCGTCGAAGGTCATGACCACGGCCCCGGCGAGGCCCGTTCCAGCCAGCAGCCGCAGCTTGCTGATCTCGTCGGTCAGGCGGAATTGCGGGGTGTTCGGGCTGAAAAACTTTCGCGGGTGCGGCTCGAAGGTGACTGCAAGGGCCGGCCTGTTGCGGGAACGGGCCATCTGAAGTGCCGCCGCGATCACAGCGCGGTGGCCGAGATGCACGCCGTCGAAATTGCCCATCGCCACCACCGCCCCCCTGGGAATCGCAGCGGCGGGCGTGGTGTCGCGGATGATGGAAAATCGGGAAGTCATTACCGTTTCGTTGATGGGTGGGGAGCCGGTTGAAGTCAAGCGCGCCGGCCACGCTTCTCGGAACACAGGTGCCCCCGCATCCATTCCCGGATTAACGCGCTGTTTAAGGGCTGGGTAGTAGGAAGGGGTGCCGACCCGCGGGGGCAGGACCGGCGAATTCCGGCATGCTCCCGAGGATGGCCCGCACAGGCGGGCCTTGACGATTTCGGCACACATAGAATGTGGCGTGCAGGGGGTTCGAAATGGCAGTTGATTTGTCGATGTCGGTACTTGTGGTGGACGACTACAACACCATGATCCGCATCATCCGGAATCTTCTCAAGCAACTCGGGTTCGAGAACATCGACGACGCCAGCGACGGTTCGGCGGCGCTGAACAAGATGCGCACCAAGAAATACGGCCTCGTGATCTCCGACTGGAACATGGAGCCGATGACCGGCTACGATCTTCTCAAGGAAGTCCGCGCCGACGCCAATCTGGCGATGACGCCGTTCATCATGATCACGGCGGAGTCAAAGACCGAGAACGTGATCGCCGCCAAGAAGGCCGGCGTGAACAACTACATCGTCAAGCCGTTCAACGCGGCGACGCTGAAGAACAAGATCGAAGCGGTGTTTCCCGACAACGTCCCGGCGTAGAGTAGTTGGTGCTGACGGAAACAAACTGATCCGTCGTGGCCGGACTTGTTCCGGCCATCCACGTCTTTTTGCGTTGAGACTCCAAAGACGTGGATGCCCGGCATAAAGCCGGGCATGACGGGTTGCTGATTCCGTAGACGCTGCGCATCACGCCGCTTCGCTGTGCGCCGCGCGGCGTCCGGAGCGCGCCTCGCGCCCCTCACCACTTCAGTTCGCGCATCAGCGCCAGCGGCGGATGACCGAACAATTCCTTGACCGAGGCGGGATCGAGCTGGTCGACGCCGGCGAATTCATCGGAATGGATGCCGCGCGTCAGGAACAGCAGGTCGATGCCGAAGGCGTGGGCGCCCATCAGGTCGGTGCGCACGGAATCGCCGATCGCGAGCACCCGGTTCAACGGCGTATCCTGGCCGCGCCGCTCCCGCGCCAGCGCCATCGCGCGCTCGTAGATCGGCCGGTGCGGCTTGCCGTAGAAAATCACCTCACCGCCGAGTTCGCGATAGAGTTCGGCGATGGCGCCGGCGCAATAGAGCAGGCGGTCGCCGTGTTCGACGACGATATCGGGATTGGCGCAGATCAGCGGCAGCTTGCGTTCGCGCGCCTGCATCATCAGGGCGCGATAGTCCTCGGCGGTTTCGGTCTCGTCGTCGAACGGGCCGGTGCAGATGATGTAGTCGGCGTGCTCGATCGGTGCGAATACGGGATTGAGGCCGCTGTGGATCGAACTGTCGCGCTCCGGCCCGAGCCAGTAGACCGCCTTGGTGGGATGCTCGGCGACGTAGCAGCGCGCCAGATCGCCCGATGAAGCGATGGCATCATAGCAGTCGTCGGGGACGCCGAACTTGCGCAATTGCCGTTGCACCGCCTCGGCGGGGCGCGGCGCGTTGGTGATGAGGATGACGGTCCCGCCCTTGTCACGGAACGTCTTCAGCGCCGCGCAGGCTTCGGGAAAGGACACCAGGCCGTTGTGGACGACGCCCCAGATGTCGCTGAGCACGACATCCCTGCCGGTCGCGAGGTCGCGCAGATGTTCGACGAAACGAAGGGCCGTCATGGCACTCGGATGCTCTCAGACCGCACCGCCGGCGCGGCGCGCCAGTGCGGCGGTGCCGGTCAGGCGGGGCGGATGGTCCGGCTTGGTAACGCCGGCTTTCGGCTTGTCGGCTGTGTCCGCCGGCGCATCCGGACGCAGCGGTCGCGGCGCGGCGAACAGAAAACCCTGACCGAAGCGGATGTCGTAATCGAGCAGGTCGACCACCGCCCGTTCGTTTTCGATCCGCTCCGCGATCAGGTCGATGCCGAACCGTCCGAGCAGATCGGAGATGTCGGCCGGATGGATGTCGGAGGCCGATGTCTGATGCGGATCGAGAAGGAGCGAGGCCGGCACCTTGATGAAGCGGACGCCGCGGTCGGCCAGTTCGCGCGGCTCGATGCGCAGGTCGGTCACATGGTCGATGGAGAACCGGTAGCCGCGCTGCGCCAGCGCGGCAAGGTGCTCGCTTTCGGTGAGGCCGAGGCCGCGCAGCGTGCTGTGCTTGAATTCGAGGATCAGCGAAGGCGCCAGCGCGCGATTGGCTTCGAGAAAATCGAGGCACTGCCCGAATGCGGCGCGGTTGCCGAGCGTCGCCGCGGAGAGATTGCAGAACAGGCTGGCGTCCTTGTTGCGCATCTGAAGGCGGCGCAGCACCTCCATGCAGCGCACCACCACCATGTTGTCGATGCGTCCCATCAGGCCGGCCGCTTCGGCGGCGGGGATGAAATCGCCGGCGGCGAGGTGCGTGCCGCGGGCATCGCGCAGCCGCACTACGGCTTCGTAATAGCGCGTCTTGCGCTGCGGAAGCGTGACGATGGGCTGCAGGAAAATATCGACGCTGTCATCCTCGATGGCGCTCCTGATCGTGGTCAGGATCGGCGAGTCGTTGCGGTTCGGCGCCGAACTCGCTGCGGGGGGGCGGACGGGGGCGGGCGCCGCAGCCCATATCGGAGGCGGGGGGGCGGCCACCGGGGGTGGGACGGCTGGCGGCAGCGCCGTCAGGATATCCTCATGGGTTGCTACAGAGACGGCGAGTTGCCTGACCAGCCCGCCAAGCTCGTTGATTTCCCCGAGCGCGGATTGAAGTCCCGATTGAATGCGGTCGTGCGCGGCGGAATTGGTCGAGACCACCTTGCTCTCGGCGGCGGCGAGGCGGCGCCCGAAGTCACCGACCTGGCGGGCGAGGTCGGCGATGCCGTGCGACAGATCGGCGATCTGGCCGTCGACATCGCTGCGGTCGCGCATCCGCATCGATACCGCGTTGAACAGAACGAGGAAGGTCAGCGCCGCCAGCGCCACGACGGCGGCTTCCGACGCGTTCAGGCTGGTCAGCGAATAGAGCGCGACGCCGAGCGAGCCGGAGACCAGCACCATGCAGATGGCAACGAAAATCGTGGAAATACGGATCATCTGGCGCGTTAAAGGCTCCCGCCGCCGAACGATTTCCGGCGTTTTCGGACCGTCACACTACCATTATCGGTGATTCGGCGGGCAGTCTTCTACCGTTTCCGCCGGAATCGGACCAGACGCTCAGGCGACCGCGCGAATCACCCTGGCGACCTTGTCGATGATCTCGCCAATCTGATCCTCGGTGACGATCAGCGGCGGGGTCAGCGCCAGCGTGTCGCCGGCGATGCGCATCATCACGTCGTGGTCATGGAATCCGCTTCTCAGCGCCGCGAAGCCGCGGTCGCCCGGGCCGTTGCCGTTGGGAGCAAGATCGATGCCCGCCGTGATTCCGACGGTGCGGATGTCGACCACGTTGGGCTCGTTGCGCAGGCTCATCACCGCGTCGGCGAATGTCGGTTCCAGGGTTCTGGCGCGCTCGAACAGCTTTTCGTCGCGATAGATGTCGAGGGTGGCGAGGCCGGCGGCGCAGGCCAGCGGGTGCGCCGAATAGGTATAGCCGTGGAACAGTTCCACGGCGTTGGGCGGGCCGGACATGAAGGCGTCGTGGATAGTGTCGCGCACCAGCACGCCGCCCATCGGAGCCGCGCCGTTGGTGATCCCCTTGGCGAAGGTGATCATGTCGGGCAGCACGCCGTAGCGTTCGGCGGCGAATGCGCAGCCGAGCCGGCCGAAGCCGGTGATGACCTCGTCGAAGATCAGGAGGATGCCGTGCCTTGCGGTGATCTCGCGCAGCCGCTTGAGATAGCCTTTGGGCGCCGGCAGCACGCCGGTCGATCCTGCCATTGGCTCGACGATCACGGCGGCGATGGTGTTGGCGCCGTGCAGGCCGACGAGGCGCTCCAATTCGTCGGCGAAATGCGCGCCATAATCCGGCTCGCCCTTGCTGAAGGCCTGCTTCTCGCGATCATAGGTGGATTGCAGATGGTCGACGCCGGTGAGCAGCGTGCCGAACATCTTGCGGTTGCTGACGATGCCGCCGACCGAGGTGCCGCCGAAGCCGACGCCGTGATAGCCGCGCTCGCGACCGATCAGGCGGATACGGCTGCCCTGGCCGTTGATCTGGTGATAGGCCAGCGCGACCTTCAGCGCGGTGTCCGCGGCCTCCGATCCCGAATTGCAGAAGAACACGTGATCGAGCCCGTTAGGCGCGAGCGCGGCGATGCGGTTCGCAAGCTCGAACGCCTGCGGAATGCCGAACTGGAACGGCGGCGCGAAGTCCAGCGCCTCGGCCTGCTTGCCGATCGCCGCCGCGATTTCCGCGCGGCCGTGACCGGCATTGCAGCACCACATGCCCGCGGCGCCGTCGATGATCTTGCGGCCGTCGGTTGAGAAATAGTGCATGCCCTTGGCGCTGGCGATCAGCCGGGGCGCCGCCTTGAAGGCGCGGTTGGCGGTGAACGGCATCCAGAACGCAGCCAGATCGTTCGGCGCGGGCGGGGCAGGGCTCTTGTCTAGCATCGAAGGCCTCTTCTTGATGTCTCGGCATGTTCGGCGCCAGCCTAACCCCTTTTTGCAAGGCTGCGAAATGCGGTTTGCCGCATCGAGCCCATGTGTGTCCGGACGTTGCGCGAATTGTGTTGGAAGTGCCTGCGCCACGCGCGCGGTAAGGGCTGCTTCCGGAGCAGGCGAACGTCCGGCGCACGTATATACCACCTTTAGTGTAGAAATTCATTCATATACACTTAATGGTTGTATGGCTCAGTACGCCGTATGAGTTTCTTCGGCAAACGCTCCGCCTCTTCCAGATTGCGCCGGGTGGCGCGCTGCGCCCGCGGCGCGTCGGCGGTCGAGTTCGCGATGTTGCTGCCGCTGTTCCTGGTGCTGGTGTTCGGCATCGTCGTGTTCGGCGCCTATTTCACGATGGTGCACGGCGTGCAGCAACTCGCCGCCGAAGCCGCGCGCTCCTCGGTTGCGGGCCTGAGCGAGGCCGAGCGGGTGAGTCTCGCCGAAAGCTACATCACCGCGAATGCCGGCTCGTATCCGCTGTTGCAGCCGGCTCGCCTGTCGGTGAGCGCGGCAACGTCGGGCAGCGACGTTTTCGTGGTCACCGTCAACTACGACGCCTCCGGCAACTTCCTCCTAACGCTGCCCCTGGTGCCGTCGCCGCCGACCACCATCGTCCGCTCGGCGGCGATCCCGTTCGGCGGCTTTTGAGGAGACGTGTGATGCCAAACCTGCTTCGGCGCTTTGTCTCGGATACGCGCGGCAACTTCGCGATCATGGGCGCCGGATGCATGGTGCTGGTGATCGGCTGCGCCGCGCTCGGCGTCGACATCGGCTCGATCTATGCCGATCGCCGCAAGTCGCAGAGCGCGGCCGACCTCGCGGCGATCGTCGCCGCGGGCAACATCGGCAAGGCTAGGAACGCGGCGGCCGCCACGGTGACGGCCAACGGTTATCCGGCGAGCGCGCTGGTCTCGGTCGAACTCGGCACCTATACCGCCAACGCCGCGATTGCCCCGCGGGCGCGCTTTGCGACGCCGGGAAGTGGAACCGCCAACGCGGCGAGGGTGACGCTGCGCACGCAAACTCCGCTTTACTTCGCGCGCATGTTTACCGGGGGCAATCACTTCGACATCACCACGCGCGCCACCGCGGCAAGCACCGCGATGGCGTCGTTCGCCATCGGCTCGCGTCTGCTCGCGCTCAACGGCGGCCTGCTCAATGCGGTGCTCGGCCGCATGTTGGGGACGACTCTGTCGCTGTCGGTGATGGACTATCAGGCGCTGATCGATGCCCACATCGACGCCTTCGATTTCCTCAACGCGCTGGCGACGCGGCTTGACCTGACCGGCGTCACCTACGATTCCGTGCTGGCGGGCAACGTGAAGGTCGCCGACATCGTGGCGGCGATGCTGAGCGCGCAACAGGCGGCGAACGGCCTGAACGCGGCGACAGTGGCGCTGTCGAACATCTCGCTGGCGCTTGCCGGGGTGACCACCACCATCGTGCCGGGAACGCTGATCGACGTCGGCCCCTATTCGGCGATGACGGTTGGCTCGAAACCGAAAACCGGCGTCAGCGCATCGCTGTTCGACCTGTTGTCGGCGACGGGCGCGATCGCCAACGGCACCAACCAGATCGCGGCGTCCGTCAATCTCGGCCTGCCCGGCATCGCCGCCGTCTCCGTCATGGCGACGATCGGGGAGCATCCTCAAGGCGCAAGCTGGATGACGGTGGGCACGCAAGGCGCGAGCGCGCATACCGCCCAGACCCGCGTCCTGATATCGATCAGGCTGCTTGGCAGCGGCGCTGTGCCGGCCGTCAATCTGCCGATCTATGTCGAGGTCGCATCTGGAACAGCAACGCTCGACGGCGTGAGTTGCGGACGCTCGGACGTGACGGCGTCGACCGCCACCCTCGGCGTCACACCCGGCATCGTCGATGCCTGGATCGGCAACGTCTCGGCGTCCGAGATGACCAACTTCACCAGCAAGCCCGATCCCGGCGCGGCGACGCTGGTCAATCTCGGTGCGGTCACCGTGACCGGCCGCGCCCATGCCGGCATGGGCAATACCACGCCGACGCCGGTGACCTTCGGTTATGCCGACATCGCCGCACAGACGAAGAAGACCGTGACCACCACCGATTTCACCTCGTCGCTGACCGCGAGCCTGCTCGGCGATCTTTCGCTCAAGGTCAATGTCGGACCGCTGGGCCTGCCGGTCCCCGGCCTCGGGCCGGCCGTGACCGGAATCATCGGCGGCGCCACGGCCTCGATCGATCAGGTGCTGGCGCAGGTTTTGGCGACGCTCGGCATCGGCATCGGGCAGGCCGACGTCTGGGTCTCCGGCATCCGCTGCGACGGCGCGGTGCTGGTGAATTGAGACTCAAGGTCGGATAAGACGCTCTTGCTCCGCTCCTCCCTCTCCCCGTTTACGGGGAGAGGGGTGGGGTGAGGGGCTGTTCGCAAACGAGAGCGCCTTGCCCGGCTGCGCCTCGGCTGATAACCCGGCTGTAAGTCAATGCTGACTTGCAAACGAGCCCCATGTCCGACAAGAAATCGAAAAAGCCGCAAAAGCTCCGCGCCCGCCTGCCGCGCGGGCTGGAAGATCGCGGCCCCGCCGCCATCGCCGCTACGCGGCAAATGGTGGAAAAAATCCGCGCGGTCTATGAGCGCTACGGCTTCGAGCCGGTGGAGACGCCGGCTTTTGAATACACCGACGCGCTCGGCAAATTCCTGCCCGATCAGGACCGGCCCAACGAGGGCGTGTTCTCTTTTCAGGACGACGACGAGCAGTGGATCAGCTTGCGCTACGATCTCACCGCGCCGCTGGCGCGTTACGTCGCGGAGAATTTCCAGAACCTCGCGCTGCCCTATCGCAGCTATCGCGCCGGCTACGTGTTCCGCAACGAGAAGCCGGGGCCGGGACGCTTCCGCCAGTTCATGCAGTTCGATGCGGACACCGTCGGCAGCGCGTCGCCCGCCGCCGACGCCGAGATGTGCATGATGGCCGCCGACACCATGGAGGCGCTCGGCATCCCGCGCGGGCAATACGTTGTGAAGGTGAACAACCGCAAGGTGCTCGACGGGGTGCTTGAAAGCATCGGCCTCGGCGGCGACGAGAACGCGGGACGGCGGCTGACAGTGCTAAGGGCGATTGATAAGCTGGACCGGTTAGGCGTTGAGGGTGTGCGGCAGTTGCTAGGTGAAGGCCGGAAGGATGAAAGCGGAGATTTCACGAAGGGCGCGCAACTCAATTCAGATCAGATTCATGGCGTTCTGGCTTTGCTTGGTTCTAAGCCTCAACTGGTTGATGTGAAATCGCTACAACAGTGGGAGCAAGAAGACTCACTGTTGGAAGGGACATCACTTGCCTTTACTAACCGTGAAACTCTGAAGGTATTTCGAGGCCATTTTTCTGAGTGTTCTGAAGGAGTCGATGAACTCGAAGCAATTTCTGAGCTTTTCTATTCGAGTAGATATGGCAGCAAACGTATTCTGATCGATCCCTCCGTCGTGCGCGGCCTCGAATACTACACCGGCCCTGTCTACGAGGTCGAACTGCTGCTCGAGACCAAAGACGACAAGGGCCGCCCGGTGCGGTTCGGCTCGGTCGGCGGCGGTGGGCGCTATGACGGTCTCGTGTCGCGCTTCCGCGGCGAGCCGGTGCCGGCGACCGGCTTCTCCATCGGCGTGTCGCGGCTGCAGGCGGCGCTCACCATGCTTGGCAAGCTGGATACGAAGCCGCAGGCGGGGCCGGTAGTCGTCACCGTGTTCGGCGGCGACATCGCGGGCTACCAGAAGATGGTCGCGGACCTGCGCAACGCTGGAATCCGCGCTGAACTCTATCTCGGCAACCCGAAACATTCGCTTGGCCAGCAGATGAAATACGCCGACAAGCGCAACTCGCCGTGTGCGATCATTCAGGGCACCGACGAGAAGGCCAACGGCAGGGTGCAGATCAAGGACCTGATCGCGGGCGCCGGGCTGACCTCGATCGAGGATCGCACCGAGTATCTGAAGAAGCAGGCCGAGGCGCAGATCGAGGTCGGCGAAAGCGATCTCGTCGCGGAGGTGCAAAAGCTGCTCGCGCGCCACGGCGTGAGCTGGGGTTAGCCACGGCCGCTGTCATGCCCGCCAACGGGTCCGGCTTCGCCGGCCCGATGACAGGCTCCGGCGGGCATCCAGTATGCCGGAACACTGGACCATGGCGCTGCGGGTACCGGATCATCCGCCTTCGCGGATGCTGACAAAGAAAATTTGCCTGAAGAACCGCCAGGTACGATGCCATGAGCATTTCTCCCCGTAAGGCCGGGGAGAGATTTGAGCTCCGTTACTTCGGCACCATCGACTTGAATTTTTCAAGATCGCGCATGTTCATCTTGAAGCCGCCGGGCATCACCACGTCGCCGGGCTTCTGACCTTCCTTGCAGGGGCCGGTCCATTTCGCGGCCATCGTGATCTTGCTGTCGCGGGTTCCGAGCCTGCCGCCTTCGCTGCGCGATGTCACGGTCACGGTATAGGCGGAATTGAAATCGCCGGTGGTTTCGGCATGCGATGTCACGGTCGCGCCCGCCATCATGCAGACCGAATCCATGACATAGCCTGCCGCGGTTTTCTGAATGTCGCTCTTCGAGCAGTTCTGCTTGGCGGAGGGAGCGAATTCGGAGGTGAACTCGCGGTCCACGGCCTCGCTGGTACATTGCTGGACCGTCACGTCAGGCATCTTGGCGCCCTCGTGATCGACCTTGATGTCCCATAGTCCGGCCTTGCGCAGCGGCAATTGCATCTCCGCCAATGCCGGTGCCGCCGAGAGAAGCAGCAGCGGCAAGAAGGGAATCGAAAGTCGAAGAGACCGTCGCATCGCAGGCTCCGTCAAAGGATCAGAATTCGCAAACGTGGGATCAGGATCGCTCAGTAGCGCGTCCGCAGCGGAGGCTGGTCGGGCCCGTAGGGCACCCACCGGCAGGCGAACGAGATATAGCCGCCCGGATAGGCCTGGACGCCAAGAATTTTCGCCACCTTGCCGTAGCGCGCGCAATGATCGACCGCGATCACGCGGACGTCGGCGGTTCCGGCCAGCGCATAGGAGATGATGCCACCGGTGTCGTTGCCCTTGACCGGTGGCACCCAGTCGGCCCGTGCCGGTCCGCAAACCAGCGCGCCCGTCATCGCCGCCAGCAAAGCCGCTCCGAGCAATCTCATCGTTATCTCCATCGTTGCCGGTTCAAGTCTAGAACGCCGCGCCGGCCATGAAAAGAACAGCAAGCCGGTCGAAATGGAGTTAGGCGGCGGGTGTTGCCGTGTCGCACTTGACCTTGTGCGGGCTTCGCGGCACCGTCTCCAGTGGAGTGAACTTGACATTCGCTACCCGCTTTGCAGCAAAATCCGGCAGGCGAATGTCAAATTCAAAATTCCACTAGAAACCTGATAGTTGCTAGTGATCCTTTGATTCTAACATTTGCATGAACTCCCTGCCGCAACGGGCTGCAATGTTAGAATCGAACCACTGGCCTCGGATCACCGGCGGATGCTTCCCATGCGCAACCTTATCACATCCTTGAAGAAAGCCGGCCCTGGCGCGGTGCTCGGCGCAGCGTTGGGACTGTTTGGCGCCCTGCCGGCGGCGCAGGCCTTCAATTTCCCCGTGTTCGGACCGGGGTACGAGGGACGGTTGCCAGCCTGCGAAGCCGGGCTGCCGGTCATCACGTCGGAGTTCTGGGAGAAGGAGAACAACTTCTGGAGTTCTCCCCTGCGAATTACGGCCTATGGCAACGTCCATGAAACGGCGTTCCGGCCGTGGCAGTCCGACAACATCCCGCGCCGCTATTGCACGGCGGACGCGATGGTCAGCGACGGCAAGATCCGCACGGTGCACTATTCCATCATCGAGGATGGCGGGTTTGCCAGCATCGGACAGGGCGTCGAGTGGTGCGTTGTCGGCCTCGATCGCAACTGGGCCTACAATCCGGCTTGCCGCGCAGCGCAGCCCTGAGAGCATTCTCCGTCAAATGCAGATCCGGTTTGCGGAGTGAATTCGACATTCACGCCCCGCCAAGCCCAAGCCATCGATTCTGACATCTGCAAGAAGGCTCGCTGAAATGCGATGCCAATGTTAGACTTCGGAACAACGGGGCCGGATGTCGGCCGGGCTGGGAGTTTGGCGTCATGAGGTGGGTGTCGCGCGCGGCCGCCGCGTCCGTTCTGTCGTGGCTGATCCTGTTTGCGGGGTTGACGCACGGCGCGGCGCAGGACCGTCGCCAGAACGCGCCGGGGGCGTTCGATTTCTACGTGCTGTCGCTGTCGTGGTCGCCGTCGTTCTGCGCGGCCGCGGCCGAGCGCGGCAACGCCGGGCGTTCGCAGCAGACCCAATGCGGCGGACGGCCGTATTCTTTCGTGGTGCACGGGCTCTGGCCGCAATACGAGCACGGCTTTCCGGATTATTGCCAGCGTCCCGCGCCCCGGCTCGATCGTCGCATCATGTCCTCGATGCTGGACCTGATGCCGGCCCCCGGCCTGATCTACAGCGAGTGGGACAAGCACGGCACCTGCTCGGGCCTCGGCGCGCAAGCCTATTTCGAGATCGTCCGCAAGGCCCGCGCCGCGGTGAAGGTGCCTGCGGAATTCGTCGATCTGTCGGAGCCGAAGAGCATCGCGCCCGATGACATCGAGAGCGCCTTCATCAAGGATAATCCCGGGCTCAGCCACTCCGCGATCGCGGTGATCTGCGACCGCACCAGGCTCAGCGAGGTGCGCATCTGCATGAACAAGGACCTGCAATTCCGCGCCTGCGAGGAAATCGACCGCCGCGCCTGCCGCAGGGATCAGGTCGTGCTGCCGCCGGTGCGCGGGGGCTGATATTTCGCTCGCTTGTACGCGTGTCGCATCGCCGCCGTAAGACGTCATTGCCGGGCATAGCCGTTGAACGGCGTCGCTTCCGCTTGCCAATGCCGGCAATCAATCTCCTTTTCGCGAGATGGATGCCCGGATCAAGTGCGGGGCTGACAGAATTGATTCGACCAGCACCAAAAAGAATCCATCGCCCATGAACTACCGCCATGCCTTCCACGCCGGCAACTTCGCCGACGTCATCAAGCACATCGTGCTGGTCCGCATCCTGATCTACCTGCAGGAGAAGCCGGCGGCGTTCCGCGTCATCGACACCCATGCCGGCGCCGGCATTTACGATCTCGCCGGCGAGGAGGCGGCACGCGGCGGCGAATGGCTGACCGGCATTGCGCGGCTGATGCAGGCGCGGTTTTCCGACGCGGCCGGCGCGCTGGTCACGCCTTATCTCGATATCGTCAGGGCCTTCAATCCGCAGCGCGACCTGCGATCCTATCCGGGGTCGCCGCTGATCGCGCGCGCTCTGCTGCGGCCGCAGGATCGTCTGGTGGCTTGCGAACTCGAACCCGTCGCCCGCAAGCACCTGATCGGCGCGCTGCGCCGCGACGTCCAGGCCAACGTCGTCGATCTCGACGGCTGGACCGCGCTTTCCGCTTTCGTGCCGCCGAAGGAGCGGCGCGGACTGGTGCTGATCGATCCGCCGTTCGAGCACAAGGACGAGTTTGACCGGCTGGCGGACGGATTTGCCGCCGCCTTCGCGAAATGGCCGACCGGCTGCTACATGCTGTGGTATCCGGCGAAAAGACGCCGGGCGACGGATGATCTGGCGCGCAGGGTCGGCGGCGCAGTCGGAGGCGATGCCGACAGATGTCTGCGGCTTGAATTCAGCGTTATGCCGCAGACGCCGGACGGGCCGCTCACCGCAGCCGGACTCCTGATCGTCAATCCGCCGTGGACGTTGAGGGCTGATTTGAAGCTCATCCTCCCCGAACTGGAAAAACCGCTGGGCCAGGGTGGCGCCGCCAGGTTCAGGCTGGAGGCGGTCGGGGGTTGAGCCGATCCCAACTTGCAATTTCGCCGTAGTCAGTTCGGCGGGAACCGTATTAAGCTGCCGCGCTTGCGACCGGCTCATGCCGCCTCCCGCAGGGGCGGCCTGGCGATAACGTCTGGAATGCAATGCGTCTGGAACGCAATGCCTCTGGAATGCAATGCCGGTCGAGGCAGGCTTGTTTTTCCGGGATGGCTGCAACGGCGGCATCGCCGGGAGTGAACGTCAGGTCTCGTCGGCGCGTGGGGACGCGGCGGCGAATGCAATGCGGCGAGAGGAGTTTTGCCGATGGCCATGACTGGAACGGTCAAGTTCTTTAACGGGGAGCGCGGCTACGGCTTCATCAAGCCAGACGATGGCGGCCGCGACGTATTCGTTCACATCACGGCGGTGGAACAGGCCGGGTTGAAGGAATTGTCCGAAGGACAGCGCGTCACATTCGAGGTCGAGCCGGACAAGAAGGGCAAGGGCCCCAAGGCGGTCAATCTCGTGATCTCTCCCTGACCGGCGGCGGCGCTGCGCGGCGTTCGTTCTCGCGAAAGGCGCGCGATCGTGGCGCGTTTTCGTCACGCAAAAAACTCCCGGCCGCAAGGCCAGGAGTTTGAAGCGTGGTGGTTGCTGTTCTCGTCAGAAATGATAGTTCACGCCGGCGCGGACCAGTCCGAACTGATAGCTGTTGGGAGCGCCGGTGATCGAGAAGTTGCTGCTCGACAGGTCGACATAGAGATATTCGACCTTCGCGGTCCAGTTCTGGTAGATGCCGAATTCGGCGCCGACGCCGAGGTTCCAGCCCGCACTGGTGTGGGATTCCGACAGGCCGAAGGTTTCGGCGCGCAGTTCGCCGAAGGCAAGACCGCCGGTGCCGTACACAAGGATGTTGTTGAAGGCATAGCCGAGGCGGCCGCGCACGGTGCCGAACCACGGATTGGAGAACTTCCACGGCGCGAAGGTATCGTCGGCGGCGCTCGCCTGGATATCGCCTTCGAGGCCGAACACCAGCGGGCCGCTCTGCCAGTTGTAGCCGGCCTGCACGCCGCCGAACACGCCGTCCGGCCTGGTGGGGCTGTTCTGGACGCTGCCCCAGGCATAACCAAGGTTGCCGCCGAGGTAGGGACCGGCCCAGCTAAAGGCATTGAGCGGCTGATTGACGGTGTAGGGCGAGCGGTAGGACAAATCCGCGGCCTGCGCGGTGCCGATCAGCGCCGTTGATGCCATGGCGGCCAATGCTGCGATCGTTGTCTTGCTCATTTCGATACTCCAACCCCTTGCCGTCGTCCCCGTCGTGGCGTCTCCTCGCCAGCGGTACGGTTACGAATTCCGAAATTCCGTGCGTAGGATTTATCGAAAGTTTTAAGTTAAGCGGTTCTTAAGGCGGCGCCTTTGCCGTCTCTTGTTCTTAAAAAAGTGTTACCGGCATGGCGAGGCCGTGAATCGATGCGCAACCTCGTCGCCCGACCGGCACGGCTCGCCGCCGCTGGCATCCGCCGGTTTCATCGCTTAACTGAGGGCCATGACGACCGATTCCTCCGATCCCGCAAAGCCGGCCGGCCCCGCACGATCGCCGGGTTCCGGCGCTGACCTGCGGCGGCCAGAGGGGGCGGTGGAGGCGGGACAGGATGTCGATCCCGCAACGCTCGAGACCGCCGAGACTGTCGAGCCCGACGAGGACGACGAGGCCCGGCTGCCCGATCTCCCTGACGAGTCCGTCGATGGAATCGAGGAGGGACCGCTCGCTGTTGGCCGCGCGGCGATCGAGCGCGCCGTGCGCCATGCCCCGACCTCGCCCGGCGTCTACCGCATGATCAATGCCGCGAACGATGTGCTCTACGTCGGCAAGGCCAAGAACGTGCGCAAGCGCCTGTCGTCCTATGCGCGGCCGACAGGGCAGGTGATGCGCATCGCGCGCATGATCGCGGCGACGTGCACTGTCGAGATCGTGTCGACGGGAACCGAGACCGAGGCGCTGCTGCTCGAGGCGAACCTGATCAAGCAGTTGCGGCCGCGCTTCAACGTGCAATTGCGCGACGACAAGTCGTTTCCCTATATCCTGATCACCGGCGACCACTGGGCGCCGCAGATCCTCAAGCATCGCGGCGCGCAGTCGCGGCCGGGAAAATATTTCGGGCCGTTCGCGTCCGCCGGCGCTGTCGGCCGCACCATCACCGCGCTGCAGCGCGCGTTCCTGGTGCGCTCCTGCACCGATTCGTTCTTCGAAAGCCGGACGCGGCCGTGCCTGTTGTATCAGATCAAGCGCTGCTCGGGTCCCTGCACTGGCGAGATCGATTTCCCCGGCTACACGGCGCTGGTTCGCGAGGCGACCGACTTCCTGTCCGGCCGCAGCCGCGCCGTGAAGGAGGACCTCGCCCGCGCGATGGAGCAGGCTTCCGACGATCTCGCCTTCGAGCGTGCGGCGCTCTATCGCGACCGGCTTGCCGCGCTGTCGGCGATCCAGTCGCAGCAGGGCATCAATCCGCGCACGGTGGAAGAAGCCGACGTGTTCGCGATTCATCAGGACGGCGGCTATTCCTGCGTCGAGGTGTTTTTCTTCCGCACCGGGCAGAACTGGGGCAACCGCGCCTACTTTCCGCGCGCGGAAAAATCCTTCACGCCGGAAGAGGTGCTGGGCGCGTTCCTCGCGCAGTTCTACGACGACAAGCCGCCGCCGAAACTGATCCTGCTGTCGCACCAGATCGACGAGAGCCAGTTGCTGGCCGATGCCCTGTCGATCAAGGCCGGTCACAAGGTTGCAGTCCTTGTGCCGCGGCGCGGCGAGAAAAAGGAGCTGGTCGCGCACGCGCTGACCAATGCGCGCGAGGCGCTCGGCCGCAAGCTGGCCGACACCGCGACGCAATCGCGATTGTTGCAGGGTTTGGCCGCTGCCCTGGGTTTGCCACATAGCCCGCGGCGCATCGAGGTCTATGACAACAGCCACATCCAGGGGACCAACGCGGTCGGGGCGATGATCGTCGCCGGCCCGGAGGGTTTTTTGAAAAACCAGTATCGCAAGTTCAACATCAGGTCCGAGAGCCTGACGCCCGGCGACGACTACGCGATGATGCGCGAGGTATTGGAGCGCCGTTTCAAGAGATTGCTGACGCAGCAAGCCGCCGATCCGGACAAGGCCGACGACCCGGAGAAAGACACGGCGCAGCAATGGCCGGATCTCGTGATCATCGACGGCGGCCTCGGCCAGCTGAATGCCGCGCGCGGGATTTTCGATACGCTGGGGCTGACCGGAGTACCGCTGATGGCGGTTGCCAAGGGGCCCGACCGCGATGCCGGCCGTGAGACCCTGTTCCTGCCGGACCGTCCCGCCATCAGGCTCGAACCGCGCGATCCCGTCCTCTATTTCATCCAGCGATTGCGCGACGAGGCGCACCGATTTGTGATCGGATCACACCGCAAGCTGCGCAAAAAAGATATGCGTGAGACCGGGTTGCAGGAGGTTCCGGGCATCGGCCCGGCGCGCAAGCGGGCGCTGTTGCATCATTTCGGAACGCTCAAGGAGATCGAGCGCGCCTCGGTGGCCGATATCGGCAAGGTTCCCGGCATCAGCGCCGAAAGCGCCCGCAGGATCTTCGACTTTTTTCACGCCCGCTCAGCGTAAAGGTGGCTTTACGATTTTGTCATGATATTCATCAGCTTTTTTCGTATTAAGAACCAACGGATAAGGCTTTCGTCCGGCCAAAGCGGCAAAATGCGCCCCGCGACCGTTGACGTTCGCGCCATGACAGTATTGGTAAGACAAAATGAACACTGCAACCAGCCAGGCGACTGCGAAACATATGCTGTCGCTACCGAATATTCTCACCTGCGCCCGGATCGCCGCGATTCCGGTGGTGGTGGGTTGCGTCTATGCGCAATCGATCATGGACGGGCCGTTGCGCCTGCGCTGGGTGGCGCTGGGGGTATTCATCGCGGCGGGCGTCACGGATTTTCTCGACGGCTACTATGCGCGAATCTGGGATCAGCAATCCGCCTTGGGCAAAATGCTCGATCCGATCGCCGACAAGCTCCTGGTCGCCTCCTGCCTCCTGATGCTGGCGGCTGACGGCATCATCCATGGCTGGACGTTGTGGGCGGCGATCGTGATCCTGTGCCGCGAGATCCTCGTATCGGGCCTTCGCGAATATCTGGCGGAGTTGCGCGTCAGCGTGCCCGTGACCAAGGTCGCGAAGTGGAAGACCACCGTGCAACTGGTTGCGATCGGCTTCCTGCTGGCGGGCGAGGCCGGCGACCTGATATTTCCGTTCGTGACCCAGATCGGGCTTCTGCTGTTGTGGGTCTCTGCGATCTTCACCATCTATACGGGTTGGGACTATTTCCAGGCTGGTATTCACCACCTCATCGAGGAGGATGAAAAATGAAGGTGCTGTATTTCGCCTGGGTGCGCGAACGGGTCGGCAAGGCCGAGGAGGCGCTCGATCCGCCGGAGGCCGTCGCGACGGTTGCCGATCTGATCGCATGGTTGTCGCAGCGGGGCGATGAATATGCCCATGCGTTCGAAAAGCCGAAGGTGATCCGCGCCGCGATCGACCGCATCCACGTCAAGCAGGATACGGCGATTGCAGGCGCGCACGAGATTGCGTTCTTTCCGCCGATGACCGGCGGTTGATCTGTAAACAGCGGCGTCGCCATGACTATTCCCGTCACCATTCGCCTGCAGGAAGAGGACTTCGACGTCTCGCGCGAAATCGCGGCGCTGTCGCGCGGCCGCACCGATATCGGGGCCGTCGTGAGTTTCAGCGGCATCTGCAGAAACGACAAGGCTGGCGCGGGCAATGACGCGATCGCCGCGCTTGTACTGGAACATTATCCGGGCATGGCGGAGGAAGAGATCGCGCGCCATGCCGACGAGGCGGTTTCGCGCTGGCCGCTCACCGGCCTCACCGTCATTCACCGCTTCGGACGGATCGTGCCGGGCGATAATATCGTTCTGGTGGTGACGGCGTCGGCGCACCGCGATGCGGCATTTCATGCGGCCGAGTTCCTGATGGACTATCTCAAGACCCGCGCGCCGTTCTGGAAGCGCGAGGAGGGCTCCGCCGGAACCAGTTGGGTTGACGCCCACGATCGCGACGACACCGCTGCGGCGCGCTGGGCCAAATCCTGATGGCCAAGTCCTGATGGCCAAGTCCTGATGGCCAAGACCGCCGCGCGCGGCGGACGCTCGAAAGCCGCCACCCGCAGTCCAGCCAAAAAACGCCGGCCGGCAAAGGCGGCGGCCAAATCCGAAAAGCCTGCCGCGCCTCCCGAACTCGCGACGATTTACGACTATGTTTGCTTCGCCGCCGCAAGGCTGAAGCGCGCGCGCGTCGCCTTCGCGCACGGCACCACCGATCCGGTTGCGGAGGCCGCCTTTCTGGTCGGAGAGGCCATGAGCCTGCATCCGGATGAGGTTGAACCGAACGCCGCGCGGCGCGTGCCGAAGGCGGCAGGCCAACGCATCCTTAGCTGGGTCGAGCAGCGCATCGCAACCCGCAAGCCCGCCGCCTATCTCGTCAACCGGATGTATATGCGCGGGCTGCCGTTTTATGTCGACGAGCGCGTGATCGTGCCGCGCTCGTTCATCGGCGAAATCCTCGACTCCCATTTCGGCGACGACGATGTGCTGCGTCTGCGCGATCCCGTAACCGTCGCTCGCGTGCTCGATCTCTGCACCGGCTCGGGATGCCTTGCCATTCTGGCCGCGCGCGCATTTCCGAATGCGAGGATCGATGCGGCAGATCTGTCGGAAGACGCGCTCGCGGTCGCCGCGCACAATGTGCGCGAGCACGGTCTGGAAAATCGCATCACGCTGTTGCAAGGCGACCTGTTCGCGGCGCTCAGGGATCAGCGATACGATCTCATCATCTCGAACCCTCCCTATGTCGATGCGAAAGGCATGGCGGGCCTGCCGCGCGAATGCCTTGCGGAGCCGAGGATGGCGTTCGACGGCGGTGCTGACGGCATCGATCTGGTGCGGCGGATCATCGACGACGCCAAAGCTCACCTCGCGCCCGGCGGCGGACTTTTGTGCGAGGTCGGCCGCTGCAAGCCGGCGATCGGGAAAGCGTACCCTCGTGCCGATTTCCTCTGGCTCGACACGGAGGAGTCCGAAGGAGAGGTGTTCTGGATCGAGGCGACCGCGCTTGCGGATGTCGTGTCCGCATGACAGCCGGTCGGCAGATCGCCTTTCGCCTCCGGCCTCTGGCAAAATCGCGGTTGTTCACCTAATTAAAGGCGATCCAGCGAACGACGCACGAGAAACCTCCGGCGATACCGTCGGAGGTTTCGTCGTCCTGATACCGCCATTTCTGTCCAGTTGCCCTGTTGATGATCGTGCCGCCATGCTTTTTGACGCCCGCCAGAGCGCGCTGCCGCGCGATCCCTGGCTCGGAGAATTCCGGGCGACGCTGACGCTTGGCTGGCCGCTGGTTCTCACCAATCTCGCGCAGATTGCACTGACGACAACCGACGTGATTGTGCTGGGTCGCGTCGGTCCCTCCGCGCTGGCCGCGGGAACGCTTGGCGTCAATCTCTACTTCGCGATCCTGATTTTCGGCATCGGCGTTGTCACAGCGACGTCGCCAATGATGGCCGAAGCGTTCGGTCGCAAGCTGCATTCGGTGCGCGACGTGCGGCGGACGTTCCGGCAGGGACTATGGGCGTCGGTTCTGATTGCGGTGCCGAGCTGGTTGCTGCTGTGGCATACCGAGGCGATCCTCATTCTGTTCGATCAGGAACCGCAGCTTGCGGCGGATGCTCAGGTGTTCGTGCGCGCATTGCAATGGGGCATGTTGCCGACGCTGGGCTTTGTCGCGTTGCGATCGTTCTTCGCCGCGCTGGAGCGGCCCTTATCGGCCATGCTGGTGACCGCGGCCGCGATCCTGTTCAACATCGCCGCGAATTGGGCGCTGGTGTTCGGTCATCTTGGTCTGCCGGCGTTAGGCCTGCGTGGTTCCGGCATCGCGACGACATTGTCGAACACCTTTCTGTTCGTCGGGCTGGTGCTGGTGGCGAGCCTTGGCCGCAAGTTTCGTCGCTTCCATCTGTTCGGCAACTGGTGGCGCGCCGATTGGCCGCGTCTTGTCACGCTGTGGCGCGTCGGTTTGCCGATCGGCACCGCGCTCGCTTTCGAGATCACGGTGTTCAACGCCGCGGTATTTTTGATGGGACAGTTCGGCACGTCCTCGATCGCGGCTCATGCGATCGCCATTCAGATTGCGTCGGTCTCCTTCATGGTGCCGATGGGACTGTCGCAGGCGGCGACGGTGCGCGTCGGCCGCGCTTACGGCGCCGGCGATCGCGACGGGATCGCCCGCGCCGGATGGACCTCGTTGGCGCTGGCGATCGCTTTCATGACCGCGACCAGCGGGTTGATGATCGCCGCACCGCGATGGCTGATCGGTGCATTCGTCGACGTCAACGATGCGGCGAATGCCGAGGTGGTTGGGCTCGCGGTGTCGTTTCTGACCTGCGCGGCGGTGTTTCAGATTGCCGACGGCGCGCAGGTGGTCGGCGCTGGCATGCTGCGCGGCCTGCAGGATACCCGTGTGCCGATGATCTATGCCGGTCTTGGCTATTGGGGCTTCGGCATGTCGCTGAGTTTGCTGTTTGCCTTCAGACTCGGATTTCAGGGCACCGGCATCTGGATCGGCCTGGCGTCGGGCCTCGCGGCCGTGGCCATCCTGATGATCACGCGTTGGATCAGGCGCGAGCGGCTGGGATTGGTGCTGACAAACTAAAACGCCGCAGCTTGTGGGCCGCGGCGTTTGCATTTGTGGAGAAGATCGTCATTGCGAGGAGCGGAGCGACAAAGCAATCCAGGTCTTACTTTGAAGCTTCTGGATTGCTTCGCTGCGCTCGCAATGACGGCACTGTTCGAGTTGCGCCGCCCTCACACCACCTTGCGGGTCCAGTTGTGCGGGTCGGCCGCGCGACCATACTGGATATCGACCAGTTTCTTGCGGAAGCCCATCGCGACGGGACCGGCGGCGCCGCCATTGATGGTGAAATCGCCGTGCGTCGAGCACACCTTGCCGATCGGAGAAACGACGGCGGCGGTGCCGCAGGCGAAGGCTTCTTTCAGCCTGCCGCTGGCGGCATCGCTGCGCCACTGGTCGATGGTGTAGGGTTCCTCGCGCACGCGCGTGCCGGACTCCTTTGCGAGCGTGATGATCGAATCGCGGGTGATGCCCGGCAGGATGGTGCCGAGCGGTGGCGTCGAGAGTGAGCCGTCGTCGAATACGAAGAAGATATTCATGCCGCCGAGTTCCTCGATGTAGCGGCGTTCGATCGCGTCCAGGAAGACAACCTGATCGCAGCCGCGATCGATGGCTTCGGCCTGCGCGCGCAGGCTGGCGGCATAGTTGCCGCCACATTTGACGGCGCCGGTGCCGCCGACCGCCGCGCGCGTGTAATTCTCCGACACCCAGATCGAGACCGGCGCGGGCCCGCCCTTGAAATAGGAGCCGACCGGTGACGCGATGACCGCGAAGATGTAGTCCGCCGAGGGCTTGACGCCGAGAAAGACTTCGTTGGCGATCATGAAAGGCCGCAGGTACAGGCTGCCTACACCGCCGGGAATCCAGTCGCGGTCGATGCGCAGGAGCTGCTCGATGGCTTCGATGAACACGGGCTCGGGCAGCGGCGCCATCGCCATGCGCTCGGCCGAATTGCGAAAGCGTCTCGCGTTGGCGTCCGGACGAAACAGGTTCACGCCGCCGTCGTCACGCTTGTAGGCCTTCAGACCCTCGAAAATCTCCTGCGCGTAGTGCAGGACGGCGGTCGCCGGATCGAGTGCGAAGCTGGCGCGGGCTTCGACCCGCGCGCTGTGCCAGCCGTTCACGTGATTGTAGCGCACCACCGCCATGTGATCGGTGAACACCCGGCCGAAGCCGGGATCTGCGAGCTTTGCCTCGCGCGCGGTCGCGGGCGTCGGATTGGCCGTCGGCTGGACATCGAATGTCAACGCCACCGCGCCATCGGTTTTTTCGAACGAAGCTCTCATGGTGTTCTCCGGCTTGAAAAGGGTCTTCGCGTTGCAGGCTGTTGCCGCTCCGCGAAGTCCGGTTTCCGCTTTGGCGGACGGCGCGAAGTCCAGTATGTTGCGAAAGGCAGCTCGACAATCGCACTAACGAGGCAAAGGACCGATTGGCCTTGCCGAGTGGTAGGGCTTATCCGGAATTTCGCAGGACGATATAATATTTCGCAGTGGATGTCCGGCTTGTAACATTGAGACCAAGATATGTCAATATGGCTGTCCTAAATTCTCCCACTCGCTCCGGCATAACATCCGCCGATCCGCAAAGGGCCGGGGAACGCCCCGTTGAGACGCGCTGGGACATCATCGAATTGCTGTTCTTCGCCTATCGCGACTTTGTCGGCGATCCGGACCATGTGCTGGAAGAATTCGGCTTCGGCCGCGCCCATCATCGCGTGATGCATTTCGTCTACCGTTATCCGGGGCTTAATGTCGCGGACCTGCTCGAGGTGCTGCGCATCACCAAGCAATCGCTGGGGCGGGTTCTCAAGCAACTCCTCGATGAAGGCTACATTGTGCAGAAGGCCGGCGACCCCGACAGGCGCCAGCGCCTTCTTTTCGCCACCGCGAAAGGCGAGGCGCTAGTGGGGAAACTCGCAGGGCTGCAGACCGACCGCATCGTACGCGCGCTGCAAGGTCTCGACGCGTCCGGCGCGGAGGCCGTGCGCAAGTTCCTGCTCGGGATGATCGACCACGACGATCCCGACAAGGTGCTGGAGGCGATCCTGCGGGCCGACGGCAAGATGGTGAAGGCATGACGGTAACGCAAATGGCAGGAATCGCGCGTGCGCCGGTGAGGCCTGCCGACGACGCCCCGCATCTGCTGCTGGTCGATGACGACCGGCGCATCCGCGATCTGCTGTCGCGTTTTCTGGCGGGCGAGGGTTACCGTGTCACCACGGCCATGAGCGCCAAGGCGGCCCGCTCGAAACTGCTCGGGCTGCATTTCGACCTGCTGATCCTCGACATCATGATGCCCGGCGAAACCGGCTTCGATTTCGCCCGCTTCATCCGCGCCTCGTCCTCGGTGCCGATCATCATGCTGACGGCGCGGCACGAGGCCGAGAGCCGCATCGAGGGTTTGCAGATCGGCGCTGACGACTATCTCGCCAAGCCGTTCGAGCCGCGCGAGCTGGTGCTGCGGATCGGGAATATCCTCAAGCGCACGATGCCGCTGCCGACGGCGCGGACCGGATCGATCGCATTCGGGCCGTATGTCTATCACCTGGACCGTGGCGAACTGCGGCAGGGCGACGACGTCATTCATCTCACCGATCGCGAACGCGAGATGCTGCGCGTGCTCGCCGCGACGCCCGGCGAGACGGTTCGCCGCGGTGAGCTGAACGGCGGAGGCACTGTCAACGAGCGCGCCGTCGATGTTCAGATCAACCGGCTGCGGAGAAAGATCGAGCGGGATCCGGCCAATCCGCTCTTCCTGCAGGCGGTGCGCGGCGTCGGCTATCGCCTGGTCGCAGCACCCTGAGCTGCCGATGATGAGCACGCTCGACGCCGGCATGACGCTGATCCGCACAACGTCCCGGCGCGTCTCCTTGGCCAATGGCAGGATGGCGCGAGCATTCAAGAACTGGATGCCCAAGGGCCTCTACGCCCGCGCGCTGCTGATCATGATCGTGCCGATGGTGGTGCTGCAATCTGTTGTGGCCTTCGTGTTCATGGAGCGGCACTGGAACACGGTGACGCGGCGGTTGTCGACGGCAGTGGTGCAGGACGTCGCCGCGCTGATCGATATCTACAAGGACTATCCGCAGGACAAGGCCCGCGCGACGATCCGGCGCATCGCACAGCAGCGGCTCGGGCTCGTGGTTGATTTCCTGCCGCCGGGCGACATGCCGCCGCCCGGGCCGAAGCCGTTCTTCTCCCTGCTCGACCAATCGCTGTCGGTGCAGATCAGCAGGCAGATCGGCAAGCCGTTCTGGATCGATACGGTCGGCCGCTCCAGCCTGGTGGAGATCAGGATCCAGCTCGACGACGCGGTGATGCAGGTCTTCGCGCAGCGCAGCGCCGCTTATGCCTCCAATTCGGAAATCTTCATCTTCTGGATGCTGGGCACGTCATCGATCCTGCTGTTCGTCGCGGTGCTGTTCCTGCGTAACCAGATCAAGCCGATCCTGCTGCTGGCGGACGCCTCCGAGCGCTTCGGCAAGGGCCGCGAAGCGCCGAACTTCCGTCCGCGGGGCGCGCGCGAGGTTCGGCGCGCCGCGCAGGCGTTTATCGAAATGAAGATGCGCATCGAGCGCAGCATCGAGCAGCGCACTGCGATGCTGGCCGGCGTGTCGCATGACCTGCGCACCATCCTGACCCGCTTCAAGCTGGAGCTGGCGCTGATCGGCGACAGTCCTGAAGTCGACGGCATGCGCAAGGACGTCGACGAGATGCATGGGATGCTGGAGGCCTATCTCGCCTTCGCGCGAGGCGACAGCGGCGAGCAGGCGCAGCCGACCGACATGGCGGCCGCGCTGGAGGATCTGCGCAGCGACGCCGAGCGCAACGGCCACGCCGCGACGACCAATTTTCACGGGCTTCCCGTCGTCACCGTCAAGCCGGCCGCGCTCAAGCGCTGCCTCGGCAATCTGGTGTCGAACGCGGCGCGCCATGCCGACTCCATCGCAATCAATGGCCATCGCGATCACCGCTGGCTCACGGTCATGGTCGACGATGACGGCCCGGGCATCCCGCAGGACATGCGCGAGGAAGTCTTCAAGCCGTTCCTGCGGCTCGACAGCGCCCGCAATCAGGACGAGGGCGGGACCGGTCTCGGTCTTGCGATTGCGCGCGACATCGCCCGCTCCCATGGCGGCGACATCACGCTCGGCGACAGTCCGATGGGGGGCTTGCGCGCGACGGTGCGGGTGCCGGTGTAACGGCCGACTAGATCATCCGGATGGCCGGACAAGCTCGCGGCGAAGGAGTCCGGATTCGACTGCCTTCCACTTTCGGAAAATCATGCTCTGGCTTTCCCGCTTTGCCGCCCCACATTGTAATCAAGCCCTGTTTAATCGAGCCCGTTGCTGGCAGGAGCGCACGATGCTCTACGGCCTCGGGACAGCTTCGAGTCGAGGGAGCGAGTGCCATGGATGGCTCGGTTCAACTCGAAATGCGCTTCGGCGCCGCCAATTATGCGCCGATGCCGGTTACCCTCGCGCGTGGCAACGGCGTTTATCTCTGGGATGAAAATGGGCGGCGCTACATCGACATGATGGGCGCCTATTCGGCGGCGAGCTTCGGGCACTGTCATCCGCGGCTGGTGCAGGCGCTCACCGATCAGGCGCAGCAACTCGACACGGTTTCCCGTGCCTATTTCAGCGATCGTCTTGGCGCCTTTCTCGGCCGCGCCTGCGCGCTGACCGGGATGGATCAGGCACTGCCGATGAACAGCGGCGCGGAGGTGGTGGAGACGGCGCTGAAGGCCGCGCGCAAATGGGCCTACACCGTTAAACATGTGCCGGCCGACCGCGCCGAGATCATCGTGTGCGACGGCAATTTTCACGGCCGCACTATCGCCATCGTCGGCTTCTCATCCGTGCCGCAATATCGCGACGGCTTTGGACCGTTTCCACCCGGTTTCAGGTCGGTGCCGTTCGGCGACGCGGCGGCGCTCCGCGCGGTGATCACGCCGAACACGGCGGCATTCCTGGTCGAGCCGATCCAGGGCGAGGGCGGCATCAACGTGCCGCCGCCGGGCTATCTTGCGGAGGTCGCGCGCATCTGCCGGGAGCATAACGTCCTGCTGATCTGCGACGAGATTCAGTCCGGGCTTGGCCGCACCGGACGGCTGCTGGCCTGCCAGCACGACGGCGTGAAGCCGGATGCGGTGACGCTGGGCAAGGCGCTGGGCGGCGGTCTTCTGCCGGTGTCGCTATTTCTGGCGCGCCGCGAGGTGATGCAGGTGTTCAAGCCCGGCGATCACGGCAGCACCTTCGGGGGCAATCCGATCGCTGCCGCGGTCGGGCTGGCGGCGCTGGATACGCTGATCGAGGAGAATTTGATCGAGCGGTCCGCCCGTCTCGGTGCGCATCTGCTTGCCCGGCTCCGCGCGATCAGGAATCCGATCGTCCGCGAGGTGCGCGGGCGCGGGCTGTTCGCTGGCGTCGAACTGGAGCGCGATCTCGCCAGCGCGGCTGCGGTGGCGACGCGGTTGTTGCAGGCCGGCGTGCTGACCAAGGACACGCACCGCAACACCGTCCGTTTCGCGCCGCCGCTGATCATCGAGGAATCCGAGATCGACTGGGCGGTGGACCGCGTCGCTGAAGTGCTGGACGAATTCGCTCGCGCGGAAGCTCATCCTTAGAGAAATGAATATGACATTCGCGACGCCCGCTAGAGTCGTTCACGGCTTGATGAACACGGAATGTCGATCTTCTTCACCTCTCCCCGTCGGGGAGAGGTCGGCACCATAAGCGCCGTTACGCGCGTCTTCGACGCGCTATGGTGCCGGGTGAGGGGGGTTTCAACCTCGAGAAGTATTACCCCCTCACCCCAACCCTCTCCCCATGGGAGAGGGAGTTCGCTATGCCCGGTGATGCGTTTTCATCTAAAGGTGAATTTGCTCTAACCGATGTCGAAACGGACGCCCTGAGCGAGCGGAAGATCGTCGCCGTAGTTCACGGTGCTGGTGACGCGACGCATGTACGCTTTCCAGGCGTCGGAGCCGGCCTCGCGGCCGCCGCCGGTTTCCTTTTCGCCGCCGAACGCGCCGCCGATCTCGGCGCCGGACGGGCCGATATTGACGTTGGCGATGCCGCAGTCGGAGCCTCTCGCGGAGAGAAATTTCTCCACCTCGCGCATGTCGGTCGAGAAGATCGAGGACGATAGGCCGTGAGCGACCGCGTTGTGCTGCGCGATCACCGCGTCAAGGTTGGTGTATGTCATGACGTACAGGATCGGCGCGAAGGTCTCGCGCAGCACCGGCCCGGTCTGCGCCGGCATTTCCACCAGCGCCGGCCGGACATAATACGCATCCGGAAATCGCTGCTCATCGATACGCTCGCCGCCGTGGACCCGTGCGCCGTGCGCCCGAGCTTCGTCCAGCGCGCGCTGCATGTTGCGGAATGCGGCTTCGTCGATCAGCGGACCGACCAGCACCTCGTCACTCATAAGCGGGTCGCCGATCCGCACCGAGGCGTAGACCTGCTTCAGCCGCGCCACGAACCCGTCGTGGATGCTGTCATGGACGAACAGCCGCCGCAGCGTGGTGCAGCGCTGGCCGGCGGTGCCCATGGCGGCGAAGGCGCTGGCGCGCAGCGCCAGATCGAGATTCGCCGACGGGCAGACGATCGAGGCGTTGTTGCCGCCGAGTTCGAGAATGCTGCGGGCGAACCGCCGCGCAAGCTGAGTCCCGACCTCGCGGCCCATAGTCGTCGATCCGGTCGCGGAGACCAGCGGCACCCGTGAATCGCCGACCAGGAGTTCGCCGACGTCGCGCCCGCCGATCAGAACCGTGGACAGGCCGTCCGGAACGGCGCCAGCCTTTGCGGCGGCGCGCTCAAACAGCGCCTGAACCGCTAGCGCGGTCAGCGGGGTTTTCTCGGACGGCTTCCAGATCACCGGATTGCCGCAGACCAGCGCCAGCGCTGCATTCCACGACCACACCGCGACGGGGAAATTGAACGAGGTGATGACGCCGACAGGGCCGAGCGGATGCCATTGCTCCATCATGCGGTGATCGGGCCGCTCGCTGGCGATGGTGAGGCCGTAAAGCTGGCGCGACAGGCCGACGGCGAAATCGCAGATGTCGATCATTTCCTGCACCTCGCCACGGCCTTCCGAGACGATCTTGCCGGCTTCGATGGTGACCAAACGGCCCAACGCATCCTTGGCAGCGCGCAGTTCGTGGCCGAGCAGGCGGACAAGTTCGCCGCGTCGCGGCGGAGGGACCTGACGCCATTGCCGGAATGCTGCTTCGGCCAGCGCAATGGTCTCGGCTGCGTGCTGAGGACTTGCGTCATCGACGTGGGCGATGGTTTCGCCGGTCAGCGGCGATCGCGCGGCGCGCGCACCCTGTCGGCTGTCGGGAGCCACGCCGAGATGATCGAGCAGGGATGTGACCTCGTTTGCGAGCACGGCAGATTTTCTCTCGTCGAACGCTCGATGACTGCCGCCCCATGTTGCGGCATGTTGCGACAATTCTTCAAGCCGCACGAGCGTTCCGGCGACACGCGGCCGAGAAGTTACTTCGCCAGTTCCTTCGATCGCTCTGTCGCAGCGGCGACCGCGCGTGTCATCAGTTCTTTCATGCCGTGCTCGCCCATCAGCACACCGAGCGCGGCAGCCGTGGTACCGCCGGGCGAGGTGACGTTCTGGCGCAGCGTCGCGACGTCGAGATCGGACCGGTGCAGCAGTTCGCCTGACCCGGCGACGGTCTCGCGGGCCAGCCGTGCGGCGAGATCGGCAGGCAGGCCGGCGGCGACGCCGGCGCGCGCCAGTTCCTCGGCGAGCAGGAAGACGTAAGCCGGTCCCGATCCGGAGACCGCGGTGACGGCGTCCATCAGCGCCTCGTCGTCGATCCATTCCACCGCGCCGGTGGCACGCAGCAGCGCGTCGGCCGTGGCGCGCTGCTGATCGTTCACGCTCTTCGCAGCGACAGCGACCGTGATGCCGCGGCCTATCGCGGCCGGCGTATTGGGCATCGCGCGGACGGCGTTGCCGCCGCAGACTGCATCGAGCACCGCGATCGTCGTGCCAGCCATGATCGACACGACAAGAGTCTTCGGTCCGATCAGCGGCCGCAAAGCCGGGCCGGCGGCGCCGAACGTTTGCGGCTTGATCGCGAGCACGAGCGCCGCGACGTCGTCGGTCGTCGTTATCGCGGGGTTCAGCCGGACGCCGCGGGCGGCGAGAGCGCGGATATCGTCGGAGAGATGGGGATCGATCACCGCGACGCGCTTCGGATCCAGCCCCTGCGCGAGCCATCCGCTCAGCAGCGCACCGCCCATCTTGCCCGCGCCGGCAAGAACCACCGTGCCGGAGATGTTTGCGAGGGAAGTTTGCGATTCAGCCATGACAATGCGCCAGTGAATAGCCGACATACTAGCACCGATATCTGCGTCATGGCCGGACTTGTTCCGGACATCCACGTCTTTGCATGTGAGGCGCGCTTCGCGCCCAAGCCCGGTTGTGGAAAGGTATCTATTCGATGGCGCCGCCGGAGAAGGCTAAGCCTCGCCCTCGGTGTCGAACATCGCGGCGGTCATCGCTTCGGCCGCGGTCTTGCCGGCCCAGATCACGAACTGCAACGCCGGATAATAGCGCTCGCAGGCATGGATCGCACCGGCGAGCATCTCCGCGCATTGTGCGTTCGACGCCGTCATTCCCTCGGGCAGGACCAGCGCGTGGCGGTACATGACCGTGCCGGTCTGGGTCCAGATATCGAAATGGCCGATCCACAATTGCTCGTTGATCGCGGCGATGGCGCGCTGGGCCTCGTTGCGGCGTGCTACCGGAATTTTCATGTCGAAGGCGCAGGCGAGATGCAGCGCCTCGATCTCGCCCATCCAGGTGAAGGTGATCTGATAATCGGTCCAGTTGCCTTTCGAGACGATGGTGATTTCATCCTCGCCGGAGCGCTCGAACGCCCAGTCGTTGGTGGCGGCGATATCCTCGACCGCCGCCAGCGGATTGTTTCTGGAATCGATAACGCCTTCGAGCAGCGACATGCCGTCCCGATCCTTGCTGTTTGTCTGTGTTGATACGCACGCATAGGACGGCCGCGGTGCTGGCACGTCGCGGGACTTCGATCTTTCAGACGATCCATCAAGCGCGTGGATCGGATGAGGAATGATGTCCTGCGCGGATCAAGTGATGTGATTTGCGGAATCCGCGCAACGCCGCCCCGAGTCCGTCCACAGGCAAAGCGCGCGTCGTCCACAACTGATCAAACGGCGCTACGACTCGCGGCCGTGAACAAAACGGAATCGGATTCGCGTTGCGCGAGTCTCGCGGCCCTGACTCGCTTGCCGCGAGTCTCGCATGATCGGGCCCGATTGAAATCAGGATTCAAGGCGGACGGTTTTTCGAACGCGGGTTGCGAACAGGCGACGGACGGCGCACATGCATGCCGGCATTTTCGTTCTGGAGGGAGCGATCGGTCGTGTCGCGCAGGCTCCTCGTTGCGCTCCGATATTCCTGACGCCTGAGCTGGTGTCTCGCGACAGCCGGAGAGCCGGAAAACCCCTGCCGTTTCCTTGTTATTTCGGGCGTTTGCGGCTAGAACGCCGCTACGTCTCACGGCCCCCGCACCCCTGGAGGCTTGCCGGTGACGCGCAACGGGCCGCGATTGCGGCCTTTAACTTTTTGAAAAACAAGGACTAAAACGATGGCGACCGTCAGGGAATTGAAGGCGACCGCGCGTCCGAAGAGCGGCAAGGGGGCCGCCCGGGCAGAGCGTCGCGCCGGCCGAGTGCCCGGTGTGATCTATGGAAACAACCAGCCCCCGCAGCCGATCTCGGTCGAGGAGGCGGAACTGCGCCAACGCATTCTGGCAGGCCGTTTCCTCACCACGATCTTCGACGTCAGCCTGGAGGGCAAGAAGCATCGCGTGATTCCGCGCGACTTCCATCTCGATCCGGTCAAGGACACTCCGATCCACGTGGACTTCATGCGGCTCGGCGAAGGCGCCACCATCCGTGTCAGCATTCCGCTTCGCCTGCTGAAGGCGGACGTCGCGCCCGGCGTGAAGCGCGGCGGTACCGTCAACCTCGTGACCCATGCCATCGATGTCGAATGCGCAGCCGACAACATTCCGCAGTTCATCGAAGCCGACGTCGGCGGGCTGGAGATCAGCCATTCGCTTCATCTGTCTGACATCACGCTGCCGTCCGGCGTGAAGCCGCTGGCGCGAGAGGACGTCACGCTGGTGACCATCGTGCCGCCATCCGGTTACGCGGAAGAACTGAAGGCTGCGGCCGCTGCCGCTGCGGGCGGCACGGCGGCTCCCGCCGCTGGTGCGGCTCCCGCGGCGGGCGGGGCTGCCGCCGGCGCAGCCGCGGCAGGCGCGAAGGCGCCCGCAGGCGGTGGCGACAAGAAGAAGTAAGCGACCACTTGCACCATGCGCCTGTTCGTCGGACTGGGCAATCCCGGCACGAAGTATCAGGGCAACCGGCACAATATCGGGTTCATGGTCGTGGACGAGATCGCGCGGCGTCATGGTTTCTCACCGTGGCGCCGCCGCTTTCAGGGCGAGACGTCCGAAGGCACGCTCGATGGCGAGCGCATCATTCTGCTCAAGCCCACCACCTTCATGAACAACTCCGGCCACTCTGTTCAGGACGCCGTGCAATTCTACAAGCTGACCGAGGGAGACGTCGTGGTGTTTCACGACGAGATCGAACTCCCGCCGGCAAAGGTCCGCGTCAAGATCGGCGGCGGCATCGCGGGGCACAACGGCCTGCGGTCGATTTCGGCGCATATCGGCAACGACTATCGCCGCGTCCGGCTCGGCGTCGGCCACCCCGGCATCAAGGATCTCGTGCATGCGCATGTGCTGAACGACTTCGCCAAAAGCGAGCGGCCATGGGTCGAGGCGCTGGTGGATGTCGTGGCGGAAAGCGCAGCGCTTCTCGTCGCAAGCCGGGATTCGGCGTTTCAGAACAAAGTGCATCTTGCGATGCAGGCGAAGGGATTCGTCGAGAAGGGCGACAAGGACGATAGTGGCGGCAAATAAACGACGGCGTCATCGCCGGACTTGATCCGGAAATCCATCCTTTGAAGAAGATGGATACGGGGGCCCCTTGCGCGAAGACGCGCTTCGCGCTTTAGCCCGGGTATGACGCACCAACTCTGTAGCGCGATTTGCGCCAATCATCGGAATGACTCATGGGTTTCAAATGCGGTATCGTCGGGTTGCCCAATGTCGGCAAGTCGACCCTGTTCAACGCACTGACGGAGACGGCGGCGGCGCAGGCGGCGAACTATCCGTTCTGCACGATCGAGCCCAATGTCGGCGCCGTGGCGGTGCCGGATCCGCGCCTCGACAAGCTCGCGGCGATCGCCAAATCGGCGCAGATCATTCCGACGCAACTGACGTTCGTCGACATCGCGGGTCTCGTGCGCGGCGCTTCCAAGGGCGAAGGCCTCGGCAACCAGTTTCTCGCCAACATCCGTGAGGTCGACGCGGTCGCGCATGTGGTGCGCTGTTTTGAGGATTCCGATATCACGCATGTCGAGGGCAAGATCGCGCCGCTCGCCGACATCGAGACCATCGAGACCGAACTGATGCTGGCCGATCTCGAAAGCCTCGAGAAGCGGGTCGACAATCTTTCGAAAAAAGCCAAGGGCAACGACAAGGAAGCCAGGGAGCAGCTCGATCTGGTCGAGCGCGCGCTAAAACTGTTGCGCGACGGCCAGCCGACGCGCGGCATGGAGCGCAAACCGGAGGAAGAGCGCAATTTCCACATGCTCGGGCTGCTGACGTCAAAGCCGGTGCTCTATGTCTGCAACGTCGAGGAAGGTTCGGCGGCGAGCGGCAACGCCTTCTCGCAGGTCGTGTTCGATCATGCGAAGAAGGAAGGCGCGGTCGCTGTGGTGATTTCCGCCAAGATCGAATCCGAGATCGCGACCTTGTCGCGCGAGGAGCGTGCCGATTTCCTCGAGACTCTGGGGCTGGAAGAAGCGGGCCTCGACCGGCTGATCCGCGCCGGCTACGACCTGCTTCACCTCATCACCTACTTCACTGTGGGTCCGAAGGAGGCGCGCGCCTGGACCATCACCAGGGGTACCAGGGCACCCGGTGCGGCGGGCGTCATTCACACCGATTTTGAGAAGGGTTTCATCCGCGCCGAGACCATCGCTTACGCCGATTATGTGGCGCTCGGCGGTGAGGCGGGCGCGCGCGATGCCGGCAAGCTGCGGCTTGAAGGCAAGGATTATGTCGTCGCCGACGGCGACGTCATGCATTTCCGGTTCAATACCTGAAAATCTGTCTCAATCATTCCAGTCATTCGGGGGCGCTTAAGGCGCGAACCCGGAATCCGGATAAGCGGGGACCCCTCAATTCGGATTCCCCGATGTGCATATCTGTGATCGCCGCTTACGCACGTCCGGACATCGTGCCCTTTTCGCGGATCGCGCCGAGATGCTCGTTGATGCGAAACACGATCAGGATGCATTCGGCGGCAATGCGCGAAAACACGATACCGGTCAGGGCGCCGGCGATGCTCAGAAGAATTGAGATGAAGCCGCCGAACGGACTGACGGCCATCGTGGCCAGACCAGAGAAAATCCCGGACAGTCCCGACAGGACGATCAGCACGATGACCAGCCAATAGAAGATCTTGATGATCGTGGGCGTGATGAAGCGATCCCACTGAAACAGATCCCGGAATTCAAACATCTGCCGTCCCCCCTCGCATCGTGCCGCAGTAATAAGTCGGACGGCACTTGTCCCCTGTGGGCCGCTCCCCACGGTCCGCATCGGGCAAACCCAGCCTTTAGGATGCCGGCGGTTGAGATTGCCGCAAATAAGGGCCACAATCGGGCGTTGTTCAGCAGGCCTCGACATGACCCTGACATTTGAGGATTTTCCTGTCGGCCGTTTCGGCACATTCGGGCCGCGGCATGTCAGCCGTGACGAAATCATCGCCTTCGCGTCGGAGTTCGATCCTCAGCCCATGCACCTCGACGAGGAAGCGGCCAGGCACTCCATGCTGCGCGGTCTGTCAGGCTCCGGCTGGCATTTGTGTTCGCTCATGATGCGGATGATGTTCGACGGCTACATCGGACGGACCGCTTCGCTCGGCTCTCCCGGCGTCGATGAAGTCCGCTGGCTTGCACCGCTGCGTCCCGGCGACGATCTGATGCTGGACGTCGATGTCGCCGCGGCGCGGGTGTCGCGCAGCCGTCCTGAGACGGGTATCGTGACCTTCGCGCTGCGCGTGCGCAATGCGTCCGGGCAGGTGCTGCTCGAGGCGGTGTCGCCGATCATCATCAGGCGGCGCGCGGCGCCCGCGGCGGGAAGCTGACCCGATGCGCTATCTCGAAGATATGGAGGTCGGGCAACGTCGCGATCTCGGTTCGTTTACCTTCACCGCCGATCTCATCAAGGCGTTCGCGGCGCAATTCGATCCGCAGCCGTTTCATCTCGACGAGGAGGAGGGCCGCAAATCGCTGTTCGGCGGTCTTTCGGCCTCCGGCTGGCATATCGCTTCGATCTGGATGAAGCTGGCGGTGGCGGACGGTCAGCGCGAGGCGGCGGATGCCGCGGCGCGCGGCGAGAAGCCGGCGATGTGGGGACCGTCACCCGGGTTTCGCGACCTGCGCTGGATCAAGCCGGTGCTGGCGGGCGACACCATCAGCTACGCCAGCGAAGTCCAGTCGCTGCGAGCTTCCCGCTCGCGGCCGGAGTGGGGTGTCTTGCAAATGCGCAACACCGGAACCAACCAGCGCGGGGAACTGGTGTTTTCCTTTCTGGCCTCGGTTTTCGTGCAGCGCCGGCATCCGCAGGATTGAGGCTCGCGGTCGGTTGGGGGCGCCGCATGACCGGCCTGCGGTCGCGCGCTGTAATTTATTCGAAAACCCGGTGTTCCGTTAAGGAATTATGAACCCTCAGCCGGTCTTGTCGAACCGCATGGAGTCCTCGCTTTCGGCGAAATCAGAAGCGGAACTCCACAGATCTTGATTTGACGCGTTTTCTTCACGCGAACCGGTATCCATCCTCGGGTCAAGCCGCGGGGACATGCTTCGCTCGAAAACGCTCTGGGGCAGGGGAAACGGCGATGGCGGATCGCACCGGATTGAAGATCGTGGGCATTATCTTTGCGACCGTGACGCTGGCTGTAACGCTGGCGACCTGGACGGTGGTGAAGGGTTATGCCGACGGCGTGTATTCGCTGGAGAATAGCGCGCCGGCTCGTATGGCGGTTCGCTGAACCCAGAAAGGCGACCGGGTCGGCTCAGCCGCCGCCGCCAAGACGCGCCTCGAGCGCCGCAATGCGCGCCTTCAGTGCCTCGTTGTCCTCACGCGCGAGCCGCGCCATCTCCTTGACGGCCTCGAATTCCTCGCGCTTGACGAGATCCAGGTCGCGCATGATCTTCTCCGCCTGATTGCGGACCACCGCATCGACCTCGCGCTTGAATCCCTGCGCCGCGCCGGCCGCGTCGTTCATCAGTTTTCCAATCTCGTCGAAAAACCGGTTGCTGGTCTGGGTCATCTCACTGTCTCCGGTCGGCAGCATCGCCACACGTCGAGTCAGAGAATGGCAATCCGGACCCGGCAGTTCAAGCCCGCTTGATGGTCCGCCTATGCCGTAAAGCCTTGTCAGTGCCGGATTTCCTTGCAATCGTAAACGCCGTGACGCGAAGCCCGACCTCAAGATGAATTGCCGATGATCGACCAGCAGATCGAGAGTCCCGCCTTGGAGGGCCGTACCGCCCCGGCGCTTCAGCGGGACCGCGCCGGGCCATTCCGCGCATTGCCCAGGCGGTCCGGCCTCCCCCCACCGGCTGGGAGAGGCTAGAAGAACCATGCCGTTTCTCCTCATCACCTATCCCGTCTTCGATCCCGTCGCCATCTCGCTCGGCCCGATCGCGATCCGCTGGTATGCGCTGGCCTATATTGGCGGCATCACGCTCGGCTGGCTCTATGCGCGGGCGCTGCTCAAGAGCGAAAAGCTCTGGGGCGGGCCTGCGCCGATCTCTGTGCTGCAGCTCGACGACTTCATCCTTTGGGTGACGATCGGCATCATCCTCGGCGGCCGCACCGGCTACGTGCTGTTCTACAACCTTGAATTTTTCATTCGTCACCCCGCCGAGATCTTCGAGATCTGGAAGGGTGGCATGTCGTTCCATGGCGGCTTCATGGGCTGCGTCGTTGCGGTCATCCTGTTTTGCCGCAAGCACGGCCTGCCGATGCTCTCGCTCGGCGACGTCGCCACCGCGGTCGGGCCGATCGGCCTGTTTCTCGGCCGCATCGCCAACTTCATCAACAGCGAATTATGGGGCCGCCCGGCCGACCCGAACCTGCCTTGGGCGATGGTGTTTCCGAATGGCGGCCCGCTGCCGCGGCATCCGAGCCAGCTCTACGAGGCGACGCTCGAGGGTCTCGTGCTGTTCACGATCCTCGCGCTGATGATCCGGGCTGGCGCGTTGAAGCGGCCGGGGCTGGTTCTCGGCAGCTTCGTCACGCTCTATGCGATGGCACGCATCACCGGCGAATTCTTCCGCGAGCCCGATCCCCAGCTCGGATTTCTCTGGGGCGGACTCACCATGGGAATGCTATTGTCGATCCCGATGATGATTGCGGGACTTGTCATTGTGTACGCCGCCTGGTCGCGTGGTCCGCGGGCGTCAGGCGCACGAACGATTTCGAACCCCGACGTTTCCCAAGGCTGAGCCTTAGGTTGATCCCAAGCTGACCCCAAGGCTGACTCAAGGCTGATCGTGACTGAACATTCTCCGCTGCTGGCCGAGATCAAGAAGCTGATCAAGACATCCGGCCCGCTGCCGGTCTGGCGCTACATGCAGATCTGCCTGACACATCCCGAACATGGCTACTACATTTCGCGCGACCCGCTCGGACGCGAGGGCGACTTCGTCACCTCGCCCGAGGTCAGCCAGATGTTCGGAGAACTGATTGGATTGTGGGCCGCGTCGGTCTGGCGCACGATGGGCTCGCCGGCCAGGTTGCGGCTGATCGAACTCGGGCCCGGGCGCGGTACCATGATGGCGGATGCGTTGCGCGCACTGCGCGTGCTGCCGCCGATGTACGATGCGCTCCGCGTTCATCTGATCGAGATCAATCCGGTGCTGCGGGAAAGGCAGAAGGCGACGCTGTCCGGCGCGCGGAACGTCGAGTGGCACGCGACTCTGGATGAAGTGCCGCGGGGGCCGGCGATCATTCTCGCCAACGAATATTTCGACGTGCTTCCGGTTCGCCAGATGGTCAGGCATGGCGACGGCTGGCACGAGCGCGTGGTCGACGTCAACGGCAGCGGCCAACTCGTGTTCGACGCCGCCGCCGCGCCGATGCTGCGGTTCGACGCGCTGCTGCCGCCGCTGGTGCGCGCGGCGCCGGTCGGGGCCATTTTCGAATGGCGGCCGGATGCCGAGATCATGTCCATCGCAACGCGCCTCCGCGATCAGGGAGGCGCCGCGCTGATCATCGATTATGGCCATGTGCGCAGCGACGCCGGCGATACCTTTCAGGCCATCGCAGGACACAGCTTCGTCGATCCGCTGAAATATCCCGGTCAGGCCGACATCACCGCCCATGTCGATTTCCAGGCGCTTGGCCGCGCCGCCGAGGACGTCGGTGCCCGCGTGCACGGACCGGTGACGCAGGGAGCATTCCTGCAACGGCTCGGCATCGAGGCCCGCGCTGTCAGCCTGATGGCGAAGGCCAGCCCAGAAGTATCGGAGAATATCGCAACCGCGCTGAAACGCCTGACCGAAGGCGGCCGCGGCGGCATGGGATCAATGTTCAAGGTGATCGGCATTTCCGATTCCAGCCTCACCGAACTGGCGGGGTTGAGCGATCAGGATCGCCGCGGCGGGATCAAGGCATGACCCTCGCATCCTCGCTGCTCTCCGCCGTTTCCGGCCTGCGACACGCCTTTTTTACCCGCGAGGGTGGCGTTTCCCAAGGCATCTACGCGAGTCTGAACGCCGGCATCGGCTCGCAGGACGATCCCGCGCATGTCACGGAGAACCGGAGGCGCATGGCCGAAATCATGGGCGTTGCGCTGGCGGATTTTCTTTCCCTCTACCAGATCCACTCGCCCGATGCCGTGATTGCCGACGGGCCCTGGGGCGCCCCGTCGCGCCCGCGCGCCGATGCCATCGTCACGAGAACGCCGGGGCTTGCGATCGGTGTCACCGCGGCCGACTGCGGCCCCGTCCTGTTCGCCGATCCGCGGGCGCGCGTCATCGCCGCCGCGCACGCCGGCTGGAAAGGCGCGCTGACCGGCGTGCTGGAAAGGACCGTCGATGCGATGGAAACGCTTGGCAGCAGACGCTCCGACGTCTCCGTCGCCATCGGTCCGCTGATCCGGCAACGGAGCTATGAGGTCGGCGCTGAATTCGTCACGCGATTTACGGACACGGATCGAGCGTATGCCGGGTTCTTCGTTCCGTCGGAGCGTGACGGCCATGCGATGTTCGATCTCGGCGGCTTCATCCGGATGCGGCTGGAGCACGCCGGCGTCGAGACGATCGACGATACCGGCATCGATACTTATTCGGACGAGCGTTTCTTCAGCTACCGCCGCTCGGTGCATCGCAAGGAGCCGGATTTCGGCCGCCACGTCCATGCCATCGTGCTGGAAGCCGAATGATTGAGCGGACCAGGAGCGAAAGCCGAACGGAATCAGAACGTCGGTGCCGGCAAGCGGATTCTTTGCGCCGCCGCGACGCTCTGCCCTAGACGTTAACGCGTTTTAACGATATCGCTCGACGACACGGGGACGTCAGCGAATGCCTTTCAAGAGCTTCCGCGCCGTTGCGCTTCTGGCGTTGCTGTGCGCGCTGGCCGGATGCGCGAGCGGCGGTAACGGCAGCGAATCCTTCGCACAGGCCGGCAGCGGCGCGACCGTTGCGTTCGAGTCCGTCGACGGGCCGCCGCCGCAGGTATTCGACCGCCTCGTCAACATCCTCAATTCGGAATCCCAGCTTCGCAATCTCTCCATCGTGTCGCGCGAGGCATCGGCCGCCTATCGCGTGCGCGGCTATCTCGCGGCCGAGGTCAGCCGCGGCCGCACCACCATCGCCTGGGTTTTCGACGTCTACGATCGCAATCAGAACCGCGCGCTGCGCCTGAGCGGCGAGGAACCCGGCGGCAAGGCGGGACGCGATGCGTGGGCTGCCGCCGACGACCTCACTCTGCGCAAGATCGCGCAGGCCGGGCTGGGGGGATTGAGCAGCATGGTGAATGGCGACGCTCCGCCGCCCGCCGCTGAGCCGGCTCCATCGCAGCCACAAGAGCCGGCGGTCGCCAGCGCCGAGGATTCGGCCGGGACGGATGGCGGACAGGCCGGGGCGCTCGGGTTCGCCGCGCAATAGAGCCTCATTTTACGCCGGAATCCGTGATCCCCGTATTGCCAGACTTGGCAACTCCTTGATACACCGCCACCGTCGAGGTCGCAGAGGGTCTCTGGAGTCGGGATGTTGAACGTTGTACCCACCACATCGCGGGGAGAAGCGTCGATGTCCGCCAAAAACGGCGCCGTCAGGCTGGTTGCAGGCAACGCCAACCCGGCGCTGGCGCGGGAAATCGCCAAATGGCTGGGGCTTGAACTCACCAAAGCCAGTGTGCGGCGCTTTGCCGATAACGAGATCTTCGTGGAAGTGCTCGAGAACGTGCGCGGCTCGGATGTCTACGTGATCCAGTCGACGTCCTATCCGACCAACGATCACCTGATGGAGCTTCTGATCATCACCGACGCGCTGCGCCGCGCGTCGGCGCGCCGGATCACCGCGGTCATTCCCTACTTCGGCTACGCGCGGCAGGACCGCAAGGTCGGCTCGCGCTCGCCGATCTCGGCCAAGCTGGTGGCCAACCTGATCACGCGCGCCGGAACCGATCGCGTGCTGACGCTCGATCTGCATGCGGGACAGATTCAGGGCTTCTTCGATATCCCGACCGACAATCTCTATGCGTCGCCGGTGATGGTCCGTGACATCAAGGAGCGGTTCGATCTCGGCAGCCTGATGGTGGTGTCGCCCGACGTCGGCGGCGTGGTGCGCGCGCGGGGCCTCGCCAAACGCATCAACGCTCCGCTGGCGATCATCGACAAGCGCCGCGAGCGCGCCGGCGAATCCGAGGTCATGAACGTGATCGGCGACGTCGCCGGTTCGACCTGCATCCTGATCGACGACATCGTCGATTCCGGTGGCACGCTGGTCAATGCAGCCGACGCGCTGATCGCCAAGGGGGCGAAGGACGTCTATGCCTACATCACGCACGGCGTGCTGTCCGGCGGCGCGGCTGCGCGCATCGCCGGCTCGAAACTGAAAGAGCTGGTCATTACCGACTCGATCCAGCCGACCGATGCCGTCAACAAGACCGGCAACATCCGCCTGCTGTCGATCGCCGGATTGATCGGCGAGGCGATCAACCGCACCGCCGCCGAACAATCAGTGTCGAGCCTGTTCGACTGAGCATTGACCTCGTGGAAGCGACGGAGACGCGGCGAGTATATTTTCCGAAGTTCGCGTCGTGGCTTGCCGCGCGATAGTGTTTTCGAGCGAACCTGGCCTCGGGCTCGACCCGGATGGCTACCGGTTCGCGTGAAGAAAGCGTGTCAAAGCAAAGTCACAGAGCTTCGCTGCTGATTCAATCGAACGCGAAAATGCTCTAGGACGGCTCCTCGCGGAATGACTCCAGCATGGCTTCGGCAATTTTCTTTTCCGGAAGCGGGCGGAAGAACGACATATCTCCTGCTGTCGCAATCTCGTGAGCGATTTCCCTCACGCAATGATACTTGGGGCGTGAGGTGAAGTCGTGAATGCCGATGACCGCATTCGGATTACAGTGCAGCACGATCTGCGCGAAGCATGCAATCCTGAAGCGGCCATCGACGAAATAAAGATCGGCCGTCGTGCTGTGCGGCATTTTCCAGATCGCGGAGTGGTAGTCCGGCCAGCGCGATTTCGTGGAGGGATCGGTGGGGTAGCCCCATTCTCCGGTCGGACCGATGTCGACAAATACCAGTTCGGGCCGGGTTCGACTCGAAGCGCATGCGGTCCTGACCCGATCGAGCCAGTCGCGCGACGAGTCGACGGAAAGTATCGAACGCTCGACATGCTTCGACGCGACGACAGTGCTCCCGCCGGCTCCGAATTCGACATAGCTGCGGCTGTTTCTGATAAACGACAGGAATAGAGCCGCTTCCTCTGCTGACATCCTCGGCAACAATGATGGCTTCCTTTCGACTGCGGTCACGCAGATGACCAGCACTTGCCGCTCGAGCTATTGTCGTCCGATGCTCTCATACTTGAACCCGGCCGATCGCACGTCCTCGGGCCGATAGATATTACGCAAATCCACGATCACCGGCGTCGCCATGTCTGTCTTGATCCTCTTAAGGTCAAGCGCGCGAAACTGCCGCCATTCCGTCACGATCACAAGCGCATCGGCGCCACGAGCGCAGGAATAGGGGTCATCGCAATATTCGATGTCGGAAAGCTCCTTCTTCGCCTGCTCCATGCCGACGGGATCGTGAGCTCTGACCTTTGCACCGAAATCAAGCAGGCCGGCAATCAGCGCGATGGACGGGGCTTCACGCATGTCGTCGGTATCGGGCTTGAAGGTCAGGCCCAGCACGGCGATGGTCTTGCCGCGGATGTCATTATCGAGCGCGCCGGCGACTTTTCGCGACATCGTGCGCTTGCGCGTCTCGTTGACAGTCAGCGTTGCCTCGACGACGCGAAGCGGCACGCCGTAATCCAGCGCGGTTTTCGACAGCGCACGGGTATCCTTCGGAAAACAGGAGCCGCCATAGCCGGGACCGGCATGCAGGAACTTGGCGCCGATGCGATTGTCCAGTCCGATGCCACGGGCGACCTCCTGCACATTGGCGCCGACCCGTTCCGCAAGGTCGGCGATCTCGTTGATGAAGGTGATCTTGGTCGCGAGGAAGGCGTTGGCGGCATATTTGATCAGTTCGGCGGTGCGACGGCTGGTGTAAAGTATGGGCGCCTGATTGAGATACAGGGGACGGTAAATCTGGCCCATCACTTTTCTCGCGCGCTCATCTTCGGTGCCAACCACGATGCGGTCTGGATGCTGGAAGTCGCGGATCGCGGCGCCCTCGCGCAGGAATTCGGGGTTCGCGACGACTGCGAAGTCGACCGTCGGATTGGTCTCCCGGATGATGCGCTCCACCTCGTCGCCGGTTCCGACCGGAACGGTCGACTTGGTGACGACCACGGTGAAGCCTTCCAGGCGCGTGGCCACCTCGCGCGCTGCGGCATGCACATAGCTCAGATCTGCATGTCCGTCGCCGCGCCGGGATGGCGTGCCGACCGCTATGAATACGGCGTCCGCATCGCTGACGCTGGAGAGGTCGGTCCCGAACATCAGCCGACCGGAATTGACGCCGGACTCGATCAGCTTGTCGAGGTCGGGCTCGAAGATCGGAATCCTGCACTGGTTCAGTGCCGCGATCCTGTCGGCGTCCTTGTCGATACAGGTGACGTCATGGCCGAAGTCGGCGAAACAGGCCCCGGACACCAGGCCGACATAGCCGGCCCCGATCATCACGATGCGCATGGTGCTACGGACCCGGGTTGCCGGTCGCAAGATAGAAAAGTCATGCTGTTCCCTGACGAGTCGCGATCGCGTTATCCGCTGAGCCCGACGCGTTTTGCTGCATAGCCTCGCGCCAGGATGGCCCGCCACCACGGCTGCTGGTCGACATACCAGCGGACCGTCTTTTCGATGCCGCTTTCGAAATTCTCTTCCGCCCGCCAGCCGAGATCACGCTCGAGCTTTGATGCGTCGATGGCATAGCGGCGATCGTGACCGGGGCGATCGGCGACGAAGGTAATCAGGTCGCCGTGCCTGCGCGTGATCTCCGGCGCAATCTCATCGAGCAGGTGGCAGATGCTTTCGACCACGTACAGGTTGGTGCGCTCGTTACGTCCGCCGACGTTGTAGGTTTCGCCAATGCCGCCGTGCTCGAGCACCAGCGCCAGCGCCTTCGCGTGATCCTCGACATAGAGCCAGTCACGGATATTCTTGCCGTCGCCATAGACCGGCAGCGGCTCGCCGGCGAGGCCTTTGATGATCATGTGGGGGATCAGCTTTTCCGGAAAGTGATAGGGCCCGTAATTGTTCGAGCAATTGGTCACGAGCGTCGGCAAATCGTAGGTTTCGCGCCAGGCGCGGACAAGGTGATCGGACGAGGCCTTGCTGGCCGAATAGGGCGAGTTCGGCGCATACGCCGTAGCCTCCGTGAAGAAGCCCTCGTCGCCGAGCGAACCGAACACCTCGTCGGTGGAGACATGAAGGAAGCGGAATTTCTCGCGCTTTCCGGGCGAGAGCGAGCGCCAGTGGCGCAACGTTTCCTGCATGAGGGTGAACGTGCCGATGATGTTGGTCTGCATGAATTCGCCGGGGCCGTCGATCGAGCGGTCGACATGGCTCTCCGCGGCGAGGTTCATCACCGCGTCCGGGCGGTATTTCTCGAAAAGATGGCGCAGGCCGGCGCCGTCGCAAATGCACTGCTTCTCGAAGGCGTAGTTCAGGTTCTCGTTGGCGCTGGGCAGGGAGTCGAGGTTCGCGGCATAGGTGCACTTGTCGATGTTGACCACGCGGGCGTGGGTCGTGTGCAGAAGATGACGAACCACCGCCGACCCGATGAACCCCGCGCCGCCGGTGACGAAAATGGTCGAAGCCTTGAAGCGCATCGTCGATCGCCTCCGTGAACTGGAATCAACACTCGTATGAAAGGGCAACGGACTTCAGATACTCGCCGTAGCTGCTCTTCGCGTTCTTGTCGGCGGCTTTCTCGAATGCCTGAAGCGAGATGTAGCCCTGACGCAGCGCGATCTCCTCGGGACAGGCGATGCGCAAGCCCTGGCGCTGCTCCAGAATCTGAACGAAATGACTGGCTTCGACGAGCGAGGAGTGCGTGCCGGTGTCGAGCCAGGCAAAACCGCGCCCGAGCACCTCGACATAAAGGTTTCCGCGCTCGAGATAGACGTTGTTGACGTCTGTGATCTCGATCTCGCCGCGCGCGGATGGTTTGATGCGGGCCGCGATTTCGACGACGTCGTTGTCGTAGAAATACAGCCCGGTGACGGCTATGTTGGACTTCGGTCGTTTCGGCTTCTCCTCGATGGAGCGCGCGCGACCGGTGTCGTCGAGTTCGACCACCCCGTATTGTTCGGGGGCGTTGACGATATAGCCGAACACGGTAGCCCCGCTGTTGCGGGAGGCCGCCGTCGATAACATGCCCGGAAGCCCGTGGCCGTGGAAAATGTTATCACCCAATACTAGCGCAACCGAGTCCGAGCCGATAAAGTCGCGGCCCACGATAAAGGCATCCGCCAAGCCGCGCGGTGTTTCCTGCGTGGCATAGGCAAACCGCATGCCGATCTCGCTGCCGTCGCCCAGCAACCGATGAAACAGCGGCTCGTCCTGAGGCGTCGAAATAATAAGGATCTCGCGGATGCCGCTCAGCATCAACGTCGAGAGCGGATAGTAGATCATCGGCTTGTCGAAGACGGGCAGGAGCTGCTTTGAGACGACCGTCGTCACCGGGTAAAGGCGCGAGCCCGTCCCGCCGGCAAGAATAATCCCCTTCATGGCCCCTCACATATATCGTCGATAACATAACATATAGTGTTAAGTTCGCAAGTTTGTTATCAATGAGGACCCACCGTAAGTTAATAAATCCGAAGTGACATGAAATGAATGTTATCGAGACGGACGTTCCTGACGTCATCATCGTCGAGCCGCGGCTGTTCGGCGACCAGCGCGGTTTTTTTCTCGAAACCTATCAGTTTCCCCGTTACGCCGAGCACGGCGTCAATCGTCCGTTCATCCAGGACAACATGTCCCGCTCCGCCCGTGGCGTGCTGCGCGGGCTTCACCTGCAAAATCCGCTGACACAGGGGAAACTGGTGACCGTACTGCGCGGCAAGGTGCTGGATGTCGCCGTCGACGTACGCGTCGGCAGTCCGAATTTCGGGCGTCATGTGGCCGTCGAACTGAGTGAAGAAAACAGGCGCCAGCTCTGGGTGCCCCGTGGCTTCGCGCACGGTTTCGTCGTGCTCTCCGAGACCGCCGATTTCTTTTACAAATGCGACGAACTCTACAGTCCGAAGGACGAACTCTCGATTCGCTGGAACGATCCTGCGATCGGCATCGACTGGGGCGTGGAGGCTCCGTCCTTGTCGGCCAAGGACGCGGACGCGCCGCTGCTTGCCGACGTCAAGAACCTTCCGGTCTATGGGCAGGTCTGATGCGGATCTTGTTGACAGGGACCAGCGGTCAGGTCGGCGGGGCGCTGCGGCCGTTGCTGGGAAAGGGCGGCACGCTGGTTGCTCCCTCACGCGCCGAATTCGATCTGTCGAAGCCGGGGACGCTTGCGAAGACCCTCGACTCTTTCAAACCCGATCTCATCGTCAATCCCGCGGCCTATACCGCGGTGGATCGCGCCGAGGACGAGCGTGAACTCGCCTTCCGCGTCAATGCCGAGGCGCCTGCCGCGATCGCTGCGTGGGCCGCACGTCATCGCGTGCCGCTGCTCCATTTCTCGACCGACTATGTGTTCGATGGAACCGATGACGGGCCGTGGCGCGAGGACAGTCGCACGGGGCCGCTCTCGGTCTATGGCGCGAGCAAGCTCGCCGGCGACCTCGCCATCCGGGCGGCCGGCGGACCGCATCTGATCGCGCGCACCTCGTGGGTTTACGCCGCGGGCGGAGCCAATTTCCTGCGCACCATCGCGCGGCTCGCCGGCGAACGCGAGGACCTCCGTATCGTCGCCGACCAGGTGGGCGCGCCGACCACCGCAAGCGCAATCGCCGATGCCGTTGCCGTCATCGTGCTGCCGAACGCGACGAATCTCGAACGGTCGTTTGCGCGCAGCGGCGGTATCGTCAATCTCGCTTGCACCGGCGAGACCAGCTGGCACGGCTTTGCCGACGCAATCGTCGCGGGGTTGAAGTCGCGCGGCATGAAGCTCGCGGTCAAGACGATCACCCCGATTGCAACGGCGGATTTCCCGACAAAGGCCAGACGGCCCGGCAATTCAAGGCTCGATCTGTCGCGTTTGAGAGACCGCTTCGGAGTGACCACGCCGGCCTGGCAGGATGCGTTATCGGCGGAGCTTGATAATTTCGTCACCTTGCAACGCGAGCAGGCGAGTTACTAAGCCCGCAGCACCTCGTCAAAACGGCACCTCGTCAAAACCCCAACGGCAAATCGTGACCGCGTGGCGGACGGCTGTACCGGGGATTCCGTCGCCCGGGAGGCCAGGCCAGGCCGCCATAAGGAACGCCGTCACGCGACAGTTGCGGATTGTAGGCCGGGTCATCATTGAGCACCTCGCCCCAGCGTGCCCGCAGCAGGTTGAGTTCATGTTCGAACCGGTCTCGCCGGTCGGCGCGGTTATCGTTGCCCCGGCTGGCGGACTCGGCGTGAATAAGCTTCGCGTGCGGCGTAAAGACGATGCGTTTGCCGGCCTCGCGCAGGCGCAGGCAATAGTCGACATCGTTGAACGCCACGGCGAAGCGGTTTTCGTCCATCCCGCCGACCGCAAGATAGTCGCTTCGCCGGGTCGCAAGGCAGGCCGCAGTCACCGCGCTGCATTCGTGCGCCACGAGCAACTGATCGAGAAAGCCGGGATCATCGCCGACTCTGTCCGTGCAAGCGTGGGCGACTGAAAAATTCATGCCCAGCACCACGCCGCCGTGCTGAACCACGCCGCCTCGCAAGGTCAGCAGCGCGCCGACTGCGCCGACGTCCGGTTCGCCCAGGCGCGTCAGCATCTCTTCGAGCCAGTCATCGGAGCTTGCCTCGATGTCATTGTTGAGGAGGCAGAGAACGTCGGTATCGACCTTTGCGGCGGCGCGATTGTTGAGGCGTGCGAAATTGAACGGCCCCTCGATCCGTAATGTTTGGATGCCGCGTCGTGGCAGGTCGGCAAGAAAGCCGATCGTTTCCGGATCGGCGCTGTCGTTATCGACGACGAGAATATCGGCACGACAGCGTCTGATTGCGGGTGCAATGCTGTCGAGGCACGCGCGCAGCAGCGATACGCGGTCGCGCGTCGGGATGATCACGGTGGTCCGTTGCCGCGCGAAGGGTCGCCTGATTCGAACCGCGGGAAAGAAATTGCCTCGCTGCTCGGTGATTTCCGCATCAATTCCGCGCGTCCGCAAGTGCAACTGGCTCGCGTCAGACAGCAACCGGCCGGCTTTTGCGCGATCGAACACCGGCATCGTCCCCAACGCTCCGGGCAGGTGAAGGACATCCGCCTGTCGCGGACCGGCTCTGTCCAGCAGGCTGTTGAAGAGGCGGTAGAGATTATCCGGCCGCGCCGCGAGCGCCGCGATCAGGCTGTCACGCCGGACTGCGAACAGATGCGCGCAATACCCTTGCTCGAGCATTCTTTCATAATCGAATGCGGGAAAGGCGAGCGGCCAAAGGCGACCATCGTCAGAAAGAAAGTCGAGGTCGCCATAGATGGCCAACGCATCCGGATGCGCCTCGAAAGCAGCGGCGATTCGCGCCAGTGCATTGCGCTCCAGCGCCACACCCGCCATGGCCACCACGACGTGGCTCGCATCGGGCGCGGCGTCGTGCAGAAATTGCAGCATGGCATCGCTGTCGATCACGAGCGGCTGACCGTCGATCGCGCCCGCGGTCCAGCTCTCGTTGCTTTGCGTTTCCAGCGTGGACAGCGTTTGTTGCGCGCCATCGCTGCCGGCGATCACGACCGCCAGCCGAAGCGAACTTGGCTGCGGCTCCGGCAAGGGAAAGCGGTCGCGCCAGTCCGCGTAGTCGTGAAGGGGCAGCGAGGCGGGAATGAGCTGATCGTATAACTTGCCGCGCAGCCGCTCGGCGTCGTACCCGCCGATAACGTCGATCATTCCGGCGAGACCATCTGGAAATGCGACGAAGACGGCTGTTGCCGGAATCTGTTCGCCGTCTTCCCGCCGCAGCAGGATTCGATGGACGCGGCCATCGGCAAAGCGTTGCGGCACGTGGAAATCGAAAGCGCGAACGTTGCGCGAAGCCACTCCCTCGGCTTCGCCGCCGATGTGAGTCCAGGCCGCGGCGCGCAACTGTGCGGCTGATTCTCCATCGACGATCGCTTCCAGCGTGACGGCAGCTTCGCTGTCGATCCAGCCCTGGAAACGCAGGCCGCCCAGCCAACGCAGCTTGCACGCCGGTCCTGGACCGACCGGAGCCGCGTTCTCAAGATCGATGGGGTGGCCGACGGGAGTTCCGAGATTGGCGAGGCGCGCTGAAAGATGGCGGGCCGAACGGAGCAGATCAGGATCAATGGCCACCGCAAAGCCGCATGTGTTGCTGTGGTCCTGCTGACTGCATTCCGGCGTGAAAGCATCGGCATGCGCCGTCTTCAGCACCAGGCCGTCGAGCAGGATGTCGACCGTGAAGCGGCGTTCTGGAGCCCGCGGATCGAACACGAAACCGGACACCGTCCCGTCCTCGCCGAGCGCGAGCCGGCTGACCAGCCCCGGCTCGGCGATCGGCAGTTTGCGGGCTGGTATGACGCGCGTCATGCTCCTGAACGCTCGATCCACTCGATAACGGCGTCGACCAGCCCTCGATCGTCCGCGTCCGCCGGGATCGCAAGATCCTGCTTGCGCGGTTTGACCGATCCGACAGACCAGTCGCGATACGCGACAGGTATCGAGGCCCGCCTCGAGGTTTCGATGAGAGGATGGCCGAACGCCGGCTCCTCGAAATCCGTGAGCAGCCAGCCCGGATGATGCGGCGCGATCACATCGCCGATCTCACTGGCTGTGACCGCACCCGTTACGAAAACATTCGCGTGGGACATCAGCCGATCGTCGTCACTTGTCGTACCGGCGATGACGATTGATCTGGATGGCTCCCGCCGCCCCAGGTGCTCCGCCAGTCTTCGTATCAGGCGAAACGATGCAGGCGAGGGGGCCGAAGGTACGATCGCAAGCGACCGGCGCGCGCCGCGAACCCGCGGCAGCGTCAGCGGACGGGTCGGCCAATCCTTGAGGACGATTTTGCGATTGGGCCAGCGGGCCTTCGCAAACGCCATGGCCACCTTGCCGGGAGCAAGCAACGACGTTTCGTCGGCAAGCGCGATGACGGCTTCGCCGAGGTCGCCTGATGTCACCCATGGATTGATGGGAAGGCCAAGTCTCCGCATCAGCGCGACCAACTCGGGCAACGGATTCGGCTCGATAATCTCGACGCGAGCAGGATGCAGCCGGGTCATGATATCGGCGGCCTCGGCGATGGCCGCGTCGGTGTCGAAACTCAACCGGACGGTTTGTGGGCTGCTGCCGTCGGCCGCCTTGAGATGAACGACGTCGCGCTCCCGCAGCAGGAGAATCGCGCGCTCGCCACGCTCGCGGAGGTGCCGGGCCCGCTCCTCGGCGACGGCGGTGATGTTTCGTCGATTGCCGAGAATCAGCACGGAAGGATCAGAAGACCAGTTCAGCGCGCGATCGAGCCTTGCACGCGCCGGCCGCAACGGGTCCGCAGCCTCGAACGCGCGACATTCCCGTCGGTAGTCGGGGAATCGCCGGTCAAGGATATCGAGATTGCGGAGCACCAGACTTCGCTTTTCGTGCCGGAAGGATTTCGAGCCATGATGTCCGACATAGACGGATGGCGCGCAGACGTTGCGAAAACCCTTGGCGCGCGCGCGCAAGCAGAGGTCGACGTCCTCGAGATAGCCTCGCTCGAAGTTGTCCGAGAGGCCGCCAATGGCGGCGAGACAGTCGCGTTTAATATAGAGACAGAAGCCGATGCCGCTCGGCACGTCCGTGACATCGCGGGCATTTGCGACACTCGCGACGCGGTCGATCTCAAGGATGCTTTCATAGCTTTGCATCGGATTGAAATCGTTCGGTGTCGGAAACGAAAAGATGTCGCCGTTATTTGACAGCGGGGTGACGGTTCCAATACCCGGCGCAGAGTGCGCCGCGTCCGCCAGGCGCTCGACGAACCCCGGCGGCACGATGGTGTCCGAATTGAGCAGCACGACATCGCCCGCCGGTATGGTCTCCAGCGCGCGATTGACCGCGCCGACGAAGCCGAGATTGATCTCGTTCACGAGACAATCAATCGTCCCGGCCGCGGCGAGCTCCTTCAGATGACGCCGCAACTCCGGTTCCGGCGTGGCATCGTCAACCGCCAGAATGCGGAAGGACTGCCGCCGTGTCGATGCGCGCGCCTTGATGAGGCTGTCGAAGCAATCGAGCGTAGCCTGTATGTCCCCGTACACCGGAACGATGACGGTGGGCGCGATGATCTCGGATCGTGGCGCGGCGGATTGGCGCGCGCCGCTTCGGATGTCCGGCGGAGCCGACAGGTTGGGAGCGAGCCGGCGAACCTGGACGATTTCGCCGTCGCATGTCAGCGTCAATGTCTGAGGCGTACGCGACGGTGGACGCCGAACGAGAAAGGCCGTCGCTTGAAGCTCCATGCCGGCCAGCGGATGAAACGAATTGGGTTCAAGCGTGCTGGTGAGAGTGCCGTTTTCAACCGCAAGGCTGACTTCGATCGTCTTCGGCGTCGTCCAGGCGACCCAGCCGGTCACGTGATTGTCAAACACCGAACAGGCGGTCCAATGCCGATTCCCCGCACGGCGGAGTTCCTCGATGGCGGCTCGCAGGATTGTCGGATTGCTGTCGCGGCCGATCAGATTGGTCGCCGCGGCTTGCCGGCGGTCGTCCGTTGCCCAGGCGAGCATCCTGCGATTGGCGGCGAGATCAGATGGGTCGATGAGGAGCGCTTCGGCGACGTCGGCCATGGCCGCCTCCCGGCGTTTCAACTGCCAGTTCGCCTCCGCGCGGAGAACGAAGCAATGCGCGGCCGATGCACCGATCCGGCAACGTCTGTCCGCATATTTGAACGCCGCGAGAAAGTCCTGATCCGTGATCGCTTGCGCGGCCATGCGTTCGAGCTTGACGTGCGAGCTAAATCCGGCACGAGCCTGAGTATCACTCGCGGTCCCGAGGATCATCTGGCATTGTCCTGACCAGTGAGCGCCTGACCTGTGCTTCGAAGCGGCTGCTGGCCTTCGGAGCGCAATCCGAAAAATGCGAAAACCAGCGGTTTATCGGGCCGCACTCGCCTGACGTTGCTGACTGCGGAAGACCCTCACCCGGGCAGAACCGGCAGACTTCCGCGGCATTGCAGGTGCCACGACCTGTTCTGCGGTTGCGGTATGCTCGATGCCGATGCGAATGCCGACCAGTGGTTCGCGGTTGGTCGGACCCGACAACACCACGCGTCTGCCGACCGCGCGAAGCGTTGGCGCATTCAGGAAGCCTGCCTCGGCGACAAACCTAAGGTCATCGGAGCCGCTCATTTCGAGAACCACGGCGGTCAAAGGGAGAGCCCGGCCGCGAGTACCGGCATAGGTGCCGAGCGGCACCATCTTTCCGCTGCCGGACTGACCATTGGCGAACTGGACCGCGTAACGGATATCGACGCTTGCGGGCTTGTCCGGCCACTCCAGAGCCACGCCTTCCACGCGCGAGGGCGCGGTCGGCCCCGCGATCCATGCATTAGGGCCGACGACAACATCGCCGCGACCCGCCACATGGCCGAGCACCTTCAGGCCTTCGGTCGCAACGTGCATGGGGATCCTTACGCCGTTGTTCTCACCGAATGTCGTGGGTGCCTGGCCGGCCTGGATTTGTTCGACGCGTACGATAGCGGCTCGTGATCCGCCCACTCTTGCCGGCTGGACCTGAACCTGCAAGGTGCCGGGCGTGTTGACCCGAACGACAAGACCGGAATTGGGCCGCCACAACGTTGGCTCGGTCGCATCGGGATGTAGGATAATCTCCATGTGCCGCTCATGCCCTTCGGCGGGGGCGACTACCACGTGAGGCGGCGAGGCGGCGTCATCGGCACTCTTGTAATTCACAAAGAACAGCCCGCGGTCGAGACTCAGCACTCTCTGTTGCTCAGCGTCGTTCGTCGTGCCTCGAAACAGATCCACTGTCATCTCCTTCAGCCGTGCCAATTCATCATGCGCGGTCGACGGTGTTGGAAAGCTGCTGGCGTGACCCAGGCGAGCCGGCCATCGATCGGTGCGCCGATCCGGCCCGCGCTTCCCGCTTCCCTCTCAAAATCGCCCAACGCCGATCTGTCGTATTTTTTCGTAGTCAATCCGTCTCGCATCGGACGAGAACGGATCAAGATTCTCTTCAAGATGCTCATGACGACCCGTCATGATCGGAGAATATCAAACCAGCAAGGCGGTTGATTTCGTCGGCGAGAGAGATTGCCGGATGTTTTCAGCCTCCACGCTCAACGATGCGGCCATCTTGCGTAATCTGTCGTTCTCATTTCTCAGCAGTGTGATGGAATCTGCGATGCTCTCGGCAGTATCCGGCAGGCTCTCAAAGCCGCTCCAATCCGGATGCAGGATTTGCGGCGAGTAGTCGGAAGGATGTTGTGTCAATTTGAGGCTCATCGCGAACGCCCTGCGTTTTCGATTGTATTTTACACCATATATCGACTTCGGAATTTTCACGCAGCATCAACTTCGACGACTTTTAGGGCAGGAAGATGTCAGACGGAAGCCAAGCTCGATGATTGAGGGTCCCAATTCATTTGGAACTTGTCAACGCACGATAAATTAGACGAGGAATAATTGGACGAGATTGCTATTGAATGGTTCGCTGGCGAAAGTTTTTTACTTAAAAGGCAACGCACACACTCAGTCGAGATGTCATGTCGATGAAGATTTTATTCGTTCACAACAATTTCCCGGCGCAATACCGCAATCTCGCGGCGGCGCTGGCCACCGAACCGGGTTTCGAGCTTGCGGCCGTCGGCGCATCGAGCGCGCAGCCGATGTCTTCGGTCAAGTTGATTAAATATGCACTTCCTGACGCCGATGTCTCCGGAACGCATCCATTTGCGAGACGCTTCGATCTCGAGTGCCGTCGGGCCGAGCAGGTCCTCTATAGCCTTTCGACCCTGGCGACCTCCGGCTTTTCGCCGGACGTGATCCTCGCGCATCCTGGCTGGGGAGAAACACTGCCGTTACGCACCATGTTCCCCAAGGCGAGGCAATTGGTCTATTGCGAGTTCTATTACGGTGCCGAAGGACGCGACATTGGATTCGATCCGGAATTTCCGGTGTCGGGTCGGGATGGCCATATCGGGCTGCAGCTCAAGAATGCGACAACCTTGTTAGCACTCGCTGACTGCGATGTCGGAATTTCGCCGACATATTGGCAGCAGTCGACTTTTCCAAGGCATTATCAAAGCAAGATCGAAGTTGTTCATGAAGGAATTGATACGTCGCGCGTGCGACCTGATGCACAGGCGCACCTGACGCTTCCAAACGGCCGGCGTGTGGGCGCCTCCGATGAAATCGTGACGTTCGTCGTGCGCAATCTCGAGCCGCTCAGGGGCTACCACATCTTCATGCGCGCGCTTCCCGAAATACTGAGGCGTCGGCCCAATGCGCAGATTGTCATCATAGGCAGGGATGGACTGTCTTATGGCCTTCCTCCGCCGGCGGGCAGCAACTGGAAGTCGATCTTTCTGGAGGAAGTGCGCGACCGGCTGGACATGTCGCGCGTTCATTTCATGGGTGGCGTTCCATACGACACTTTTATTGCAGCACTTCAGGTTTCATCTGCACACGTCTATCTGACGTATCCGTTCGTGCTGTCGTGGTCGGCGCTGGAAGCGATGAGCGCTGGCTGCCTGGTGATAGGGTCCGATACCGCGCCGGTGTGCGAAGTCATCAGTCCCGGAGACAACGGCCTGCTCGTTCCGTTTTTCGCCGTTGACGAGCTTGCGGAAAGGGTCGTCGAGGCGCTGCAGGAACCCGAGCGCTTTTTCGCGATCAGAGAGGCCGCCCGCCATTTTGTCATTGAGCACTATGACGCCGCGCGCATTTGTGTTCCGCGGATGCGCGAGCTTCTCGATCTGGGGGCGCCCGCGAGGCCAGCGCGGCGAAACGTCTGGACCGGGCGGCCGCCGTCCGAATGGCCGACGACCCTCAGGCGTCCGTCGCGAAAGTCATTCGCTCCGCTCAGAATGGAAATGTCAGATGCGGAAGACCAAGGGCCGTCCTGATCCGGGCGATGATCAACAGGAAGCTCGGAAGAAAATTCGTTGGCCTGATCCGAAATTCCATCCTTGCGCCTCGGATCAACTGGATATTCCGTCGATCAGGCTTCCGATTCATTTGCAAGGGCGCTTGCCACCTCTGTAAAATCGTCGATCGTGCAAGCTGCGCCTGAAAAGTCATCGTCGCTGAAATAGGCGCTTCGTGAGATCAGGACAGGAATTCCGGCGCCTATCGCTGCAGCCAGACCGATGCCGGAGTCTTCGATAGCGAGGCATTCCTGCGCGGGCAGATTCAATTTTGAGAGCACTTTCAGATAAACGTCCGGCGCAGGCTTCTTCCTTGTCACCTCGTCGCCGGCGACAATGGCCGCAAACCACTGCTCCCAGTCCTTGCCCAGCGAGGCCGAAAGCAGCACATCGATATTGTCGCGCGAGGTCGTCGTTGCAATTGCCAGAGGCTGACCGCGCCGACGCGCCGCATCCAGCAAAGCACGAATGCCAGGCCGAAGCGGACAGCCGCCCTCGGTGATCAACTCCGCATAGAGCCTGGTCTTGATCTGGTGCAGCTCGGCGATCTGGGAATCCGACAATACCGACGGTTGCCCATCTCGCGCGTGGTCGAACGCGCGAATGCGTTCCTTTCCTCCCGCCACCCGAAGCAATTCCTTGTAAGCCGGGCGATCCCAGTGCCAATCAAGGCCAGCTCCGGCGAAGGCCGTGTTAAACGCCTGACGATGAGCCTCCTCGGTTTCGGCAAGCGTTCCGTCGACGTCGAGGATCAGGGCGCGCGCGTCAACGATCAACGCCCTGATACGATCGGGGGACAAGTTCGTGGCAAACGTTTCGCTCATTTTCCTGACACACTGAAGAACCGGGTTTCCAACAGGTCCGATCGCGATGTCCAGAACCAGGCAAGAGATCGAACGGCGGTCGCCCGTATCACAATCCGGTTTCGGCGATTTGGGCAATTTATTATTCTTTGGATAAGCTGAAAGCATTTCTTATGACAGCAAGCGGCGGCGGTGGTGCCGAAGTCACTTCGCTGTAGCCGGACGGTTTTAGGTGAGATCGCTCTTGAGAGACAACGGCACGTTTGCCGGCCATGCTCGTGCAGGCTGGAATCCAGGTCCTCGCAGATAGATCTGTTTCATCGCGGCGGGCTCATGCGAGCGCGCGCTTTTGTCCGGCCAACCCGCGTGAACAGACACAAGCTGGACGGACAAACACGACAGACAAAAACAATGATTTCACTTTGACCAAATTCCTAGCCTGGTGCTGCGGCATTTTGATGGCTCCCTTCGATTTGACTCGCATTCAGCCCAGGGAAGGCGCACACTTATCCAACCACCACGAAGGTTGTGGCTCTGATAGAGGTCAGGAGGACGCTGCGCGCGCTCCGCCTCTCCAAACGAGGGAGCAACGCCAATGAGGGTGCGACGTGATTCTATTCAACTTAAGCCTTTGAAGGACCGTCTGGTCGAGTTCGCGGCCAACGCCCGCAAGGCGGCGCACGAACTGCCTCCCGGCGTACGCAGGGATGAGGCGTTAAGGAAAGCGCGTCAAGCGGACGCGGCGGCTCATATCGATGCGTGGGTGAATTCGTCGGGACTGCAAACGCCGAAGTAAGTGTCGTTTCGCTGGCGCCTCGCTCCGAGCTCAGGTCGTCCTGAGATCGCGCTATTGCGATACGCGAGTCTCGACGACTAAGTCAGTGTCCGACGGGCCGTGCCGGAGTTAGGGCAAGGAAAGTCTCGCCTCGGAAAAATTCCCCGGCGCCGCGGGATCGAATGGTCTAGTGGGAGATCAAAGAGAGAGCCATCCCCTTTTTCAGGGAATGGCTCGAGGCGAAGCTTGGAAATCATCAAGCCCTGTGTACTGCCGTTACCTTGTTCGCAGCCATACGCCGTCAGGATGATCCACATCGGGGTGATTCGGCTGTGACCTGATTAACACAGCATCTTTTGACGTTCGGAAACCGATCACGTCCGAAGCTCACAAGAGTACGCGTTAATGGATGTCGGGTCGGACTTCATCCGGCGAGGACGCGACGGGGAACGGTCTACGAGTTCGGCCGGTTGTTAGGAACACAGCCAGGGAGAAAAACGATGCCTTACGCGCTATTCGATCGCGATCGACGCATCGGTGCATTCACGGCGACGGAACTGGATGCCTGGAGGGCGGCGTTGCAGGCCGGCCTCATTTCGGATCTTCCTGTCGCGGACGAGCAGGGCGGTCAGGTCTTGCCGCGCGGGCTTCATGTGAAGCGGGTGGACGAGGATTTTGCGCGGCCGGAGTGGAAGCACCGGGCCAAAATTTTTTGAAGCGGGGCTGATGCAGGTTCCCGAGTGGTCCAACTGCGTCGGAGCCTGTTTGGCCCAACCGAGTCGCGGAAAGTTTGCAGGCGGCGCACACGGCTTGACGCAGATGGAGCGCTCTGGACGTTGCAAGATATCGATCGCAAGCCGGCGAAATATGTCTTGCGTTACAGCATAATATGGGTTTCCTTCGAGCGAAGGTTTCTTGACGGAGAACAAAAATGACGGCTCCATCATCGAAGGGTGTGGCCGAAGACGATCTGCGTCTTATTGCGCTTTCACTCATTTCCGAGACGCCGCGTCGTGGCTACGAGGTCATCCAGACCATCGAGAAAATGACGGCCGACTGGTTCTTGCCCAGCCCGAACGTGGTCCATCCGATGCTGGCCAGTCTCGTGGAATCCGGTCATCTGACCGCGTCTGTCGATCCCCCCAGGCTCTTCACGATCACCGACGAAGGCCGCGCGTTTCTCGAGCAGAACCACGATCGCGCCGCTGCCGTCCTCGGGCGCCTGAATGCGCTCGGCGAACGCGTCACCCGCTGGCGACAAGCGCTTGGAATGGCGGAACGGCTGAAAGAGGCCGATGCGGACGCCACGGAAGGCCTGCTGGACGTTCTGGCCCGCGCGGCCATGCCCAGGAAATAAGACCCTCTGACGGACACACCTACGCGGTCTTCGATCAGCCTTCCGGTCCGGAGTGAAGCCGGCAGCGAGAGGAAAGGCGGGTCGGCGGTCGCATGGACGTAGGCAGTGGGTGCAATGCCGTTTTCCTAACGGCTATAGCGGCGCGACGGCTCGCTGGTTTCCATCAGAATGCAAACCGCTCCACACCGAGTGCCGTTCCGGCCAGCTTCGCTTTCGAATTCCGGTCTTAAAACGTCAATGCCCGGCGTGGAGCCGGGCATGACGACTTGATGAGCGAGATGAACTGCGTCGGCTCATTCTCTTTGCAGAGTATGAGTGAAGTACCACAGCGTGCCGTTGAGCACCATCGCGCCCAGGATATTGCCGATGGTGACCGGGATCTGGTTCCACACCCACCATTCGTAGATGCTTACATTGGCGCCTGAGAGAATGGCGGTCGGGAAGAGCCACATGTTGACCACGGTGTGCTCGAAGCCCAGCGCGAAGAACATCCCGATCGGGATCCACATCAGCACCACCCGGCCCACGGTGCTGCGAGTGGCCTTGGACATGACCGATCCCAGGCTCACCAGCCAGTTACAAAGCACGCCCTTGCCGATGGCGGCGCACCAGCCGACGATGCCGTAATGGATATAGCTTACCTTGGCTTCGGCGGTCTTGGCGATGACCTTGAGCATGCTGTCCGGCTCGATGGATCCGCCCTTGGTCAGCGAGAACCACAGCAGCCAGGCGAAGAAGATGCCTCCGAGCAGGTTGCCGCCAAGAGTCCAGGTCCAGTTGCGAACCAGTTGGAACGGCGTGACTGTTCCGGCGTACATGCCGATGGGCATCGTCGCGAAGCTGCCGGTCGCCATCTCCAGGCCGAGGAAGCTCAGCGTCACGTAACCGGCCGGGAATACAAGTCCCGCCACACCGAGCGGAATGCCGGCGGCGACCATCGCGAAGGTCACGCAGGCTCCGTAGGCCAGGAACGGCGTACATAGAAAACCGCGGATGAGAAGATGAATGGTGCCGAACTTGGCCTTCTTGGCGGCGTCCGCGGCAAGCGCGGCCCCCATCTCCGCCGGCGGCACTGTTTCGATTACAACGCTGGCGTTCGCATAATCGGCCATCGCGTTCCCCCCTGTTGATTTTTCCCGATCACCGCCCTTCAGACGGCCCCGTTATCGCTCAAATGCATATCAGACATCTGCATATCGTGCAACGGTACGTCCCATTCCGCTCCCCCAGATTTCATAGGCGGAGCTGACAGGCGTGGGAGGGCGCTCGACGGCCAGATGCGTGTGGCCGATCGCAAGCGACGCAGCAAAGTGCGTCGCCGCCGATATTGGTCGCTCGAAGGAGCGGACGGACTATTCCGTGAAGGCCTCGATCTGCTCGTTGAACCAGTCCAGATCTTTCTTCCAGCCGGCATTCTCCGGCGCGCGCCTGACAACGCTCTCCATGGCGGCTTGCCCGTGCCGCAGCGCGGTCAGCGCATTGTCGTTATCGTTGGACCGGCGATACATCTCGGCAAGATGTCCCTGACTTACAGCAACGCTGCGCTGCAAGTCGACGTTGCCGGGATCGGCAAGCGACAGCCGCTCGAGAATCGCGAGCTCTTCGTTGAAGGATTTCAACGCCTCGTCCGGCTTGCCCTGCGCTTCCAGCGCTTCGCCGATACGAGCGTAGGACACCGTCAGATCGCGCTGCCAGACCACATTGCTGGGGTCGCTTTGCGCCAGACGTTCCCTGATCGCAAGCGCGTTGCGGTAGGATTTCAGCGCCTCGTCCACTTCGCCCTGCGCTTCCAACACGTCGCCGATGCAATCGTGCGACACCGAAAGGCTGCGCTGCCAGTTGGCGTTGCCGGGGTCGTTGCGCGCCAGCCGCTCTCTGATCGCAAGTGCGTTGCGGAACGACTGCAATGCTTCGGGCAGACTGCTCTGCGCCACCAGCACGTCGCCGACTTTCTCGTGGGATACCGACAGATCGCGCTGCCAGCCGGTGTTGCTGGGGTTGGATTGCGCCAGCCGTTCGGCAATTGCGAGCTGGTCGCGGAAGGCTTGCAGCGCGTCGGCCATTTTGTCCTGGGCCAGCAGCACGTCGCCGATACGATCGTAGGACACCGCCAGACCGCGTTGCCAATCGGAATTATCGGGATCCGCGCTTGCCAGCCGCTGTCTGATCGTCAGCCCTTCATGGAAGGATTTCAACGCGTCGGGCAGGCTGCTCTGCGCTACATGCACGTCGCCGATCTTGGCGTGGGACACGGACAGGTCTCGCAGCCAGCCGGCGTTGTCCGCCTCCGCACGCGAGAGCTGCTGGGCGATGTCAAGTCCCGTGCGGAAAGCTGTCAACGCGTCGGGCAGCTTGCCCTGCGCCACCAGCGCGTCGCCGATACGATCATGAGAGAGCAACAGGCTGCGTTGCCAGCCGGTGTTGTCGGGATGGGCCTTCGCAAGCCGCTCCTTGATCGTGAGGCCGCCCCGCAGTACCTCCAGCGCCTCGGGCAGTTTGCCCTGCGCCATCAGCACTTCGCCGACGCGATCGTAGGACAGCGTCCGGTCACGCTGCCAGTCGTTGTCATCGGTATCGGCGGCGCGGGCCAACTGCTCTGTGATCTCAAGCTGGCTGCGGAAGGCTTCCAGCGCCTCGTCCAGCTTGCCTTGCGCCATCAACGCTTCGCCGACCTTTTCGTGCGACAGCGACAGACCGACCTGCAGTTGAGCGTTGTCGGGGTTCGCCTTCGCCAACCGCTCGGCGATCGCGCGCTGGCTGCGGAAGGATTCCAGGGCCTCGGGGAGCCTGCCCTGCACTGCCAGCACGTCGCCGATCTTCTCGTGCGACGATGACAGATCGCGCTGCCGCTCCGCGTTTCCGGAATCGGCATTCGCAAGCCGCTCCCTGATCGCGAGCCCGTCGCGATATGATTTCAGCGCCTCGGGCAGCTTGCCTTGCGATACAAGTGCGTCGCCGATGCGGTCGCGCGCAACCGACAGGTTGCGCTGCCAGCCTGCATTGTCGGCATCGGTGCGAAGCAACTGCTCGAACGCTCCTCCGATCGCATTCAGGATGAGCTGGCGGGCATCGGGTGAGACGTGCCGTTCGATGGCTTCGTCGAGATTGAAAAGAAAGCGCTCGGCCACATGCGCGCGGACGGAGTTGTCAGGGTTGTCGAGCAAACGGCTGATCTCTTGCGCGGCGGCTGCCGGAGTACCGCCGGCCGGCGAAATCACCGCATCGGCAAGCGCGCGCGTGGCGCCTTGCAGTTCCACCTCGCTCAACGATGTATCGCCATAATATCGGGCGGCGCGTGCGGCGTCCTTGCCCGCCAGCAGATGCACCATGGTTTCAGACGCGCGCAGGGGATCGTCCGGCGTCAGGGTCAGAAGGTAGTCGGCGATCAACAGATGCAGTTGGGCGTTGGAGAGGCGCAACCCCGCCAGGCGCGAGCGGGCGGCGGCCTGCGCCTGGGGATGGTTGAAATTCCACTGCGCGGGCGCGCCATGCTGGTGAATCTGACCGCGGAATATGCGGCACAACGCGGCGAAACGCTTGTCATCCCAGGGTTCGCCGCTGACCTGCGGCAGCAGTTGACGAAAATCGCTTTCTCGCCATCCCGAGCGGCTCGCGGAGATCAAGCCGATGAACGCCGACGCAAGAGGGGCGCCCAACGTTGCCGAAGCGCTGTCGAACGTTGCGCGGTAGAGGCGCGGAACATCCGTCGGCATGCTCCCAACGCTGTCCATCATCGCATTCTGCAGCCGTTCTCCCGGATCGCCGGAATATTCACGCTGCATGTCGGCGAAATACTCGGTGTCGAGCAACTCCAGTTCCTCGATGGCGAGCACAAGCCACAACGGATTGCCGACGGCGGGGGCGCCTGCATGTTTCTTCTCGAACAGCGCACTGATCACTTGCGGTGAGATCTTGCTTTGATTGCGCTTGATGAGAGCATCTGTGATGTCACGGGCCTCGGTCGCGTCGAGCGGCGGCAGAGTCAACGATTCTACGCCCGAACGCTCGGCCAGCGCCTTGGAGGCGCCGCCGGCGATGGCGGTGGCAACGAGGCGCACATTGATCGGCCATGGCCGCGGCAGCCAGCTCGTGAACTTTCCGCGCGCGCTCTTGTTGAACTGGTCGATCGCGTCGATCAGAATAACGACGCGGCGCTGCGACGACATCCGCGCGATCAGCGAGGCGAAAGCCCTCTCGACAATCTCGGGTTCGATATTCGTGGCGAGATCGACGTCGCCGACATCGAGCGCATTGCCGAGTTCACTGATCCAGCGGCGCAGCATGGCGTCGATCGATGAGGCCTGCGGGGTGGCGCCGGCCGCGTGCGCGAGCACAAAAGCGTCGGTTTCCTTGGTGCGGCGAAGAAGTTCGCCGAACAGCGCGCTCTTGCCCGCGCCGGGATCGCCGATAATACAGATGCCCCAGGGCGGGCCTTCCCTCGTTGGGGAAAGGGCTTTCGCAGGAGAGGTACAGAGATCGGTAACGCGCGCGATGACCGACTGCCTGCCGACGAAGTCGCGGGCGCGATCATTGGCAAAGGCTTCGAGCGCGTCGCGCTCCGCCTGCATGTCCTCGATCGTGCTGCTAACGGATACCGGACGCGATTGCGACATCGTAGGGGACCTCACTGAACAACGGTTTTTATAGCATCGTCATGGAATTGGACAAATCCGGCAGCTTCGTCGTGTCGTCAACCAGGAGACGTCGAGGTCGAATCCACGCTGACGCGCTGCACGGTCGGCACGAAAGGCCTTGATCGGCGCCCTCGTGAAGGTCCTCCATGGCGCATTTGACGGTCACATTCAGACGACGGCCTGAACATGCGTCGTGCAAAGGCGGCGCCCGCCAGAGTGTTCAAGTCCCGATCCCCAACACAGCCAGCAACCGGAAGCCAGCAACCGGAGCTGCCAATGGAGATCGCGAAGTGACTGAAGTCTCTGGTTCTCTGGTTAGAGTGCCGCGAAACGGTGCAGCTTGGGCATGCAGGCCGTAACGCGGGTTAGGCGGAGCAAGACTTCTACGAGCTTTCCAAGTCAAGCACTATTTCGCGGGTTACTTCATTCTCTTGACTCTCGGTTTTAGGTTCTGCCTGGAAACTCTCGTCCTGCTCCCGGCCATCCGTTGGGGAAGCCGGTGTGAGGCGGGTTGTCAAGGACTGTCGCCGCTCTGGGTTAACCCGTGCCCCGATGCTCGCGGGCGCTGCAACGGGCTCGCACAGGGCACCCGACTCGCTATCGTGGAAACTTGCCGGGCAAGATCCTTCGCCTGGGTGCAGGCCGCGGGGTCCAAGCAACCGGTCCGGGACCTTTTGGGGACTAGAAGTTCCGTCCCCTCATTATCGCCGCGTCGAGCAGTTTCTCCGCGTTTTCGACAGCCTGCCTGAAGACTTCGGCTTCTTCCTCCAAAGACATTCCCGTCATGGTGGAGTTCTTCAGGTCGCGGATGCAGTTGTCGCGGAGCATCATCAGAGAATCCTCGTCGAGGAGCTGTCCGCTGAGAACGTACTTGATGAGCTGGGCCGTGAAATTCTCGAATACAAGCGTGATCATGCCCGCCTGGGCTGCGCTGCGCGTTGCATTCTGGAGGATCTGCTTATCGTCCATCGCGTGACTTCACGTGATCGCGCTGGAGAGCAGGGAATTCGCTGTTCGGAATGGGGCCGTTCGGAGCCATGGGCGCAAGCTGGCGACAGTTATGACACTCTGGAATGAAGGTTATCCTTTTCCGGCCGCTCCAGCCAGCAGCTTTTTTGCGTATTCCTCATGCTCCCATGGACGGCGATCCCGGCTCGCGCCGAGCTTGACGTTCGATCGCGTTCCGGCACCACGCGGTTATCGCTTCGACATCGGGATTCAAACGGGTGGCGGAGTCCCCGGCGAACGCCAGAAAGTCATCGAGATTGTGTTCGGAGACGCCGATGATGAGCGGAATTTCGGCGATCAGGGCCTCTGCGATGACCGATCGCAACCCGCGGCCTTGAGCCTCTTCCTTGCCGAACTTGTTGATGACGACCAGGTCGACATGCTCGAGCACCGCGCGCTCGATCCAGGCGTCGATGCGCGCGAACGCGTCCTGATCGAGACGGCACCCCCGCGCCTCGTTGCCGCGATCCAGCGAAATCTTGACTTCGCCGCCGCCCAGCAGGTCCTTCACATACATATCGCAGCGGCGCCGGCCTTCCCGATGCGGGTTGGACTGAACGACGCCGCCCAGGCGGTATCCTCGCGTGGCCAGCGCTGCGGCGCATTCGGCGATCAGAGAATCCCTGACGAGGCCGTCCTCGTGGGTGATGAGTCCGATCTGTCCGAAGCCGGGCTCTGCATGCTCGGCGGACATCCGGGGAGCGTGCTGATGCCGCTCCGTCGTTTCCTTTTCAGGGTCTGTCATGATCTGCTCGAGGGGCATCCGTCCACGGTACATTCAGTCTCCGGCGCAGCGTAGAGAAACCGCAGGAGAGAAACCGCAGGTGCTTTTCGAAGCGGCGCCACAGTTCCTTCCGCAGCGCACGCTGCTTCATTCTGCAGTAAATAGTCGCAGAATGGCATAATTTTACGAGTGAAACCGACCTGAAGCGGTATGTCAAGGCAGCTATCACCAGGAGCGAACCGGGGGTCTTTCCGTGAAAACAGCCATCACCGAATTGTTCGGCATCCGGCATCCGATCATCCAGGGCGGCATGCATTACGTCGGCTTTGCGGAGTTGGCGTCCGCGGTCTCGAATGCGGGCGGTCTCGGCATCATCACCGGACTGACGCAGAAGACGCCGGACCGGCTGGCGAAGGAGATCGCGCGCTGTCGCGGCATGACCGACCAGCCGTTCGGCGTGAACCTGACGTTTCTGCCCGCGTTCACCGCGCCGCCCTATCCCGAATATATCCAGGCGATCGTGGAAGGCGGCATCGGTATCGTCGAGACGGCGGGCCGCAACCCCGAACAATACATGCCCGCGCTCAAGGCTGCCGGCATCAAGGTGATCCACAAATGCACCTCGGTGCGCCACGCGTTGAAAGCGGAGCAGATCGGTTGCGACGCGGTCAGCGTCGACGGCTTCGAGTGCGGCGGCCATCCCGGCGAGGATGACATCCCCAACATGATCCTGCTGCCGCGCGCCGCCGACGAACTCCGGATTCCGTTCGTGGCTTCCGGCGGCATGGCCGATGCGCGCAGCCTGGTCGCCGCGCTGGCGCTGGGCGCCTCAGGCATGAACATGGGTACGCGCTTCATCGCGACCAAAGAGGCGCCGGTGCATGACAACGTCAAGAAAGCGCTGGTCGCGGCCTCCGAACGCGATACCCGGCTGATCATGCGGGCGCTGCGCAACACCGAGCGCGTGCTCAACAACCGCAAGGTCGAGAGGTTGATGGAGGTCGAACGGGAGAAAGGCGCGGACCTCAAGATCAACGACATTATCGAGGAGGTCGCCGGCGTCTATCCCAAGGTGATGATCGAGGGCGACATGGATGCCGGCGCCTGGAGCTGCGGCATGACGGTCGGCCTGATCCACGATGTGCCGAGCTGCAAGGAGCTGATCGACCGCATCGTGGGGGATGCCGAGCGCCTCATCCGCCAGCGGCTGACGGGCATGCTCGACGGCAACCCAGCGTGAGAGCGAATTTCGGGAAACGAAATCGTTGGGTAGTTTGCCGCTCTTTCAAAAGAGTCAGCCGTCGCGGCCGATATGCTTGTGGCGGATGCTGCGCACCACCGACCAGATCGACAGCGCCGCCACCGGAATGAAGGCCGCAGTCAGATAACCCGGCTCGACCGGGACAAGCCCGGATTCGTGCAGCGCCTTGGCGATATAGCCGAACAGGCTGACCACGTAATAAGTGATGGCCGCGACTGACAGCCCTTCGACGGTGGTCTGCAGCCGGAGCTGCATCCGCGTGCGGGCGTTCATCGATTTCAGGAGTTCCTGATTCTGCTGTTCGAGTTCGACGTCGACCCGCGTCCGCAGCAGGTTCGCCGTGCGCGACAGCTTGAGCGACAGGCTCTCCTGACGCGCCTCGGTCGTCACGCAGGTCCGCATGGCCGGCGCCATTCGTCGCGCCAGGAATGATGTCCACGTCGGCAGCCCGGCCACCTTGCGCTCGCCGATGGTCGTCAGCCGCTGCTGCACGATCTCGTAATAGGCCCGGCTGGCGCCGAAGCGGAAGACGCTCGCCGCCGCGCCGGCCTCGACTTCCGCGGCCAGCGCCGTCAGTTCGTCGAGCAGGTGGCGGTTGTCGGCGAGATTGCCGCTGTTGCGCATCTTGTCCGTCACTTCGGCGAGGCGCTGCTCGACCGCGCTGATCGACGGCGCGAGCCGCTGCGCTTCGGGCAGGCCGAGCAGAGCGAGCGTGCGATAAGTCTCGATCTCGATCACGCGTTGCGCCAGCGCGCCGGCGCGATCCGGATTGAGTTTGCGGTCGACGATCAGGATCCGCACGAAGCCGGACGGGTCGGGCTGGAAGTCGGTGGCGTAGATCGCAGCGCCGTCGCTGTTTTCGGCAAGCGCGAGGCTGTTGCGATCGAACAGCCGCTCCGGCGGCTGGACGGCCGGCCCGTCGGCCAGCACGTGCATGTCGATGGCGACCAGAAGCGGACCGGGTTGCGGCACGAGCTGCATCGGGGCGGCGAGCGCCGCGGCTGCCGGATGAAACGGTATTCCGTCGGGCTGGGAGGGCATTTCCCAGGTATAGGTCGTGAATTCGGAATGCTGCTCCCATCGCAGCACGGTAGTGCCGATCGCGACGCGATAGTGCCGCTCGGCGAAGGTCGGCACCGGCAGGCCGCGCGCCGAACAGAACGCCGCGAGATGGTCGCGGTCGGCCTGACCCCGCTCGCCGGCCGTCTCGAAGGCGAAATGCAGGATGCGGGCAGGAACGGACAGCGCCGTGAACGGCCGCGCGTGCAACTCGCCCAGGATCGCCGTCCTCAGCGGATGCGGCGTCAGCCGGGCAGCCTCTCCGTCCCCAATCGAGACTTCCGCGGTCATGCGATCCTTTCCGGAGATCTTGTTGTAGCGGCGCGGCGATAAAGCCTGCAACGCCGTTTATCGCGCACGCACGTGATAGGCCGATAACGATTGCCAATCAACGGTGATACGGCGTCGGCGCACAAGCAGCGGTGTTCCCGCTTTAATAATGCGGCGGCGGCTCGTTGGCGGGGGCGGGACGCGCGGCTTCGGCCTCCCGTACGCGCTCGCTGAGTTCGGCGACCTGCCGCGAAAGCGCGTCGATCTGCTTCCACTGGGCAGTGACGGTCTGGTTCAGCGTCTCGATGGTCTCGTCCTGATAAGTCAGGCGCATCTCCAGCGCGTCGACGCGATCGGCCAAGGTCTTGTCAGCCATCGCGGGACGGCGCTCCCTCCATGAGCCGGCCGGAGCGGGTCTTTTCCTTCAGCCCGTGACCGAGCGTTATTCTGTCGTCGAACACAAAACATTCGCCCCGCCAGCGGCTTTGGCTTTCCGGAACGGCTTCGAGGTATTTCAGGATGCCGCCCTTGAGGTGATAGACCTCCTCAAAGCCGCGGGACAACAGATAAGAGCTCGCCTTTTCGCAGCGAATGCCGCCGGTGCAGAACATCGCGATCCTGCGATGCTTGTGCGGATCGAGCTTTTGCGCGACGAAATCCTTGAACTCGCCGAATCGTGCAAGCTGTGGATCGAGCGCGCCTTCGAAGCTGCCCATCGCTATCTCGAAGGCATTGCGGGTATCGATGAGAAGCGTGCCGGGCGCGGCGATCAGATCGTTCCAGTCCTTCGGCTCGACATAGATACCGACCGCGCGGGTCGGATCGGCAGCGGGATCGCCGAGCGTCACGATTTCCTTTTTCAGCCGGACCTTGAGCCGCGCGAACGGCATCACCGATGCCTGCGAGAATTTCAGTTCGAGATGGTCGAGCCGGCCGGAAAACAGCGGACCCGATTGTAGCTCTGTCACCAGCGCATCGATGGCGTCGGGCAGGCCAGCGACGGTGCCGTTGATACCTTCTTCGGCGAGCAGGATCGAGCCTTTGATGGAAAGCCCGGCGCAAATCACGCGCAAGGGTTCGCGCAACTCACGGAAATCCGGCAGTGACCTAAATTGATAGAGAGCGGCGACCTTGAGCATGACGCCGGTTTATCAGTCCGCGCCGCATCGCGAAACCCGTGCATTACAAGAGGTGGCTGGACAGCTGATGGTACAAAAAAAGGACCGGCTACGGGCCGGTCCTTTGTTTGAACTGACAAGGTCCAGATCAAAGCTTTTTGTTGACAGCGTTTGCCGCCTTGTTGGCGGAATCCTTCACCGCCTCCTTGGCATCGCCAAGCGCTTTCTGGCCCTTGCCTTTCACTTCCTGGATTGCGCCGTCGCTTCGCATCTTGTCGGAGCCGACAGCTTCGCCGACGTTCTGCTTCACCTTTCCCATCGCCTCGTTGGCGGTCCCCTTGATCTTGTCCGAGGTGGAACCCATAGGTCGTCTCCTTTGCGTTGAGCTTCAACAACGCGGAGAGCTTCTGACGGTTCCTGCGGTGGCTGAGGGGATCCGGGTGCCCGGCTGAGGGGAAAGATTCCGGGGAGGAACCTCATGAGCGGGTCGCGTGAGCGATCCGCTCATGAGGATTATCTCGGACGGGATGGGGTTTGATCGTTACCGACGAAGCAAACCCCATCGCATCCGGCCTAGGCGGCCCTGACCGTTGCCAGGAAGTTATCGACCTCCAGCTTGAGACGGTCCGTATTGCTGGCCAGGGACTTCGCCGCGGCCAGGGCTTGCGTGGAAGCGCCGCCTGTCGCGGACGCGCCGTTGCTGACCTCGATGATATTGGAGGAAACCTCCGAGGTGCCCGCCGCAGCCTGCTGGACGTTGCGGGAGATCTCCTGGGTCGCAGAAGCCTGCTCTTCGACGGCGGAGGCGATCGTCGCGGAAATCTCCGCGATCCTGCCGATGACGACGCCGATCTCTTTCACGTTGACGACGGAGTCATCCGTTGCCGTCTGGATGCTGGCGATCTGTTGCCCGATTTCGGCAGTCGCCTTCGCCGTCTGCTCGGCCAACGCCTTCACCTCGGACGCCACCACCGCGAAGCCGCGGCCGGCCTCGCCTGCGCGAGCGGCCTCGATCGTGGCGTTGAGCGCCAGCAGGTTGGTCTGGCTTGCGATCGTGTTGATGAGTTCGATCACGTCTCCGATCTTGGTCGACGCATGCGACAGCGAAGTGATCCGCTGGTCGGCGCTATGGGCCTTTTGCGCCGCCTCGCTCGCAATCCTCGACGCTTCCTGGACCTGCCGGCTGATTTCGTTGACGGACGCTGCCATCTCTTCGCTGGCGGATGCCACGGACTGAACGTTGACCGTCGCTTCCTCGGAGGCCGCGGCCACGGCGGAGGAAAGCTGGTGGGTCTGCTCGGCAGTCCGGGTCAAAGCGGTTGCCGAACCCTCGAGCTGGGTTGCTGCCGAGGAGACCGTCTGGATCACTTCGCCGACCGCCGCCTCGAAATTGTCGGCAAGCCGGTGCATGTCCTCCTTGCGCTGCTGGGCGGCAAGTTGATCCTGCTTCATCTTCGCTTCCGCCTCGTCGCGCGCTTTCTGCTCGGCCTTGACCTTGAAGGTCTCGACCGCACGCGCCATGTCGCCCATCTCGTCCTGGCGATCGAGCCCGGGCAGGACAACCGAGAAGTTGCCGTTCGCGAGTTCGCCCATCGCTCCGGTCAGCGCAGCCAGTGGCCGCAGGATCCGCGAGAACGCAATCCAGAAGCTGACCAGCGCGAGCGCGATGCAGCCAAGCAAGATCAATCCCGAGACCAGCAGTTTGGAGGTGCTGTTCGCAGCTTCCGCCGCGGCTTCCTGGTCGGCTGCTTCACCGACCGCTTCGGAGAGACGCAGAATCGAATTGATCGCGGTGGTCGCCCGCGAAACATAGTCGTTGCCGTTGATTGTGTACTCACCGCTCTCGGCTGTCGCGAGTACGCTGTCGCGCGTTTGTCCATAAATCTGGAAATAATCGTTCTCGACGCCCGTGATCGCATCCGCCACCTTCTTCGGCAAGTCGGCGCGCATCCGGAGTGGCGAGATCGTTTCCCAGGCCAATTCGACATTTCCGCGGTAGCGAGCGATGGTCCGGAAGCCGACGGTCGTCATCTTGGCGCGGGAGCCAACCATTCCGCCGAGGAATGCACGCTCTCGTCCGGCGTTCTCGGCCATCTGCGCAGTCAAATTACGTATGCTGACCAATTGCGCCAGAGCCGCAGTAGGCGGGCGGTTCAGCGTTTCCATCGTCAGGCGCAGCTTGTTGCCCGAGACGTCGATCAGCTTGGTGATCGTCGGGGAGAAGCTCTCGACGACCTCAGGATTCCGCTCCGATCCTCGCTTGGGAAGGTTCTCGTCGAGCCTCATGCGAAAGCCGACGAATCCCTGGAACGTGCTCTCGGCTTCCGAGATCTGCGCTTCTGCCGATTTCATCCCGGGAATCCCGCGCAGCAGTTGAGCGGCTTCCGTAAACGCGTGATCGGCGGCTTGTCGGGTGCTGGCGATCCGGGGGCGGAGTTCGGCGGGCAGGGCGTCGGGTGACTTCAGCGGTGCGTTCGTGAGCCCGCGCTCGATGGCCCACTGCCCTGCGCTTTTCAACAGCAGTTGGGAGATGTGATTGACATCGAGGAATGCTTCGGACCTCTGCCGCTGTTCGTAGGCTTGATATGCCGCAATTCCGGCGGAAAGGGCGCCTATAAGGACGAGCGCCGAGACGATGGCAGGGAGAGTAATGCTTATCTTCGCCTTCATTCTTGGATTCCTTCCAATGCAGGTGAATTCTCACTGATCCACAGTTTCTATGGGACGGGAATCAGCCTCCGATCTCTGACGATTCGGCTTATGGATGCTTCTGTGATGCGCGTGGCGATAAGCCCGCAGTGCCCGCGCGATCCATAGGAAGCCCCGGCGGTATCTTTGAACGGGCCTGATTAAAATTTTACCAATCTCGGAGTGGGCGACGTTCACGGCGGCCGTGGGTTGCGTCCCTACCAGCCGGATTGTTCCCGCTCGTTCGATGGTGCCTGGATGTGCGCGAGTGATGCGTCAGATTCGGCGCTTGCAGATCCGCGCCATCCGGCAACCCCTTCATGACCTTCCTGGATTTCTTTCTCCTGCAGTCGTCCCTAGACCTTGACGGGAGATTATTCATGTTCACGCTTTCATGGTTTATGACGATTATTGACAATCATCACTAAACAATCCACAGTAGGGCGAGAACGGCTTCCGAAGGAATTTCCCGATGCAGGATCGCTCTTCTTTCTTCAGGTTTTCCAGGTATTTGCCGCTTGTCCTGGTTGCCCTTCCAGCCCTGGTATTGGGGGGCTGCAATGAATTAGCCGCCGAAAAAGCCGAGCCGGCGCGCCCGGTTCTGACCGCCACGGTGCATTACGAGGCCGAGATTCCCGATCGCAGCTTCGTCGGCACCATCAAGCCGCGGATCGAGACCGATATGGGTTTCCGCGTGTCCGGCAAGGTCGCGAAGCGTCTGGTCGAGGTCGGACAGATCGTGGAGGTGGGCCAGTCTCTCGCGACCCTCGATGAGGTCGATCTCAAATTGCAGGCCGAGCAGGCGCAGGCTGAATTGAGCGCGGCCACCGGCGTGCTGGCGCAGGCCGCCGCCGCCGAAACGCGCGCGAAGGAATTGCGCGCCAAGGGCTGGACCACGGACGCCCAGCTCGATCAGGCCAAGGCCGCCGCCGACGAGGCGCGGGCGCGGTTAAATCGCGCGCAACGCTCGCTCGAATTGACCAGGAATTCCCTGTCCTATGCGACGCTGACGTCCGACACCCGCGGCGTGGTCACCGCGACGCTGGTGGATGCCGGGCAGGTGGTCGCTTCGGGCCAGCCCGCTATCCGCGTCGCGCGCCTTGGTGAAAAAGAGGCGGTGGTCGCTATACCCGAAACGCTGATCGGCCGCGCCCGGACCGGCACGGCGCGGGTGTCGCTGTGGTCGGAGCCCGGCAGAACCTATGCTGCTAAGCTGCGCGAGATCGCGCCGACCGCCGATCCCGCGACCCGCACCTATCTCGCCAAATTCTCGCTGCCGGACGCCGATGACAAGGTGTCGCTCGGCATGACGGCAACGCTGACGCTCGCCGACGTCGCCACCTCCCGCGTGGCGCGGGTGCCGCTGTCGGCGCTGTTCAGCCAGGGCGGTCCGTCGTCGCTCTATGTCGTCGATGACAAAGGCGACGTCGCGCTGAAGCCTGTCACCGTCAAATCCTACGAGAGCAACGACGTCATCATCGCAGGCGGCGTGGACGAGGGCGCGAAAGTCGTCGTGCTCGGCGTGCAGAAGCTCGATCCGGCGCAGAAGGTGCGGGTCGTATCATCATTGTCGTTCTAAGCGGAGAGAGTGCCATGAAGCGCTTCAATCTGTCCGCCTGGGCGGTGAGCCATCCTGCGCTGATCCTGTTCCTGATCATCGCGCTCGGCGTCGCGGGCTTCTTCTCCTACGAGAAGCTCGGCCGGGCCGAGGATCCCTCTTTCACGGTCAAGGTGGTGAACGTCTCGGTGATGTGGCCGGGCGCGACGGCGGAAGAAATGCAGACGCAGGTCGCCGATCCGCTTGAGAAGAAGCTGCAGGAACTGCCTTATTTCGACAAGGTTCAGACCTATTCCAAGCCTGGTTTCACGGCGATGCAGGTGTCCTTTCTCGACTCCGCTCCGCCGAAGCAGGTGCCCTATCTGTTCTATGTCCTGCGCAAGAAACTCGCGGATGCGCAGGGCAGCCTTCCCGCGGGAATCCTCGGGCCGGTGGTCAACGACGAGTTCAGCGACGTCGATTCCATTCTCTATACCCTGACCGGCGACGGCGCCGACTACGCGCAATTGAAAAAGGTTGCAGAGGGTTTTCGCCAGCGGCTGTTGAGGGTGGATGGCGTCACCAAGGTCAACCTCTACGGCACTCAGGACGAGCGCATCTACGTCGAGTTCTCCCATGCCAAGCTGGCGACGCTCGGCATCGCGCCGCAGGCGATCTTCGATTCGCTCGCAAAGCAGAACGCGGTGACGCCGGCCGGTACCGTCGAGACCTCGTCGCAACGGGTGGCCTTGCGCGTTACCGGCGCGTTCGATGGCGCGAAAGCGGTGGCGGAGACGCCCGTCGAAAGCAACGGGCGCGTGTTCCGCCTCGGCGACATCGCAACCGTGACCCATGGATTCATTGATCCGCCGACATTCAAGGTGCGTCAGGAAGGCAAGCCGGCGCTCGGCATCGGCGTGGTGACCGCAAAGGGCGCCAATATCCTCAAGCTCGGCGAGGACGTCACCAAGGCCGCCGACGAGTTCATGCAGGCGGTGCCGCAGGGCATCAACATCGAGCGTATCGCGGATCAGCCGAAGGTCGTCGAGCACGCCGTTGGCGAGTTCGTGCATTCCTTCATCGAGGCGCTGGCGATCGTGCTGTTCGTCAGCTTCCTCGCATTGGGCTGGCGCACCGGCATCGTGGTGGCGCTGTCGGTGCCGCTGGTTCTCGGCATCGTCTTCATCGTCATGAACGCGATGTCGCTCGATCTGCATCGCATCACGCTCGGCGCCCTGATCATCGCGCTCGGGCTGTTAGTCGACGACGCCATCATCGCGGTCGAGATGATGGTGGTGAAGATGGAGCAGGGCTGGGACCGCATGCGCGCGGCGTCCTTTGCGTGGGAATCCACAGCCTTTCCGATGCTGACCGGCACTTTGGTGACGGCAGCCGGCTTTCTGCCGATCGGCTTCGCCAATTCCGGCGTCGGCGAATATGCCGGCGGCATCTTCTGGATCGTGGCGATCGCGCTCGTCGCATCCTGGTTCGTCGCGGTGATCTTCACGCCCTATATCGGCGTCAAGCTGCTGCCGAACATCAAGGTCAGCCACAATCACGATCCGCATGCGATCTACGAGACCCGGATCTACCGCAGCCTGCGCGCTGTCATCCAGTGGTGCGTCAACCACCGCATCAAGGTGGTCGCGGCGACTGTTGGCATCTTTGTCGCGGCGGTCATCGGATTTGGTCATGTGCAGCAGCAGTTCTTCCCGCTGTCGGAGCGGCCCGAACTGTTCCTGCAACTGCGGTTACCGGAAGGCACGGCGTTCGGCGTCACCGAGAAGTCTGTGAAAGAGGCCGAGAAGATCCTCAAGGACGATAACGATATCGCGACCTATACCGCCTATGTCGGGCAGGGCTCGCCGCGCTTCTGGCTCGGCCTCAATCCGCAATTGCCGAACGAGGCCTTTGCCGAGATCGTGATCGTGGCGAAGAACGTCGAGGCGCGCGAGCGCATCAAGGCGAAGATCGAGAAGGCGGTGGATGACGGCGCGCTGACCGAGGCGCGGGTCCGGGTCGACCGTTTCAATTTTGGCCCGCCCGTCGGCTTCCCGGTCCAATTCCGGGTGATCGGCCCCGATGCCGCCAAGGTCCGCGATATCGCCTACAAGGTGCGCGACGTCGTGCGCGCCAATCCGAACGTGAAGGATCCCAGCCTCGACTGGAACGAGCAGACGCCGTATCTCAAGCTCGTAGTCGATCAGGATCGTGCCCGCGCGCTCGGCCTGACGCCGCAGGATGTCTCGCAGGCGCTCGCCATGCTGATCTCGGGTGTGCCGGTGACGACCGTGCGCGATGGCATCGAGAAGGTCGGTGTCGTCGCGCGTGCGATCCCGTCCGAACGTCTCGATCTCGCCGGCGTCGGCGATCTCACGGTGACATCGCGCAACGGTGTTGCGGTGCCGCTGTCGCAGGTCGCGAAAATCGAATACGCTCATGAAGAGCCGATCCTGTGGCGGCGCAACCGCGACATGGCGATCACTGTGCGCGGCGATGTGGTGGATGGCGTGCAGGCTCCCGACGTCACCAACCAGATCTGGCCGAAACTGCAGGAGATTCGTGATCACCTGCCGCCGGCCTACCGGATCGAGGCGGGCGGCGCCTTCGAGGAATCCGCCAAGGGCAATACCTCGATCTTCGTGCTGTTTCCCGTCATGGCCGTCGTGATGCTGACGCTGCTGATGGTCCAGTTGCAGAGCTTCTCGCGACTCTTGCTGGTGTTCCTGACGGCGCCGCTCGGCATCGTCGGCGCGTCCCTTGGACTCAATGTCGCGAATCAGCCCTTCGGCTTCGTGGCGCTGCTCGGCCTGATCGCGCTCGCCGGAATGATCATGCGCAACGCGGTCATTCTGGTGGATCAGATCGAGACCGACGTGGCGCACGGTCTGACCCGCGGCGAGGCGATCGTCGAAGCGACGGTGCGGCGCGCGCGGCCGGTGGTGCTGACCGCGCTTGCGGCGATCCTTGCGATGATTCCGCTATCGCGCTCGGCGTTCTGGGGACCGATGGCGATTACCATCATGGGTGGCTTGTTCGTTGCCACCTTTCTTACGCTTCTGTATCTGCCGGCGCTTTACGCGCTCTGGTTCAGGAAGAGTCTGGCCGAGCAGGGCGGCGAGCGGGAGCAGGCCAGGCCCGCCCCGCGCGAGACACAACTCGCTTTTCCGCTTGCCCAGGCCGGGGAATAATTGAAAGATCGGCTCTCTCATGACCATAGTTACTGACAACACCGAGGCTGATACGCGTCACCGGATTCTGGTGGTGGCGGAGCGGCTGTTCCGCGAGATCGGCTATCAGAAGACCACCGTTGCCGACATCGCGAAAGTGCTGCGGATGTCACCGGCCAACGTCTATCGCTTCTTCGATTCGAAGAAGGCGATTCACCAGGGCGTGGCGCGGCGGCTGATGGGCGAGGTCGAGGACGCGGCCGAGGCGATCGGCGCCACGCCTGGTCCGGCCACGCAGCGCCTGCGCGAACTGCTGTCCACGATCCATCACATGAACAGCGAGCGCTATGTCGGCGATGCCAAGCTGCACGAGATGGTCGCCATCGCGATGGAGCAGGACTGGGATGTTTGCAAGGCGCACATGGAGGATATCGCCGCGACCATCGGCGGGGTGATCGCTCAGGGCGCGGCGAGCGGCGAATTCGAGGCGCCGGATGTGCGGCTGGCGGCGCTGTGCACGTGCACGGCGATGATGCGCTTCTTCCATCCGCAGATGATCGCGCAAAGCGTCGACAAGCCGGGACCGACGCTCGACCAGATGATCGATTTCGTGCTTGCGGGTCTGGCGCCGCGCGGAAACAAACGGCCGGGCTGAAGTTTTTGCCGATTCCCGTGAACGCCGACCGCGGACGGCGCTGCGATCTTCGGCGCATTCAAGGCGTTCGCCGCTGCTTTCCGTCTTTGCGCGCTGCACGGGTCGCAGTGCGGCCGTTTGAGGTTTCAAGCGTTCGCAAATCGCGTTTTTGGGGCCCTTGCGCTATCCTGCTGTCGCGAGGCCGGCCCCGAATTGCAAAATTTCGCTTAATTTTCAATTATGAAACCATGAAATGAAACTCGCTTTTGCCTTTTTAAGGATATTTTCTCTTATGGGTATAAGGTGATTGGCTGCGATACCGGGTCGACGCACCGCGGATTATCCGAACAAGAGGGCATTGCGATGAGTTTTCGCCGTGACGTGATCTCCAAGCTGATCTTCTCCTGGGCGCGCCGCGTGCTGCCGTCGATGTCGGATACTGAGCGCGAGGCGCTGGATGCCGGCGACGTCTGGTGGGACGCCGACCTGTTCTCCGGCAATCCTGACTGGGCGAAACTGCTGAACACCGCGCCGGCAACCCTGACGGCGGAGGAAGAGGCGTTCCTCAACGGCCCGGTGGACGAGCTTTGTGCCATGCTCGACGACTGGAAGATCAACTGGACATGGCGGGACCTGCCGCCGGACGTCTGGGCGTTCATCAAGCAGAAAAAATTCTTCGGCATGATCATTCCGACCGAGTACGGCGGACTTGGTTTCTCGCCCTATGCGCATTCGGAAGTGGTGCGCAAGATCTCGTCGCGCTCGCTGGTCGCCGCGGTCACGGTGATGGTGCCGAATTCGCTCGGACCCGGCGAGTTGCTGATGCGCTTCGGCACCAGGGACCAGCAGGCGAAATGGCTGCCGCGCCTTGCCGACGGCCACGAAATTCCATGCTTCGGCCTGACCAGCCCGGAAGCCGGCTCCGATGCGGCGTCGATGACCGACACCGGCATCATCTGCAGGGGCACCTTCGAGGGCCGCGAGGTGATCGGGCTCCGGCTCAACTGGCACAAGCGCTACATCACGCTCGGTCCGGTGGCGACGCTGCTCGGGCTCGCCTTCAAGGCCTATGACCCGGATCATCTGGTAGGCTCGCAGGAAGACCTCGGCATCACCGTGGCGTTGATCCCGACCGACCTGCCGGGAGTATCGATCGGCCGCCGCCATCTGCCGGCCATGCAGGTGTTCCAGAACGGCCCCAACTGGGGCAAGGACGTTTTCATCCCGCTCGACTACGTCATCGGCGGGAAGGAGCGTCTCGGTCAGGGCTGGAAGATGCTGATGACGGCGCTGGCCGCCGGACGCGGCATCTCGCTGCCGTCGCTGTCGGCGGCGGGCGCGGCCTTCGCGGCGCGCACCACCGGCGCCTATGCGCGCGTCCGTGAGCAGTTCGGAATCCCGATCGGCAAGTTCGAGGGCATCGAGGAGCCGTTGGCGCGCATCGCCGGCACGGCCTACCTGATCGACGCGGCGCGACGGCTGACTTGCGCCGCGCTCAACGAGGGGCATCATCCCGCCGTCATTTCCGGCATCATGAAGCTGCACGCCACCGAACGGTTGCGCATCGTGATCGATGACGCCATGGACATCCACGGCGGCAAGGCCGTGATCGATGGTCCGCAAAACTACCTCGGTAATCTCTATCGCGGAGTGCCGGTCTCGATCACAGTGGAGGGCGCCAACATCCTGACGCGCAACCTCATTATCTTCGGGCAGGGCGCGATCCGCGCGCATCCCTATCTGCTGCAGGAGATGAATGCGCTCAGCGACACTGACAAGGTCAGGGGGCTCGACACCTTCGACAAGGCGTTCTGGCTTCATATCGTCCACAGCGTCACCACGCTGTTTCGCGCCTGGGGCCGGAGCTGGAGCGGCGGGGCGTTCGCGCCTGCTCCGGAGGATGCAGGCCCGGTGACGGACTTCTATCGTCAGCTCTCGCGCTATGCGTCGGCCTTTGCATTGTGCGCCGATATGGCGCTTCTGACGCTCGGTGGCAAGCTGAAGCGCAAGGAGATGCTGTCGGCGCGGTTCGGCGACATTCTTTCTGAGCTTTACCTGCTGTCGGCCGTGCTCAAGCGTTGGCAGGACGAGGGCCGCCAGGAGGCCGATCTCCCGCTTGTGCAATGGTGCATGGCGACCGGCTTCCGCACCATCGAGCAGCGGTTCGCAGACATTCTGGCGAACCTGCCAAACCGCTTCGTCGCGATCATGCTCAAATTCATGATCCAGCCGATGGGCGCTCGGGCGCGCGGGCCGAGCGACGCGGTCGTGCATGCTTGCGCTCAACTGGTGCTGGAGCCGTCTGTCGCTCGCGATCGCCTGACGCAGGGTCTGTCGCATGTGGATGACGACAATGGCGTGGCGCGCCTGGAAAAGGCGTTTCTGCTGGTGACGGCCGCGGAGGACGTCTTCAAGCGGATGCGAGCCGCGCGTCTGCATGACACGGATGCCGCGATCAAGCACGGCGTCATCACCCAGGTCGAGGCTGAGAAATACAACACGGCGCAAGAGGCGGTGCTCCGCGTGATCGAGGTCGATGACTTCGCACCGGAAGCGCTGTCGCCCTTCAAGAAGTCCGTCAACGTTCAAGTGTTGCAGGAACGAAGTGAAGCGAGGGCGGCAGGCTGATGGCGCGTCCGGTTTATATTATCGACGGCAGCCGAACCCCCTTCCTGAAAGCGCGCGGCGGTCCCGGGCCATTCACGCCGGTCGATCTGGCGGTGCAATGCGGGCGGCCGCTGCTGGCGCGTCAGCCGTTCACCTCCGACGCGTTCGACCAGGTCATCCTCGGCTGCGTCAACGTCATCGCCGACGAGATGAACCCGGCGCGCGTCGCCGCGCTGCGGCTCGGCATGGGTGAGGCGATGGTGGCGTTCACGGTGCAGATCAACTGCGGCTCCGGCATGCAGTCGATGGACACCGGCTACCGCTATATTCGCGACGGCAACGCGAACCTGATCCTGACGGGGGGCGCTGAGGCTTTAAGCCATGCGCCGCTGGTCTGGCCGCAGCAGGGCGTGCGCTGGTTCGCAGGCGTCGCCGGCGCCAAGGGCATTGTTGAGAAGGTCAAGGCGATCGCGAAAGCGCGGCCGCCCTATTTCAAGCCGATCATCGGCCTCGAGCGCGGGCTGACCGACCCGATCACCGAACTCAACATGGGCCAGACCGCCGAGGTGGTCGGCCATCTGTTCGAGATCACCCGTGAACAGTCCGACGCCTACGCGGTCGAAAGCCACAGGCGGCTTGCGAAGGCACAGGCCGAAGGCTGGCTCAAGGGCGAGGTGGAAACGGCGTTCGCGCGCGACGGAAAGTTCTTCGATCACGACGACGGCGTGCGCCCGGACTCCTCGATGGAGACGCTGGCGAAGCTGAAACCGGTGTTCGAACGCCCGTGGGGCCAGGTCACCGCCGGCAATTCGTCGCAGATCACCGACGGCGCGTGCTGGACCATTCTCGCCTCGGAAGATGCCGTCATCAAACACGGCCTCAAACCCAAGGCGATGATCATCGACAGCCAATGGTCGGCGCTCGATCCTTCGATCATGGGGCTTGGCCCGGTGCTGTCGGCGACGGAACTATTGAAGCGCAACAAGCTGTCGCTTCGCGACGTCGAGACCTGGGAACTCAATGAGGCGTTCGCCACGCAGGTGCTTGGCTGCCTTGCCGCATGGGAAGACGAGACATTCTGCCGCGAGGTGCTCGGCCTCGACGGTGCGGCCGGCGCGATCGACCGCGCCCGGCTCAACGTCGACGGTGGCGCGATCAGCCTCGGTCATCCCGTGGGCACCTCGGGCAACCGCATCGTACTGCATCTCGTCAATGCCATGAAGCGGCTCGGCACCAAGCGCGGCGTCGCCACCGAATGCATCGGTGGCGGGCAGGGCGGCGCCATGCTGATCGAGATGGTGTGAGGGCGTCATGGATTCGAAAGTACTGGACGTTCTCAAGGATCGCGTGCTGGAACTCGGGCCGAAGCCCGATGCGAGCGGCCCTTATCGCAATTTCAAACTGACCCGCGACGAGGACGGCGTGGCGTGGCTGCTGTTCGACCGCGCCGATTCCAGCGCCAATACGCTGTCGTCGGATGTGATGGAGGAGTTCGGCGCGATCCTGACCGTGCTCGAAGGTCATCCGCCCGCCGGCATCGTGATCCGCTCGGCGAAGACCTCCGGCTTCATCGCAGGCGCCGACGTCAATGAATTCCGCGGCGCTGTTGATCCGACCGAGGTGGAAACCACGATCGGCCGCGCCCACGGCATCATCGACCGACTTGAGGCGCTGAAGATTCCGACCGTCGCCGTGATCCACGGCTTTTGCCTTGGTGGCGGGCTCGAGTTGGCGCTGGCGTGCCGAACTCGGATCGCGATCGACAATGCGCGTTTCGGCTTTCCGGAAGTGATGCTCGGCCTTCATCCCGGCCTTGGCGGCACCGTTCGGTTTACCCGGCTGGTCAATCCGATGCAGGCGATGACGCTGATGTTGACCGGCAAGACCATTGACGCGCGGAAGGCGAAATCGCTCGGTCTTGTCGATGCCGTGACTCAGGAGCGCCATGTCCGAGGCGCGGTGAAGGATGCGGTCGCCGGCCGGCTGAAGCGCGCCCGGTCTGCGCTCAATGGGTTGCTGAACCTCGGCCCCGTCCGCGGCTTTCTGGCCTCGCGGATGCGCAAGGAAACGGAGAAAGCGGTATCGCAAGAGCACTATCCGGCTCCCTATGCGCTGATCGATCTCTGGGAGAAGCATGGTGGCAGCAAGGCCGGAATGCTGGCGGCCGAAAAGCGATCCTTCGCCGGGCTGATGGTGACGTCGACGGCGCAGAACCTGATCCGGGTGTTCTTCCTGCGCGAGCAGATGAAAAAACTCGCCGGCGGCGGCAACGTCGTGAAGCATCTGCACGTCATCGGCGCCGGCGCCATGGGCGGCGACATCGCCGCCTGGTGTGCGCATCAGGACATCCGCGTGACGCTCGCCGACATGAAGCCGGAGCCGATCGCCGGCGCAATCAAGCGCGCCGCGATCCTCTACGGCAAGATCATGCGCAAGCGCACCGACATCCGCGACGCGCACGACCGCCTGATGCCCGACCTCGAGGGCGAGGGCGTGCGCAACGCCGATCTCATCATCGAGGCAGTGCCGGAAAAGCTCGAACTGAAGCAGAAGGTCTATGCCGGTATCGAGCCGAAAATGAAGCCGGGCGCGATCCTCGCCACCAACACGTCGAGCATTCCGCTGCAGGAGCTGCGGACCACGCTGCAGCATCCGGAGCGGCTGGTCGGCGTGCATTTCTTCAATCCGGTGTCGCGGCTGCAACTGGTCGAGGTGGTCAGCCACGATGCCGCCGACCCGCAGGTGTTGAAAGAGGCAATGGCATTCGTCGGCGCTATCGACCGGTTGCCGCTGCCTGTGAAGAGCTCGCCGGGCTTCCTCGTCAACCGCGCGCTGACGCCGTATATGCTCGAAGCCATGCTGATGCTGGATGAGAACATCGACAAGACCGTGATCGACGCGGCCGCGGAAAAATTCGGCATGCCGATGGGGCCGATCGAACTCGCCGATCAGGTCGGCCTGGATATCTGTCTCGCGGTGGGCGACGAGCTGCGCGCAAAGCTCGGCGATTTGCTGCCGCCGCCGCCGGACTGGCTGCGTGAGAAGGTCGCGAAAGGCGAGCTTGGCCGCAAGACCGGTCAGGGTTTTTACACATGGCGCGACGGCAAGGCCGACAAGGGCACCGCGAGCAGGTCGCAGATCACGCCGGACATGATCGATCGGCTGGTGCTGCCGATGTCGAACGTTTGCGTCGCATGTTTGCGCGAAGGCATCGTCGATGATCCCGATCTGGTCGATGGCGCGATGATCTTCGGCACCGGCTATGCGCCATTCCGCGGCGGGCCGCTGAACTATGCGCGCGCCCGTGGCCCCGATAACGTCGCTGCCAACCTGCGCGAGCTTGCGCAAAAATTCGGCGTCCGTTTTGCGCCGGACGCCGGCTGGGATACCTTCAAATAAGGTGAGATCGATGACGGATGCCCAGACGAGGGACACGACGGCCGTTCACGCCCCGGCGATCGATGAGAGCACGCCGCTCGGCGAACTCTGCACCCGGACGCTGGCCATGCCCGCGGACACCAACCAGAACGGCGATATTTTCGGCGGATGGCTGCTCAGCCAGATGGACATCGGCGGCGGCATCTTCGCGTCAAAGCTCGCGAAATCACGCACCGTGACCGTTGCCATCGACGCCATGAACTTCCGCAAGCCGGTCTATGTCGGCGATCTCGTCTCCGTCCATGCCACGCTGGTCCGCATCGGCAGGACCTCGATCACGGTGCATCTGGAAGCCTGGGTGATGCGCCGCAAGGAGATGCAGTTCATCCTCGTCACCGACGGCAAGTTCACCTATGTCGCGATCGACGATCAAGGCCGTCCGCGCGAGGTTCCGCAGGCCGACCCGCCGGTCTCGGCATAGCCGACCACTTCCTGACTTGCCTGCTCGCTGAATCGGAACGGCTGCTACCGCGGGGTCCGCCCCGCAAACTCGTCGATCCGATCGGCGCCCAACCTCGACCGATTCTAGTTGCGAACATCAGAACCATGTCCATATCCTGATGGTGCGACAGGGAACGTTTCCCGCCATTGCCCGTTATCGGCGCGGCCTTTCGGCCGGAAAAATGCGAGTGGGATATGTCGAAGACCTATATCATCGAAGTCGGTTCGGAATCCGCGGGCATCGTGGTGCGCGATCGCGCCGGGTTCCGGTTCTTTTCGGCCTCACAGCGATTCAGCTCGCTGGACGGCAAGCTGTTCCGCAGCGCCCGCGACGCGGAGCGTGCCGCCAAGCAGCGCGCGCAAAAACCCGCCTGTCCCGATTTCGTGAAATCGCTCCGTCGGGCTTTACCGAGATTCCCATTCTGATGCCGAGCGGCGGATGCAGCAATGCTGCGCCGGTCGCTTGACGGCGGGTCTCTAAGCTTCTGAGGAAATCAGAAGGCAGGAGCCGGAAGCTTTTATTTTGACGCGTTTTCCTGACGCGAACCGGTATCCACGTCGCTCGAAAACGTTGTAGCATAGGCATCCTGGATGTCCGTGGGTCTCGAGGTGCTGCAGCGGTGGCCGGCCTTAGCCAGCGTCAATCCGATATCCTGAACATTGCCCGCGCGTTTGGACGGGTCATGGTGGATGAGCTTGCCCGCCGTTTCGAGGTGTCTGCCCAGACTATCCGCAAGGACCTCAACGATCTCTGCGACCAGCGTACGCTGACGCGCATTCACGGCGGCGCCATCATCGCCTCCGGCATTGAAAATCTCGCTTATGAGGCTCGCCGCTTCGTCGCGGCCGAGGAAAAGAAGGCGATCGGCGTGGCGGCGGCAGCGCGGATTCCCAACGGCTGCTCGCTGTTCATCAACATCGGAACCACCACCGAAGAGGTTGCCAGCGCGCTCACCTCGCATGAGGACCTTCTGGTCATCACCAACAACCTCAACGTGGCGATGCAGCTCTATCGCCATCCGCGCATCGAGGTGATTGTCGCCGGTGGCAATGTGCGTCGCTCCGACGGTGCGGTGATCGGCTCCAGCGCGACCAGCCTGATCGGCCAGTTCAAGGTCGATTACGCCATTATCGGTGCCTCCGCGATCGACGAGGCAGGCACGCTGCTGGATTTCGACTACCGCGAGGTGCAGGTATCGCAGGCGATCATCGCCAATGCGCGCAGCGTCATGCTGGTGGCCGACGGCACCAAACTGCGCCGCAGTGCGCCAGTGCGCATCGCCCATATCAGCCAGATCCAGACCTTCGTCACCGATGCGGCCCTGCCTGCCGACCTTGACGCGATCTGCCAGGCGCAAGGCATCGAGGTGATCGTGGCGATGCCGGGCAAGCCGGAGGAACTGGACGGTGCGGAAGCCGAACCTGTCGCCGATGGACGCCCGAGGGCCGTCGGCTGAGCCTTCGCCGCTCGCGGTCGCCAGCGATCGATTTCCGCCGGCGATCAGTTTTCGTGAGTCAGAACGGATCCACAGCCTGTGCAGCGATTGCGATTGCTTTCGTTTTTGATTGTGATTTAATAGACATATGAAAGTAAATAGCTGCAAGTGAATATCTAGAAGTATATTTATGGTATTATAGGACCGATAATCCTCGAGGGGACGCGCTTGTGGGCAAGGTTTTCGACCTCGCTGTCATCGGCGGCGGCATCAATGGATGCGGGATCGCACGCGACGCGGCAGGACGTGGAAACTCTGTTTTCCTGTGCGAAATGAACGACCTCGCCAGCGGCACGTCGTCGGTGTCGACCAAGCTGGTGCATGGCGGGCTGCGCTATCTCGAATATTACGAATTCCATCTGGTTCGCGAGGCACTGATCGAGCGCGAGATTCTCTGGCGGATCGCGCCCCACATTATTCGCCCGCTGCGCTTCGTGCTGCCGCACCATGCGGGTTTGCGGCCGACATGGATGCTGCGGTTCGGCCTGTTTCTTTACGATCATATCGGCGGGCGGAAGCTGCTGCCGCCGACGCGTTCGGTCGATCTGTCGCGAGATGAGGTCGGCAAACCACTGGTGGCCGGCCGCTACCGCAAGGGTTTCGAATATTCCGACTGCTTTGTCGACGATGCCCGCCTCGTCGTTCTCACCGCGCGCGATGCAGCCGATCGCGGCGCCGACATCCGGACGCGGACCCGCGCGGTCGAGACCCGGCAGGCTGACGGCCACTGGCACGTCACGGTCGAGGACACGTTGAGCGGAGAACGCAGCACCATCTCGGCGCGGGTGCTGGTCAACGCGGGCGGCCCCTGGGTCGAACAGGTGCTTACCTTGGGTGCGGGCGTGAACACGCGCGCAAGAGTTCGGCTGGTGCAGGGGTCGCACATCGTGGTCAGGAAGCTCTATGACCACGACCGCGCCTACATCTTCCAGAACAGCGACGGCCGGATCGTGTTCGCGATTCCGTATCAGGACGACTTCACCCTGATCGGCACCACCGATCGTGACTACGAGGGCGATCCCGCCAGGGTAAAGGCCTCGGATGATGAGATCGCCTATCTCTGCGCTTCCGTCGGCGAGTATCTGGCGAAGCCGGTAACGCCGCAGGACGTGGTCTGGACCTATGCCGGCGTGCGTCCGCTCTATGACGACGGCGCGAGCGAAGCCAAGGCGGCGACGCGCGAGTACGCGTTCGAACTCGATACGCCGGGCGGCGTTCCGCTGCTGTCGGTTTACGGCGGAAAGATCACGACCTATCGCCGGCTCGCCGAGGAGGCGCTGGAAAAACTGTCGTCCTATCTGAAAGGTGCCAAAGCGCGCGAGGGCTGGACGGCGAAAGCGCCGCTGCCCGGTGGCGACATGGAGGTGTCGGCGGTCGCGGCGCTGACGGCGGAGTTGATGCGCGGCTATCCTTTTTTGACAAGGGCGCATGCGAGCCGTCTCGCACATGCGTACGGCACGCGCACGGCAAAGCTTTTGGGCACGGCAAAATCCATGGCCGATCTCGGGCGGGATTTCGGCGCGACGCTGACCGAAAGCGAAGTCCGCTATCTGATTTCGCACGAATGGGCCTGCACCGCGGCCGATATCGTCTGGCGGCGCTCCAAGCTCGGCTTGCGGATGTCCGCGTCCGACATTGCAGCCCTCGACGACTGGCTCGCCGCGCAGCGCACACAGAGCGGATGCCCGCCGAGAGAAGCGGGAGCGCGAGCATGAGCGTCGCCCTCGACCATGTCACGCGGGTGGTCGACGGCGTGCCGACGATCCGCGACGTGTCGCTGACGCTGGAGCGCGGTGCTCTCAGCGTGCTGCTCGGTCCGACGCTGGCGGGCAAGACCTCGATCATGCGTCTGCTTGCTGGCCTCGACAAGCCGACGCAGGGCCGCGTGCTGGTCGACGGCAAGGACGTCACCGGCCTTGACGTGCGCAAGCGTTCGGTCGCGATGGTCTATCAGCAGTTCATCAACTATCCCTCGCTCACGGTCTACGAGAACATCGCTTCGCCCTTGCGGGTGCAGGGCAGGCCGAAGGCCGAGATCGATGCACGGGTGCGTGAGGCGGCGCAATTGCTGAAGCTCGCGCCATATCTCGATCGCATGCCGCTGCAACTCTCTGGCGGCCAGCAGCAGCGCACCGCGATCGCCCGCGCGCTGGTGAAGGGCGCCGATCTCGTTCTCCTCGACGAGCCGCTCGCCAATCTCGACTACAAGCTGCGCGAAGAACTGCGCACCGAACTGCCGCGCATCTTCGAGGCCTCCGGCGCGATCTTCGTCTATGCGACCACCGAACCATCCGAGGCCTTGCTGCTTGGCGGCCGCACCATCTGTCTCTGGGAGGGCGAGGTGTTGCAGGTCGGCGAAACGCCAAAGGTCTATCGTCATCCGGAAACCATGCGCGTTGCGCAGGTGTTTTCCGATCCGCCGCTAAATATTGTCGGAATCGAAAAGCGGAACGGCACGGTGCGATACGAAGCGGGCATCGAAGCCCCGGCAAACGGGCTTTACGCTGCGTTGCCGGACGGCGCCTATCGCGTCGGCTTCCGTCCCCATCAGCTTCAACTCGCGGACGGCCGCACCGGCCGCCATGTATTTTCGACTGAAGTGATTGTCACCGAGATCACGGGTTCGGAAAGCTTTGTGCACATCAAGCGTGCGCAGGCCGACTGGGTCGCCGTGCTTGAAGGTGTGCAGGAATTCCTGCCGGGCCAAAAGATCAAGGTCGCGCTCGATCCCGACGACGTATTCGCTTTCGATACCGGCGGCCGTCTGGCCGCCGCACCCGGCACGGCGTGAGGAGACGGCGCATGGCGCGCATCGATCTCGTCGATCTCGCTCACTCCTATGCTGGCAACGACGCCGATCCGGAGTCCTTCGCGCTGAAGCCGATCTCGATGACCTGGCGACAGGGCGGAGCATATGCGTTGCTGGGTCCGAGCGGCTGCGGCAAGACCACGCTGCTCAACCTCATATCCGGCATCGTGCTGCCCTCGCGCGGAAAAATCCTGTTCGACGGGGTCGATGTCACCTCGCTGTCGACACGACGGCGCAATATCGCGCAGGTGTTCCAGTTTCCGGTGATCTACGACACCATGACCGTCGGCGAGAATCTCGCTTTCCCGCTGAAGAACCGCGGCATTGCCAGATCGAGGATCGCGGCGCGGGTCGCCGAGATCGCGGCGCTGCTCGATCTCACACCGGTCCTCGAGCGCAAGGCGACGCGGCTGACCGCGGACGCCAAGCAGAAGATCTCGCTCGGCCGCGGGCTGGTGCGATCGGACGTTGCCGCCGTGCTGTTCGACGAGCCGCTGACGGTGATCGATCCCGAAATGAAATGGGAGCTGCGCTCGAAGCTGAAGGCGCTGCATCGCGCTCTCGATCTCACCATGATCTACGTGACTCACGATCAGACCGAAGCGCTGACCTTCGCCGATACCGTCGTGGTGATGCACGACGGTCGCGTCGTGCAGAGCGGTAGTCCGGCGGAACTGTTCGACAAGCCGGCTCATACGTTTGTCGGCTATTTCATCGGCTCACCCGGCATGAATATCGTCCCGGCCGTGGTGAGCGGCCGCGAGGCGCGCATCGACGGTCATGTCATCCGGCTGACGCGCGCCTATGACAGGCTGCCGGCGGGCGCGGCCATCGAGATCGGCGTGCGTCCCGAATTTGTTCACGTTGCGGCGCCGTCACCGGATCTTCTCGACGCCACGATAGACCGGATCGACGATCTCGGCCGTGTCAGGTTCGCGCGGGTCCGGGTCGGCGATGCGAAGTTCGCGGCGCGTGTGCCGCCTGGCTTTTCGATTCCCGGCACGAAGGCGGGTCTTGTCTTCGACCCCGCCCGCGTGCACGTCTATGCCGATAGTCGCCTTGTCGAAGGAGGCGCCTGATGGACAAGACGGTCAACCAGAAAGCCTGGTTCCTGGTGCTGCCGGTGTTCCTGACCGTTGCGTTCTCGGCGGTGCTGCCGCTGATGACGGTGGTCAATTATTCGTTCCAGGACACGTTCGGCAACAACCAGTTTTTCTGGAACGGCGTCGGCTGGTTCAAGGAACTGCTCGATCCGTCCACCGACCTCGGTAGCCGCTTCTTCGCCTCGCTCTGGCGCAACCTGTTTTTTTCGGCGGCGATCCTCGCCATTGAAGTGCCGCTCGGCATCATCGTCGCGCTGTCGATGCCGCGAGAGGGCTGGCGGGTGGCGGCATGTCTCGTCATCCTCGCCTTGCCGTTGCTCATTCCGTGGAACGTGGTCGGCACCATCTGGCAGATTTTCGGCCGTCCCGACATCGGCCTGCTCGGCTACACGCTGAACAGCATGGGCATCGACTACAATTACGTCTCCAACGAGTTCGACGCCTGGGCGACCGTCATCGTGATGGATGTCTGGCACTGGACCAGCCTGGTGGCGCTGCTGTGCTACGCCGGGCTCAAGTCGATTCCCGACGCTTATTATCAGGCGGCGCAGATCGACGGCGCCTCGCGCTGGGCGGTATTCACCGCGATCCAGTTGCCCAAGATGAAACGCGTGCTGCTGATCGCGGTGCTGTTGCGCTTCATGGACAGCTTCATGATCTATACCGAGCCGTTCGTGGTCACGGGAGGCGGCCCCGGCAATTCGACGACGTTCGTGTCGATCGAACTGGTCAAGATCGCGCTCGGGCAATTCGATCTCGGCAAGGCGGCGGCGTTGTCGCTGGTCTACAACCTCATCATCATCATCGTGTGCTGGGTGTTCTATACCGTCATGACCAATGCCGGCGCGGATCGCAGGCCGAGCGAGGGAACGGCATGATGCAGTCCATTCCCGGCCGCCGGATCATCCTTTCGCTGTTTCTGGTCTTCCTGCTGTTGCCGATCTATTGGCTCGTCAACATGAGCTTCAAGACCAACACCGAGATCGTCACGACCATGACGCTGTGGCCGCACGAGCCGACGCTCGAAAATTACATGCGCATCTTCACCGACGAGAGCTGGTATTCCGGCTACATCCATTCGCTCAACTATGTGCTGATCAACACCGTCATCTCGATCTCGTTCGCGCTGCCCGCCGCCTATGCGTTCTCGCGCTATCGCTTTCTCGGCGACAAGCATCTGTTCTTCTGGCTGCTGTCGAACCGGATGGCGCCGCCGGCGGTCTACGCGCTGCCTTTCTTCAATCTCTATTCCGCGATCGGCCTGTTCGATACGCCATGGGCGGTGGCGCTGGCGCACTGCCTGTTCAACGTGCCGCTCGCAGTGTGGATTCTGGAAGGCTTTGTTTCCAGCGTGCCGCGCGAGATCGACGAGACCGCGTTTCTCGACGGCTATTCATTTCCGAAGTTCTTCGTCAAGATCCTGGTGCCGCTGATCGCGAGCGGCATCGGCGTGGCGGCGTTTTTCTGTTTCATGTTTTCGTGGGTCGAACTGCTGCTGGCGCGCACGCTGACATCGGTGGACGCCAAGCCTATCTCGGCGGTGATGACGCGCACGGTGTCCGCCGCCGGCATGGATTGGGGCTTGCTTGCAGCCGCCGGCGTGCTCACCATCATTCCGGGCGCGCTGGTGATCTGGTTCGTCCGCAACTACATCGCGCGCGGCTTTGCGCTCGGCCGGGTGTGAGGGAAGGCGTCAATGACGAAAAACCGCAGTTTCGTACGAGGCCTTACCTCTCTCCAACCCTCTCCCCAATGGGAGCGGGAGCGCGTTTCGTATCGCGGCAAGGTCCAGGATTAGACCATGAGCCACATCGCATGGATGGCTTGGACGTGGCCGACCGCGATTTTTTTCGCGGCGCTGGCGCTGACGCTGCTGACGATGACCTATCTTGCCGCCGCCTATCCGGAAGCCGAGCGCGTCGGAATCCTGCGCATCCCGACCACGCGCGGCGATCGGTTGTTCATTTCACTGATCGCGACTGCGGTCATCCACCTGTTGTGGATCGGGTTCGCGGGGACGGATTCGATCGCGACAATTCCTGTCGGGGAAGAAGGAGTAGAAATATCGAGCCTGTGGCTCGCGACCGCTATGTCGTTCGGGGCGGCCGTGCTGATCTTCCGCACGGTCTGATGGATGAAAGGAACGGTTTCCGGACCTAAGTCGTATCCAGTGCTGCAACGGAGGAAACGAAGATGCTGAACCTGAGAAAACGAGGAAGCCCCGCAACCCAGTCGCGCCTGCTGGCGATGACGAGCGCCGCCGCGCTGGTTGCGACTTTGACGCTGGCGTCGCCTGTGCGAGCGGACGACGCCACGATCCAGAAGTGGATCGACAATGAGTTCCAGCCTTCGACCTTGTCCAAGGCCGATCAGTTGAAGGAGATGCAGTGGTTCGCCAAGGCTGCCGAACCGTTCAAGGGCATGGAGATCAACGTCGTGTCGGAAACGATCACGACGCACGAATATGAATCGAAGACGCTGGCCAAGGCCTTCACCGAGATCACGGGGATCAAGCTCAAGCACGATATCATCCAGGAAGGCGACGTCGTCGAGAAGCTGCAAACCCAGATGCAGTCCGGCAAGAACGTCTACGACGGCTGGATCAATGACTCCGATCTAATTGGCACGCACTTCCGTTACGGTCAGACCATCGCATTGTCCGACTACATGGCTGGCGAGGGCAAGGACGTCACCGATCCGATGCTCGATGTCAACGACTTCATCGGCAAGTCGTTCACCACCGCTCCGGACGGCAAGCTCTATCAACTGCCCGACCAGCAGTTCGCCAACCTCTATTGGTTCCGCTACGACTGGTTCACCAATCCCGATTACAAAGCCAGGTTCAAGGCCAAGTACGGCTACGAGCTCGGCGTGCCGGTGAACTGGTCGGCCTATGAGGACATCGCGGACTTCTTCACCAACGACATCAAGGAAATCGACGGCGTCAAGGTCTACGGCCACATGGATTACGGCAAGAAGGATCCCTCGCTCGGCTGGCGCTTTACCGACGCCTGGCTGTCGATGGCCGGCAACGGCGACAAGGGCATCCCGAACGGCAAGCCGGTCGACGAATGGGGCATCCGCATGGAGGGCTGCCGTCCGGTCGGCTCCTCGATCGAGCGGGGCGGCGACACCAACGGTCCGGCCGCGGTTTATTCGATCGTGAAGTATCTCGACTGGCTGAAGAAGTATGCACCGCCGCAGGCGCAAGGCATGACGTTCTCCGAAGCCGGGCCGGTGCCGGCGCAGGGCAACATCGCCCAGCAGATCTTCTGGTACACCGCCTTCACCGCCGACATGGTGAAGCCGGGTCTGCCGGTGATGAATGCGGACGGTACGCCGAAGTGGCGCATGGCGCCGTCGCCGCATGGCGCGTACTGGAAGGAGGGCATGAAACTCGGTTATCAGGACGCTGGCTCGCTCACGCTCCTGAAATCGACGCCACCCGATCGGCGCAAGGCCGCCTGGCTGTATCTCCAGTTCATCGTCTCCAAGACGGTCAGCTTGAAGAAGAGTCATGTCGGTCTCACCTTCATCCGTGAATCCGACATCTGGGACAAGTCGTTCACCGAGCGCGCGCCGAAGCTCGGCGGCCTGATCGAGTTCTACCGCTCGCCCGCGCGCGTGCAGTGGACGCCGACCGGCAACAACGTGCCCGATTATCCGAAGCTCGCGCAATTGTGGTGGCAGAACATCGGCGATGCCTCGTCCGGCGCCAAGACGCCGCAGCAGGCGATGGACGCGCTCGCCGCCGCCCAGGATTCGGTAATGGCCCGGATCGAGAAGTCCGGCGTGCAGGGCGCTTGCGGTCCGAAGCTCAATCCGAAGAAGACCGCCGAATACTGGTATGAAAAATCGGCAAAGGACGGCAACATCGCGCCGCAGCGCAAGCTCGCCGACGAAAAGCCGAAGGGCGAAACCATCGACTACGACACGCTGATCAAGTCGTGGCCGGCGACGCCGCCGAAGCGGGCTTCGAACTGACGCGTTTTCTTCACGCGAACTGGAATCCACGTCGCTGGAAAACGCTATAATACGAGAAAGGCCGGGAGCGATCACGGCCTTTTGCTGTAATGCGCAAAGCGCTAATCCATCGGACGTCTACTTCACGCCCATGAAATCCCGTTTGCCGAGTTCGACGCCGTTATGGCGCAGGATGTCGTAGGCGGTCGTCGCATGGAAATAGAAATTCGGTAACGCGAACTGACTGAGATATTGCTGGCCCTTCAGCGTCATCGTCTTGTCCGGGCCTGCGGGAAAGGTGACGTCGCGACCGTCCGCGCCGTCGAATTTGGCCGGCGTAACGCCCTTCACGTAATCCGTCGCTCTGGCGAGGCGCTGCTGCAAATCGTCAAATGTCTTCTCCGTGTCGGGCGTGCTCGGCACCTCCGAACCGGATAGCCGCGCGCAGGTCTTCACGGCGAAATCGCAGGCGACCTGGATCTGGCGCGTCAGCGGCAGCATGTCCGGATAGAGCCGTGCGGTCAGCAGGGTTTCGGGCGCGATCTTTCGTGCGCCCGCATGGGCTTCGGCTTTCCTGAGAATGTCGGAAAGCGCGCCGAGCGTTTGCAGGAAGGCCGGCGCGGCGGAATCGTAAAATGACATGGGAATGCCTTTGTTTGCTCTGTGGTGCGGAAGCTGACGGCGAAACAGCGGAACGTGCTGCCATCTGCAAATGGGAAGCCTTGTTCCATATCGCAACCTCCATCACGGCCGGAAAAGTCCAGCCCATGACGGTCCTTTCGACCGCATCGTCCGCGCCGCTTCATCGCAGAGAAACACGCTGTCGAGCCTACTTTGGTCGAAGCCGTGTTCACCACCATGTTAGTTCACAAGCGAGCCGAGCGGCCGCTACGCTTCATCATCCGCGAGGGATCAGCTTTGCGGAGAATTCGAGTTGAACGTCAAGCCGGGACTTCACCAGGCGTGGTGCGGTTCTCGACTGATCGTAGAATCTCTTAAGGAGAGCAACTTGAACAGCGATGAAAAGGTCGTCTACGACGACAAGGCTCGCCACATGGCCGAGCAGATGGTGATGGCCGAACAGCGCCAGATCGCCCGGCGTCTCCAGGAAGACTGCGACTGCAAGGATGGAATGTTTCCGCGTCGGATGATCTCAAGCCGGCGCGGCTTTCTGTTCGCGGCGGGATCGCTCGTCGGCGCAGCCGGTGCGGCCACGATCGCCCACGCCGAGACGGCGCAAGCGCCGCCCGGTGCCGAGTTTTTCAATGTGCCGGACGATCCGACCAAAGAGCAGGGACGCCCGGTCGCGGATCAAAGCTATGGAACGCGGTCTCAGTTCGAGACCGAAGTTCGCATGCGCTACCCGACGCCCAACGCCAACACCTCCTGGAGTCTCACTCCGCTCGACAAGGGACTGGGCAACATCACGCCCTCAGGACTCCATTTCGAGCGGCATCACGGCGGGATACCGACGATCGATCCTGCCCGGCACAACTTGCTGATCCACGGCATGGTGGATCGGCCGATGACGTTCTCGATGGCCGACATCAAGCGGCTGCCTTCGGTGACACGCAAGCATTTCATCGAGTGTTCGGGTAACGGCCTGACGGAGTGGAACAAGCCGACGATGAAGACCGTGCAGGGAACGCACGGGCTGCTCAGCACGTCCGAATGGACCGGTGTTCAGTTCGCGACGTTCGCACGCGAGACCGGATTGAAAGAAGGTGCAGCCTGGGTGCTGGCGGAGGGCGCCGACGCCGCAGTCATGACGCGCAGCATTCCGATGGAGAAAATGCTGAAGGACGCACTCATCGTCTATGGACAGAACGGTGAAGCGATCCGCCCCGAACAGGGTTATCCCCTGCGGCTTCTGCTTCCCGGTTATGAGGGAAACACCCACATCAAATGGCTGCGGAGGCTACAGGTCAGCGACAAGCCGTTCATGACGCGCGAGGAGACTTCCAAGTACACCGATCTCCTCGGAGACGGCAAGGCGCGCATCTTCACGCTCGACATGGAGGCGAAGTCGGTCATCACGTTTCCGTCCGGCGACATGAAACTGCCCGGTCCTGGTTTCTACAACGTCAGCGGTCTTGCATGGACAGGGCGCGGGCGGATCCAGTCCGTCGATGTCTCGCTCGATTCAGGAAAGACCTGGTATCCGGCGCGCCTGGAATCGCTTCCCGAGCCGATGTGCACGGTGCGCTTCAGCTTCCCATGGATGTGGGACGGCAAGGCTGCGGTGCTGCAGAGCCGCTGCATCGACGAGACCGGCTATGTCCAGCCCACGCTCAAGCAACTGGTCGCGATACGCGGTGACAATGGGCCGTTCGGTTCGGTCTATCACCTCAACGCGATCCAGAGCTGGGCCGTCAGCGAGGCGGGAGATGTGACCAATGTCCATGCGTAGGAAATATCTCGTTCTTGCGATCGGCGTCTGCCTGTTCTCCGGCGGCGCGAGCGCCCAATCGAGGATCGATCACTTCGGATTCGGTCGGGATGCGACAGCGGATGAAATGGCCAGGTATTTAGCGATCCCGCCGTCGGGCGCGGGACTTCCCGCGGGGAGCGGCACGGCAAAAGCAGGCGCGGCCATTTTTGCCAATACCTGCGCCGCCTGTCATGGCGACAAGCTGCAGGGAAATCCGGCCAAGGGCATAGGCGGTGATCGTCTGATCGGCGGGCGGGGCACGCTCGCAAGCAAGACGCCGGTCAAGACGGTGGAGAGCTACTGGCCATATGCCACGACGCTATTCGATTACATCAAGCGTGCGATGCCGTTCAATGCGCCCGGTTCGCTCAAGGACGACGACGTGTATGCGCTGGTCGCCTACATCCTGTCGGAAGCCAAGGTCATCAAACCGAACGAGACCATGGACGCGAAGACCTTGCCGAAGGTGGAGATGCCCAACAGGGACGGCTTTATCCCTGATCCCCGGCCTGAGCTTCAATTGTACCGATGAACTCCCGCGTCGGTGCGGATAAAACGTCCCGCTCCGGCAACAAGCGATGCCAGATGTGTTTGACGTCCGGGAATCCTGACCCGGCCGCGTGGACTTTATAGAGACGGAACAGCGGCTGATGACCGATCGCCGGCATATTCAAGCTGCATGGCGACGGAGTCGGCAGTCCCTCGTCCGTAGCGGGTTTCGATGGCATTAAGCACCTGAGCCAGGACGATAGCCGGCGGCTGATCGGTGATCGCCGGGAGCCGATACTGGGCGGGCCAGTCCGTCGTAATCCGATCCGGGACGAGGCGGATGCCGTTGCGAGTGCGGAGGTCGGCGGCGGGAGCGAACGTGATCGCATGCGAGCGATAGGTCCGCGACCAGGCATCCGCGACCAGCGCCAGCGACACCTCGTCAACGCCGGGCTTGAGTTCGATGCCGAGTTGCTCGCGGTTCCAGAACGCGATGGTGTTGAAGATCGCTGTCAATGCGAACGGACGCGTGAAGCGGAAGGCGTCGCTGTCGTGGCTCGCATCCCACCGGGGAAGGCCAATTTCGCGGCCGACTGCCTCAGCCTTGTCTCGCCCTGCAATGGCCTCGATGAGGGCGAGTGACATCGGCATGGATGCGGAAATCCCTGTCGTCGTTGCGACGCCGCGATCGACAACTATCCTGCGATCGGGGACGTAGCGGATGGCGGGATGCTTGTCGCGCAACTCCTTGAGGTAATACCAATGGGTCGTCGTGCGTCTGCCGTCGAGCAGTCCGGTATTGCCCACAACCTTGGCGCCGGCGCAGACGCCGATAATGATGGCGCCCTTTTCCGCCTGGCTCCTGATCCACTCCAGGGCCGTTGGATCGTCGTCGCGGCTCATGGCAGGGACAATGACGTAGTCGGCGCCTTCCGGATGCTGCCTGTCGAAGTCAGCAGCCGTCGCTTGCGGCTCAACCTTGAGCGCCGGAAAGAGCGTCACTGTTCCCGGCCTCGTCGCCAGCATCACCACGTCGGCGACGTCGGCACGTCGAAGGATGCCATAGGGCATCAGATAATCGGTAGCCTCGGTGGCGTCGTTGATGCCCAGGATTGCGACCAGCGGCCGCTGGCGCTTGGGCGGCTTCAAGGCCACGATGGCGGCGTCGATTTCCTGACGTGCGATCGGCGGCATTGCCTTGCCCGGCGATGGCACCGGAGGCAGCGTGGCTATCCAGACCGCGCCAGCCATCGCGAAGAGAACCAAAGCGGCTGGACCTGCCCATAACACGAATGATCGCTTCATGCTGGGATGCTCCAATAGTCGACGGTGCAAGACTCCTCAGTGGCGAAGCTCTGGATTGTTGATGCGTTTTCTTCACGCGCACCGGATTTATCCTCGGGTCAGGCCAAGGATATGCTTCGCTCGAAAACGCTAATTGCGCGCGCAGCGGCAGGTTCCAAGGAATCAATACCCCAGGTCACGCGATTTCAACTTGCGCCGGCGAAGATTTCCAGATCGCCGCTAACGCTTCCTCCCGAATGACGAAGGAAAATCCTCACACCTCCCTCGCATTCGAAAACGCAAAGCTCGTCACGCGCCGCGTGGTTTCATCCAAAATCAGCGTGCGGGTGATCGGCGGCTCGGCGCGCTGGGCGCAGTTCTCGCGCTCGCACAGCCGGCAGTTGACGCCGATCGGCGTGCCTTCGGCGTTGTCGAGGTCCATGCCCGCGGCATAAACCAGCCTTGATGCGTGTCTGATTTCGCAGCCCAGGCCGATGGCGAAGCGCGGCTGCGCCTGCGGATGCGGCGCAACCGGACGGCGCACCATCTGCGCGATCGAGAAATAGCGGCTGCCGTCGGGCAGTTCGATCACCTGCTTCAAAAGACGATCGGGCGTATCGAAGGTGGAGTGGACGTTCCACAAGGGGCAGGTGCCGCCGAATTTCGAGAACGGAAACGTGCCCGACGAGAAACGCTTGGAGACGTTGCCGGCGTTGTCGACGCGCAGCATGAAGAACGGCACGCCGCGCGCGTTTGGCCGTTGCAGCGTGGTCAGGCGATGGCACACTTGCTCGAAGCCTGTGTTGAATCGCTGCGCCAGGACGTGGATGTCGTAGCCGAGCGATTCCGCGGCCGCATGGAAGGCCTGGTAGGGCATCAGCACACAACCGGCGAAATAGTTCGCCAGCGTGATGCGGTAGAGCCGGCGTGATGTGTCGTCGAGTGGGCCGGCGCGCGCGATGATCGTGTCAAAAGCGGGCGTGCATTCGGCGAGTCCGATCTGGAACGCAAGCTGGAAGGCGCGACCGGGTCCGTCCGCCAGTTCGGAAATCAGAAGTTGGCGGCGGTGACGGTCGAATCGGCGCAGCGTTTCGCGCATGACGTCCACCGGCATGATGCGCGTCTGAATCGAATGCTTTTCCCGCAGCCGCACGCTCAGCGCCACGAAAAGTTCCTGCGCCGGAACGTTGATCTCGTCGCGCAGGTTTTCCGCCGCCTGTTCGAGTTCAGGGAAATAATTGCGATTGGCCTCGATCAGGTCGCGCACGCGCTCGATCGGATTGGTCTCAAAGCGCGCGCCTTCGTCGCGGTCGGCAAACTGTGCGGCGGCCAGCGTCTCGCCGCGCCGCGCCTCGGTGTAGGCGGCATAGAGGCGCTGCAGCGCATGAGTCACGCCGGGGCACAGTTCGGCCAGATCGCGCAGTTCCTGCTTCGGGATGTCGATCCGCCGGAACAGCGGATCGGAAAAGATCTCGTTCAATTCGGCAAAGAAGCGATCCTCGTGGGCAGTGGCGAGATCGCGCAGATCGAGGTCGTAGGTTTCCGCGAGACGAAGCAGGATCTGAGCGGTGACCGGGCGCTGGTTGCGCTCGATCAGATTGACGTAGCTCGGAGAGATGCCGAGTCCCTCCGCCATCTGGGTCTGCGACAGCCCAAGCTGTTGCCGGATACGGCGGAACCGCGGGCCGACGAAGAGCTTTTTACCCGAAACCGTTGCCATACTGGCTCTCGTTTATGACAAGAATTACAAAATAACATCTATGACGTGAATATATGTTACATGACATCATCATTTGAGATCAAGCCGTCTATACGAATTGATTTGATTGGCGTTTATCTAGAGCCACGTTTTGCAACGCAATGTCACGAATGTGGACTGGAGACAATGATGTCAAAGACCTTTGAGCAGCTCGTTCCCGCCCCCAAGGGCCGTTTCGAGGGAATCAGCCGTCCGTACACCCCTGAGGAGGTCGAGCGGCTGCGCGGCTCGGTGGAGATCAAGTACACGCTCGCAGAAAAAGGCGCGAACCGGCTGTGGAAGCAACTCAACGAGATGCCCTATGTGAACTCGCTCGGCGCCGTCACCGGCAACCAGGCGATGCAGCAGGCGCGCGCCGGCCTGCCCGCGATCTATCTCTCAGGCTGGCAGGTCGCCGCGGACGCCAATACTGCGGGCACGATGTATCCTGACCAGAGCCTTTATCCGGCCAATGCAGGGCCTGAGCTTTGTCGCCGTATCAACCGCACCTTCCAGCGCGCCGACCAGATCGAGCACGCCGAAAGCGGTGCCAAGATCGACTGGTTCGTGCCCATCGTGGCCGATGCGGAAGCCGGCTTCGGCGGACCGCTCAACTCCTTCGAGATCATGAAAGCATATATCGAGGCAGGCGCGGCCGGCGTCCATTTCGAGGACCAGCTCGCATCGGAAAAGAAGTGCGGCCACATGGGCGGCAAGGTGCTGATCCCGACCGCCGCGCATGAGCGCAACCTGATCGCCGCGCGGCTCGCCGCCGACGTCTGCGGCGTGCCGACTTTCGTGCTGGCGCGCACCGACGCCGAAAGCGCCAAGCTCATCACCTCGGACATCGACGAGCGCGACCACGAGTTCATCACCGGCGAACGCACGGCGGAAGGCTTCTATCGCCTCAAGCCCGGCAGCGGTCTCGATCACTGCATCAAGCGCGGGCTGTCGTTTGCGAAGTACGCTGATCTTCTGTGGTGGGAGACTTCCAAGCCCGACCTCGACGGCGCGCGCAAGTTCGCCGAAGCCGTGAAGAAGGTCTATCCGAACAAGCTGCTGGCCTATAACTGCTCGCCCTCGTTCAACTGGGAAGCCAATCTGGACAAGGACACCATCGCGCAGTTCCAGAAGGAGATCGCCGCGATGGGCTACAAATTCCAGTTTGTCACGCTGGCGGGCTTCCACTCGCTCAACCACGGCATGTTCGAACTGGCGCGTGGCTACAAGGCCGAAGGCATGGCGGCCTATTCCCGTTTGCAGCAGGCCGAGTTCGCCTCGGAGCAGTTCGGCTATTCGGCGACGCGCCATCAGCGCGAGGTCGGCACCGGCTACTTCGATCTGGTCTCGACCACGATCAGCGGCGGTCAGTCGTCGACGACCGCGCTTCACGACTCCACCGAAGCCGCGCAGTTCAAATCGCAGGGTTCGGATATCAGGGCTCAGGCGGCCGAATAAGAGGAGGCTTTCATGACTGGCAGCAATTTCTGGGTGATCGGCGGCGAGTTCGGTTCGATGAATTTCCACAAGCTCGTGGAAGGCTCGGCGCAGGTCCAGGGTCCGTTCAAGACGAGGAAGGAAGCCGAGGACGCCTGGCGGGTGGTGTCGGAAGAAAACCGTCACCGCGCCGGCGTGCGCTTCTCCATCGTGGAAGAGCCCAATCGCATGGCGAGCTGACGCGCCAATCTTCACGTAGAAACGTCCAGGGAAGCGGACGGCCCTGCCCGGGCAACCGGGGCGGGGCCGTTCGTTTTTTGGCAGCGATGTGCCAGGCGGATCGCCGGTTTCGTTGGCTATAAGCCTTTGATCTTCAATGGCCTTTGCGGAAAACGCTGTTGCTGCTAGGTTGCATGGTTACCGGCGGGTTAATGGCGGCCGGGTTCTGCGGGAGAGGCGACTGAATGTCGGACGCACCGGGCAAGGGAACGGGGGCGGCGGAAACCGTCAAGCCCACGCGGCTGCGCGATGCGCTGCGCCGGGCTCGGATCGAGGCTGCTGATCGCACCGGCGTCGTCGTCGACCTGCGCGATGCGGAAGAGGCGCGGCTCGAGATCCTGAATGAGGCACTCGATCCGCTGTTTGCGGAGGTGCCCGACCAGATTGATCTGTTCGAGCGCGGCATCAGTCACGGTGACACGCCACGGCTGTGGATCGACGTGGTGGCGCATGTCCTGATGGGCCGCGACAAGCGCATGTACCGTTTCGTCCAGGATACCCGTCATGGCCGGATCGTGCTCGCGGAATCCCACGACGTGGCCGCGGTCGCGGACGCCGTCACCGATTATGTCGCCCGCCGCATGATCGAGCGCGAGCGTGCGCTGGCGGCGACATCGACGACGCCGCAGCAAGTTGAGGCGCAAGAACCGCGCCGCAGCCGCTTCTGGGCGTTCGCATTCGGATTCATCGCCGGCATTGTCGCATTGTTCGGGCTCGCGCTCGTCGCGGCGCTCAGGAGCCCATAACGCGCGGCGGCCTTGATCGTGGCGTGGTTCACTTCCCCGCCGGCGAGACCCGCAGGATACGCCCGTCCGCATTATCGGTCAAAAGCCACAACGCCCCGTCCGGGCCCTGCCTGACATCGCGGATGCGCTCGTTGAGATTTTGCAGGAGCCGCTCCTCGGCGGTGACGGCATTGCCATTGAGCGAAAGCCGCACCAGCATCTTGCCCGCCAGCGCGCCGGTGAACAGGCTGCCTTGCCATCCCGGAAACAGCGTTCCGGTATAGAACGCCATGCCGGAAGGCGCGATCGACGGCACCCAGTATTTGATCGGCTGCTCCATGCCGGGCTTCGATGTGCTCTCATGGATCTTCGCGCCGTTGTAATCGATGCCGTAGCCGATCACCGGCCAGCCATAGTTCTTGCCTTTGCCGATGATGTTGACCTCGTCGCCGCCGCGCGGGCCATGCTCTATCTCCCAGAGATCGCCGGTCGCGGGATTGAACGCGAGGCCTTGTCCGTTGCGGTGGCCGTAGCTCCAGATTTCCGGACGCGCGCTGTCATGGCCGACGAACGGATTGTCCCGCGGCACCGAGCCGTCGGGTGCGATCCGGACCAGCTTGCCGTTGTCGACGCGAAGGTTCTGCGCCTCGTCACGCGGGCCGAAATGGTCGCCGAGCGTGACGTAAAGATCGCCGTCGCGCGCGCCTTGCGCAATACGGCAGCCATGATTGGCCTGGCCGCCGGGGCCGACCTGCGTGAAGATCACCTTCACCTGATCGAGCGCGGTGGCATCCTCATTAAGCCGCGCCCGGGCGACGGAGGCATTGCCGCCGCTATCGGCGGAGTAACAGATATAGAGCGTGCGATTGTCCGCAAAGTCGCGGTCGAGCGCGACGTCGAGCAGGCCCGCCTGGCCCCTGACATAGGGCTTCGGCACGCCCTTCAGGGGTGACGACAATACGCCATCGGGAGTGACGATGCGGATGCGCCCCGGACGTTCGGTCACCAGCATCCGTCCGTCCGGCAGGAAGGCGAGAGCCCAGGGATTGACCAGGCCGCTGGCGATGGTTTGCACCTGAAGCTGCCCGGCCGACGATTTGAATGCCGTGCTTTCGGCGCGCACGCCGGCGGCGTTCCCGAACAGAGCGGTCAGCACGATGGCTGCACTTAGCACGACCGTAGCCCACGCGTTGGATGCTCTCATCGAATCGTCCCGTCGTCGAGCGGATAATCCCGACGACAAACGCCGGTGACCGCAAAAAGATCACGAGGCGCGATCCGCGAAAACCCGATCGGTTCAGGCGGGGATCGGCACAGTCATCGAGACCTTGATCGATATCATCGCGAAGGCCAGGCAAAGGCAAATAGCGGCGGCCGCAATCGCCAGCGACGCGGCGACCGCCTTGGTCAGGCGCGGGGAGGCGAGGCGTGTGATGGGTGCCACAAACCCACTACTCGTGCTCTGCGATCGCATCGTTCATCAATCCTTCGAGGACGAATCACTCGCAATGCGCGAGTCTTTCACCTTGCGCGGGCAGGATTGGGGCAGCGGCGGCATGAAAGATGTCCAAAGCAAGGCTAGCGCCGGCTGAACGCGATCAGGTGCTGGCGGCGATGCCGGCCGTCGCATTCCCCGACGGGGCGGCGCGCCCGTCCATGCCCGCAAAGCCGGGCTGCTGTTCGATCCGTCGCAGCCAGGTGCGGATCGAAGGAAACGCGGTGAGGTCGAAGTCGCACTTGTCGGCGACATGGGTGTAGGCATAAAGCGCGATGTCGGCGATGGTGAGTTGCTCGGCGGCGAAGAAGTCGTGGGTTCTCAGATGATTCTCCATGACCTGAAGCGCCGCATAGCCGCGCTCCATCCAGTCATCCAGCGCATGGGTTTGCAGATCGCGGCCGCCCTTCACCAGCGAGAGCCAGAAATAGGCGGCGCCGATATTGGGCTCCAGCGCGTGCTGTTCGAAGAACATCCACTGCAGCGCTTCGGCTCGCTCGATCGGGGAGTCCGGAGCCAGCGCGGTTCCGAGCGCGACATACCACAGGATCGCATTGGACTCCGCCAGGTAGCGTCCTTCCTCCACCTCCAGCAAGGGCACCTGTCCGCTCGGATTCTTCGCGAGAAAATCCGGCGTGCGGCTTTCGCCGCGCAGGATATCGACCTCGACGGCCTGATAGGGCGCGCCAAGCAAGGACAGCGCAAGGCGAACCTTGTAGCTGTTTCCCGAGCGTTGCATCGAATAGAGCTTATACATGCGGGGAATGGCTGGATCCGTTCGGGCCGAAGAAGCGGGCTGGTTCTGCACGGGTAAACAATGATGCGGCCGGCGGCGCATCGCAAGGGCTGGAACGGTCTGATCGTTCAACACATGCGAAAAGCCCGATAGCTGCTGCCGCCGCGCGTTTCAGGAGAAAATCATGTCGGCAAACCGCGCGGATCGATATCACATGCGCGCGAGTTCGCGGTTCCGGAGCGCTGATCCTGGCGGTCGCGCCACGCGCGACGGAGCGTGAGCGCATAGAGCGCAAGCAGAGCGATCGCGCCGAGCGGTATGCCCGTCGCACCGGCCACGGTGCGGGCAAGCAGCGGCGACGCCCATGCCGCCGCCAGCACATTGATTTCGAAATCCCGGAAGCCGCCGGCGAACCCGAGAGTCGTCATGAATGCGATCGCCGGCGCGAGGATCGTCAGGTCGTAGTCGAGCGTGTGCGGCGAAGCCAGAAGAGCGGCGATGATCAGGATCGCGGCCTTGAGATTGTTGTCGTAACGGCCGCGCCAGATCCATGCGACGCCGCAGATCGTTGCGGCCGATGTCAGGCCCTGGGCGATATAGGCGAGAGATAAGCCGCCGCCCCACATCCGTATCGCGGCGAACACGCTCTGCAGTTTCTCGAACCCGACGCTGCCTTGTTCCAGCAACAGCCGGCGCGACACATCGGTCGATGCGAGAAAGGCGAACCACACATCGGTGCCGAATGCGAGCGAAGCGATCAACGCAAGCACGATCACCGCGAGCGTCGCCGCGGCAACGGTTCGCCAATGGCCGGACACGATCAGCGCGACCGGAATCACCAGCGCGAATTGCGGCTTGTAGGCGAGACAGCCGAACAGCAGGCCGGAGAGCAGCGGCCGTGTCGGCAAGGTGAGCAATGCCGCGCCGAACAAGCCGGCGGTGAGCAGGCCGTTCTGACCGTGGCCGACATTGATGAAAATGGCCGGAAAGGCGAGCGCGGGAAAGATCCAGATGGCGGCCGGATCGCCGCGCGCCTGCCGCAGGGGCCGGAGAATCGCGGCGATCACGCCGAGATAAAAGGCGAATGTCGCCGCCTGCCACACCGCGAGCGCGATCGGATAGGGCATCAGCGCCAGCGGCGCTGCGAGCAGGAGAAAGAGCGGCGGATAGAACCAGGCGTAATAGGGTACGCCGGCGCCGAAGATCTGCTGCTCGCGCGCGTAATGCGCAGCCATGTCGTAGACCTCGACCGCACGCCCTTCGAGTGCGAGCGATCCGGCAGCGTAGAAGCTGGAGAAGTCGGTGCCGAGCGGTTTACCCTGGGGGTCGATCAGGCCATGGGACAGCGCGACCCATATCACCGCTGCGACCACGTAGAAACCGAGCAGCATGATGCTGTAGCCGCGGACGCGCTCGACCGTCAGCCACGCACCGGTCCGAAGGTTGTCCGTTAAGCCAGCTTGCCAGAAATAAGTCATTTCGCTGTTTAAATTTGCGAATATTTCGCAACGCTGCAGGGAAAATGCTGCGAGGACATGCGACGTCTGCACACTAGCCGCCGCGCTTTAATGTTTCCTGAAGCGGAAGAGACCAAAAAGTTATAGCCAATCTTCTTGCGGTGCAGCGGAACGCGATTTAGTGTGCATCGATCTCATCATGAAGATTTGTGACAGTCGCGGCGTTGCTGGATCACGGCGCCCGTATGGAGACGATGATGCCTTTTCTCTCTGCTGCGCTCGATCGTGTGAAGCCGTCCGCGACCATCGCGGTCACGGATAAAGCGCGTCGGCTCAAGGCGGAGGGACGGAACGTCATTGGCCTCGGCGCGGGCGAGCCGGATTTCGATACGCCGGCCAATATCAAGCTGGCGGCGGTCCATGCGATCGAGGCCGGCAAGACCAAGTATACGGCGGTCGATGGCATCCCAGAGTTGAAGGAAGCGATATCAGCCAAATTCGAGCGCGAGAACGGCCTGACCTACAAGCCGAACCAGATCATCGTCGGCACCGGCGGCAAGCAGGTTCTCTACAACGCGCTGATGGCGACGATCAATCCGGGCGACGAGGTCATCATTCCCGCGCCGTACTGGGTCAGCTATCCCGAGATGGTGGCGCTGGCGGGCGGCGAATCCGTGCCCGTCATTTGCACGGCGGAATTCGGTTTCAAGCTGCAGGCCGACGCGCTGGAGCGGGCGATCACGCCGAGGACGAAGTGGATCATCCTCAACTCGCCGTCGAATCCGACCGGCGCGGCCTATACGCGCGCCGAGTTGAAAGCCCTGACCGACGTGCTGGTGAAGCACCCGCAGGTCTGGGTGATGACCGACGACATGTACGAGCATCTGGTCTATGACGACTTCGAATTCACCACGCCCGCGCAGGTCGAGCCGAAACTGTTCGACCGCACGCTGACGGTGAACGGCGTGTCGAAGGCCTACTGCATGACCGGCTGGCGGATCGGCTATGCCGGCGGCCCCGCGCAACTCATCAAGGCGATGGCGACGATCCAGTCGCAGTCGACCTCGAACCCGTCGTCGATCTCACAGTGGGCGGCGGTCGAGGCGCTGAACGGGCCGCAGGAGTTCATCGGTGCGAACAACAAGGTGTTCAAGGAGCGCCGCGACCTCGTGGTGGCGATGCTGAACCAGGCCAAGGGCATCGATTGTCCGCGGCCGGAAGGCGCGTTCTACGTCTATCCCTCCTGCGCCGGAACCATCGGCAAGACCACGCCGTCGGGCAAAAAGCTCGAGACCGACGTGGATTTTGTCACCGAACTGCTGGAGGCCGAAGGTGTTGCAGTGGTGCAGGGCTCGGCCTTCGGTCTAGGCCCGGCGTTCCGGATTTCCTATGCGACCAAAACCGCCGATCTCGAGGATGCCTGCAACCGCATCCAGCGTTTCTGCGGCAGCTTGCGCTGACGGCTGCCTCCGTCGTCGCGTTATCACATGTCGTCCCTGCGCAGGCAGGGAGCCATGTCCTCGTCACCATGTCTTTGTCACCGAGGTGAAGATGCGAGACTGTGTTGAGCCTCGCGCCATCTTGCAGATGTCGCGTAACTTCGCTGGCTCTGCTTTTCGGCCCTTCATTAAGTTTTAGCAACGTTGCCGGCATTTTGATGCCGCGATGTGGCAGCCGCCTTGTTTTGGACACGGCGGTTCCATCATGTTCCACCCACCTTTCCCAACTTCCCAGCGGAGATCAACTCATGCGTTTCCCAAGACTTCTTGCCGTGGCCGCCGTGACGCTCGTGGCGTCGGTTGCGGGCGCCCATGCCCAACATCGTCAGGTTCAGGCCGGAATCCTCGAATGCGAGGGCGGTCAGAACGTGGGCTATGTGGTCGGCTCGACGACGGAATTGCAGTGCGTCTTTCGCAGTAACTCCGGCGCGCCGCTTGAACCCTATATCGCGCGGGTGCAGCGTTTCGGCCTCGACCTTGGCGTAACGTCGCAGACCGGGCTCGCATGGGTGGTCAATGCACCGAGCCACAGGCTCGGCCCCGGCGCATTGGCCGGTCACTTCGGCGGGGTCGGCGCCAACGCCACGGTCGGCGTCGGCATCGGCGCCAACCTGCTGGTCGGCGGATCCGACAACTCGATTTCGCTGCAGCCGCTGAGCCTGCAGGGCCAGACCGGCCTCAGTGCGGTGGCTGGCGTCGTGGACGTCGATCTGCGTCCGGCGGATATGCGTCCGACGCCTCGCTACAAGCGGCATCGGCATCACCATCGCCGTCATCATCACCATCACCATCGGCATCATAGCTGATCGGATCGGACGAAGACCCGAGAGAGGCCCGCGACAGCGGGCCTCTTTTTTGATGTTCATGGCTGCAAGTTCGCGTCTGGCGAGAGGCGGGCCGCTGTGCAATAAAATGCGCACGCCATAAGTGTGGCGATCGGTGTCTGCATCACTTTCATCCGGAGTTTTCATGCGCGGAATTCCAGTTCTGACGGGCGCTGCGGCGGCGGTCGTCATGTCGATCGCGGGCGCTCTTGCGCAGCAGCCCGCTGAGCGCGTCAAGGTCGGCGTTCTCGAATGCCGCGGCGCAGCCAGCGTCGGGTTTATCGTCGGTTCGGTGACCAATCTCGGCTGCGTGTTTCACATGGAGGGCCTGCCCGAAGATCGCTATGTCGCGACGATCCGCAAAGTCGGCGTCGATCTCGGCATCACCCAGGAATCGGCGCTGGCCTGGGCCGTTTACGCGCCAGTGGCGCGGCTCGGCCCCGGCGATCTCTCCGGCGACTACGCGGGCGCGCAAGGCAGTGCCTCGATCGGCGTCGGACTTGGCGGCAACGTGCTGATCGGTGGCTCCGCCAACTCGATTGCCCTGCAACCGCTCAGCATACAGGGGCAGGTCGGCCTCAACATTGCGGCCGGTCTCGCCGCGCTGGAATTGCGTCCGGGGCGTTGACAACTTTTGGGGAGCCCGGATTTGCTCCCCGCAGCGATTGAAACCGCCATTTCCGCGCCTCACCTTGCCGCACGATGTTTTCCCGCTTGCCAAAACCGGAGCGCGGGAGGAGCATCATCGTGCCGACCCAATCATGGGCCGACTTCCCAATCACGAGGCGGCAATGGGACCAGACCTCAGAGGTCCGCAAGGCACCCCCCAAGGCACCCAAGCATCGGGCCCCCGGTGCATTGCGCTGGTGGGCCCTTTCCAGAGCGGTAAAACCACCCTTCTCGAAGCGATCCTTGCCCGAACGGGCGCAATCCCCAAAGCAGGCAGTGTCGATCAGGGCACCAGCGTCGGCGACGCCAGCGCCGAAGCACGCCAGCACAAGATGGGCGTCGGGCTGACCTCAGCCACCACCAGTTTCATGGGCGAAACCTATTCCTTTATCGACTGTCCGGGTTCGATCGAATTCGCACACGACATGCGCGCGGCGATCCCCGCGGTCGATGCCGCCGTCGTGGTCTGCGAGGCCGATGAGCGCAAGCTGCCGCAGTTGCAGATCATCCTGCGTGAGCTGGAAGACCAGAACATTCCCCGATTTCTGTTTCTCAACAAGATCGACAAGGCGAACAAGCGAATTCGTGAAACGCTGGCGACGTTGCAGCCGGCGTCACGGACGCCGCTGGTATTGCGCCAGATTCCGATCTGGAACGGCGACCTGATCGCCGGCTTCGTCGATCTCGCGCTGGAGCGCGCCTTCGTCTATCGCGAACACATGGCCTCCGAAGTGGTCCAACTGGACGGCGGCGATCTCGACCGCGAAAAGGAAGCCCGCTTCTCGATGCTGGAGAAACTCGCCGATCACGATGACGCGCTGATGGAGCAATTGCTCGAGGATATCCCGCCGCCGCGCGACGCGGTGTTCGACGATCTCGCGCGCGAATTGCGCGAAGGCCAGATCTGCCCGGTGCTGCTCGGTTCGGCTGCGCGCGAGAACGGCGTGCTGCGGCTGATGAAGGCGCTGCGGCACGAGGCTCCCGGCATCGGCGCGACCGCGAAGCGCATGGGCGTGGCCGGCAGCAAGGAGGCGCTGGCCTACGTTTTCAAGACCGTGCACCTTCAGCATGGCGGCAAGCTGTCGCTGGCGCGGGTACTGACAGGTCGTTTCGACGATGGCGCCGCGGTGCTGGCGTCGTCCGGCGAGGGCGGAAAAATCTCCGGCATTCTCGCCGCGACCGGCGCGCAGGAGACCAAGCGTGCATCGGCTGAAGCCGGCGAGATGATCGCGTTCGGCAAGCTCGAGGCCGTGAAGACCGGCGATACGCTGACGACCGCAAGGGTCGCGCCGCCGTCGCTGGTCAGCCTCGCGGCGGCCGCGCCGGTGCTGGCGATGGCGCTTGCGGCCGGAGACCGCAAGGACGATGTCAAGCTCGGGCAGGCTCTCGCCAAGCTCAACGAGGAAGATCCCTCGCTTGCCGTCATTCACAATGCGCAGACCCACGATACCGTGCTGTGGGGGCAGGGCGAGATGCATCTGCGCGTCGCGCTGGAGCGACTGCACGATCGCTTCGGCGTCAACGTGAAATCGCATCCGCCCGCGATCGGCTATCAGGAGACCATCCGCAAATCCATGACCCAGCGCGGACGCCACAAGAAACAGTCCGGCGGACATGGCCAGTTCGGCGACGTAGTTCTGGAAATCACCCCGCTACCGCGCGGTTCGAACTTTGTTTTCGTCGACAAGATCGTCGGCGGCGCGGTGCCGCGCAACTATATCGGCGCGGTGGAGGAAGGCGTGGTGGACGGACTCTCGCGAGGCCCGCTCGGCTTTCCCGTGATCGATGTGCAGGTGACGCTGGTCGACGGCTCCTATCACAGCGTCGACTCCTCGGATCAGGCCTTCCGTACGGCGGCGCGCATCGGCGTGACCGAGGCCCTGCCTCAATGTCAGCCGGTGCTGCTGGAGCCGATCCATGTGGTCGAGATCGTTTGTCCGAGCGAGGCGACCGCGAAGATCAACGCCATCCTGTCGGCGCGGCGCGGCCAGATTCTCGGCTTCGATACCCGTGAGGGCTGGACCGGCTGGGACTGCGTGCGCGCCATGATGCCGGAAGCCGAGATCGGCGATCTCATTGTCGAACTGCGGTCGGCGACGGCGGGAGCGGGGAGTTTTACCCGCCAGTTCGATCGCATGGCTGAAGTCAACGGCCGGGCCGCGGACCAGATCATTGCCGCGCGTCGGGTCGCCGCTTAGAGTCTGTTTGGAAAGTCACCCGGCACCTCCCGACCGTTCCCCGGACGCAGCGCAGCGTGAAACGGTGCGCTGCTGAGCCGGGGTCTTTGCGAGGTTTTCTGCAACGATCCCGGGTCTGCGCAGCGTCACTTCGTGCCACAGCGGCCGGAGGTCTTGCGCGCCTGATCGCCGGGACTTGGCGGGCCGCCCTGTCTTGGCCGTACAATGATGTATTTTACATCATTGTAATTATGTAAGACATCACTTATAACATCCTACATATGTATATCAAGCGTTGATCACATCCTTTCAGATGCGGGCGGCGCGCGCTCCTGGGCATTGACCAGAAAACGCTCGCCGCGCTGGCGGGAGTCCTTGCTGGCCATCCAGCGGATGGGAGCGAGCGAGGGCCGGTGCGCGGCGTTGTCGATATGCTGGTGAAAGTGGTCGACGCATTCAATTGCGCCGGCGTCGAACGGATTGGAAAAACATGCGCGCAGCGACGATGGCGGGCGCGGCGTGCGCCTGAAACAGCCGGGACCTCGCGCCGTCCCGGCGGCTGATACGGTCACCGAACCGCACTTACCGGCGACCCGCGCGCGATGCGAGGACTGAGTGCGGGATGAGCATTGCCGACGGACGACCCCACCCAATCCGCCAGCCGACCTTCGCAGAACTGTTCACGCCGAAACTCCTCACGGTGTTGCGCGAGGATTACCGTGGCGCTGATTTCCGCGCCGACGTCGTCGCCGGACTCACTGTGGCGATCGTGGCGCTGCCGCTGTCGATGGCCATTGCCATCGCCTCCGGCGTCACGCCGGATCGCGGCCTGACCACCGCGATCGTAGGCGGATTTTTTGTCTCGCTGCTCGGCGGCAGCCGGTTCCAGGTCGGCGGTCCCGCCGGCGCGTTCATCGTGCTGGTGGCGCTGACGGTCGAACGTCACGGAATCGACGGCGTCATCCTCGCGACTTTCATGGCGGGCGTCTTGCTGATTGCCGCCGGGCTGATGCGGCTCGGCACCTACATCAAGTTCATTCCCTATCCGGTTACGGTGGGCTTCACCGCCGGCATCGGCGTCATCATCTTTGCGGGCCAGATCAAGGACCTTCTTGGAATCACACTGGCGAAGGAGCCGAGCGGGCTTATTCCGAAGCTCGCGGCGCTGGCGCGGGCCGGCGACACCATCAGTATGTCCGCGGTCGCGGTAAGCATCATCGCGGTCGTCATCATCGTCGGCCTGAAGAAGCTGCGGCCGGCGTGGCCCGGCATGTTGATCGCGATCGTGGTCGCCGCCAGTGCCGCATGGGCGCTGTCATTACCGGTGGAGACCATCGGCACGCGCTTCGGCGGAATTCCGCGCGAATTGTCCTGGCCGGTCTGGCCGACATTTTCGCTCGACAAGATGCAGGCGGTGTTTCCCGACGCGGTGGCCTTCGCGCTGCTGGGATCGATCGAGTCGCTGTTGTCGGCGGTGGTGGCCGACGGCATGACCGGACGGCGGCATCGCTCGAATTGCGAATTGATGGCGCAGGGCGTCGCCAACGTCGCTTCCGCGCTGTTCGGCGGCATCTGCGTCACCGGACTGATCGCGCGGACCGCGACCAATATCCGCGCCGGCGCTCGCGGTCCTGTCGCGGGGATGCTGCATTCGGCGTTCCTGTTGCTGTTCATGCTGATTGCGGCGCCGCTGGCGAGCTATATTCCGCTTGCGGCGCTGGCTGCAGTGCTGGCGGTTGTCGCCTGGGACATGGTCGAGAAGCGCGAATTCGCGACTCTGATCCGCGCATCGCGGGGTGACGCCGTCGTGCTGCTCGCCACCTTCCTGCTGACCATCTTCCGCGATCTCACCGAGGGCATTCTGGTCGGATTCGCGCTCGGCGCGGTGCTGTTCATCAACCGCATGGCGCAGACTACCGGCGTCGAAGCCGGCATTCCGCTGGTGGCCGAGGACAAGGCCGATGACGCCAACGGTGATCGTCAGCCCTACGATGCCGCGCTGGTGGCCGATCCGGACGTCGTCATATACCGCATCACCGGAGCATTCTTCTTCGGGGCGGCCTCCGAGGTCGGATCGGTGCTCGATGCCATTATGGAGCGACAAAAGGCGTTTGTCGTGGATTTCGCCGCGGTTCCGCTCCTCGATTCCACCGGGGCAAACACCATCAGCCGGATCGCCGCCAAGGCGCGGCGGCAGGGAATCCCTTTTTTCGTTACAGGGGCGTCGCCGGCGGTGCGGCGGGCGCTCCTGACCCATGGGGTCAGGCCGCCGCTCGCGAAATTCCGGGAGACCATCGCGCGCGCCGTCGCCGACATCAAGGCGTCCCGCCACGCGCTGCCCGTTGCCGCGAAGGAAGCGCAACCGGTGCTCTGAGCCGCGCCGGGCGACTTGCGGTGTCTGCTGATACGGGCAATTGCGGCCCGCGGCATTGACAGCGGGCACGCCTTGCATGATCTCATCCGATCGCGCCGCCCGATCGTCGGGCGCGCGCGCCCCGCGATGGGACCAGCCATGTCAGCCGAGAGTAAAGTCCCTGCCGCCTGCCTGATCGGATGGCCTGCGGCGCATTCGCGCTCGCCGCTGATCCATCATTACTGGCTGCGCCTTTATGGGATCGATGGCGGCTACAGTATCGAGGCGATTCCGCCCGAGGGTTTCGCCGAATTCATCATGAATCTGTCCAAGCATGGCTTTGTCGGCGCCAACGTCACGATCCCGCACAAGGAGCGGGCACTGCAACTGACCGCACCCGATGCGCGCGCAAGGGCGGTCGGCGCCGCCAACACGCTCTATTATGAAGGCGAGACGTTACGCTCCACCAATACCGACGTCGAGGGTTTCATCGGCAATCTGGATGTCGCCGCGCCGGGCTGGGATCGCACCGATGATGCGGTAGTGCTCGGCGCCGGCGGATCGTCGCGTGCCGTGGTGTTCGGCCTGATCGAACGCGGCATCAAACGCATCCATCTCGCCAACCGCACGATGGAACGGGCGCAGGCGCTTGCGGATCAGTTTGGCGGATCGGTCGTGCCGCTGGCCTGGAGCGGACTCGATGATGTGCTGCCGCGCGCCGGGCTGCTCGTGAACACCACCTCGCTCGGCATGGCGGGGCAGCCTGCGCTGAACGTCGAACTGCCGCTGCTGCCATCGGACGCGGTGGTCGCCGATCTGGTCTATGTTCCGCTGGAAACGCCCTTGCTCGCGGCGGCGAAGGTGCGCGGCCTCAGGACCGCCGATGGTCTCGGAATGCTGCTGCATCAGGCGGTGCGCGGATTTGAACTGTGGTTCGGACGACGTCCCGCTGTGACGTCGGAATTGCGCGCCCTGGTCGAGGCCGATCTCTGCGCTCATTCGTCGACTTGAGTTTGGCGCCCCAATTTTTTAACCGTTCTAATCTGGCGACTAATCAACGCTCTTTGTCTTGACCCCCATGAAAGCATGATCCAGTTGGTAGAGTGTCATCCTGAAGCGACCATTATGTCCGATTTTGAAACCAGCATCCCTGACGCCGCGGAGACCACTCCGCTGGGCCTTGCACAACGCGGCTTTAGCGGCCGCGTCAATGCAATCATGGTCGACGGCGATCACCTTGGAGTGTCGGCGTTGGAGATCGAGCGGCGCCTTCTCGAACTCGGAATCGTCGAAGGCGCGTCGGTGCAGATCCTGCATGAGGGACCGATCGGCCGGGATCCGATCGCGATCCGCGTCAACGGCACGACGATCGCGCTGCGCCGGCGCGAAGCCATGGCGATCATGGTCGGCGCTCTCGAACCGACGGCGAAAACCACAGCATGAGCGTTATCGACGTGAATGACTGGCGCATCGCCCTGGTTGGAACGCCGAACAGCGGCAAGACGGCCTTGTTCAACGCGCTCACGGGCAGCCGCCAGAAGGTGGCCAACTACGCCGGCGTCACGGTGGAGCGGAAGTCCGGGTTTTTGAAAACCGCATCCGGCCACCGGGTCAACCTGATCGACCTGCCGGGAACCTATTCATTGCGGGGCCGCAGCCCCGATGAGGACATCACTCGCGACGTTATACTCGGCAAGCTTGCAAGCGAAAGCCCGCCTGACTTCCTGCTCTGCGTCGCCGACGCCACCAATCTTCGCGTGGCGTTGCGCCTTGTGATCGAATTGAAGCGTGTGCACCGTCCGATGCTGCTGGTGCTGAACATGATCGACATCGCGCGGCGGCGCGGGGTCGACGTTCATCTCGACAAGCTCTCCGCCGAACTTGGCGTGCCGGTGGTGACGTCGACCGCCGTGCGGCGCGGCGGCATTGACGATCTGCTGCGACATATCGACGACATCGTCGGCAAGCCGGCCGGTGCCATCGCCGCGAGCGACTGGACGACGCCGGCCGTGTCCGACCTGCGCGCGGCGCAGCGCGAAGCCGATCGCGTGATACGCGCCTCCGTGAGCGAGCCCGCCAAGCCCGATACGTGGACCACGCGCGTGGACTCGGTGCTGCTGCATCCGGTGTGGGGCATGGCCGCGCTGCTGTTGTTGCTGTTCGTGATGTTTCAGGCGGTGTTCGCCTGGGCGGAGCCGGCGATGGACCTCATCACTCAGGGGTTCGATGCGCTCGGCGCGTTTTCGGCGACCGTGCTGCCGGAGGGATTGCTGCAGAGCTTTGTCCAGAACGGCGTGATCTCCGGTGTCGGCAGCGTCATCGTGTTCCTGCCGCAAATCCTCATTTTGTTTCTTTTCATCCTGCTGCTCGAGGATCTCGGCTACATGGCGCGCGCGGCGTTCCTGATGGATCGCATCATGGGCGGCGCCGGACTGCACGGTCGCGCCTTCATTCCGTTGTTGTCGAGTTTTGCCTGCGCGATCCCCGGCATCATGGCGACGCGGGTGATCGATAACAAGCGTGACCGGCTGACCACCATCATGGTTGCGCCGCTGATGACCTGTTCGGCACGCATCCCGGTGTACACGCTGATTATCGCCGCCTTCATACCGAACAGGCCGGTGTTGGGCGTTCTTGGATTGCAGGGGCTCGTGATGTTCGGGCTCTATGCGATGGGTATCTTCAGCGCGCTCGCGGTGTCGTTCGTGGCCAACCGCTTTTTCTGGCGTGACAGCGCGACTCCGCCCTTCATGCTGGAACTGCCGGATTACAAGCTGCCGCAATTGCGTAGCGTGCTGATGAATCTCTACCAGCGCGCAATGGCGTTTCTGAAACGCGCCGGCACCACGATCTTTTCCATGATGGTTCTGATCTGGTTTCTGGCGTCGTTTCCGCGTCCGCCGGCGGGCGCGACCGAACCCGCGATCGATTTCAGCCTTGCGGCCATGATCGGCCGCTGGATCGAACCGTTGCTCGCGCCGATCGGTTTCAACTGGCAGATCAGCGTCGCGCTGATTCCCGGCATGGCCGCGCGCGAGGTGGCGGTGGCCTCGCTCGGCACCGTCTATGCGATCGAGGGTGGCAAGGAGGCGGCGGACCAGGTCGGCCACATGCTCGCCTCGCAATGGAGTCTCGCGACCGCGCTGGCGTTTCTGGCCTGGTATGTCTTCGCGCCGCAATGCGCCTCGACGCTGGCCGTCATCAAGCGCGAGACCGGCGGCTGGCGCTGGATGCTGATCACGTTCTTCTACATGCTGGCGCTGGCCTATCTCGCCGCCTTCGTCACCTATCGCATCGCGCTCGCTATGGGCTGGGGCTGAGCGCCTTTCCAGCGCACGGTTTCATGCGCGGCGTTGCGGTGCTGGAAAGAAAGGCCGCGTCAGCTTTTCAGGCGTTCAGACCGCCAGCACGCGGCGGTCGATGTCGGCGATCGTATTGACGCCGCACAGGCCCATGGTCACGCTGAGTTCATTGGCGATGATGTCGAGCGCCTTGGTCACGCCCGCGCCGCCGAACGCGCCGAGACCGTAGACGTAGGCGCGTCCGATCATGCAGGATCTTGCGCCGAGCGCGAGCGCACGCATCACGTCCTGGCCCGAGCGGATGCCGCCGTCAAACATGACTTCTACCGTCGATCCGACCGCATCGACGATCCTCGGCAGCATTTCGATCGAGGATTGCGCGCCGTCGAGCTGACGGCCGCCATGATTGGAGACCACCAGCGCTTGTGCGCCGGTCTTCGCCGCTTCCTGCGCGTCCTCGACATCGAGGATGCCCTTGAGGATGAGCTTGCCGGGCCAGATGCCGCGGATCCAGCCGACATCCTTCCAGTTCAGCGCTGGGTCGAACTGTCCGGCGACCCAGGCCGCCACCGATCCGAGATCGTCGACGTTTTTGACGTGGCCGGCGATGTTGCCGAAATTCCGGCGCTTCGCGCGCAGCGTGCCGATCAGCCACGATGGCTTGCGCATGAAGTCGAGCATGTTGGAAAGGCTGAACAGTTGTGGTGGCACCGACAGGCCGTTCTTGATGTCCTGATGACGCTGCCCCAGCACCTGCAAATCCACCGTCAGCACCAGCGCGCTGCATTTCGCCGCCATGGCGCGCTCGACCAGTTCCCTGACGAAGCCGCGATCCCTCATGACATAGAGCTGAAACCAGAACGGCTTGCCGACGCTCTCCGCCACGTCCTCGATCGAGTTGATCGACATCGTGCTCAGCGTATACGGAATGCCGGCGGCTTGCGCGGCGCGGCAGGCATGGATCTCGCCGTCGCCGTATTGCATTCCGGTCGAGCCCACCGGCGCCAGGATCAGCGGCAGGCTTGCCTTTTCGCCGAGGATGTTGGTCGCGAGATCGCGCCTGGAGATATCGATCAGGATCCGCTGACGAAACTTGATCGCATGAAGGTCGTCGCTATTGGCGCGATACGTCTGTTCGGAATATGAGCCGCAATCGACATAGTCGAAGAATGCCTTGGGAACGCGGCGGCGGTGAACCTCGCGCAGATCTTCGATACAGGTGATCCGATCCATCCGCATGTCTGGCTGTTCCTATATTCGCTGCTGGACCCCGGACCCGGAACCTGGCAGCAAGGAACGGAACCCGGCGACGATAGTTAAATCTGTTCCCCAGGAGAAAGCCATGATGAGCGCTCACGCTGAGAAGGACGACCAGAAGAAAAGGGCGAAGACGAAGAAGGAGCTGGATGAGGAACTCGACCGTGGCCTGAGAGAGTCGTTTCCCGGCTCCGACCCGGTAAGCGTAACCCAACCGGCGCCCGCAAAGCCGATAAAGGACAGGCCGGCGGGCCGTCGCGAGAATCGCGGGGAGGACGGCTGAGGTCGTTGGAAACGGGGATTTATGCGTCTTTTCCCGGGGAAGCCGTCATTTTTGTCGCCATATTCCGGTAACGATTCATTATATTTCTTGAAGTCGTTTTAGCTATCTGGGCGTTATAAGCGGCTTTGCGCTATGCTTGTCGTTCAACGATTCGGCGGACCAGCTTCAAGGCGGCGTGCGATTTGAGAGCGTCGTGGGGGGTAGGATGAGCCGCAAGTATTTTGGAACCGACGGCATTCGCGGCCGCGCCAATGGCCTGATCACACCGGAACTGGCGATGAAGGTCGGGCAGGCGGCCGGGCTGGTGTTCCAGCGCGGCGAGTACCGTCACCGCGTCGTGATCGGAAAAGACACCCGACTTTCCGGCTACATGATCGAGTATGCGCTGGTTGCCGGCTTCACCTCGGTCGGTATGGACGTACTGCTGCTCGGCCCGATGCCGACTCCCGCGGTGGCGATGCTGACCAAGTCGATGCGCGCCGACCTCGGCGTCATGATCTCCGCCTCCCACAACCTGTTCGAGGACAACGGGATCAAGATGTTCGGGCCTCGGGGCTTCAAGCTGTCCGACGAAGTCGAAAAGAAGATCGAACAGTTGCTCGACGAAAACCTCGACAGGAAACTGGCCGAGAGCGCAAGCCTTGGCCGGGCTCGCCGCATCGACGGCGTGCACGATCGTTACATCGAATTCGCCAAGCGCACGCTGCCGCGCGAACTCAGCCTCGACGGGTTACGGGTGGTGATCGATTGCGCCAATGGCGCCGCCTACAAGGTGGTGCCGGAGGCGTTGTGGGAACTGGGCGCGGACGTCATTCCGATCGGTGTCGAGCCCGACGGCTTCAACATCAACAAGGAATGCGGCTCCACCGCGCCGGAAGCGCTGTGCCGCAAGGTCCGCGAGATGCGCGGCGACATCGGTATCGCGCTCGACGGTGACGCCGACCGCGTCATCATTGTCGACGAGCGCGGCCATGTGGTCGACGGCGATCAGCTTCTCGCCGTGATCGCGCAAAGCTGGAAGGAAGACGGTCGGCTTACCAAGCCCGGCATCGTCGCCACCGTGATGTCGAATTTGGGTCTTGAGCGTTTCCTTGAAGGGCACGAGCTGTCGCTGGTGCGGACGCCGGTGGGCGATCGCTATGTGCTCGAGCAGATGCTGAAGCACGGCTACAATCTGGGCGGCGAGCAGTCCGGCCACATCATCCTGTCGGATTATGCGACCACGGGAGACGGCTTCGTGTCCGCGCTTCAGGTGCTCGCCGTGGTGCAGAAATTCGGCCGTCCTGTCTCGGAAGTCTGTCACAGGTTCGAGCCGCTGCCGCAGATCCTGAAGAACTTCCGTTATCGCAGCGGCAAGCCGCTGGATCGGGCCGAGGTCAAGTCGGCGATCACCGCGGGCGAGAAGCGCCTCAATGGCCACGGCCGCCTGCTGGTTCGTTCCTCCGGAACCGAACCGGTCATCCGCGTAATGGGCGAGGGCGACGACCGTGTGCTGGTCGAAGAGGTCGTTGACACCATCGTTTCGGCACTGGGCGGCCCAGCCGCGGCGTGAATCCGCCGAAAGTCTGATCGCGGTTCCGCCGCGAACACTTGCCGGTGCAGCCCTGCTATAATTTATTGTCGCTGGTCGACGGGGCGTCTCGCGTCGTAACAGGCGGCGCTCGTAAACAATCCGGAATCTGTCGTGGACAAACCTGTCATCGCCTCCGAGGAAACACTGGTCGCGCCAGTCGTGGTTCCCGCGGCTCCCGAAAAAGCGGCCATTGGCCCTGCCTATCTCGTCCTCGGCGGCATCAGCTTCTCGCATTTTCTCAACGACACGATGCAGTCGCTGATTCCCTCGGTCTACCCGATCCTGAAGGAGAACTACGCGCTCGACTTCGCACAGATCGGCATGATCACGCTGGCATTCCAGGTGACCGCGTCGCTGCTGCAGCCCGTGGTCGGATATGTCACCGACAGGAAAGCGCAGCCTTTTTCGCTCGCCATCGGCATGGGCTCAACTTTCGTCGGATTGCTGTTGCTGAGCGTGGCGCATGTCTACGGGATGATCCTGATTTCCGCAGGGCTCATCGGTCTGGGATCGGCGGTGTTCCATCCGGAGTCCGCGCGCATCGCGCGAATGGCGTCGGGCGGCCGCTACGGATTTGCGCAGTCGGTTTTTCAGGTCGGCGGGAATTTCGGCTCCGCGATGGGACCGGTGCTGGCGGCGCTGATCATCGTGCCGTTCGGGCAGCCGAGCATCGCGTGGTTCTCATCGATCGCCTTCGTCGCGATCGTTCTGCTGTTTCAGATCGGTCGCTGGTACAAGCCGCGGATTGCGCCGCGCCGCAGCGCCATGCAAGCTCGCTCGCCGGAGGCGCCGACGCCCGCACGAACCGCGGTCGCGCTGGCGATCCTGATCGTGCTGGTGTTCTCGAAATTCATCTACATGTCGAGTCTCACGAGTTACTACACCTTTTATCTCATCGAGAGATTTCACGTCTCGACGCAGACCTCGCAACTGCTGCTGTTCGTGTTTCTCGCCGCGGTGGCTGTCGGCGTGTATTTCGGCGGCCCGCTCGGCGATCGCTTCGGACGACGCTATGTGATCTGGTTGTCTATCCTCGGAGTGCTGCCGTTCACGCTGCTGCTGCCGTTTGCAAATCTTCCCGGCACCGTGGCGTTGACCGTGATCATCGGCCTCATCATCTCATCGGCGATGCCGGCGATCATCGTGTTCGCGCAGGAATTGATGCCGCATCGGCTCGGCATGATCTCGGGAATGTTCTTCGGTTTCGCGTTCGGCGCCGCGGGAATCGGCGCAGCGATCCTCGGCGAGGTCGCGGACGCGAAGGGGATCGAGTTCGTCTATCGAACCTGCGCGTTCCTGCCCGCGATCGGCCTGCTTGCGATGTTCCTGCCGAAGATGCCGAGAACCCATCACGGCTGATCGCCGCCGCGGGGCTTTTGTCAACGAACTGTTAGCAGGTGTGGCAGCACCGCGGCATTTGCGCCGCCGATTTTTAATCCAGCGTGAAAATGCTCACCGAATATCAACCTTAAAAATTAGGGTTAAGCGGCGCTTAAGCATTTGGTGTCATCGTCCGTCCGATTTCGGGAGTGGGGCCTTCGCCGCCTCACCGGACAAAGGGACGAAGCTGATGCGTAGAGTTAGATTTCTCCTTGCCGCGGGAGCGGCATCACTGTTGTCATCGGCCGCCTTCGCCGCCGACATGCCTCTCGCGCCCCCGCCGTATTCCCCGCCGCCGGCCGCGGATTTCGGCGGCTGGTATCTGCGGGGCGATATCGGATTCAGCAATCAGCATGTGAAGAACATCGCGATGGCGGATGGTCGCAACGCTCAACTGCTGTCGCTGAACGAGACCACCGCTTTCGATGCCGCCGGCATCTACGGCGTCGGCGTCGGCTATCAGTTCAACAACTGGTTCCGTGGCGACATCACCGGCCAGTATCGTGGCAATTCGAATTTCAAGGGCACTGATCTGGTGACCTTTCCGGCTGGCGGCGGCGTCATCGGAAACGGCATCAACAACTATAACGCCACCAAGTCGGAATGGCTGGTGATGGCCAACGGCTATGTCGATCTCGGCACCTGGTGGTGCGTCACGCCGTTCATCGGCGCCGGCGCCGGCATGGCACGCGTGACCATCGCGAATTATACCGATACCGGTTCGGTCGACAATAACGGAGTCGGCCCTGGCACGTTCCCGAGCTATGCGAGCGCGCCGTCCGCCTCGAAGTGGAATTTCGCGTGGGCAGCGCACGCCGGTCTGGCTTACCATGTCAACCCCGGCCTCACGCTTGAACTGGCCTACAGCTACGTCAATCTCGGTTCAGGAACGACGGGCCCCGTGTCTGATTACCAGGGGTTCACGCGGGGCGTTCCGATGCAGTTCCATGACATCACCTCGCATGACGTGAAGCTAGGCGTGCGTTGGGATCTCGATAGCCCGCCGGTCTATGCGCCGCCGCCGTTGATCACCAAGGGCTGAGACTACTCTCCCTTAATACTTCTTAACGGCGCGGACGTTGTCCGCGCCGTTTTGTTTGCGGATGTGCGATCGACAACGCGTCAAATATGCGTCCACGGCGTCGCGCGACAACGATTGATTAAGGTTAACAGGCGATGATTGCGTCAACCAAGCGGCGGCGATGGAGTTTGCAATGCGTCGATTTCTAGTGGCGGCAGTCATCTTCGGGACGGCGCAGGGCGCATACGCAGCCGACATGCCCGACCTTCCGGTTCTGCGCGGATCGCTGCCGGAGGGGCTCAGCACCGTTCGCACGGTATGGCAGGGCTATTACATCGGCGGGCAGGCGGGGTACGGATCTGCCGACATGGATTTCAGTCGCGCCAATTCCGGGCAGACCGCGCGGCTGCTCGAGAACACCGTGATCCAGAACGGCATGCAGGTGTCACAGTGGCCGATCGGTATCGGTAAATCGTCGCAACAAAATGAAGCCTTCGGCGGCTTCGTGGGTTACAACAGCCAATGGGATGATGTCGTCATCGGTGTCGAAGCCAGCTACATGCATGGCAGGTTTTTCGGCAGCCAGTCTGCCACGGTTAGCCGCGTCTCCGGCGCTGCTCTTAGCGACAATAATTTCCACGCCGTCGATGTGACGTCGACGGCGTCGCAGGAAATCACCGACATGGGGACGTTGCGGGCCAGAGCGGGTTACATCGTGGGCAGCTTCCTGCCTTATATGTTCGGCGGTGTCGCGCTGGGCAATGCCGACATCGTCCGCGCGGTGACCATCACGGACTCGTGGGGGCCGACGCAGGCCGATGCGGTTGCACCAGGTGCTGCGACTGCAACGCTCTCCGCCGACACCACGCAACACAATCATCTGCTCGTCGGCTATAGCGCCGGTGTCGGCGTCGACGTGGCGCTGGTGGCCGGGTTGTTCCTGCGAGCGGAGTGGGAGTACGCACGGTTCACGGGTGTGGTCGACACCAGCATCAACACGGTGCGCGCCGGCGTTGGCTACAAGTTCTGATCGCGAACGGCGTATGAAAGCGCTTCGATCTCGCCTTCGAAGCGAGGCCTGCGCGGCTCTTTCGATGGGCGAGCGCATCGGCAGTACGTTTCCATCCGGCATGTTCCCTTCATTCTCGGATCGTTGGGCTGTTTTCCGGGTGACGGAACCGGAACGGTGGTGAATGCCGCTCGTTGATTCCATCCCTAGAGATGGAGCAACGCATGCAATCCCGACTGACTTTCTCCGCAGTTGTCGCTGCAACCGTCATCAGTTTGCTTGCATTGAGCGCTTATGGCGCGGGTATTGGTGGCCCGGGTGCGACCGGAGGCGGATCCGCAGGCATGCCGAGCGCGGGCTCGGTGAATAATCAGAACTCGGGTTCGACTGGTATCCAGTCGGCGCCCGGCGGTTCCTCGACGACCGCCACGGGCACCGGTTTGAACGGATCGCCGGGCACGACCGGCACAGGAACTGGAAATCAGTCTGGCGTTCCTAACACCTCCGCGCCCGGGCACATCGGTGCCGGTGCGTCGCCGAGCGGTCTGCCCGGCGATGATCCCAACGCGCCGGGATATCCCGGCCGCGTCGGTAACTAGCGCATTGATGATCGGGTACGCGATCGACGCTGTAGGTCGGACGCTGTAGGTCGTGGGGTCATGATGAAGCCGGACGCGCCGGGGGGACGCCACTCCGCTCGCCTCGCACACGCTCGTGGCGTTCCTTCCCATGACGGCCAGGGAGCCGTCTGGCGCGACCGTCGGCCGGAATATCCTTGACGAAAGCGAGTGATTCCCATATCCCCAGCGGCGGGACACCTCCCCCCAACGGGAGGCTTGCTATCTGGAAGGATAGATCATGACCGTTGCGAAGCCCGCTTCGCGGCCGACTGTGCCGCATTTCTCTTCCGGCCCCTGCGCCAAGCGTCCCGGCTGGACCCCCCAAAATCTCAAGGACGCAGCCCTCGGCCGTTCGCATCGCGCGAAGATCGGCAAGACCAGGCTCAAGCTCGCGATCGACCTGACTCGCGAGGTTCTGGAAATTCCATCCGACTACAAGGTCGGCATCGTGCCGGCGTCGGATACCGGCGCGGTGGAGATGGCGCTGTGGTCGCTGCTCGGCGCGCGACCCGTCACCATGATCGCATGGGAATCCTTCGGCGAAGGCTGGGTCACCGATGTCGTCAAGCAGTTGAAGCTCAAGGACGTCACGACGCTGAAGGCGGGCTATGGCGAACTGCCTGATCTCTCCAGGGTCGATCAAGCCTCCGATATCGTTTTCACCTGGAACGGCACCACCTCTGGCGTGCGCGTGCCGAACGCCGACTGGATCAGCGCTTCGCGCGAAGGTCTCACGATCTGCGACGCGACTTCGGCTGCATTCGCCCAGCCGCTCGATTGGGCCAAGCTCGATGTCGTGACCTTCTCCTGGCAGAAGGCGCTGGGCGGCGAGGGCGCGCACGGCATGCTGATCCTCAGCCCGCGCGCTGTGGCGCGGCTTGAAAGCTACACACCGCCATGGCCGATGCCGAAAATCTTCCGCATCACCAAGGGCGGCAAGCTCATCCAGGGGATCTTCGAGGGCGAGACGATCAACACGCCATCGATGCTGTGCGTTGAAGATTATCTCGACGCGCTGAATTGGGCGAAGTCGGTCGGTGGTCTCAATGGCATGATCGCGCGCGCGGACGCCAATGCCAAAGTGATCGCCGACTGGATAGCGAAAACGCCATGGATCGATTTTCTGGCGAAGGATCCGGCGATCCGCTCCAACACCTCGGTATGTCTCAAATTCACAGATCCCGCGATCACGTCGTTGCCGGCGGATGCGCAATCCGACTTCGTCAAGAAACTCGTCGCCGCTGTCGAGAAAGAGGGCGCAGGCTACGATTTCGCCTACTACCGCGATGCGCCGCCGGGCCTGCGCATCTGGTGCGGCGCCACGGTTGAGGCGAACGACGTTGCATTGCTGACGCGGTGGATCGACTGGGCCTTTGCCGAGACCAAGGCCTCGCTCGCAAAGGCGGCGTAGGTTTTTCACCCTCCCCTAGACGGGGAGGATGGCGCACCGCAGGTGCGGCGGGGTGGGGTCATCTTCCCCCAATCGCCTCACACGAAATTCACATTGATCGCTTCACCCCACCCCGGCGCCGCGCGCCGACCCTCCCCCTTCAGGGGAGGGTGAAGGACAACACCCATGACCAAACCCAAGGTTCTCATTTCCGACGCATTGTCTCCGGCTGCCGTGCAGATCTTCAAGGATCGCGGCATCGAGGTCGATTTCCAGCCCGCGCTCGGCAAGGACAAAGAGAAGCTCGCCGAGATCATCGGCAACTATGATGGCCTCGCCATCCGTTCGGCCACCAAGGCGACCGCGAAGATTCTCGCCAACGCAAAAAAACTGAAGGTGATCGGCCGTGCCGGCATCGGCGTCGACAACGTCGAGATTCCGGCGGCGACGGCCAGGGGCGTCATCGTGATGAACACGCCGTTCGGCAATTCGATCACGACCGCCGAACATGCGATCACCCTGATGCTGGCGCTGGCGCGCGAGATTCCCGCCGCCGATGCCTCGACCCAGGCCGGCAAGTGGGAAAAGAACCGTTTCATGGGCGTCGAGATCACCGGCAAGGTTCTCGGCATCATCGGCTGCGGCAATATCGGCTCGATCGTCGCCGATCGCGCGCTCGGCCTGAAGATGAAAGTGATCGCGTTCGATCCGTTTCTGTCGCTGGAGCGTGCCAAGGACCTCGGCGTGGAGAAGGTCGAACTCGACGATCTGTTCAAGCGCGCCGACTTCATCACGCTGCACACGCCACTCACCGACAAGACCCGTAACATCATCGACGCTGCCGCCATCGCCAGGATGAAGAAAGGCGTGCGTATCATCAACTGCGCGCGCGGCGGTCTGGTGGACGAGCAGGCGCTGGTCGATGCGCTCAATGCCAAGCAGGTCGCAGGTGCGGCGTTCGACGTGTTCGTCGAGGAACCGGCCACCAAGAATGTGCTGTTCGGTCATCCCAACGTGATCTGCACGCCGCATCTCGGCGCCTCCACCACGGAAGCGCAGGAGAACGTCGCGCTGCAGGTCGCCGAGCAGATGTCGGACTATCTGCTCACCGGTGCGATCGCCAATGCCATCAACTTCCCCTCGATCACGGCGGAAGAGGCCCCGAAGCTGAAGCCATTCGTCGAGCTTGCGGAAAAGCTCGGCTCGTTCGCGGGCCAGCTCACGGAGAGCGGAATTTCCAAGGTGACCATCACCTATGAGGGGCAGGTCGCCGAAATGAAGATCAAGGCGCTGACTTCGGCGGCGCTGTCGGGCCTGCTGCGGCCGATGCTGGGCGATATCAACGTGGTGTCCGCTCCCGTCGTCGCCAAGGAGCGCGGCATGGTAGTGGACGAGGTGGTGCGCGCCGCGCAGAGCGACTACGAAAGTGTCATCACGGTGACGGTCGCCACCGAACAGCAGGAACGTTCGGTATCCGGCACGGTCTATGCCGACGGCAAGCCACGCCTTGTCGATGTCAAGGGCATCCGCGTCGATGCCGAGTTTGGCAAGTCGATGATCTACGTCACCAACGAGGACAAGCCCGGCTTCATCGGCAAGTTCGCCTCGCTGCTCGGCGACGCAGGCGTTAACATCGCAACGTTCAATCTCGGTCGTCACAGCCAGGGCGGTGACGCCATCGCGCTGGTCGAGGTCGACGGCAACGTGCCGGAGAACGTGCTCGCGAAGGTGAAGGCGCTGCCGCAGGTCAAGCAGGTGAAGTTACTGACGTTCTGACGGCGAAAGGTCATTGGCGCGAAAATGCCAGCGCATCCGCCACGCCGCGGCGCCCGATCCGTGAAGGAGTTGCCTGATGGATGACCCTGCACAGCAACACGATCCCGAGCCCGGCGGGGGAAGCCGCCGCGGCGCGGTAGTGGGATTGGTCATTGTCGTCGTGCTGTTGGCGGTCGGGCTCTGGCTCGCGCGCGAACTCAAGTCTGCGAGTCAAATCCAGGACTGCGTGATGTCGGGCCGATCCAACTGCGAGCCGATCGACACGCCTTCGCGATAACGCGGTTGCAGGCGTATCACTTCATCAACGCGCGAACCTCGTCGCGCAGCGCCTGACGTGAGCCGTCGTGCGAATAGAACATGTGGCCGCCTTGATAGACCACGAGTTTGACGCGGTCGCGTGAGCCGAAGGTCGGCAGTTGATCGAGGCGTATCTGGGACGCGAAATACGGCGTCGCCAGGTCGAATAGTCCGTGCGCGATCAGGATCTTGAATTGCGGGTTTGTCGCCAGCAACTCGCGGATGTCGGATACTGACTCCACGGCAGTCCGATGCTTGCCGAAATCCCATTCGCGGTTGACGGTGCGGCTGAGCAGTTCGTAGGAGCCGTCCGGCCGCCAGTTCAGCTTGTGCGCATAAAGCTCGAAAGCCGCCGATGTCAGCGCGGCCAGCAACGGCTCCTCCGAGGGATCGTTGAAGTCGCTGTTGGTCGAGTCCGGATAGGGATCGAAGCCAAGAACCGATCCGTCGTAGCGTCCGGTCACCTTGCCGTTGCGGCGATCGAAGGCGCGACGGAATTCGTTGATATCGAATCGCCCGGCGAGGCGGCGGCTTTCCGCCTGATCGATTCCGGTCAATGACGCGAAGCGGTCGGCAAGCCGTCGCGTCGCCTCCGCATCGGCCTGCCCCTTGACGAGGTCGCTGAGAAACTCGCCCCTCGCATAGGCTTCGACGTCGCCCATGTCGGCGCGGGTCAAGGTTCCGCGCTTCTTGTTGTCCCGTGCGACCGCCGCCATGCTCGGAAGACTCGCCACGAACCGGGACAGTCCGGTGCCAAGCACGTCGCCGAAGTCGAGCGCTGGCGAGATCAGCACCAGCCCGTTGATGGCGACGCCTTGCCGCGTCTGCAGGTTGCGGACGATCTTCGGCCCGCGAATGCCGCCATAGCTTTCGCCGGTGATGAATTTCGGCGATTGCATCCGATCGGCTTTTTCCAGCCAGCGCCGGATCACCAGTGCGATCGAGGCCACATCGCCCTCGACCGTCAGGAAGCGTTTCCGCGCCTCGTCGCCGCTCGCGACCATGCGGCTGTAGCCGGTGCCGAGCGGGTCGATGAAGACGAGGTCGGTGAAGTCGAGCCAGGTTTCTGCGTTCGGTTCGAGCGCAAGCGGCGCGGCGGAGCCGGTGATCGCGCGGTCCATCGCGATGCGCCAGGGGCCGTTGCTGCCGAACTGCAGCCACGCCGAGGACGCGCCGGGGCCGCCGTTGAATACGAAGGTCACTGGCCGGCTGCGAGGATCGGCGCCGTCGAGCTGATAGGCGGTGGTGGCGATGTCCGCCTGCGGTTCGCCCTTGTCGTCGAAAATGCGTATCGCGCCGGCGGTTGCGGTGAAGGCCAGCGTGCGGCCAGGCAGCGCAAGTTTGTGCCTGGTGGTGGAGGACGGCGGCAAACGATGATCGTTCGCGGTAGCAGCGGGTCCGTTGTGTGCGTTGCCGCTGTCGGCCTTCGAGGCGGGCGGCTTCGCCTCCGCCTGATGCGGCATCGTAACGGGCGCCACATCGTCGGCGCGGGCGGCGGAGGCAAGCAGCAACGCCAGCAGCATCGCCGCGGCGCAGGCATGACGGAACATCCGACCGGGCATTTGCTGCTACTCCTCGTGCGTCCCGCCGTTTTGGGCGGCAACCTGAGACCAAGCCTTGCCTGAAACTATGGCAGGCGCTGGACCCGGTGGAAACGGCCGGGCTTCCGTTTGGATTTTCCGGCCGAATCAATGGTTTGGAGAGATCTGGGGGCCGTTCCGGCTTGCGTCGACCGCAGCCATCCTTTATCCGGTGGAACGCCTCGCATGCTGGCGGTCCGTATTGCGTCTGTCGTGTTTCGGCTAGCGTGGTGGTCCGGAAGCTCGTTTTCGCCGGGAAGCGTTTCAAGCGAACTTCCGAACCGCACTGTACTACGATCATGAGTTGCCGGTGCCCTTCGAATCCGACGTTTGCCTCGGAGGGCGCGGTATGAACGCGTCTCACCTTTGCAAGGAATTTCCGCGAAAATGACCAACGTTGTCGTCGTCGGTGCCCAATGGGGCGACGAGGGAAAGGGCAAGATCGTCGACTGGCTGTCGGAGCAGGCGGATATCGTCGTTCGCTTCCAGGGCGGCCACAATGCCGGTCATACGCTCGTCATCGACGGCAACACCTACAAGCTGGCGCTGCTGCCATCGGGCGTCGTGCGCTCGTCGAAGCTGTCGATCATCGGCAACGGCGTGGTGTTCGATCCTCGGGCCTTCGTTGACGAGGTCGGGAAGCTGAAAGGGCAGGGCGTCGATGTCGGTCCCCACAATCTTCGCGTCGCCGAGAACGTCACGCTGATCCTGCCGCTGCACCGCGAACTGGACTCCTTGCGCGAAAACGCCAGCGCCGCGACGGCGATCGGCACCACCCAGCGCGGCATCGGTCCAGCCTATGAGGACAAGGTCGGCCGTCGCGCCATTCGCCTGATGGACCTCGCCGACCCGCAGACGCTGCCGCACAAGATCGAGCGGCTGCTCACCCATCACAACGCGCTGCGCCGCGGCCACGGCATCGCGGAAGTGGATAGCGGGGCGCTGCTCAAGGATCTCGCCGCAATTGCGCCGCGGGTGCTGCCCTATGCTGACAGCGTGTGGAATCTGCTCGATCACAAGCGCCGCGAGGGCAAGCGTATCCTGTTCGAAGGCGCGCAAGGCGCGTTGCTGGACGTCGATCACGGTACCTACCCTTACGTCACGTCGTCCAATACCGTCGCGGCCCAGGCCGCCACCGGCACCGGAATGGGGCCCAGCGCGCTCGGCTACGTGCTCGGCATTTGCAAAGCCTACACCACACGCGTCGGCCAGGGGCCTTTCCCGACCGAACTCACCGACGAGATCGGGGAACTCATCGGTCAGCGCGGCAAGGAATTCGGCGTCAACACCGGGCGCAAGCGGCGCTGCGGGTGGTTCGATGCCATGCTGGTCCGGCAAACCGTCCGTACCAGTGGCATCCATGGTCTGGCCCTGACCAAGCTCGACATCCTCGACGGCTTCGACACCATCAAGGTTTGCACCGGCTACAGGCTCGACGGCCAGGAGATCGACCATCTGCCGGCGGGCGAGGGGGCGCAGGCCCGGATCGAGCCGGTCTACGAGACGATCGAGGGCTGGAAGGAGCCGACCGCCAACGCCCGGTCCTGGGCCGATCTGCCGGCTCAGGCCATAAAATATGTTCGCCGGATCGAGGAACTGGTCGGTTGCCCCGTGGCTCTGCTGTCCACCAGCCCCGAACGCGAGGATACCATTCTGGTGCAGAACCCGTTCGAGGCTTGACAAGATGATGTTACGGGAATGCGTTCAAGGCTGGAGCGTGATTTCGAAATGGAAACCGGTTTTCGGATAAGATCGTGCTCAACCAGAAGAATAGACTAGAGTCTGGTTCAACGCAGTCGAATCAGACTTTCATGGTCCCGGCATTGAAGAGATATGGCTGATTATTACCCGCTCATCGCGCGCGCCATCGCCGGTCTGGACGTCAGTGCGCCCGGCGAGCAAAGGCGTGCGCTCTATGAGCGGGCGCGGACGGCGCTGATCGCGCAACTCCGCAGCGTCGAACCGCCATTGAGCGAATCCGAGATCACCCGCGAGCGGCTGTCGCTGGAGGAGGCCGTGCGCAAGGTCGAGTCCGAGGCCGCCCAGCGCGCCCGCGAAGCCTCGCGCGTGGCCGGTTCGCGAGCGGGCGATGCTTTCCGCGCCTCGACCCGTGCGGCGATGAAGTCGCAGGACCCGGCCGCGCCGCCGCATGTCCGCCCGCGCGCCAACGTAACCCCTCAACCGCGCAACCCGCGTGCAGATCAGCCTGCCGATCCGCCGTCGTGGCGGCCGCCCGCGCCGCCGGGTCCGACGCAGGATGCGCCGCCGCCGACCCGGGAGCGGCAGGGCCAGCCGCGCCGCAATCCGGAGTCCGATCGTTCGCCGCCTCCAGTGCCGGGTTTCCGCGATGTCACCGCGGATGCCGACGATCTCGGCCGTGCCGCCGCCCAGGCCAACCGCTCGGCCCGCCGCACCTACGCCAACGTGCCCTCGCCATCACCCGAATTCGACCGGCTGGAGCCGAGCCTCGAGAATCGGGGTGGCTTCGAGGGATCATATCCTTACGATGAAGCGGCCGGCCCCACCGACGACCAGCCGCCGCCGCTGCCGCGTTCATGGCCGCAACCGGGCCGCGACAAGCCGAAGCGCTTGTTAGGCGACGGCTTTCCGTTCAAGAGCGCGATCGCCGTCGGCCTGGTCCTGATCCTTGCCGGCGCCGGCATCGTATGGGGTCCGAAGGCGGTCTCGGCAATTCGCGGACTGTTCGGTTCGTCGACGGACCAGACTGCCGAGACACCAAAGCCGGTGACACCGGGACCAAAGCCGAAAATCACCGATCGGGTCGGCCAGCCGCCGTCGTCCGAGACGGTGGCGCCGGTGGCGCAGCGCGTCGTGCTGTATGACGAAGATCCGTCCGATCCGAAGGGCAAGCAATATGTCGGATCGGTGGTGTGGCGCACCGAAGAGGTAAAGGGCGCAACCGGCAAGACGCCGGAGATCGCCGTGCGCGCCGATATCGACATCCCCGAACGCAAGTTCAAGATGACGATGTCGTTCCGCCGCAATACCGATACCTCGCTGCCGGCGAGTCATACGGCGGAGCTGACATTCGTGCTGCCGCAGGATTTTGACGGCGGCGGCGTCGCCAACGTGCCCGGCATTCTGATGAAGTCCAACGAGCAGGCGCGCGGAACGCCGCTCGCGGGTCTCGCCGTCAAGGTCACCGACGGTTTCTTCCTGGTCGGACTGTCCAATGTCGAGGCCGACCGCGCGCGCAACCTTCAGCTCCTGAAGGAGCGTTCGTGGTTTGACGTGCCGCTGGTTTATGCCAATCAGCGCCGCGCCATCATCGCCATCGAGAAGGGGGCTCCGGGCGAGCGCGCCTTCAACGAGGCGTTCACCGCCTGGGGCGAATAACCTTCAACGCGTAAGGCCGTCTTGCAAGCGCGGCTTCGCCCCGAAGTCCCTGGACGATAAGCCTCGCAGCCATGATGTCGGTTCGTGGAGATTCAGGCGGGGCTGTCCTCGCCTGCACGCACGGCCACATTCATCAGATGATGCGCGTCGGTGATGCCGTCGGCGGCATTGCGCACCAGTGTCTCCGCCATTCTGGCTTTGGCTGCCGGCGTGCGATGCTCAGGTCCGATCTGCTCGACCGCCATGTCGAGCAATTCACGCAGATGCGCAACATATTCGGCGTCGAATTTCTGCGGCGGAATCTGGCTCATGCGATGCGCTCCCTCATTCGCGAATGGAAATGGTGGCTTCGCAATAGGGCGGGTTTGAGTCCTGGAAAGGGAGATGTCGGGGCGGAAAAGTGAACGATTGTCCTGATCGCTGCGAACGCGACTTTCGCCCGAATTTCATACTGCCGAGACCGCGAGTCGTAAGGTTTTGCAGCGACTGGGCAAAAGAAAACGGCGGGCTATCGGCCCGCCGCCATGCGCACGTCATGCACAATGATTGGGTGAAAAACCTCAGCGCCCGTTGCCGCGACAACGGCCGCCAGGACCGATGTGGTAGCCACGCGGACAGGCATGGGCGGCCGGGTGAGCCCAATTGCGGCGGCAGCCTCCATAGGGACCGCGGTGCCATCCGCCGCCGCATCCGCCGGCGACTTCGATGATATCAGCATTCGGCGCGGACGCAGCCGGGCCGAGCGGCATGGCGCTGGCGGACCCGATGAACAGGCTTGCGAGAAACGCAGCGGCAACGAGTGTCTTCATCTGTTGTCTCCTGGTTGATGAACGGGTTAGCGGCCGCCGGCGAAGGCGATGCCTGCCTGCACTTCGCCGATGGCCTGATCGATCAGCGCGAGCGCGCGTTCGCGATGGCCGCCTTTATTCGGCGTCGCGGAGGCCAGTTCGGCGCGCGCGGAGCGCAGCATGCCAATGGTCGCGGTCATGTGCGGTTGGGCGGCGAAGGCGTAGCCGATGCCCACGCTCGTGGCGATGACCACGCCGGCCAGGGCCGCGCGCGGGAAGAACACTTTCATGCTGGGGGTCTCCTCGTCACGGTAATCGGTGGCCGATGGGTCTTTTGCGCTGCCGCATCGTTGCCGGCATTGCCGTCGAATCACCCCCACCGCGGTTATCGATAGGACGGTAGTCCGTCCGCTGTCTTGGACCGGAGGGCGCTCGATTTGGACTGGGAGGCGCAGTTATCGCCCGCCTTGTTTTCAGCCAGCGTTCATATTGCCGCAGGCAACCTGTCGCCGGCCTTGCGGCGCGTGGTTGTCCGGATGTAGCCGGACTGTCGTTTGGAGTTTGTCCTCACCCTCAGCGATTCGGATTTTTGGCGCGCCATGTCCGTCATCAAGAAGGCCCTCTCGACCGATATGCTGCCCGAGGGTCTTGACGACCGGCAGCGTTATCTGTCGTTCGCTGAACTGTTCGAGCACTTCTCCAATACTGGCGAACTCGATCCTGCCGAGGATGTGCCGTTTCGCGCGGCGATGAATTCCATCACCATCGGCACGACTTTGCTGGGCCGCTGTGAAGGCACGTTCCGGACGGTCCGCCGCAGCAAGCGGCTGGTCCGCATCACCAACGACGACCGTTATTGCCTCGCGCGCCATGCCGGCTTCACCACGGCGCAATTGGTGCATCGGGGCCGCGAATTTTCATTGCGGCCGGGCAGCCTCGTGCTGCTGCGGCTCGACGAGCCCTTCCACACTGCAGATGGTGCCGACCACAAGAAATTCACCAACGTCCATCTGCCGGCCGGGCTGCGCGCCAGAATCCGTGGCCTCGACGATCTCGTCGGCCGCGAACTGGCGCCAGGCGGAGCGCTGTCGCTCGCCATGGATTACAGCGATCTGCTGCTGGAACATCCCGGCGCGGTCGATGAGGCCGGCATGACGATCGCGAACCATCTGGTTGATCTCGTGACGCTGGGTCTCAGCGCGCGGAATGACGCACAGGATGCGGCGCGGCGCGGCGGGCTGCGCGCGATACGGTTGCGGGCAGTGACGATGATACTGGAAAAGCGGTTCGCGGAGCCTGGCTTCTCGGCGCGCAGGCTCGCGGCTGCGGCCGGCCTGTCGGAGCGTTATGTCAACGAACTGCTGTACGAAGACGGCGCCAGCTTCAGCGTGCGGCTCAACGAACTGCGGCTGCGCAAGGCGGCCGATCTCCTCCTACGTGGCGATCGGCGCATTAGCGATATCGCCTTCGATTGCGGCTTCAACGATCTGTCCTACTTCAATCGCTGCTTTCGCCGCCGCTTCGGCCTCACGCCGAGCGCCGCGCGCGGACCTTCGTGATGGAACTGATCAGCGACGGCGTGCCGCAGCTTGCGAAAGTGGTCGAACGAGCCCATGTGAACGCCATGAAAGCGAACGCCACGAACTCCATGCCGAACGACGATCCGTTTTTTTCGGGCAGCCGCTCCCGTCGATCTTCGGCGCGTGCGAAGATTATCGATCAGGAGGGGCGAGAGATCCATCAGGGTCCGTTCGGATCGGATGGTTCTGACTTTGACGCGAGTGCATTCCGGAGCTTTCAGCACGGTCCGTTCGTGTCCGGCTTTGATTTCAGCGCAGCACTCCGGCCGCTCACCCGCGAGCAGCGACTGGCGCGACTGGACGCGATCGCGAAACTGCTCGACGTGGCCTTTATTGTGCCGGGAACGAACATCCGGTACGGCATCGACGGTCTGATCGGATTGGTTCCGATCGTCGGCGATATCGTCACCACCGCGATCTCGCTGTGGCTCGTGCGCGAAGCACGCGCGCTGGGCGCGCCCTGGTACATCACGGCGCGGATGCTCGGCAATGTCGCCGTTGACGGCGTGGTCGGCCTGGTGCCGGTGGCGGGCGATGCCTTCGACGTGATGTTTCGCGCCAACATGCGCAACGTGCGGATGCTCAAACGCTGGCTTGACCGGCAGCCGCGTTAGAACACCAACCGACGCTGTTGAATTTTTCGAGACGCGAAGTTGTCAGGCGGCGTCTTTCGACGCGCCCGCCTCGGCGGAAGCCGTCGGGGATTTGCGGCGGGGCAGCGGAAAATCGCGGCTCTCATAGAGCGAGCGGATGCCGTTCTGGTCGAAGCGGGCTTCGTCGACCTGAAGATACGCGCCGTTCAGCGAGTCAACCGGTAGTTCCTCGATCGCGAAACGCACCGCGTCGGCCGCGGTATCGAAGCGGCGATAAGCGAAGCCGGCCCGCTTTTTCTTGCGGATCGCAGCTGGGAACAGTTCGGCGGATTTCTTGAAGCTGAATGCCATGGCGGAACCTCTACGGATAGCGCTTTTGGAGAACGAACCTGCTGAAAGCGCAGCCCATCGGCAATCGCTTGGCATGCAGCATGTTCGTGATGCCTCGTTTATATAGGGTAGGAGGCGGAAATTGCGACCTTCCGGAGCCGGAATCGTGAAATTCAGCGCGACGATCGAAATTCCATAAATAAGTTATTGATATCAATGCCATGGCTTGGTCTGGCAGACGTTCCAGCGCATTCCGCCATGGGGGAAGCGGAGCCTATCCCGCGAAACCCGAATCCGATCACGGGAAAAGGTCGGATTCGGAGAACGCGCGCCGTTATTTAGGCTCGAGTTTCAAGGCCGCGGAATTGATGCAGTAACGCAGACCGGTCGGGCCCGGACCGTCGTCGAACACATGGCCGAGATGGCCGCTGCAGCTCGAGCACAGGACCTCGGTGCGGATCATGCCGTGGCTGGTGTCGCGTTCCTCATCGACATGGCTCCCGACCGCGGGCGCGGTGAAACTCGGCCAGCCGCAGCCCGAATCGAACTTGGCGTCGGATTCGAACAGCGCTTGACCGCAGCCGGCGCAGACATAAGTGCCTTCGCGGTGCTCATGCTCGTATTCGCCGGAGAAGGGCTGTTCGGTCGCTTTCTCGCGCAGCACGGCGTATTGCATCGGCGTCAGTTCCTTGCGCCATTCGCTGTCGCTCTTCGTGACCTTCGCCGTCTTGCTGTCTGGCATGATTTCTCCTTTGTCTCACGCGATCAATTCGTGATCTTCGCGCTGCTGACCAGCGTCGGTTTCTCGACGTAGCTGTCTGCAAAAATCTTCTTCAAATTCCGGATCTTCGGAATGTCATAATAAGCAATATAGGGCTGGCTGGGATGCAGCGTCAGGTAGTCCTGATGATAGGACTCGGCCGGAAAAAATCCCTTCAGCGCCGCAACCCTCGTCACGATTGGCTTCTTGTACACGCCGGCGGCGTTGAGCTGGGCGATATAAGCGTCAGTGATCTCCTTCTGCTCATCGTTGAGCGTGAAAATCTCCGAGCGATACTGCGGTCCGCTGTCCGGTCCCTGGCGGTCAAGCTGGGTCGGATCGTGCGCCACCGAGAAGAATATCTGCAGGATTTTTCCATAGCTGATCCGCTTCGGGTCGAACTTGATTTCGACCGATTCCGCATGCCCCGTGGTGCCGGTGCTCACCTTGTCATAGGTCGCGCTCTCCCTGGCGCCGCCGGCATAACCTGAAACCGCATTGAGCACGCCCGCGGTGTGCTGGAACACGCCCTGCACGCCCCAGAAGCATCCGCCGGCGACGACCGCGGTCTGGATTCCCGGCGCAGTCTTCGCATCCAGGGCAGGTGGCGGAATGATCACGGCGTCTTCCGCGGCGCGGGAAGATCCGGGCAGAAGGCACGACAACGCAATCGTTCCGGCAACGGCAGCGGCGGCGAGAGCATGACGGCTGAACGAATTGCGGTTCATGGACGCTTCCTTTCGCGCAGTTGCGCGGTTGAATTCAGAGGGCGCATCCTGCGCGCCTGACGCCGCGCCGCTCCGGCATTCGAGAATATAGGGAGCCGGCCAGCTTGTTACCGTCGGACGCCGCGGGCCCAGGCACACGAATTTGTGAGCGAATTTGAGTTTTGAGAGCACGGCCCGCGGCTGCGCTATTTGAAGCGCGGACGTCGAACGTCGGCCCGGCGGAAGCGCACGCCCTCCTTGTCGCCAAGACGCGTTGCGACGTAACCGGCCTCGATGCAGGCTTGGCGTTGCGGCATCCGCTCTTCCGGCGCACGTGCCGTGTCCCACCACGACGCGCGTTGGGCCGCGCGGGGAAGATCGTCGTCGATGATGTCCTCGATCTGCGCGAAGCTCAGGACGAACTCGACCTGCGTCTGGTGTTTGAGATAGTCGCGCAGCGCGTCGTAGTTCGGCACCGCCCTACGCCTTGAGATATTTCTGCATATCCGCGCGCAAGCCGTCGCGGAGATCGGCGCGCGCCATCCCGAATGCGATGTTGGCGCGCAGGAAGCCTGCGCGCGAGCCGCAGTCGTGGCGCTCCCCTTCGAATTCGAGGCCGTAGAAGGCTTGCGATTTCGACAGGCCGATCATGGCGTCGGTGAGCTGGATTTCGCCGCCCGCGCCGCGTTCCTGGGTTTCCAGAATGGTGAAGATCTCGGGCTGCAGGACGTAGCGGCCGGTGATGGAAAGATTCGAGGGGGCGGTACCCTTTGCCGGCTTTTCCACCATGCCGTCGATCTCGAAGATATTGCCGCTGCGCTTGCCGACGCCGCAGATACCGTAATTGTGGGTCATGTCGTCGGGCACGGCTTCGACCGCGACAATGTTGGATTTCGGTCCGAGATTCGTTGCCGCCTGTATCATCTGCTTGAGGCAGCCGGGCGTGTTCAGCACCAGTTCGTCCGGAAGCACCACCGCGAACGGCTCGTCGCCGACGATGTCGCGGGCGCACCACACCGCATGGCCAAGCCCGAGCGGCGCCTGCTGCCGGGTAAAGCTCACGGCGCCCGCCGCGGGCTGGAATTGCGCCAGAAGATCGGCCTCGGTCTTCTTGCCGCGCGCCTTCAACGTTTCGTCCAGTTCGAACTGGCGGTCGAAGTGGTCCTCGATCGTACCTTTGTTGCGGCCGGTGACGAAAACGAAGTGTTCGATACCCGCTTCCCTCGCTTCATCGAACACATATTGAATGAGCGGCCGATCGACGATCGTCAGCATTTCCTTCGGCATCGCCTTGGTGGCGGGAAGGACACGGGTGCCGAGGCCGGCGACCGGAAAAACGGCTTTGCGGATTTTCATGTCGGGTCTTCAGGATTGTTTTGCGGACGGAAGATGAGCGGTCGATTCGTGTCTTGTTAGCCGTTTTGCATCCGGGAACAAAGGCGGATCTGTGGTGGCGGTGTGGCTGCCGCGTTGGGCACGGACAATTCCGGATGCCGAGCGTGAGGTATTGGTGCAAACTGCGACGGATTTCCGCATCCGCCTTAAAAAAGACCCTCCGTTAAGCCGATGGAAACCGTGACAGGGCCTCCTGAGATCGGGGATACTCATCGAAACGGGTCAGCCATGGTCGCGACGGTGATGCAAATCAGGATGCGCGGGATAACAATAGCGGCAGTCGTGGCGCTTGCGGTGCTTGCGCTGCCGGCCGGCGTACGCGCGCAGACATCGTCCAGCAACGGCATTCAGGGTTTCCTCGACAATCTCTTCACCGGCTCGATCGCAAGGCGCGAACAGGGCGCGTCCCTGGCGCCGCGCGGCGGATCGGAGCAACTTCAGCCCGCGCCGAAGCAGCCCGCGAGCTCGATCGCGTTGCCATGGAGCGGCGAGGATGGCGCATCGGGGCATCCGCTCATGACCGCGAGCGCGATCCGCCAGGCGGCGGCGAACTTTCCGAACTGCGTTGCCGCGATGTGGCCGGATGCGGTACGCCGTCATATTACGCGCGAGAATTTCGAGCGGTTCACAGCGGGATTGTCGCCCGATCTGCGCATCATGGACCTGATGGATTCGCAGCCGGAATTCACCAAGGCGATATGGGATTATCTGGACATCCTGGTCAGCGATGCGCGTCTTGCACGCGGGCGCGAGATCCTCGCGACCTATAAGCCGCAGTTCGATGCGGTCGAAAAGGCCTACGGCGTCGATCGCTACGCGATCGCCGCGATCTGGGGCATTGAATCGAACTATTCGACCCAGATGGGCGATCGCAGCGTGCTGCAATCCACCGCGACGCTGGCCTGCATCGGGCGCCGTCAGAATTATTTCCGCGACGAATTCCTGTCGGCGCTTGAAATCCTGAATCGCGGCGACCTGCGGCCGGAGCAGATGCGCGGCTCGTGGGCGGGCGCGTTCGGTCCCACGCAGTTCATGCCGACGGCGTTCAAGCGCTATGCGGTCGATGGCGACGGCGACGGCCGCCGCGACGTGGTCGATGACCCCGCTGATCTGATCGCCTCCACGGCGAACAACCTTAAGAAGGACGGCTGGCAGACCGGCCGGGCCTGGGGCTATGAGGTCGTGGTGCCTGCCAACTTCAATTACATGATGGCCGATCGCGCCAAGGCGATGACGCTGGCGCAATGGGAGCATCTCGGCATCCGGCGCGCGGGCAACAAGGCCTTCCCGCATCCAGCCGACCGGGCCTATCTGCTCGCGCCGGCGGGCGCCGAAGGGCCGGGCTTTCTGATGTTGCAGAATTTCCGGGTTTTCATGAAGTACAACCCCGCGGAAGCCTATGCGCTGGCGATCGGCCATTTTGCCGACCGGCTGCGCGGCGGAGCGCCGTTCGTCCAGCCGTGGCCGCGCCAGGAACGGGTACTGTCCCGCGCCGAGCGGCTCGAACTGCAGCAGCTTCTGGTCCAGCGGGGCTTCTATCGCGGAACCCCCGACGGCCAGTTCGGCAGCCAGACGCGGGAGGCGCTGCGCAGCTTCCAGGCCTCGATCGGAGCGCCGGCCGACGGATTTGCATCGTCCGACGTGCTGGAACGGCTGCGGCAACGGTAGGTCCGTCTGCAGCGACAGTACCTTCCGGACCGGCACGAGATGTGCCCTTGACGCCACGCGCCGATGCCCGGCTTATGAGGCGAACGCCGCCCGCTTGCGGCCCGATTCCGCTACTATTAAGTCCTTATCGGCCTCTTTTTGCGACGCGCACATGCCCGGACCGAAATCGCTGTTCCGCCGACTGACCGAACGTGGGCCATTGATAGCGCTGGCCGTCGCTGCAACGCTGGTTGCAGCGCCCGCGTCGGCACAGTTCTTCAATTTCGGCTTCCAGCAGCAGCAGCGTCCTGCGCATCGCGGCGGAGGCGGGGGCTGGTTCGGCTCCGACAATCCGTTCTTCTCACCTTTTCAGGAGCCGCCGCCGAGGCAGCAACAGCAACAACAGCAGCAGCGGCCGGCGGAGAACTATTCGCACGCGCCGCCGCCCGAAAAACGCGACACCGTTCCCGAGCGGAATGTGGTGGTGCTCGGCGACGGCATGGCCGACTGGCTTGCTTACGGCCTCGAGGATGCTCTCAGTGAAACGCCCGACATGGGCGTGATCCGCAAGCACAAGACCGTCTCCGGCCTCATTCGCTATCAGCCGAAGGGCGAACCGGCGGATTGGGCGGCTGCGGCAAAAGCCATTCTCGCCACCGAAAAACCGGATGCCATCGTGGTCATGCTCGGCCTGCACGATCGTGTGTCGATTCGCGAGACACTGGAGAAGGAGAAGACCGGCAAGCCGGAGGACAAAAAAAAGGCGGATACCGACAAGAAAGGCGTCGACAAGAAGGAAGCGGACAAGAAAGAGACGGACAAGACCGACAAGACGGATGCCGCCGCCGCCAAGCCCGACGACAAGCCGGCGGATTCCGAATTACCGCCCGACGAGGCGGAAGGCGATCAGCCTTCGACCGCGAGGGAGAAAAGCGCGCGTTCACCTAACGGAATTGCCGAGTTCCGCAGCGATCGCTGGGCCGAACTCTACAGCAGGAAGATCGACGAGATGATCGCGGTCCTCAAGTCCAAGGGCGTGCCGGTGTTCTGGGTTGGCCTGCCCGCGGTGCGCGGGACAAAATCGACGTCCGATATGCTGTTCCTCGACTCGCTCTATCGCGCCGCCGCGGATAAGGCAGGCATTACCTATGTCGATATCTGGGACGGATTCGTCGACGAGAGCGGCCGCTACATCCAGCAGGGGCCGGACTTCGAAGGTCAGACCCGGCGGCTGCGTTCTTACGACGGCGTGTACTTCACCAAGGCCGGCGCGCGCAAGCTCGCCCATTATGTCGAGCGCGAGATCACGCGCGTTTTGGCGGCCCGGTCCGGCCCGGTGGCAATTCCTACCGAGCCCGGTACGCCCGACACCGACGTCAAGCCGGGACAGCCTGCGCCGCGTCCGCTCGCCGGACCGATCGTGCCGCTGGCGCTGTCTTCTGTCGGGACAGACCAGTTGCTCGGCGGCCCCGGCAGCCATTCCGCCGCGATCGATGCGCTGGCGGCGCGAACGCTGGTGAAGGGTGAACCATTGACCGCGCCCGCCGGGCGCGCCGACGATTTTGTCTGGCCGCGCCGCGAGGTCGGCCTTGAACCGGCCAAGGCCGACGCGCCGGTTGCGACGAATGACTCCGCTCCGGCTCCGGCATCGCCGCCGAAGAAGCCGCGCGCAGCCCATTCCGCCGAGCAGGCCCGCTCGGAAGGATCATCGGGATTGCGCACTTCCCCACCTTCCCAGCAGGCGCCAAGACCGCGCGCCGCATCGCGCCCGTCCGGCAATTCCGGACCGGCCGGATTTTTCTCGGACCTTTTCTCGCGATAGATCGGGGCCGCGCCGTCACGACGCCGGGCCCGCTCGTCATGAGCGTGAGTAAAGATTTTGGTGTTCGAATATCGCTCGACGCGCGTGAGGTCCGTCGCGGTCTTATTCCCCGAGTTGCGTCCTGTAATCGTCGAGCACGCCCTGCACGCGGTAGCAGCTCGTGACATCGGGCGTGAAGCTCACCCATTTCTTCTCGGACTCGACGAACACCTGGGAGTCCTTATCGCCGCGCGCGCGGCCGGCCTCCATATTGGTCTTGTCGGATTTGGAAAGATAAGGATCCAGCGCCCTTAGAAGATCGTCGGTCTGACCGGATGTGATCAGGCTTTGCTCCTCGCAACGCGCGGCGGCGGCGAAGAAGGAACCGGCGCTGACGGCGACGTTGCGCGACATGGCCCGCACGGGCATCGTCGGGATGACGACGATCAAGAAAACGATCCAACGCGATGCCGCCACTTCGTCGCCCCCCACTTTGGCGCGAGAGTAACCTGCGGCGGATGACGATCAATTCACAGATTGTCTCTGTGCACTGTTACGTTGCGTGTGGATGACTGCCGTTGCGACCGGAGAGGTCCAACACTCCTGGCGCAATTGTCTGGAACGATTCTCGACGATGCACGCGAGTGTAGTTTGCATCTGTTTATGACCGAGGTTTTATTGGTAACCGCAGCGAAGAACGCTTCGCTGTGGCTCACCGCGGCAGCGTGGTTGCGCCCATCAGCGTCTGGTCGATGGAGCGTGCACACAGGCGGCCTTCGCGAATTGCCCACACGACCAGCGACTGGCCGCGGCGCATGTCGCCCGCCGAAAACACCTTGGGTAGCGAGGTGCGATAGTCCTGCATGTTGGCGCGGACATTGCCGCGCGGGTCACGTTCGAGGCCGAGCGTCGTGAGCATGCCCTCGTGCACCGGATGCACAAAGCCCATTGCAAGCAGCACGAGATCGGCATCGAGTTCGAACTCGCTGCCAGCGACCGGCTTGAATTTGTCGTCCACGCGGACGCAATGCATCTTCTTGATCTTGCCGTCTGTGCCCGAAAACTTCTGCGTCAGCACGGCGAAGTCGCGCTTGGCACCCTCGGCCTGGCTCGACGACGTGCGCATCTTCAACGGCCAATTCGGCCAGGTCAGCGCCTTGTTCTCATGCTCCGGCGGCGCAGGCATGATCTCGAGCTGCGTCACCGACTTCGCGCCTTGCCGGAACGAGGTGCCGATGCAGTCGGAGCCGGTGTCGCCGCCTCCGATGACGACCACATGCTTGTCGGTGGCGAGAATATCCGGCGCGTCGAACTTTTCGTTGCCATTGCGGCGGTTTTGCTGCGGCAGGAAATCCATCGCGAAGTGAATGCCGCCGAGATCGCGGCCGGGGATCGGCAGATCGCGCGGAGCTTCCGCGCCGCCGGTCAGAGCCACCGCGTCGTAATCCTTGACAAGCTGCTGCGGATCGATCGCGCCCGCCGTGCTGCCGCCGACCGGACTACCGTAATGGAAAATCACGCCCTCGGCCTCCATCTGCTTCAGACGGCGGTCGATGATGTGCTTTTCCATTTTGAAATCGGGAATGCCATAGCGCAGGAGACCCCCGGCCTTGGCGTTCTTCTCGTAGACATGCACCTCGTGTCCGGCGCGGGCGAGTTGTTGCGCGCAGGCGAGACCGGCGGGACCGGAGCCGACGACGGCCACCTTCTTGCCGGTCTTTTGCGTCGCGATTTCCGGCTTCAGCCAGCCATTCTCCCAGGCGCGGTCGACGATGGCGCATTCGATCGTCTTGATGGTGACGGGATTGTCATCGATGTTGAGCGTGCAGGAGGCTTCGCACGGCGCCGGGCAGATGCGGCCGGTGAATTCCGGAAAGTTGTTGGTGGAGTGCAGCGTGCGCGAGGCTTCTTCCCAGTCGCCGCGATAGACGAGGTCGTTGAAGTCCGGGATCTGGTTGTTGACCGGGCAGCCAGGCGTGCCGGGCGCGACCGAGCCGGTGCCGTGGCAATAGGGAACGCCGCAGTTCATGCAGCGCGCGGCCTGGTCGCGCGTTTCCTTCTCGGACAGTGGGATCACGAACTCCTTGAAGTTCTTCACCCGCTCCGCGACCGGCGCGTACTTGCGGTCGTGCCGCTCGATTTCCAGAAAACCCGTAATCTTTCCCATCGGACCTGATGCCCTTTAAAGTTCGTCTCGTTCTGATCCAGTTGTCCCGGGCGCGATGCGGCGCGAAACGCTGCTTCGCAGAACCGGGATCGCCGCACAGGCCATTCCCGCAACGGCCCGGATCAGCAGCGCACCATTTCGTGGCGCGCAGCGTCCGGGATACGCCGGCCCGGCTTACGCCCCGATCGCGATTTTCGGTTCGGCGTCCGCGTTGGCCTTCATTTCCTTCAGCGCGCGGCGGTACTCAACCGGCATCACCTTGCGGAATTTCGGCAGATAAGCCTTCCAGTTCGCGAGAATGTCGGCGGCGCGTTTGGAGCCGGTGAGTCTGGCGTGGCGCGTGATCAGAACGTGCAGCCGCTCGACGTCGGAGTTCAGCAGGTTCTGGAACACGTCGACGCGGCCATGCGCCTCGAGGTCGCCGCTGTGATGATAGGTGCCGGCATTGATCATCTCTTCCGACAGCACCGGCTCGAGATCGACCATTGCGAGGTTGCACAGTTTCGGAAAATCGCCGGCCTCGTCGAGCACGTAGGCGACGCCGCCGGACATCCCGGCCGCGAAGTTGCGCCCGGTCTTGCCCAGCACGACGACGATGCCGCCGGTCATGTATTCGCAGCAATGATCGCCGGCGCCCTCGACCACGGCGACTGCGCCGGAGTTGCGCACGGCGAAACGTTCGCCGGCGACGCCGCGGAAGTAGCACTCGCCCTCGATCGCGCCGTACATCACGGTGTTGCCGACGATGATCGATTCCTCCGGCACGATGCCGGAGTTCGCCGGAGGACGCACGATGATGCGGCCGCCGGAGAGGCCCTTGCCGACATAATCGTTGCCTTCGCCTTCGAGATCGAAGGTGATGCCGCGGCAGAGCCAGGCTCCGAACGCCTGTCCAGCCGTACCCTTGAGGTGGACCTGGATGGTGTCGAGCGGCAGGCCGGCATGGCCGTAGATCTTCGCGACCGCGCCCGACAGCATCGCGCCGGCCGAGCGGTCGGTGTTGTTGATAGCGGTCTCGATCGTCACCGGCGCGCCGCGATCGAGCGCCGGCTTCGCCTCCGCGATCAGCTTGCGGTCTAGCACCTTGTCGAGGTGATGGTCCTGCGCCTCGACGTGATAGATCGTCTGGCCCGGCGCTTCCTTCTGCCGGTAGAACAGCTTCGAGAAGTCGAGCCCCTTGGCCTTCCAGTGGGTCACCAGCGCGCTCTGGTCGAGCATCTGCACCTGGCCGATCATCTCGTTGAAGGTGCGGTAGCCGAGCTGCGCCATGATCTCGCGTACTTCCTCGGCGACGAAGAAGAAGAAGTTGATGACGTGCTCGGGCTGGCCGGTGAAGCGCTTGCGCAGCACCGGATCCTGGGTGGCGACGCCGACCGGGCAGGTGTTGAGATGACACTTGCGCATCATGATGCAGCCGGCGGCGATCAGCGGCGCGGTGGCGAAGCCGAATTCATCTGCACCAAGAAGGGCGCCGATCACCACGTCGCGGCCGGTGCGGAAGCCGCCATCGACCTGCACCGCGATGCGCGAGCGCAGCCTTTCGCGCACCAGCGTCTGATGAGTCTCGGCAAGCCCGATCTCCCACGGCGAACCGGCGTGCTTGATCGAGGTGAGGGGACTTGCGCCGGTACCGCCCTCGAAGCCCGCGATGGTGACGTGATCGGCGCGGGCCTTGGCGACGCCTGCGGCAACCGTACCGACGCCGATTTCGGAGACGAGCTTCACCGAGACCAGGCTCTGCGGATTGACGTTCTTCAGGTCGTAGATGAGCTGCGCCAGATCCTCGATCGAATAGATGTCGTGATGCGGCGGCGGCGAGATCAGGCCGACGCCGGGCGTCGAATGGCGCACGCGCGCGATTGTCGCGTCGACCTTGTGGCCGGGCAACTGTCCGCCTTCGCCGGGCTTGGCGCCCTGCGCCATCTTGATCTGCATCATGTCGGAGTTGACGAGATACTCGGTGGTGACGCCGAAGCGGCCGGAGGCGACCTGCTTGATCGCCGAGCGCATGGAATCGCCGTTCGGCATCGGCTTGAAGCGGTCCGCTTCCTCGCCGCCTTCGCCGGTATTGGACTTGCCGCCGATGCGGTTCATCGCGATCGCGAGCGTGGTGTGCGCTTCGCGCGAGATCGAGCCGAAGCTCATCGCGCCGGTTGCGAAGCGCTTGACGATCTCCTTGGCCGGCTCGACCTCGTCGAGGGCGACAGGCTTGCGATTCTCGTCCTCGGCGGTCTTGAACTTGAACAGGCCGCGCAGCGTCAGCAGGCGCTCGGACTGTTCGTTGAGGATCTTCGCGAACGCGCGATAGCGCTCCTGCGAATTGCCGCGCACGGCGTGCTGCAGGTTGGCGATCGACTCCGCGGTCCATGCGTGATCCTCGCCCCGGGTGCGGTAGGCGTATTCGCCGCCGACGTCGAGCGCGGTCTTGTAGATCTGCACGTCGCCGAACGCGTCCGCATGCCGGCGCACGGTTTCTTCCGCGATTTCCGCAAGGCCGACGCCTTCGATGCGGGTGTGCGTGCCGGCGAAATACTTGGCGACGAATTCGGCCTTCAGCCCCACGGCGTCGAAGATCTGCGCGCCGCAATAGGACTGATAGGTCGAGATGCCCATCTTCGACATCACCTTGAGCAGGCCCTTGCCGATCGACTTGATGTAGCGCTTGACGATTTCCTTGTCGTCGAGGCTGCCTGGTAAACGATCCTTCATCGCGATGATGCTCTCGAACGCGAGATAGGGATTGATCGCCTCCGCGCCGTAGCCGGCAAGGCAGGCGAAGTGATGCACTTCTCGCGGCTCGCCGGATTCGATCACGAGGCCGACCGAGGTGCGCAATCCGACGCGGATCAGGTGATGATGCACGGCTGCGCAGGCGAGCAGCGAGGGGATCGGAATCCGGTCGATGCCGGTCATCCGGTCCGACAGGATGATGATGTTGACGCCTTCGCGCACTGCGGCTTCGGCCCGCGCGCAGAGTTCGTCGAGCACCTGCTGGAGGTTCGCCGCGCCCAGGCCTGAGTGGAAGGTGATATCCAGGGTGCGCGAGACGAAGTGCGATTCCGCGACATCGGAGATCGAGCGGATTTTCTCGAGGTCGGCGTCGGTGAGGATCGGCTGATGCACCTCCAGCCGCTTGGTGGAGGCGAGACCTTCGAGATCGAACAGGTTCGGCCGCGGTCCGATGATCGAGACCAGACTCATCACCAGTTCTTCGCGGATGGGATCGATCGGCGGGTTCGTCACCTGCGCGAAATTCTGCTTGAAGTAGGTGAAGAGCTGCTTCGGTCGGTCCGACAGCGCCGAGATCGGCGTGTCGTTGCCCATCGAGCCCGAGGCTTCCTCGCCGATCGACGCCATCGGCGTCAGCAGGATGTTGATGTCTTCCTGCGAATAGCCGAATGCCTGCTGACGATCCAGCAACGGCAGGTTCGAGCGGACCCCCTTGGCGGGCGCGTCCGGTAAATTCTCGACCTGGATCTGGGTGCGGCCGAGCCACTCCCGATACGGATGGCTGTTCGCCAGCGTGGCCTTGATCTCGTCGTCGGGGATGAGGCGTCCCTGTTCGAGGTCGACCAGCAGCATCTTGCCGGGCTGCAATCGCCACTTGGTGACGATCTGGTCTTCCGGAATCTTGAGCACGCCCATTTCGGACGCCATCACGATGCGATCGTCGCTGGTGACGAGATAGCGCGCCGGACGCAGGCCGTTGCGGTCGAGCGTGGCGCCGATCTGGCGGCCGTCGGTGAAGGCGATCGCGGCCGGGCCGTCCCACGGCTCCATCAGCGCCGCGTGATACTCGTAAAACGCGCGGCGCTGCTCGTCCATCAACGGATTGCCCGCCCACGCTTCGGGGATCATCATCATCACCGCATGCGCGAGCGAATAACCGCCCCGCACCAGGAATTCGAGACTGTTATCGAAGCAGGCGGTGTCGGACTGGCCTTCATAGGAAATCGGCCAGAGCCGGCTGATGTCCTTTCCGTACAGTTCCGAATGCACCGACGCCTGCCGCGCCGCCATCCAGTTGACGTTGCCACGCAGCGTGTTGATCTCGCCGTTGTGCGCGATCATGCGGTAAGGATGGGCCAGCGACCAGGTCGGGAAGGTGTTGGTAGAGAAGCGCTGATGCACCAGCGCCAGCGCCGACTCGAAATCCGGCTCGTGCAGGTCGGGATAGTAGCTGCCGAGCTGGTCGGCGAGGAACATGCCCTTGTAGATCACGGTGCGGCACGACATCGACACCGGATAGTAGCCGGAAAGGCCGCGTTCGCGGCGCTCAAAGATCGCCTGCGAGATCGACTTGCGCAGGATGTAGAGCCGCCGCTCGAACTCGTCCTCGGTTCCGGCCGTGCCGTTGCGGCCGATGAACACCTGCATATTGGCGGGCTCGGTCGGCTTTACGGTTTCGCCGAGCGATGAGTTGTCGGTCGGCACTTCACGCCAGCCCAGCAGCGTCAGGCCTTCGGCCTTGATCTGATCGGTGATGACGCGCTGGATGACCTCGCGCCAGGCGACCTCCCGCGGCATGAACAGCGCACCGACGGCGTATTCGCCGGGCTTCGGCAGCGTGAAGCCGAGTTCCTTCGCCTTCCGCGCAAAAAAACCATGCGGGATCTGCACCAGGATGCCTGCGCCGTCGCCCGCTCGCGGATCGGCGCCCACCGCGCCGCGATGCTCGAGGTTGCAGAGAATGCTGATCGCGTCGGAGACGATCTGATGGGACTTCCTGCCCTTGATGTTGGCGATGAAGCCGACGCCGCAGGAATCCTTTTCCTGGGCGAGGTCGTAGAGGCCTTCCGCCGGCGGACGCCAGGTGTGTTCGTATGCCGGTTGTTCGCGGGCCGTATGTTCGTGTGGCGCGTGGTCGCGACCGGTGTGCTCCTGCGCAAGCGGTTTGGCGGCCGAATTCGCCGCCCGAGACTCCAGCCCGATGTTCTCCCGCTCGAACGATGGCCCACTCATCTTAAGCCCAGTACCCTTTCCCGGCCGGGATTTGAGACATCCCGAAACGCTGTCGGTGTCTACGGCGCACCTTGGACGGTCGCGGCACCCCGATCGACAATCCTGGGGCCACCACTCGCACGCCGCGAGCCGAAGTTTTGAGAAGTCAAACCGGGTGCCCAACGTCCTCGGTGGAAAGCCGGTTTGCCATGTCCACAGCCGGACATCGGCGCCTGCATTCGCGGCAAAACCCGACGCCAGCCCGTCCCGTCAAAATTAAGACAGCCTTGCTGTCCTAACCCTGACATTGCCAAATTTTTCTCTACCACACAAGCGTCTGGGAGTCCCTGATCGCAGGAAGTTATGCCCTGCCGCTCAACACAAAGACGCCCCGGTTTCCCAGGGCGTCCTGCGTTCAGCATTCCAAAATCGTTCGCGCGGGAGAAGCGTCAGGCTGCCGCCTTCTCGACCGCCGGCGCCGAGGGCGCGCTGGTCGCGATCGGAATGGTGCGGGGCTTCTTGGCCTCGGGAATCTCGCGGACGAGATCGACGTGGAGCAGGCCGTTCTCGAGCGAGGCGTTTTTCACATGTACGAAATCGGCGAGCTGGAACGCGCGTTCGAAGGCACGCGCCGCGATGCCACGATACAGCACCTCGGACTTGTCCTTGCCGTTTTCGTTGGCAACCTTCTCGCCCTTGATCGTCAGCGTGTTTTCCTTCGCGACGATGGAGAGTTCGCTCGGGGCAAAGCCGGAGACGGCGACGGAGATGCGGTACTCGTTCTCGCCGGTGCGCTCGATGTTATAGGGCGGGTAGCCCGGCGCATCGCCATGAGTCTGGTCGAGCAGGTTGAAGAGGCGATCGAATCCGACGGTGGAACGATAAAACGGGGTGAGGTCGAAAGTACGCATAGGTCAGTCCTCCATGGAGCGACGTTGAATGGACCCGCCCGCCAATCGGGCCGGGCTTTCGTCTGTGTGCAGCCTGATGATCCGGTTTCGGAGCACTGGTAGCGGCCTGCACAGTGATGATATGGGAGGGCTCCAAACGGGTTCAAGAGGCGGCCCACGCCCGTTTCTTGATGGTCCCGTCCTTCCGTTATTGAGCCTTTTCCTCCAGCCGGTCCGGTCATGAGGCTTGTTTCGATCCCCGCAAATCCGGTTCCGGAAAATTATATCTGCGGCACCGTCAGGACTTCCGACGGCATCGATCTGCGCTTTGCGCGATGGGCGCCGCCGCCGGGGCGAAAAGGAACGGTCTGCGTGTTTGCCGGGCGCGGCGAGCAGATCGAAAAATATTTCGAGACCGTATGCGATCTGCGAGATCGTGGTTTTGCGGTGGCGATGATCGATTGGCGGGGGCAGGGCCTCTCGACGCGGCTGTCGTCCGACCCGCGCAAGGGCTACGTGCGCCGTTTCTCCGACTACGAGATCGACGTTCAGTCGTTTATGGAGCAGGTGGTGCTGCCCGATTGTCCGCCGCCGTACTTCGCGCTGGCGCATTCGATGGGTGGCGCGGTGCTGCTGCGAGTGGCGCACGCCGGCAAACGCTGGTTCGACCGTATCGTGCTGTCGGCGCCGATGATCGATCTGCCGGGGCGCCGCACCGGGTTCGCGGCGCGTGCGGTGCTGCGCGCGATGCGGCTGTTCGGACAGGGTGGGCACTATGTCCCCGGCGGCAGCGATCAACTCACCGGCGTCGCCGATTTCATCGGCAATCCCTTGACCAGCGACCCGGTCCGGTTCGCCCGCAACGTTGCAATCCTGGAGGAAGATCCCGCGCTGGGGATCGCAGCGCCGACGGTGGCATGGGCCGATACCGCCTTCCGGGCCATGCATGAATTCTGCGCGACGAATTATCCGTCGACGATTCGTCAGCCACTGCTGATGATCGCGGCCGGCGACGACACCATCGTCTCCACTCCCGCGATCGAGGAGTTCGCCTATCACCTGCGCAGCGGTTCGCACCTCGTCATCGCCGGATCGAAGCACGAGATCCTGCAGGAGCAAAATCGCTATCGCGCTCAGTTCTGGGCGGCGTTCGACGCTTTCGTGCCGGGGTCGCCGTTGTTCTAGCGATTCAGCAATGTCAGTGCAGCCTCGTGCACGCGCGGATCGCCGGCGGCGACGACGCGGCCGCCGCCTTGCGCGGGCTCGCCCTCCCATGTCGTGATCACGCCGCCCGCTCCGGTGATGATCGGGATCAAGGCGGCGATGTCATAGGGCTTCAGCTCCGTCTCGATGACGAGATCGAGATGGCCCGCGGCCAGCATGCAGTAGGAATAACAGTCGCCGCCATAGCGGGTCAGCCGGACCTCGGCCTCGACCTTGCCGAAGGCTGCACGGTCGTCGGCGTTCATCAACAGCGGACTGGTCGTGAACGATGTCGCCTCTTTCAGCGATGCGCACCGGCGCACCGCAAGCTTGCGCCCGTTCGACGGGCCCTGATAGCTCGCGGAGCGGTTGTCGCCGCTGAACCGCTCGCCGATGTAGGGCTGGTGCATCATGCCGTAGACCGGCATGCCGCGATGAAGCAACGCAATCAGCGTGCCCCAGATGGGAAAGCCGGCGATGAAGGACTTCGTGCCATCGATCGGATCCAGCATCCAGACGTATTCGGCGTCCTCGTTCTGGTTGCCGAATTCCTCGCCGACGATGCCGTGCTGCGGGAAACTCGCCTTGATCATCCGGCGCATGACCGCCTCGGCGGCCCGATCCGCCTCCGTGACCGGATCAAAGCCGCGAGCGTCACATTTGTTTTCGACGCCGAGAAGAGACGTTCTGAAGAAAGGCAGAATTGTTTCGCCCGCTGCCGTCGCGAGACGGTCTATAAAGGCGGTAAAATCGATCACCGTCACGTCTACCTCACCGGGCGATGTTCGCACACGCGCGCGCGCCCCAAGTTGAGCGCCTCCTATACATGCAGGAATCGGAGGCCGCACCGTCTGCGATCCATTGCACAGCAGTTATCCCGTTCTCGGGCTCATTTGCCCATGGAGTGCCGACGGCATCTGCGATCGAAGGAGGAAAATCGCCGTCCCGGGTTGCGGCCGGACTGTGGCAAGCCTGCTGTTCTGGTATTAAATAGTTGGTATTACTAAGTAATTTTGTTGCAGGGTCGACGCGCGGCGAAATCAGAATATACCTAATCGCGGGGGAAAATCGTTTGAAATCCCTTGCTTTTTGTGCAGCGCGGCCGTATATTGTTGCGGTGCGGTAGCCCTCGCGCTACTGCTGCCCTCCTTGGGCGTTTCCTCCCAGACTTGGGCCGCTTGGTTTGACGAGCGGCCCTTTTTCTTGTCGCCAGCAAGGATACGGTGGTTTCGAAGTCCTCGCCACGCCACGCCAAGGGTGGCGGTCTATTTATTCGGCGGCCGACCGGAACGTCCCGAGATCGCCGAGCGGAATGGCGGCCAGCGCGTCGGCGAGCGTCATGAAATCCGCTGCGACCTGCCGGAAGCGCGGACCACGCTCGCGGCGGCGTTCGTCCATGTAGACCGCGCGGTTGAGTTCGAACTGAACCGCGTGCAGTCCGCTTGCCGGATTGCCATAATGCTCGGTGATGAAACCGCCGGCGTAGGGTTTGTTGCGGCCGACCGAATAGCCGAGGCCGCTCATCACGTCCTCGATGATGTTCGGAAGCAGCGGCGCGCAACTGGTGTCGTAGCGATCGCCGATCACGATATCCGGACGTCTCGGTTCGTCGTGAGAAATGCCGGTCGACGGCATCGAGTGGCAATCCACAACGATGGCTGTCCCGAACGTCTGGTGGGCCTTGTGGATCAGCCGCCGCAATGCGCGATGGTAGGGTTTGTAGAGCAGTTCGATACGGCCGAGCGCGTCGTCGACGCTGAGACGTTCGCGATAGATCTCCTGGCCGTCGCCGACGACGCGCGGAATGGTGCCGAGGCCGCCCGCGACCCGCATCGATCGCGTATTGGCGAAACTCGGCAAGCGACCGGTGAACATCCGCGGATCGAGTTCGTAAGGTTCGCGGTTGACGTCGACATAGGAGCGGGGAAAGTTGACCCGAACCACGGGAAAGCCGATCTCGACGAGGCCGACGATCAGTTCATCCATGAACGAGTCTTCGGACCGGCGAAGGCTGGCCAGGTCGATTCGCGACGCGGCCAGAAACTCCTCCGGATAGACCGAACCGGAGTGCGGGGAATTGAAGATGATGGGAGACCGCCACTGCGCCGGCTCGGCGATCTCGAAAGGGGGCGGCTGGCTGCCGTCAAATTGGGTCATGGCCGGGCGTCATCCTGAAATTGCGCAGCCTACTGTCGAATGTCGTCTGGACAGGCGCTTTTCGAACCTGCATTGTCGATAATCGCAGCCGTTCTGCCAAGCCAAAGTTAGCCTTCACCCCAAATTTACCATCATCAGGCTTAGTAGGGCGACTGCTCCTCCAAGTCGGGCCCCGATACCACCGCCATGCACAAAATCCTCCTTGCCGAAGATGACAACGACATGCGCCGATTTCTGGTCAAGGCGCTGGAAAACGCTGGTTTCAAGGTATCGTCCTATGACAACGGACTGTCAGCCTACCAGAGACTGCGCGAGGAGCCATTTGAAATGCTTCTCACCGATATCGTGATGCCGGAAATGGACGGGATCGAATTGGCGCGGCGCGCGTCGGAACTCGATCCCGATATCAAGATCATGTTTATCACCGGCTTTGCCGCTGTCGCGCTGAATTCCGATTCCGCGGCGCCCAAGAACGCCAAGGTGCTTTCCAAACCGGTGCATCTGCGGGAATTGGTCAGCGAAGTGAACAAGATGCTGGCGGCGTAATTCGTGCCCGCCCGTCCTTGCCTGTCAGCACCGGAGCCGATATAGGTCGCGGCGACCCCATGCGGACGTTTTCGGGCGCGTAGCTCAGCGGGAGAGCACTACCTTGACATGGTAGGGGTCACAGGTTCGATCCCTGTCGCGCCCACCACCCAGTCTGTTATTTCTCAGATTTTCAGAGACTGATGAGAAAGGCCCCCTACTGGCGGGCTTTTCTGCATTTTGATCTGCGGAGGCGCGGTCTCTGTGACCCGTCCGGGCTGGTTTTGGGGCTCTGTCTCTGCCGCGCAATTTCCCGTTCCTGGGAATCAGACCGATGAAATGAAATAAGGCGCGGTCACCGATTGGCAGAATCGGGAGCGGGTGTCGGTGCCAGGCCGAGGCGGGTCATCTGTTGAGACCATTCAGCCGGTGCATCGCGGAGGGCAGCGACACCGATCCCGCGGGGGAAACGCCCTTCAACAGCTGCTGTGACCAGGGTAGGTGCAAGGAAGGTGAGGGAGATCGTCATATTGATCTGTCGCGTGCTGCAATGTTGGCGGGCGGCAAGGCTTTCGATTGTTTCGCGGCCGTCGACGATCTCCTGAAGCCAGAGACGGCCGCGGCCGATCGCTCGGATCAGAGCCGACCGGCGTTCGGCCTTCACGGGCCGGGCGCGATGCTCTGGCGTACCCGCCGGCAGCAAAATTTCCTGGGCGGGCCTTGATGGCTTCTTCCAGGGCACGACGACGGTGCGCGAGGTGACCGCGCGGTGTTCAGCCGAATTCGGATCGTGGTTGCTCCGGATCTGGATATCGTTTTCGCCAGACCTCAGATGAATCGCCAACTGATTCTTGCGAACCTCAATTCGGGCGACAAACCGCTCAATCGCTTCTCGAGGCAACGCATCGGTCGAAAGCGGATCATCCATGTCCGTGTTGGCAATGACCGCCTTGGAGATTGTAACTTCGATCACTGACGCGGGCACGCGGGTGACAGAGCCAACGGGCTTATCCGTTTGGCCCCGGATGCAGGGTGCAGAGACTGGGTCGCCACGAGCCGCAAAACTTGGTCCAAAGATACGGTAGCCGCACGCTTTAGAAGTTGAACCGTCGCAGCATCGAGATCCCAAAGCGCATCGGCCTGAATGCGATAGGCGAGAATGCCGAACAGCAGATGCCTGGGCAGGTGCTCCGGGGCAGGGCGCCCGTAACACTCTGCCAGCGGGACTGTAACCCGATGAGATCGAGACAATGCAGATGCGCAATCTCGAGATCAAGAGAGGCCGCATCGGTGGTGCGACGTGTTTGTCTTCGCGGCGCCATCGGTCAGGCGGGTCTTGGCTGATTTGCCGACCTCATCTGCTGCAGACTTGATGCGATAGCGTCGGACCTTATCTACAAGCTCGGAATCAAGATCGAGCTTCAGTTTCCTGCGCGCGACACCGGCAAAGAACCCGCGCACCGAATGCTTCTGCCAACCCATTGTCTTGACGATGGCTTCGATCGTGCAGCCATCTGTCGATCGCAGCAGAGCCAGCGCCTGAGCTTGCTTGGAATCGGCGCGATCGCCTGATGCTTTGGCCGGTACGGCGAATGCGTTGGTAGCCGGCAAGACCTTCGAGGCCGCCGGCCTTTTTGTCCTGGTGGCAACGTGTTTGGCCTTACCGGATCGAGTCGCAGCTAATTTGAGGAGCGTCTGGTCGTGGCTCGCCGCTTTGCTTTGGCTTTGGTCATAAGGATCTCCGTAGTTGTAGGGCACCCATCGCGCCCACCGCCGCAACCCCGCAGTGGCCAAAGGCCGGCGGGGCAGGATCCTGCGAACCTGTTAGCTCGCGCTATGAGCGTTACACGAACGCTCCGTTGCCGCAGCAAAGCCAGTCCTTTCTGAGCAATCTTGTTGCTCGTTACTCGGATCAGTGTGTGAAGGTCACAGGCGAGCATCAGCTACGAATCTGAGGGTCAGGAGTTCGCAAATGCGCATCCACCGCCTTGGCGCCGACGAACCGCGAGCCTCGCACCGCGCCGCGCTGCTGGTTCAACTTCACGACCCGGGCCTTCACCGTGACCCGCCGCACCCGCGTGCGGACGCCGCTCCCGTCGCGGCTCCACGCACTGCGGTCCTTGAGCGTCAGCGCCAATCCAGCGCCCCGACCTCGCGCGTTGAATCGGCCGCTTCCCTTTCCGGATGAACCCAGCCGATAAGGGTTGCCGCCCGCGCGCCGCACCGCCTGATGGACTTCGCCGATGAAGCTCGTGGGACGAACGCGCACGCGATGGATACGGCTTCGCGGAGCACGCATGCCGCCGCGGTCGCGGACCTTGCCAGGACGGATGCGGAAATCGTCATCGTCGCGCGCCATATGACGACAATCGGGACAGACGTGGTGTCCTGCAAGCGATGAAATGCAGCGGTCGTAACGCGTCGCAAAAATAATTTCGATGGCGTAGCGCGTCGTAGCGCACATCGCGAACAATGCGATCTAACTCATTCGGAGAAAACCAAGATTGCAAATCGGCAAAACGACGCCCACATCACACGGCGCCGACCCGAGACCCGCCATCCGTGACCAAAATCAACGTGCAGACAACACCTTCGCGATCAACGATCGCCGCGAGCGAAAGCTCGCTTTATCTTGCCCTCTTAATCGGTCGGGATCTCTCGCTCGTTTTCGCCATCCTCGTTTGTCCTTCTCGCTACTCAAGACCACTTCGCGCTTCGCTGCAACACGCAGCGCTTCGCCGGATGAGAAGTCTGGCACGCCGTGCACTCTTCCGCGCTCAGCGACGGGGTGTTTCGGCTGCACATTGGCAGCGCTCGAACCGTCGCGGCGCATCTCTCCATCGGATTCACGGGGCATCATCACAGGCAATCCGGCGTGGTCCGAAGACGCCATCCGATGTTTCAGAGCGCCCGGCGCCGCGCACGACCGACGATTACCTGCGCGAACGCGAACAGAAAGCAAAAAGCTGATTATCTGGCGGTAAGAACGATGCAGTCCGCGACCGAATGTGCCGGCCACC